>DASYRJ010000076.1:0-37081 GCA_036004525.1 Gemmatimonadales bacterium | reverse complement strand
CCCCGACGGTTGGAGCGCCACCGGGCCCAGCGCGGCGCGGACGGTGGCCGTGACGCCGGCAAGCGGCGGAGCGACCAGGTCCAGCTCGTACACGCCGGCCACGAGGTCCTCTCCGCGGACCGTGATCTCTGCCGTGCCGTTCTTTTCGCCCCCGACCTGGACGTCCTCCGGCGCGGAGCGGGCCGGGGCGCCGTTCGGCTCGTAGAGACGGACGGTCGCTTCCTGCTGTTGGGAATCGGGAATGACGACGGTGGCGCGCAGGGTCGCCCCCGGCTGCCCGACGCGCAGGAAGTACCGTTGCACGCCGGCGGGGCCGACGGCGCGACCCGGGTCGAGGAGCGGCTGCGCCGCGAGATCGCGGGGCACGATGACCGTATTGACGAGTGCGAACAGGGGTCCGGCGAGCGTGTCGCTCGGGTTGCGCGCGCTGACGGTCCCCACGTAGACGCCGGGGGCCGTCAGTGCGCTGCGCCGGTACACGACGGGGATCTGGGTCTCGCGCGGCCCCGCCTCGATCGCCTCAGGCACGCCGAGCCACGCCGCGTCGGCGCGCAGGAGGAACTGCGCGGCCCGTAAGCCCGCCCTGTGGCGGACGCTGAATGTCTCGAGCGTGTCGGCGGGGCCGGTCAGCCCGTCGCGCCGGTAGGCCGCCGAGGCCCCGGTCGTGGCGCGCACGGTGTACTCGGATCCCTGGTGGCCCGCCCGTAGCCATTGGTACGCGGCGTCGAGGACCGGTGTGCCGGCCCCCTGGTCGATCAGGCGAGCGCCCGCAAACGGGCGGGCCGACACGCGCAGCGCCTGCGTCAGGTCCACGGCGCTGATCCGGCGCCCCTCCTGGGCCAACGCCGAGACCAGGCACGCAACGAGGCCGGCCGCGTGGGGCGCCGCCATGCTCGTGCCGCCCTTGATCTCGTCCCCGGTGTTCCAGGCCGGGACCGCGGAGAAGGCCACACCGGGCGTGACGATGTCCGGCTTCGCCAGCTCGCCGCCGCGGGAGCTGAACCAGGCCAGCACGTCGCGCGGGGTCGGGACCCCCGGCTGCGGGGCGCGGGTGAAGACCCCGGGATAGGTGGCGCCGACCGACAGCCCCAGATCGGCCGAGCCGGGGAATCCCATCGTCGACAGGCCGGGGCCGTCGTTCCCGGCGCTGATCGCGAAGACGACGTCGGGGTGCGCCAGGAGGAAGGCGTCCACGAGGGAGTCGATCACTGCCCGGCCCTCGTGCTCGTTCCCGACGCCGAAGCTCAGGTTGACCACGAGGGGGAGGTTCCGCGCGGCGGCGAAGCGGGCCGCATAGTCCATCGCCCGCAGGATGCTCCCGTGCACGCTGACGCCGCCGCGGGCGTTGTTGGCGATCTTGAGACCGATGAGCTGCGCGCCCGGCGCCACGCCGTCGAAGCCGGCCACCCCGAACAGGTCGTGTCCCGCGGCGATGCCCGCGACGTGGGTACCGTGCGCCGACGTGTCGAACAGGAGGTCGAGCACCGGAGCGCCTCCCGATTCGGCGAAGTTGGCCACGAGCGTGAGGGGGCGGGTCCCGAGTGCGATCGTCTCGCGACCCTGGCGGTAGTCGTGCAGCGGCATTTCGTCCTCGAACGAGCCGTCGAGGTTCGTGTCGAGGAACGCCACCCACCCGTCGGGCGCTTTCACGGCGACGACGGGGAAAACGTCGGTATTCGTGCCGTTGCCGTTCACATCGCCCGCCGGCGCACGTCCGAGCGGGAGCTCGCGGAACACACCGGCGAACCACGTCGTGGCGGTGGTGAGCCGGCCGATGCGCCCGGCGCCGCGCAGCGCCCGTCCCGCGACCGTGACCGTCCCGTCGGCGCCCGGCGCGACCGGAGCGAGATCGACGTGCCCTTCGCCCGAGAAGTCGCGCAGGTCGACGACCTTCGGCGCGCCCGTGCTCGTGGTGACGAGGCCGGCGACGCCCGGGTCGACGCCGCTGTCGAGAATCGCGATCAGCACACCGCGGCCGTCATAGGTCGGGTGCGCGGCGCGAAACGCGTCCACGCCCGTGCTCTTGAGGGGCATGAGCCCCAGGAGGAACGCCACGGGTGGCTCCACCGCGGGCGCGGCGCGGCTGCCGTCCGCGGGCGCGGTGCCGCCCCCCGTCGCGGGTGGGGGCCCCCCCCTCGGTGGAGCCGGGCGCGCTTGCGGCGCCGGCCCGCCCCGGGGCGCAGACGCCCCGGCGCATGCCGCCGCGAAGCAGAGCAGGAGGATGGAAGGCTTCATGGATGGGCGGGGGCGGGGGCGGGGGCGGGGCGGGTGAATTCGGTGGCGACTTCCAGAAGAAACGCGAGGGCGTCCCGCGTCTCCTCCGGCGTCAGGATGGCGTCCACGAAACCGCGGGCGCCGGCGAACTTGGCGTCGAGCTGATGCTCGTAGGCGGCGCGCATCGCGTCCACGGCGGCGACGTTCTCGGGTTGCGCGGCGTCGGTCCCGTACACCGCCTGAATCGCCGACTCCCCTTCCATCACACCCATCCGGCCCGTGGGCCACGACACGATGAAATCGGGGTCGAACCCCTGCCCCGCCATGGCGTAGTAGCCCGCCCCCGACGCGTGGTTCACGGTGAGCACGAGTTTCGGCACGGTGGCGGTCGCCATCGCTTCGACGAACCGCGCGCCCGCGCGGATGATCCCCGAATGCTCGGCCTCAGTGCCGACCATGAAGCCGGACACGTCCTGCACGAACAGGAGCGGCACCCGCTCGCGGTCGGCGTTCTCGATGAAGTAGGCCACTTTCTCAGCGCTCTCGGTGTAGATGATGCCGCCGATCTTCGGGGGCGTGCCTTTCGCCGTGCCGCCCTTGATGACGCCGCGGGAGTTGGCGATCAGCGCGACGGCCCGGCCTTCGATCGCCCCGTGACCGCAGATCATCTCGGGTGCGATGTCCGGCTGGAACTCGTCGAGGCGGCCCGAGTCGAGCAGGCACTCGAGTACCGCCCGGACGTCGTAGCTCATGCGGTGGTCGGCCGGAATCAGCTCGTACAGCTCCTTCGGGTCGCGCTTCGGCGCCGGGTACGTGCGGCGCGGCCCCGGGCCGTGCGGCAGCCGCGCGACGTACTCGCGCATGCGCGCGAGGCACTCGCGGTCGTCCCGCGCGCGGTAGTGCGCGACCGCGCTGATGGCCGTGTGGGTGGCGGCGCCGCCCAGCGCTTCGGCGTCCACCACCTGGCCGGTCGCGCCCTTCACCAGGTTCGGGCCGCCCAGCCCCATGAACGACGTCCCCTCGACCATGAAGATCACGTCCGACAGGGCCGGCAGGTAGGCGCCGCCGGCGATGCACGGCCCCATGACCGCCGCGATCTGGGGGACCTTGAGGTAGCGGCGCATGATCGAGTTGTAGTAAAAGATCCGCGCCGCGCCGTATTGCCCCGGGAACACGCCGCCCTGATAGGGAAGATTCACGCCCGCCGAATCCACCAGGTACATGATGGGGATGCGCTGGCGCATCGCGATCTCCTGGGCGCGCAGGATCTTCTTGATCGTTTCCGGCCACCACGACCCCGCTTTGACGGTCGCGTCGTTCGCCACGACCACGACGGGGCGGCCCTCGATGCGGCCGAGCCCGGTCACGACGCCGGCCGCCGGCGCCTGGCCGTCGTATTGGTCGTAGGCCACGAGCAGCCCGACCTCGAGCCACGGGCCGCCCGGATCGAGCAGCCCGGCGATGCGCTCGCGCGCGGTGAGCTTGCCCTGCTCGTGCTGGCGCCGCGCGCGCTCCGGGCCGCCTCCCTGCTCGAGGCGTGCGCGCAGCTCCTGGTACTCCGCCGTGAGCGTCTTGAGGCGGCTCACAACCAGCGGTGCGCGGTGCGTGGGGTGTGGTGCGCGGGACTACGCGGCGACATGGTCCGCCGCCCACTCCTCGATGTACTTGATGAGCTCGGCCGTCGGGGTGCCGGGACCGAACAGCTTGCCCGTGCCCTGCCCCTCGAGGGCCGTCATGTCCTCCGGTGGGATGATCCCGCCGCCGGTGAGCAGCACGTCCTGCCGTCCCGCGGCGTCGAGCAGCTTGCGGACGCGCGGAAACAGGGTCATGTGGGCCCCCGACAGAATCGACAGGCCCACCACGTCCACGTCCTCCTGGATCGCCGCCTGGGCGATCATCTCCGGCGTCTGGTGCAGGCCGGTATAGATCACTTCCATCCCCGCGTCCCGCAGGGCGGCGGCGACCACCTTGGCGCCGCGGTCGTGCCCGTCGAGGCCCGGCTTGGCGACGAGGATGCGGATCGGCCGGCGGTTGGACTTGGCCCTCATCGGCGGAACCGCAGCAGCGCCGCGAGCCCGTCCACCGCCCGGCGCGCGCGGTCGTCGTACAGGACGTCCACCTGGGCGCGCTGGCGCAACGCATCCTCGATCGCGTCGTCGATGCGCGGATCGTCGGCGTGGCCGTCGGCGAGGAGCGTGCGCACCTGTCCCCGGGCGAGCGCCTTGAGCGTCGGCTCGATCCCGTTCACCGCCCATCCCGTCCCCAGGCCGTCCTTCACCGCATCGGCGTGGGCCCGCTCCCAGGCGCGCTCGCGCTCGTCCCGCAGGGCCAGCGCCGCCTCGCGCACCTCGGCGGGGGTCACGCGCTTGGGATTCAGCTTCACGACGCCGAGGACCAGGTCGTGCAGGTAGGTGTGCAGGTGCGGGACGAGCGCCGCGGCATCCACTCCGATGCCCGCCACGACCAGCCCGGCCAGCGGCCGCTGGCTGTGGATCTGGAAGATCCGGTCCGCGATGTGCGCGTACAGCCGCTGCCGCTCGGTGCGGATGCGCATGTGGTAGTTGTGCTCGCCGGCGCTGCCGGCGGGCGCGCCGGAGCGGGCCAGGACCTGGCGGGGCCCGTGGAACTTGCCGCCGCGCGAGGCGTCGACGCCGGCGAGCGCGGTCAGCTCCACGCAATCGAACGCCGTCACCTCGAAGAAGCGGGCGGCGGTGCGGTCGCAGGCGGCGACGAGAATGGTGCCGAACTCCTGCTCGAGCGCGACCAGCTCGCCGATCAGCGGCGCCCGCTCGACGGCGAGCCGGGAGCGAAACACGTGCGGGAGCGCGAGCGCCTCGAACAGCCCCAATCCCCGCGACGCGAAGATCGCGATGCCCCGCGACGGCGGAAGGCGGCTCGGCTCCTCGAAATACGCCCGCACGCGCTCCAGGTCGGCGGCGATCGCCTCCCGCTCCGCGCGCTCCAGCGGCCGGCGCGCCAGCCCGGCGGCTGCTTCGCGGACCCGGTTCTTCATCTTGATCAGGTACTTGCCCCGCGTCTTGTCACGGGGCTCGAGCTTCAAGTAGCAGGACACGACCCAGTGGGCGCCGGGCGCGATGCCGGCCAACCGCGCCACCGTGGCGCGAACGTCCTGGACGCTGGGCACGACCGGCGCGGCGGTCATGACCTAGAAGAACACCGGCTCGCGGTAGGCGCCGTACACCCGCTCCAGCGCCTGGCGGATCTCGTACAGCGTGCAGTACGCCCGGGCGCAATCGAGCATGGGGCCGATCACGTTGCGATCCTGCTCGGCCGCCTCGCGCAACGCCTGGAGGCTACGCTCGACCCGCGTCGAATCGCGCTCGGCCCGCACCCGCGCCATGCGGCGCCGCTGCCCGTCCTCCGCGTCGTTCGAGACCTTGAGGATCTCGACGGGATGGTCCTCGTCGGCGAGGAATTCGTTGACCCCCACGATGACTTTGTTCCCCGCCTCGACCTGTCGTTGGAACACCGCCGCCGACCGGGCGATCTGCCGTTGGAACCAGCCGCTCTCGATGCCGCGTACTACGCCCCCGATCGACGCGATCTCGGCGAACACCGCCTCCGCTTCCCGCTCGAGCTGGTCGGTGAGCGCCTCGACGTAGTACGACCCGCCCACCGGGTCGATCACCTCCGCGACCCCCGCCTCGTGCGCCAGGATCTGCTGAGTGCGCAGCGCCACCTGCACTGCCTGCTCCGTCGGCAGAGCGAGCGTCTCGTCGAGCGAGTTGGTGTGCAGCGATTGGGTGCCGCCGAGCACCGCGGCGAGCGCCTGATAGGCGACGCGCACGATGTTGTTCAGCGGCTGCTGCGCGGTGAGGGTCACGCCCGCGGTCTGGCAGTGGAACCGCATCATCCACGAGCGGGGCTGCTTGGCACCGTAGCGCTCGCGCATGTGGCGCGCCCAGATGCGTCTGGCGGCGCGCAGCTTGGCGATCTCCTCGAAGAAATCGTTGTGGATGTCCCAGAAAAAGGAGAGGCGCGCGGCGAAGCTGTCCACGTCGAGACCACGCGCCATGCCCCGTTCCACGTAGGTGAAGCCGTTCGCCAGGGTGAACGCCAGCTCCTGTGCGGCCGTGGCGCCCGCTTCGCGGATGTGGTAGCCCGAGATCGAAATCGTGTTCCACAGCGGCGTGTGCTCGGCGCACCATTCGAACATGTCCACGATGATCTTGAGCGCCGGCTCGACGGGATACACCCAGGCGTGCTGGGCCATGTACTCCTTGAGAATGTCGTTCTGCACGGTGCCGCGCAGCTGCGCGATCGGCACGCCCTGCCGCTCCGCGGCCGCCACGTAGAAGCAAAACAGGATCGCGGCGGGGCCGTTGATCGTCATGGAGGTCGAGACCTGGTCCAGCGGGATGCCGCGGAACAACTCCTCCATGTCGGCGAGGCTCGACACCGCCACGCCGCACTTCCCCACTTCCCCTTCGGCGCGCGGATGGTCGGAGTCGTATCCCATGAGCGTGGGAAAATCGAAAGCGACCGACAGGCCCGTTTGCCCGTGCTCGAGCAGGAACTTGTAGCGACGGTTCGTGTCCTCGGCGCTGCCGAAGCCGGCGAACTGGCGCATCGTCCACAGTTTGCCGCGGTACATCGTGGGATGGATGCCCCGGGTGAACGGGTACTCCCCGGCCCGGCCCAGCTGCCGCTCGGGGTCGACGCCCTCGAGGTCCGCCGCCGTGTAGACGGGCTTCTTCGCGACGCTCATGGAATCGCCCCCGCTCTCACCTGGTCGAGGATTTCCGCCGCGACGTCGTACGGACTTCGGCGCCCGTCGGCGACCTCACCGATGCGGCGGGCGAGCAGCTCCTCCACCCGCGTCTCCTCCCATACCCACTGCCGGATGGCCCGCTGCACCACCGCCCGCATCCGCGCGCCGAGGCGCCGGGTGCGCCGCTCGGTGAGCGCCCCGCTCTCGGTGAGGAAAGCGTGGTGCCGATCGAGCGCCGCGACCAGTTCGTCGATGCCGTCACCCTTGGATGCGATGGTTTGTAGAACAGGCGCTTCCCAGGCGTTGGAAGGCTCCTTCCCTCTTTCCAACGCCTTTCCATGATGCGCCGGCACGTGCGCGAACGCGTTCCCCCGCCGGATCCCCAGCATCACCTCGACCTCCTGCTTCAGCTTGTCCGCGCCGGGCCGGTCGCTCTTGTTGATCACGTAGAGGTCGGCGATCTCCATGACCCCCGCCTTGAGCGTCTGGATGCCGTCCCCCGACTCGGGCACGAGGACCAGCACGGTGGTCTCCGCCGTGCCGGCGATGTCCAGCTCGGTCTGGCCCACACCGACCGTCTCGATCAGGATACGGTCGAACCCGAATGCCTCGAGCACGTCGGCGACTTCTTCCGTGGTGGTGGCGAGCCCACCCCGGGAGCCGCGGGTCGCCATCGACCGGATGAACACCCCAGGGTCGAGGCTGACCGACTCCATCCGGATCCGGTCGCCGAGCAGGGCGCCGCCGGTGAAGGGGCTGGTGGGGTCCACGGCGACGACCGCGACCTTGAGGTCCTGCGCGCGATAGCGTTGGATCAACCGCTCGGTGAGGGTGCTCTTGCCGGCGCCGGGCGGCCCGGTGAGCCCGATGCGGCGCGTGCCGCCACGACCCACGCGGGAATGGAGATGGGAGAGCACGCGCTCGAAGCCGTCGCGCTGGTTTTCCACGAGACTGATGGCGCGGGCGAGGGACGCCGTCTCCCCCCGTTCGAGGCCCGCCAGGATGTCGTCCGTGCCCATGCGTGTCCTAAAGATACTCAAAGCAGGGTGCCGCGGAGAATCAGACTCGCCATGGTGAAGTAGATCACCAGGCCGGTGACGTCCACCAACGTCGCCACGAACGGAGCCGAGGCGCTCGCCGGGTCGAAGCCGGCGCGCCGGAGGACGAAGGGCAGCGTCGAGCCCGCCACCGTCCCGAACGTGACGACCCCGATCAGACTGCCGAAGACGGTGAGCGCGACGAGCAGGTAGTGCTCCCCGTAAATGGCGGTGATGGCGTGCCACAGCACGATGCGGAGAAACCCGATCGTGCCCAGGACCAAGCCGAGGACCACGCCGGCCCCGATCTCCCGGCGCACCACGCGCCACCAGTCCCGCAGCCGGACCTCGCCGAGCGCCATGGCGCGGATGACGAGGGTGGAGGCCTGCGAGCCCGAGTTCCCCCCGCTCGAGATGATGAGCGGTACGAAGAGCGCGAGCACGACGGCGCGGGCGATCTCCTCTTCGAAGAAGGCCATCGCGGTGGCCGTGAGCATCTCGCCCAGAAACAGGGCGGCGAGCCACCCCGCCCGCTTCCGCACCATCCGGCTGAAGGCGGTCTTGAGGTAGGGAGCGTCGAGCGCCTCGGAGCCGCCCAGCTTTTGAATGTCCTCCGTGGCTTCCTCCTCGACGACCGCGACGATGTCGTCGGCGGTCACGACGCCCTTCATGCGGCCCGCCGCGTCCACGACCGGCGCCGCGACCAGGCCGTGCTCCGCAAAGCGGTGCGCAACCTCCTCCTGATCGGCCTCCTCGGGGATCGTGACGATGTCGGTGTGCATGAGCCGGGCCACGCTGCTGGCCGCGTCCGCCGCGATCAGGTCGGTGAGCGCGACCTGTCCCAGCAGCTTGCCCTCCCCGTCGAGCACGTAGGCCTCCGTCGGCGTGTCGTGCCCGCTGCGCTCCTGCGCCTGACGGCGGAAATACCCGAGCGCCTCCGCCGCGGTCATGTGCGGACGGACCCGGATGTAGCGCGGATTCATCAGACCGCCTGCCTCGTCCTCGGCGTACGCCAGGAGCGCGGTGACCTCGGCGCGCGTCGCCTCGTCGAGCAGCCCCAACAGCGCACTCCGCTGGTCCTGGGGCGCGGCCTGGATCACGTCGGCGACGTCGTCCGGTGCGAGCAGCCGGATCCACAGGCGGCGCTCGCCGGGTGCCAGGATGAGCAGCACTTCGGCCTGGTCGGCGGCGCTGAGATCGAAGAAGAATTCGTGCGCGGCCTCGGGCGGGAGCTGCTTGAGGCGCCGCGCGCGGTCCGCGGCGGTGAGCCGCGGCCAGACCTCGGCGACGTCGAGATAGGTCAGTTCCTTCTTCTTGGCCATGCGCCCGGGCTCACTCGGGCTCGTCGGAGCGGTCCAGCGCCATCGGGCGGACCGGCCCCGGCCGCACCGCCACGCGCTCGACGCGCGTCGCGCTGGCGGCGAGGATGTCGAACTCCAGCCCCTTGCACAGAAAGCGCCCGCCCGCCCGCGGGATCCGCCCCAGCAGGTGCACCAGCAACCCGCCGACCGTTTGCACCCCCCGCACGTCCAGCTGCACACCCAGCTGCTCTTCGAGCGTGGCGAGCGGCGCGCTCCCGTCCAGCTCGACGATCCGCGCGGGCACGGCGGGAGTCTCCCCCGGCCCCGCGAAGATCTCCCCGACCAGCTCCTTGAGCAGGTCCTCGAAGGTGACGAGTCCCGCGGTGCCGCCGTACTCGTCCAGGACGACCGCGAGGTGCCCCCCGCCCCGCTGCATCTCGAGCATCAGATCGGCGCCGCGCATCGCCCCGGGGACGGTGAGCGCCGGTCGCACCGGGACCGGATCCTCCGGCTGGAGCCGCAGCAGGTCGAGGGTGTGCGCGACGCCGATCACCTCGTCGAGCGAGCCGCGGTACACCGGATACCGGCTGTAGCCGGACTGCTGGAACACGTGCGCCGCCTCGGCGGCAAGCATCCCCTCGGGAATCGCCACGATCGCGGTGCGAGGCGTCATCAGCTCGCGCACCGGCCGGTCGGCGAAGGCGAGCACGCCCGACACCACGGCCATCTCGTCGGCGGCGGCCAGCGCGGCGCTGTCGGCGCTCGAGAGCAGCGCGGCGAGCGTGGTGCGGGTGGAGGGATCGCGCCCCGGGATGAACGGCGCGAGCAGTCGTCCGCCCCGCTCCATCCACGGCACGGCGCGCGCGACGAGCGGCTCCGCCCAGCGCCGCCCCACGACCCGGGGCACGAGGTACGCCGCGCTGATGAAGAGCGGTACGCCCGCCGTGATCGTGAAGACGCCGAGGAACGTCGGCGTGGTGGCGGCCAGGAGCGCCGGCACCGCTGCGGCGGCGAGCAGCACGCCGAGCGTCGTCAGCGTGTTGGCGGTGGCGAGCAGGTGGCCCGGGTTGTCGAGCACCCCCGCGGCGCCCCCCGCGCCCCGCAGCTTGTACGCGACCCAGCGCGTGAGCTCGAGCTGGCTCACGGCCGCGGCGGCGACGCCGACCGCCGCCGACACGCCGGCAATCGCCAGGCCCACGAGCAGGACGACGAGCGCGCCGATCACGGCTTGTGGAACGACACCTGGGTGACGCGCCGGCGCTCCACCCGCTCCACGACGACCCGGTAGCCGTCGAGCGTCAACTCGTCTCCCGGGCGGGGCACGCGGCCCAGCACCGAGTAGACGAGCCCGCCCACCGTCGAGACCTCGGGGTGGGTGAAGGTCGCACCGAGGGCCTCCGACAACTCGTCCAGGCTGACGCCGCCATCCACCCAGAAGCGGCCCCCGTCCTGCCGGATGGACGGCGCGGTCTCGGCGTCGTGTTCGTCGCGAATCTCGCCGACGATCTCCTCCAGGATGTCCTCGCGGGTGATCAGTCCCGCCGTGCCCCCGAACTCGTCCACGACGATGGCGATGTGGGCGGGAGCGCCCTGGAAGTCGCGCAGCTGGCCGTCGAGCGTCTTGGTTTCGGGAACGAACGCGGCGGGACGCATGAGGTCCTGCCACCGCGTTCCGCCGCCCGTCTCGGCGAGCCCCATCGCGACGGGCACCAGGTCTTTCGCGAAGAGCACGCCCACGATGTTGTCCGGGGTGCCGTCGAACACCGGCAGACGGGCATGCTCGCTCTGCCGGAAGGCGTCGAGGACCTCGTCCGTGGATGCCGACAGATCCACGCCGGCCATGTCGAGCCGCGGCGTCATCACCTCATCGACGGTCGTGTCGGCGAGGGTGAAGACGCCGAGCAGCATGTCGCGCTGCGCCACGCCGAGGTCGGGCTGCAGCGGCCGCGGGGTGTCGACCAGGGCGTGGAGGCCCCGGTCCACCCAGGCGAGCAGCCAGAGGAGGGGACCGAACGGCGCCAGGGTGCGCCGCGCCACGGGGAGCGCCGCGTCGGAGAGCTCCGGGGCGAGGCGCGCGACGCTGCGGGGCAGCGCGTCCCCGACGACGAACAGCAGGAGCACGCCGACCGCCAGCGTGCCCAGGCCCGGGAGCCAGGGACGCTGCCACCACTGGACGGCGTGCGCGGCCGCCACGGCGCCGAGCACGAGCAGGGCGAGGCGGGCGACGTGGAGCGCGCGGTGCAAGGGCACGCGGCTGCCGGCCGAGGCGGGCGGGGCGTCACCCAGCGTGTGGAGCGCCTCCCCCACGGCGGCCTCTTCGGCCAGCGCCAGCAGGGCCGCCCAGATCGCGGCGAGGAGGGCCGCGACCAGGCCGGCGAGGGCGAGCGCGGTCTCGGTCAGCATAACCGCCGCACGTAGCGCTCCTGCCGGCGCCACATGACGCAGCGGGTGCGGCCGGGGCCTTCGGGGTGGTCGTACCCCAGGACGTGGAGCGTCCCGTGGACGGCGAGGCGCACCAGCTCGTCGGCGCCCTCGTGCGCGGCCTGGGGACAGATGTACACGTCGCCGAGCAGCGTTCCGTCGGGCTGGGGCAGCGCGAACGCGATGACGTCGGTGAGGGCCCGGCGTCCCGTGGCACGCCGGTTCAAGCGCCGCATCGCCGCCGCGTCGAGCAGCGTGAGGTCGACGCGGGTCTCCGCCGCGCCTTCCCATGCCACCACGCGCCGCGCGATGCGCGCCAGACGCTCAGCCGCCGTTCTTCGGCTGCCAGGCCGCGCCGATCCCGCCACTGGATTCCGGATAGTCGATGCGGTTGTGATACACGCCGCTCAGCACCCGCACGAACTCGGCCTTCACCTGCTCGATCTGCTGCAGGGTCATGGGCGCTTCGTCGAGCTGGCCGGCGTTGAGCTTGGTGCGCACGATGTGCGCGATCGCCTCGTCGATCTTCTGCGGCGTCAGGTCGTCGAGCACCCGCAGGGCGGCTTCGACCGAGTCGGCGATCATGGCGATCGCCGTTTCCATCGAGCGTGGCTTGGGGCCGGGGTACACGAAGTCGTCGTGGTTCAACGGCTGACCGCCGTCGGTCTTCTTGGCCTTGTCCAGGAAGTACGTAATCTCCGTGGTGCCGTGGTGCTCGGGGATGAACGCCGCCACGGCGTCGGGCAACCCCGCGTCGGCGGCGAGCGCCAACCCGTCGGTGACGTGCGCCTTGATGATCTGCGCCGACTGCCGCGCGTTGAGCCGGTCGTGCGGGTTGACGCCGTGCTGGTTCTCCACGAAGAACTGGGGATTCTTCACCTTCCCGACGTCGTGGTAGTAGCACCCCACGCGGCCCAGCAGGCCGTTCGCCCCGACGCGGTTGCAGGCCGCCTCGACGAGATTGGCCATCGTCGCGCTGTGGGAGAAGGTCCCCGGTGCCTCGACCGACAGGCGCCGCAGCAGCGGCCGGCTCGGATCGGACAGCTCGAGCAGCGTGAGGTCGGTGGTGATGTGGGTGACCACCTCCGCCACCGGCAGCAGGAAGAAGGTCAGTCCCGCCGAGACCAGCGCGTTGACCGCTCCCCACAGGCCGCGGAGGCCGATCTCGGTCGCGGGCCACCCGCTCGCCAGCCCGAGGGCCAGGGCGCCCACCAGGTACCCGACGGCGATCACCAGCACGGGCACATAGAAGTTGCTGCGGCGCCGCAGGGTGCGGACGGACAGCGCGGCCGTGACGCCCCCGACGACGCACAGGAACAGCGCCGGGGTGTCGTGGAAGACGGGCTGAATCCCGATCACGATGGACAGGATCATCGCGGCGATCATCGAGACGCGCCCGTTGAACAACACCGTCATCGTCATGGCCACGAACGGCAGGAAGACGACCTCGGGATAGTCGGGGTAGAATCGCGCCACCGCCGCCGCCTCGAGCAGCACGAGCCCGAACAGACCGCCGATCAGGGCCACCTGCCGCAGCTCGCGGTAGGTTTCGCGGCGGTACAACACCAGCAGCACCCAGAAGATCGACAGGATCAACATGTCGCGCAGCAACGGCCCGATGACGCCGCGGATCGAGTGGGTGGTGGCGGCGCCGCGCCGCAGCAGCTCCGCGTGCAGCGCCAGGAGGCGCTCGTGCGCGTCGTTCGTCACGACTTCGTGCGCGCCGACGATCCGGTCCCCCGCCCGCACGATGTACTTGCTGGGGTCGACGCTGCCCCGCAGCTCGTTGCGCCGCCGCTCGGTCTCGAGCCGGTTCGGGATCAGCGTGGGCCGGAAGAATTGGCGCACGAGCTTCAGGTACAGCACGTCGCCCACGCTCGAGCCCGCATCGGGGTGCAACGATTTGGCGCGGTTCAGATACATGGCGAAGGTGAGCACCTGGTCCCGCTGGATCGACGATTCCGTGGTGCCGCGGCGCACGATGATCTCCGTCGATTGCTCCACCTGCAACACGCCCGGGCCCGTGACGCCGGCCGCCATGGTGCGCTCGAACAGCGTCGTGAGGGCGCGCTCGAGCGCCGTCCGCTTGCCCCCTTTGCCCAGGTAGACGGCCTCGGGCAGCGTGAGCGCCACGCCGAACTCCCGGCCCGCGGCGATGATCGCCGGCGGGCCGCCCCGGGCGGCCGCGGCTTCGACGGCGTCGAAGAAGGCGCGCATCGCGGTAGCCGCGGAGTCGGACGCGCGCTGGCGGAACTCGTAGATCGGCTTGGCGGATCCGGCGAGCTCCTCCGCCTCGCGCTGCAGCTCGTCCTCCGACTTGTTGACGACGAAGTTGAAGGGCGCGATGACTTCCTCGTTGGCCCGCGCGCCGGGCTCGAGCAGGGGCGCGACGTCGGCGGCGCTCGACGGGAAGGCGACGTTTGTCGCCACGGCGAGCCCCAGCACCCAGGCCCACCGCGCGCCGTGGTAGCGCACCTGGTCCATCGTAGGGAGGCGGAGCATCAGCCCTGCGCGTCCTCGGCGTACGCCCGGATGATGTCCCGCACCAGCCGGTGTCGTACCACGTCGGTCTCCTCGAGGTAGCAAAAGCCGATCCCCTCGATCCCGGGCAGGATCCGCTCGATCTGGAGCAGCCCGGAATCCTCGCGGTTGGAGAGGTCGATCTGCGTCTTGTCGCCGGTGATCACGGCGCGCGAGTTCACGCCCAGCCGGGTGAGGAACATCTTCATCTGCATCCCCGTCGCGTTCTGCGCTTCGTCCAGGATGACGAAGGCATCGGACAGCGTGCGCCCGCGCATGTACGCGAGCGGCGCGATCTCGATGGTGCGCGTCTCGAGCGCTTTCTGCACGCGGTCGCGCGGCATCATGTCCTCGAGCGCGTCGTACAGCGGGCGGAGGTAGGGGTCCACCTTCTCCTGGAGGTCGCCCGGGAGGAAGCCGAGGCTCTCCCCCGCCTCGACGGCGGGGCGCGCCAGCACGATGCGACGCACCCGCTTGCGCGCCAGGGCGTCCACCGCCGCGGCGACCGCGAGATAGGTTTTGCCCGTCCCCGCCGGCCCGATGCCGATGACGATGTCGTGCTGCGCGATCGCGTGGAGGTAGGCGCGCTGGCCCGCCGTTTTCGGCTGAATCACGCGGCGCAGCCCGGGGAGGATGATGCGCGCCTCGTCGCCGGGCTGGCGCGCCGCATCGTCGTTCACGAGCCGCTCCACATCGTGCACGTCGAGCGTCTCGCCCATGCGCGCGAGGTCCACCAGCGCCTGCGCGACGGGAGCGGCGCGCTCGACCGCCGCCGCCGGCCCCGCCAGGGAGAGACTGTCGCCGCGCAGCGACACCCGCACGCCCAGCCGCTTCGACAGCTCGAGCAGGTTCCCGTCGTTCACGCCGGCGAGCGCCAGCGGATCCACGCCTTCGGCGGACAGGCGGTGCGTGACGTCGTCGCTCACGGCACCACCCGGATGTGCAGGGTCGCGAGGTCGTCGGGCCGGGCCGGCGCCGGCGCGCCCTCGAACAGCGCGCGGGCCGCGGTGGTCTTGGGGAATGCGATCACGTCGCGCAGCGAGCCCGCTCCCGCCAGGAGCATGGCGACGCGGTCGAACCCCACCGCGAACCCGCCGTGCGGCGGCGCGCCGGCGGCGAGGGCCGAGAGCAGAAACCCGAAGCGCGCGTCGATGTCTTCCGGCGTGAGGCCGAGATGCGCGAACACGCGGCGCTGCACGGCGGGATCGGTGATGCGGATCGACCCCGAGCCCAGCTCGTTGCCGTTGTACACGGCGTCGTAGTGCTGCGCGCGGCAGGCCAGCGGCTCGCGATCGAGCTTCCCGAGATCGTCCGGGTGCGGCGCGGTGAACGGGTGATGCGCGAACACCGGCCGGCCGGTCGCGGGGTCGGGCTCGAACAGGGGGAAGTCGACCACCCAGCAGAACGCGTGCTCCACGCGCGGCCGCGGCGCGAGCCGCCGGATCACTTCCTGGCGCACCTTGTCCAGCGCCGGCGACGTCACCCGGTCGGGGCCGACGGTCATCAGCGCCGCGTCGCCGTCCCCGACCCCCAGCCCGCCCAGGGCGTCCACCGTGAAGTGCTTCGCGACCGAGCCCGACACCTGCTCCCCCTGGCGTTTGGCCCAGGCGAGACCCGCGCCGCCGAGCGCCTTGACCGTCTCGGCGAGCTGGTCCACGTCCTTGCGCGAGAGCGCGCCCCCCCCCTTCACCGCGATGCCCCGCACCCGCGCGCCGTCCTTCAGGGCGGTCTGGAAGAAGGGCACGCCGAGCGGCTGTACCTGGGTGGTCCAGTCGGCGATCGGAAAGTCGTAGCGCAGGTCGGGCTTGTCGGTGCCGTACCGCTCCATCGCGTCGCGCCAGGGAAGGCGCGCGAACTGCCGCGGAATCGCGTGACCCGCCTCGTCCCACAGCGCCACGAGCACCGCCTCCACGAAGCCGAGCACGTCCTCCTGGCCGACGAACGACGCCTCGATGTCGATCTGCGTGAACTCGGGCTGGCGGTCGTAGCGCAGGTCCTCGTCCCGGAAGCAGCGCGCCAGCTGGAAGTACCGGTCGAAGCCGGCGACCATCAGCAGCTGCTTGTAAATCTGGGGCGACTGCGGCAGGGCGTAGAACTCGCCGGGGTGCACGCGCGACGGCACCAGGTAGTCGCGCGCCCCTTCGGGCGTCGGCTTGGTGAGCATCGGCGTCTCGATCTCGAGGAATTCGAGATCGGAGAGCGCCCGCCGCGCGCGCTGCAACAGGCGGTGACGCAGCATGAGGTTTGCCTGTAGCTCGGGGCGGCGGAGATCGAGATGACGGTACTTGAGGCGCAGCTCCTCGGCCGGAAGCTCCTCGGTCTTGCCCCGGGCGACGGGAATGGCCGGCGTCCCGGCCGGGCCCACGACCTGCACGGCGGTCGCGTGCACCTCGACGTCGCCCGTGGCGAGCTCGGGGTTCTTCATGTTGGCGGGACGCGCCACCACCTCGCCCTCCACCACCACGACCGTCTCGCTCCCGACCGCCTGCGCCCGCTCCAGCACGTCGGACGACGCCCAGGCCGGGCCCACGGCGACCTGGACGATCCCCTCCCGGTCGCGCAGGTCGAGGAAGACGATGCCACCCAAGTCGCGCCGCCGGTGCACCCACCCCCCCAACCGCACCCGCTCCCCGGAATGCTCGGCGCGCAGCGCCCCGCAGCGGTGGGTCCGCCAGGTTGTCCGACTCACCGACGCGCTTATGCTCCCCCTCCCTCCGCCTCGCACAGCGAGCGGTAGAACTCGTCGGGCGTCCGCGCCTCGAGCAACCGGGCGCGCACCGGCTCGCGCCGCACCAGCCGCGAGATGCGGCTCAACGCCTTCACGTGGGCCCCGGCTTGCGACTCCGGGCCCGCCAACAGAAAAAAGAGACGCACCGGCTGTCCATCGACCGTTTCGTACGGTACCGGAGCCGGGGTGGTCCCCGCCACCACGATCAAGCTCGCCAACGCCGGCGTCTTCCCGTGCGGCACGGCCACGCCGTAGCCGATGCCCGTCGGGAACTGCCGCTCGCGCTCCAACACCGCCTGGAGCACCTCGTCCGCCGAACTTCCCCCCCTGCCCCCATTGCCCCCCAGGAGCAGCTCGACCAGTTCCCGAAGCACCCCCTCCTTGCTCTGCGCCCGGAGGGGTACCCGGATCCGGTTCGGCGTGAGGAGTTCGGACAACCGCAATGGAGCGCCCCCAAGTGCCGTAAACGGTTGAAGATAGTTGAGTTGAGTTGACAGCGCCACTTGGGCCGGTAAACGTTCGGCATGCAACACATTGGCGTGCTGCTCGCCGGCCTGGCGGTGCTCTCCGGCGGGTTCTCGCGAGCGGGCGCCCAAGAAGCCGCCGGCGCGGCGTTGTGGCGCCTTGCCGGGACGACGCTCCCGGTCCCGCCCGCGCTGGCCACGGGAACCGCCGCCGCCTTTTGGAATCCCGCCCAAACCGACGACAGCGCGCGCACGCAGCTCGCCCTCGAGGGAATCCAAACCCCTACGGCGATCGGCGCGAGCGGCGTCCTCACCGCCGTGCGCGTACGCGCCCGATCGCTCGGCTACGTTGGCCTGGTGTACGGCCGGGTCGGGCTGAGTGATCTCACGCGAACCGGCGACAGCCCGGACCCCATCGGCACGGCGGTGCCGGTGTATACGTACGCGCTCGGTGTCACCTGGTCTCGCGCCGTCGGCGGGACGGCCGTGGGCGCCACCCTCGCCTACCACCAGACGCGGCTCGACGCGGCGCAGTCGGCGCGCTGGACGCTCGATGCCGGCGTCAGTCGCGACCTGGTCGCGGGGGGCGCCCTGCGCGTGGCGGCGGCGACGCATTTCCTCTCGTCCTTCAGCGCAAGCGATCCCGCTCAGGACCTGTACGCCGGCATCGAAGCCCGCCTCTGGCGAGGACCGCTCTGGGGCGACTTTGCGACGGTGCGGGGCCGATACGGCCTCGCCTTCGGCCACGGGTTCGCCGCCGACCACCAGCTGGGCCTCGGGCTCGACCTGGGCCGCGGCGGCATCGTGGCGCTCGACGCCGGCGTGGTGCGTGAGGGAAGCTACGGCACCGAGGGCTGGCGCCCGGTGGCGGGCGTCCGCCTCGCCATCGGGAAATACCGGATCACCCTCGCGCGCGATGCCGGGCTGAACGCGCTCGGCGCCGCCTACCGGGTCGGCGTCAACGCGAGGTTCCAGTGACCCTCGACCTGTTGAGCCTCCCTCCCGAGACGGCCCGCGCGGCCCTCGGCGAGTGGCTCGCGGCCCGGGGCGAAGCGCCCTACCGGGTGCGGCAGGTGCTGCCCCGCCTGTGGCAACGTCCGGTCCCACGCTGGGCCGACGCGAGCGAGCTGCCGGCGGCGTTGCGCGCGGCGCTCGACGAGGCGTTCCCGTTGCTCCGGCTCACGCTGGCCGCGCGGCAGGCGTCGCAGGACGGGACCGAAAAGTTCTTGTGGAAGCTCGGCGACGGCGAGGCGATCGAGTCGGTCCTGATCCCGGAGGGAAAGCGGCGCACGCTGTGCATCTCGTCGCAGGCGGGGTGTGCGCTGGGGTGCGTCTTCTGTGCCACGGGCCGGATGGGATTCCGGCGCAATCTGTCCGCGGCCGAGATCGCCGGGCAGGTGCGTGAGCTGGTGCTGCTCGATCCGGCGCTCAAACCGAGCAACGTCGTCTACATGGGGATGGGCGAGCCGCTCCTCAACTGGGAGGCGGTGGATAGCACGCTCACGATTCTCAACCACCCCGACGGACTGGGCATCGGGGCGCGCCACATCACCGTGTCCACGGTCGGGATCCTGCCGAATCTGGCGAAGTTCGCGCGGCGGCCGGAGCAATTCCGGCTGGCCCTGTCGCTCCATGCGCCGACGGCCGAGCAGCGCCGCGCCTTGATGCCGATCGAAAAGAAGTACGGCCTCGCCGAGGTGCTGGCGGCGCTGCGGCAGCTCCGGCGGCGCGTGACGCTCGAGTACGTGCTGATCGGCGGCAAGAACGACTCGCTCGAGGCCGCGGACCAGCTGGCCAGGGTCGCGCAACCCCTCGCCGCTCTGGTGAACCTGCTGCCGCTGCATCCGGGGGGCGCGCCCGACCTGACGCCGAGCGGGCGGGCTCAGATGTTGGCGTTCGCGCGGCGCCTCAAGGAGCGGGGCATCGAGGCGGTGCTCCGCCGCAGCCGCGGCCTCGACATCAGCGCCGCGTGCGGCCAGCTACGGGTGGAAGTCGAGGCCCGGGGGAGGAGTAAAGTCGGCGCCGAGGAGCACGCTGGCGTCGAGTAGCCGCGCGCTGTCGAGCTGTACCTCGACCCGCCCCGCCCCCAACGCCTTGCGCACCCGGGCTCCGACGTCCGCGGTTCCGCGCCGCACGATGATCCGCGTCGAATCCAGGATGCCTACCACGGCCGGCGCATTGCCGAAGTAGACCACATCGATCCCCGCTCGACGCAGCACGCGCGTCCCGATGCGGGCGTCGCCCGGCTGACCGCTGGCGTTGAGCACCTCGACGAGGAGCGCCGGGCCGCGATCGCCGGGCACCGCGTGCGCCGGCCCGGCGTCCCCGCGACACGCGAACGCGAGCAAGACGACGGATGGCTTCAACAGGTCCCGCATCACGGTCCGCCCGTCCGCCCGCGACCGTCAGGGAGTCCTTTAGGGTCCGCCCGTCCGACCAAGTGGTTCCAAAACGCCACCGTCTCGGGAAGCAACTGCCAGCCCGACCGCACGACCCACTCGATGCGGCGCCGCGCGACCTCTCGCAGCACGGCGTCCGGTTCCTTGGGCGCCCGCGCCGCGAGAGCGCGGCGGCCGTCCGGGTCGAAGTCGCGGCCCGGCTCGAGGAAATCGGCGAGGTAGAGCATGCGCCCCACGTCGTCCCAGCCGGCGTACCCGATCGTGTGATAGCGGACCGCGTCGAGCACGCCGCGATCGTGCTCGCCGGCTGCGGCGGCGCGATCGGCGGCGGCGGGGCCGTGGGCCATGAGATCGCCGAGCGCTGCGTCGCGCAGCGCGTCGTGCAGCCACGCCGCCCGCAGCCAGCGGTCCTTCTGGGCGGGAGGCACGGCCATCGCCGTCCCCCATTGGTCCAGCAGGCTTGCCACGCGCTCGATGTGGCCGCGCCGCGCCGCCGTCACCTCGGCCCACGGCGGCAGGCTCACGCCCGCACCGTCGGGTCCGCGGCGACCCCGTCGCCCAGGACCACGTTGTCGATCAGGCGGGTGCTCCCGATCCGTGCCGCGACGACGGCGACGGTCCGCGCCGTCACCCGAGCGACGGGCTGGAGCGCTTCGTCCACGAGGCCGAGGTACTCGGGCTCGACGCCGGGGGCGCGCAGCGTCTCCATGCCGCGGCGCTGCAGCGCCCCGGCGTCGGCCTCTCCGCTGCGCCACGCCTGCTCCACGGCGCGCAGCGTGCGCGACAGCGTCAGCGCGGACCGCCGCTGATCGGCGTCGAGGTAGGCGTTGCGCGAGGAGAGCGCGAGTCCATCAAGCTCGCGCACCGTGGGGGCGACTTCGATCGTGAGCGGGAAATCGAGGTCGGCCACCATGCGCTTCACGAGCATCGCCTGCTGGAAGTCTTTGCGGCCGAAGATCGCCACGTCGGGCTCGACGAGATGAAACAGCTTGGCGACGACCGTGAGCACGCCTGCGAAGTGTCCCGGCCGCGCGGCGCCCTCGAAGCCGTCGGCCATCGCGCCCGGCGCGACCTTGGCGACCGGCTCGGCGGGGTACATCGCCGGCCCTTCGGGGACGAACAGGCAGTCCACGCCGCGACGGTCGGCGAGTTGCCGGTCGCGTGCCAGGTCGCGGGGGTAGCGGGTGAAGTCTTCCGTGGGCCCGAACTGCAGCGGGTTCACGAAGACGCTCATGACCACCCGCTCGGCCAGCTCCTTGGCGCGGTCCACGAGGCGGAGGTGCCCCTCGTGGAGGGCACCCATGGTGGGAACGAAGGCGATCTTGCGGCCGCGTGCCCGCTCGGCGCGCGACCAGGCGCGCATGTCGGCGAGGGCGGTGAGCTCGAGCAGCCTAGAACTCCCGCTTCTTCATCTCCGAAAAGAAGTCCCGGCGCTCGATGTCTTCATCGGTCGTCTCCGCCGGTAGCGTGGGGTCGTACTGGCGGCGCGCCTTCGGCTTCGCCTTCGCGGCCTTCGCCGCAGTCTTCTTGATGAGCTTGGCCAGCTTTTCGTCTTCGCTCTTGGACATCGGCTGCGCTCCCGGCGTGTGAGGGCTCCGCAATTTACACTCCCCCCCCGTCATTTCCCAAACGAATGCTCCGGCCCCGGATACCGCCCCTCCCGTACCTCCGCCGCGAACAGGCGCACCGCCTCCCGCACGTCCTCCGCCATGGCGGCATACTGCTTCACGAACTTCGCCGAGAACCGGTCGTTCAGCCCCAGCATGTCGTGTAGGACCAGCACCTGACCGTCGCACGCCGGACCCGCCCCGATGCCGATCGTGGGGATCGTGAGCGCCTTCGTGAGCTGCGACGCGAGCGGCGCCGGGATCAGCTCCAACACCACCGCGAATGCCCCCGCCTCCTCCAGCGCCTTCGCGTCCGCCTTGAGACGTTCGGCCGTCACATCGTCCCGCCCCTGGACCCGGTAGCCCCCCAGCGCGTGCACCGACTGGGGCGTGAGGCCGATGTGCCCCATCACCGGAATCCCCACGTCCACGAGCCGCCGGACGGTCTCGGCCATCGGCTGCCCGCCCTCGAGCTTCACCGCGTGACACCCCGTCTCGCGCAGCGCGCGGCCGCAGTTGCGCACCGCCTCCTCGATCGAGACCTGATAGGTGAGGAAAGGCATGTCGCACACGACCAGCGCCCGCTCCACGCCCCGCCGCACGATCGTCGTGTGATACAGCATCTGCTCGAGCGTCGCCGACAGCGTCGTCGGCGCACCGGCCAGGACCTGGTTCACCGAATCGCCCACGAGCACGATGTCCACGCCGCTCGCGTCCAGCAGCCGGGCGAACAGCGCGTCGTAACAGGTCAGCGCCACGATCCGCTCCCCCTTCTCCTTCATCTTGAGCAGCTCGTGGGTCGTGACGGGGGCGTCGGGGGAGTCGGGGGCGTCAGGCATGGGACACGGCCATCGCTTCGAGCTCGGCGATCTCCCGCCGCCAGAACTCGCGGTTGGGCAGCTCGGGATGCGGAATCGTGAGCCCGGGCTCCCGGACCGACCGGGCGCCGAACCGGACGATGTCGAGATCGAGCGTGCGCGGGCCCCAGCGTTCCCCGGCCCGCCGCGTGCGTCCCCGCTCGGCTTCGATGGCGAGGCAGGACGCGAGCAGCTCAGCGGGCGTCAGCGTCGTCTCCAGCAACACCATCTGATTGAGATACGGCCCTTGGGGGACCGGTCCCAGCGGCGCGGTCTCTTCGACCGCCGATGTCGCGACGAGACGCGTGCCCGACAGGGCGCCGAGGCGCGCGCGGGCGTGCGCGAGATGCGCGGCGCGGTCGCCGAGGTTCGAGCCGAGGCTCACGAAAACGCGTTCCGTCACGCTGGAATGCTACGCAGGCTACGCGACGCTGGCAAAGCCGCGCGTCAGATCGCGCAGCATCGCGGCCACCTGCTCCAAGTCCCGCGTGGCCTGCTCGAGGTCGGTCAGTCCGCGGGCCGCCTCGGTGGCCCGCGTCGCCACGTCGTCGGCCTCGGTGCGGTTCTTGCCCGCGATCGTGGCGACGGCGTTGATGCGCTCGCGCAGGCGGGCGAACGCCTGGTCCTGCTCTCCTGCCGCCCCCGCGATGCGACTGGCATGGGCGGTCGCCTCGGCCGTCGCCGCGACGATCGCGTCCAGCGCCTCGAGCGCCGCCGCCGACAGCTCTTCGACGCCTCCGACGTTGACCTGTCCTCGACGCATTTGTTCGACGACCTCACCGACCTGCCGGTGAATGTCCTGCACCAGGTCGCCGGCCTCCACGGCGGCGGCCGCGCTCTGCTCCGCGAGCCGCCGCACTTCGTCGGCCACGACGGCGAAGCCCTTCCCGTGCTTGCCGGCGCGCGCTGCTTCGATGGCGGCGTTGAGGGCCAGCAGGTTCGTCATGTCGGCCAGCTCGCGGATCGAGGCGATGAACCCGGTGATCCGCCGGCTCACCTGGCCCAGCTCCTGCACCTTGGCCGAGCTTTCTCCCACGAACGACTTCAGCGCGACGAGGCGCTCGATCGCGTCGCGAATCTGGACGCGGTTGCGGCTCGCCACCTCGCTCGCGGCGCTCGAGGCCTGGGCGGCGCCCACGCCGTCGTCCGACACGCGGCGCGACACCTGCGCCAGGCTCTCGGTGGCCTCGAGCCCGCCCGAGACTTCCCCCTCCTCCCGCCGCACCCCCTCGCGGATGGTGCCGGTCGAGGCGGCGACGGCCGCCGCCGCCCGCCGTAAGCCTTCGGCCGTCTGCGTGATGGTCACGAGCTGGCGCGTCAGGCGGTCCACGGTCTCGACGAGCGGCCGCCGCAGGTCGGTGATGTGGATCGCGGTCGCGAGCTGGTTCGCGAACGTGGTGATCGTGAGGATGTCCGCCCGCCGGTAGCTGTTCCGCTTGTGGTGCTCGAGCTCGAGCGTGCCGATCACGTGGTCCCCGAACTTGAGCGGCACGATGACGAGGCTCTGGACCTCGAGCGGTGCGTCGGCCACGCGGCGGTCGCGGGTGACGTCCCCGATCACGACCGTCTCGCCGGCCGCCACCACCGCCTGCCGCAGGGCGGCGGTGTCCTCCGACGGCTCGCCCCGGCCGGCGCGCCCCTGCTCGCTGCGGTGGGCGAGCGTCATCACCCCCTCGCGGAGCCGGTAAATCCGGAAATCCCCCCAGTCCACCAGCCGGTGTGCCAGCCGCTCGATCCGGTCGAACGAGTCGTCCAGGCTGACGTTGCTCGTGATCACCGCCTCCATCGCGTGGATCTTGTTCAACTCCTCCGCGGAGATCGCCTCTTCGATCATTTGCTTCAACAGGAGGCCCAGGAACGTCAGCACCAGTCCCACGAGCACCCAGGCGACCGGCGACCACGATACCACGACCCCGATGACGATTGCGGTGGCGAGGATCGTCGCCGCGTACGCGATCACCTCGTACCGGATGATCATCAGCCGTTCCGACGGTTCGAGCTTCCCGCGGACGATCAGGCTGAAATAGAAGAGCAGGCGGCCGAAGGCGAAGTACACCACCGCGTACACGGCGAGCGCGGGGAGCAGATCCACGTGCAGCACGGGAACGGACAGGTCGAACCAGCGCAGCGCCGTGGCGTACACGCCGTAGGCCGCCACCAGCGCGATCACCTCCCGGCCCAAGTTGATCCACGCCACCCGCAGGGCCTTCCGCTGCCAAAGAGAGTCGGCGGTGAGCGTCGCGCCGGCGACGGCCAGGACCGTCGCCGGCACGCCGACGAGCAGGCTGCCGGCGAGCGCGACCAGCCCCGTCTGCGTCAGATACGAGTACTTGCTCAGCGGGATGTGCAGGCCACGCAGGGCCACGGCGCAGCCGAACAGCACCACGATCTCCGGCACCTGGCCCGTCCAGCGCGGGTCGGCGGCGAGCGTCGCGACGAGGAGGATCGTGCCGGCCCAGGCGAGGATCTGGCTGTAGAGGGCGATGAACCGCGCCAGGCTCATTCGTGCACCGCCGCCGCCAGCTCGCGTACCGACCGCTCCAGCTCGTCCACGCCGCCCCGGGCGAGCGCGTCCATCAGCGCGCTTCCCACGACCACGCCGTCGGCGTAGCGCGCCGCCGCCGCTGCCTGCGCTGCCGTGCTGATGCCGAAGCCCACGGCGACGGGCAGCGGCGTGGCGGCGCGCACGCGGCGCACCTGCGCCTCGAGATCGGGCGGGACCCGATCACGGGCCCCGGTGACGCCCAGCCGCGAGATCAGATAGACGAAGCCGCTCGCGCCGGCGAGCGCCGTGCGCAGCCGCGCGTCGTCCGTCGTGGGGGCGACGAGCCGGATCAGCGCGAGCGGGCTGCGCATCACCGATTGCTCGATCGCCGGATCGGCCCCGGCGGGGAGATCGGTGAGCAGCAGGCCGGCCGCGCCGGCGGCGTGCGCGTCGGCCACGAACCGCTCGACGCTGCCGCCGCCGTAGGCCAGGACCGGATTCAGGTAGGTCATGATGACGACCGGGACCGCCAGCGCCGCCTCGCGGATCAGGGCCAGGACGCCGGCGGCCGTCATGCCCTGTTCGAGCGCGACCTGCGTAGTGCGTTGGATCGTCGGCCCGTCGGCGAGGGGGTCGGAGAACGGCACGCCGACCTCGACCAGGTCGGCCCCGGCGGCGGCGACGCGGCGCAGCGCCTCGCGCGAGGCCGCGGCCGTCGGGAAGCCGGCGGTGAGGTACGGGATCAGCGCGCGGCCGTGCGCCCCCCCGCCTCCCCGACCCCGCCACCGCGCGGTGATCGGGTGCTCAGACAAAGTAGTCGCTGACCTGGAGGCCGTACTTGAGCGGGTCGGTGACTTTGACGATCGTGCGCGGGAAGTGACCTTGCGCATCTTTCACGGCGAGATCGACCACGGTGCCGGGATGGAGCAGGGCGCCCTCGGGAGTCGTCACGACGCGCACCATCGGCCGGTGGACCTGGGCCACGTCGGGGTTGGCGGCGTGGACGAGGGCCACTTCGTAGGTGTCGAGGATGACGCACGTGCCCACCGGGTAGATCCCGATCAGGTTGATGAACGCCTTCACGACCACCGGATCGTAGCCGCGGCGCGGGTTCTCCCACATCTCCTTCAGAACCTGGTCGGGCTGGATCGGGACCGTCTGGTACACGCGGCGGCTGGTCGCGGCGTCGAACCCGTCGGCGACGGCGATGACCTTGGAGTAAATGGACAGATCGCGCGGGCGGACGGACTTGGGGTAGCCGGTCAGGTCGATCTTCATGTGGTGCTCGTAGGCGACGATCATCCCGCGGTAGGGGATCTCGCCGTAGCCGCGCAACCCGAACAGTGTGAGCACACCGAGCCAGGGGTGCGCCTGCATGATGCGCCACTCCTCGTCGGACAGGCCCCCCTGCTTGTTGAGCACCTCGAGCGGGACGCGCGACTTGCCGACGTCGTGGAACAGCGCCGCCATGCCGAGGTCGTAGAGCTGCAGCTTGGTGAGGCCGAGCTTGCGCCCCAGCGCGACCGAAAAGATGCACACGTTCACCGAGTGGGTGAACGTGTACTCGTCGTAGTCGCGCAGCGTGGTCAGGCCGACGAGCGACGACTCGTTGTTCAGCACCTGGTCCACGATCGCCTGCACCGCGCGCTTCACTTTCTTGACGTTGGCGGTGCGGCCCATGCGGATGCTGTTGATGACTTCCTTGGTGACCGCGACGGAGCGCGCGTAGGTGCGCTTCGCCGCCTCCTTCTGGCGTTCTTCCTCCTCCACGTCCTCCTCGGCCTCGAGCGGCGGCTCGACGCTGATGAACGACACCCCCCCGTCCACCAGCTTCTGTCCCAGCTCGAACAGCTTGTTCGGGTTCGCCTCGCGGGCCGCGTAGGCAAGCAGCAGCGACACGAAGATCTGCAGCTGCCGCCGATCCACGCCCTCGTCGAGCCGGACGGCGCCGATGCCGCACTGCCGGAGGACGTTCAGGATGTGGGAGAACGAGGCATAGTTGTCGAGATCGAGCCGCAGGCGCGTCGAGTTGACGAAGATGAACTCGCCCTGGAGCCGGATCTCGATCTCCCGCTCCACGTCGAGCAGGTGTTTGGTGGTGGCGGCGAGGTCGTCCAGCGCCTTCTGCACCTGCGTGTTCTCGAGCGGGTAGAGCTTGAGCGACCGGAACGCCGTGTACAGCACGACGAGGAAGTCGCGCCCCGCATGGCGCAAGAAGCCGTCCGTGGTCTGGACGGTCTCCATCATCGAGGGCCGCCGCGTCGCGTCGGTCATCCGGGCCCTCCTCCTCCTGCCACTCCCGCTCCGCCGCCGCCGCCCACCTCGCGGAGCGCGCGGCTGACGGCGTTGCGGACCAGGGCTTCCTTGTCTTGCGCCATCTTCTGGAGGATCTCACGCGCCGCCGGCGACCGGATGCGCCCCAACGCCATCGCCGCGCAGGCCCGCGTCTCGGGATCCTCCTTACGCGCGAGCAGCCCGCCCTTGGCGACCAGGAGCTTCTCCAGCACCGGGATGCCGTTGGCGCCCGCGAGCGCTCCGTACGCCTCGAAGTAGGTCATCTTCTCGGTGAGGTCGGCGTCTTTGAGCTTGCTGCCGGTCACCGCCGCCTCGATGCGCGGGAAGGCGTTGCGGTGGCCGCGCTGGCCGAGGAATTTCACCGCCGCGATCCGCACGTCGCGGTCGCCGTCGTCGATCGCTTTCTCGAGCAGGCGCATCGCGTTCGGACTCGCGATCGTCGTCAGCGCCTCCACCACGGCGAGCTTCAGCTCCCGGTCGCCGCGCTCGAGCAGCGGTCCCATCCCGTCGGGCGCGCCGGGCAGCTTCAGCCGCCCCGCGAGCCGCACCATCTCGAGCTGCACCGCGGGATCGGCGCTGCCCAGCGCCCTCAGCACCTCCGCCGCGTGGGTCTGCGCCAGCCGCTCGGCGGCCGTCTTCACGAGCTCCCGCACCCGCTCGTTGGTGAGCTTCGGCAGCCATCCCATCAGCGTCCCCAGCGCCTCGGCGCGCAGCTCGGTGAACAGCTCGCTCAGCTCTTCCTCGCTGGGATGACCGGCCGCCTCGTCCAGCGACTGGAGCAGCTGCGACAGCGCATCGGCCTGGGACAGCCGGCCGGGCAGCGATTCGAGCGTCTGGCGGTGCTCCGGGATCATCTCGCGGGCGCGCTGCAGGATCACCTTGGTCTCGCGCAGGATGAAGGCGACCGACCGGAAGTCCCCGGCGCCCAGGAGGTAGGGAATGAAATTCTCGACGATCGAGATCAGCTCGGCGCGAACCGTGCCGTAGGTCTGCAGCTCGAGCAGGTCGAACAGCATCGCGAGCACGTTGCGGCGCAGATCCTGTCCGTACTCCCGCTCGATTTCCTTGTGGAGGTATTCGATCTCCTTGTCGTCGAGGAAGTAGAGGGTCGTGTCGAAGTCGTCGACCGACACCAACCCCTCGCGCTTGGGCGGCGCCTCCTCCTCGACCTGCCGCCGGAAGGCGGCCGGATCCGCGGTGGTCCGGCCGTCCGCGGCGCCCGCCGCGCCCCCACCGCCGCCGATCGGCGCGCCCTCGGTCCGCTCGATCGGCACCGCGTTCTCGCTCGCGAGCTCGCGGAAGGTGTAATTGATGAACTGGAAGTCCTCCGCCCACAGCAGGGTCAGCAGGTCGTCGGGCGCGTCGGCCTGCAGGTTCTTCGCCTGGTGCAGCACACCGAGGAACCGGACGATCTCGACGTCCTCGACGCCCGGCTTGAAGGTGAGGGAGCGCACGCCGTCCTTGTACAGCGTCCAGGCGATGCTCTCGTTGCGCTGCTCCTGGCTGTAGACGGCGTGATCCTCCCAGCTCAGCTCCGTCTCGCCGACGTCGAGGTGCAGGTCGTCGGTGGACTGCCAGACCTGGCGGAAGGCGCCCCGGATGTTGTCGACGGCCCGCTGGTATACCGGATTGTTCGGCAGGTACAACTGGGTGGCCCGCATCCCCTTGCTCACCACCTGCATCAGCTCCTCGACTTGCGAGGGCGGCAGGGCCAGTTCGGGGACCGAGGGATTGGTCAGAGCGCCGCTCCCGTGAGCTCGGCGACCAGCGCGACATCCTTGTCGCCACGGCCGCTCAGGTTGACCAAGATGACATCGTCGGCCGTCCACCGGCCCCGATGGGCGAGCACCCACGCCACGGCATGGGCGCTCTCCAGGGCCGGGAGAATGCCTTCCAAGCGCGACAGGGCGGCGAAGGCGTCGAGCGCGGCTCGGTCGGTGACCGCCTCATACAATACGCGCCCCGCGTCCTTGAGGTAAGCGTGCTCGGGTCCCACGCCGGGGTAGTCGAGACCTGCGGAAACACTATGCGCCGGCTGTACTTGCCCCCCCGTGTCCTGCAGCAAATAGCTCAAGCTTCCGTGGAACACGCCGGGCCGCCCGGCGGCAAGGGTCGCCGCGTGGCGGCCGCTCGCGATCCCTTCCCCGGCGGCCTCCACCCCCACCAGCTCGACCTCCCGGTCGGCGAGGAAGGCCGCGAAGATGCCCATTGCGTTGGAGCCGCCGCCCACGCACGCGACCACGGTGCGTGGGAGCCGCCCCGCGCGGGCCAGCACCTGCTCCCGCGCCTCGCGCCCGATCACCGCCTGGAAATCGCGCACCAGGCGGGGGAAGGGATCGGGCCCGACGACGGAGCCGATGATGTAATGCGTCGACGTGACGTTCGTGACCCAGTCGCGCAGCGCCTCGTTGGTCGCGTCCTTCAGCGTCTTCGTCCCCGATGAAACCGGGACGACCTTCGCGCCCATCAGCTCCATGCGGTACACGTTGAGCCGCTGGCGCCGCATATCCTCTTCCCCCATGAACACGACGCACTCGAGACCGAAGCGCGCGCACACCGTCGCCGTTGCGACGCCGTGCTGCCCCGCGCCCGTCTCCGCGATGATGCGCTGCTTGCCCATCCGGCGCGCCAGCAACACCTGGCCGAGGGTGTTGTTGATCTTGTGGGCCCCGGTGTGGTTCAAGTCCTCCCGCTTCAGGACGACCCGTGCGCCCCCCCCCACCTGCTGCGAGAGGCGCGGGACGTCGGTGAGGGGCGTGGGCCGCCCGACGTAGTCCTTGAGCAGCACGTCCAGCTCGGCCCAGAAGCCGGGGTCGGCGCGCGCCGCGTCGTATATGCGGGTCAGCTCCTCGAGCGCGTGCATCAGCGTCTCGGGGACGTAGCGGCCGCCGTAGGGGCCGAAGCGGCCGGTGGTCTGGTCGGCTACGCCCATGATTCCCACCCTGAAGGGTGGGCTCGGCCGGGCATTGTCCTTAAGGACACCGCAGCGCCGAGCGCAGGCTTCAGCCTGTGATTCACGCCGACCTCCGGGGATGCCGCTTGACACCTACGAGCGCGTGCACCGCCGCTTCCGGCTCGCTGCTCCGCGCCACGCTCGTCCCCACCAGCACCAGGTCCGCCCCCGCGGCCGCGAGCCGCTCCACGTCGCGGCGCGCTTCCACGCCGCTCTCCGCCACCGCCGGCAGCTCCGGCGGCACGCGCGCGAGGACGCACTCGGCGGCCTTCAGGTCTACGGCGAATGTGCTGAGGTCCCGGGCATTCACGCCGATCGCCGTCGGCGCGGCGGCGAGCGCCGCCTCCAGCTCCGCCTCACCATGCACCTCGACCAGGGTCGCCAGGCCTTGCTGCCGCGCCGCCCGCGCCAGCGCGACGAGGCGGGCGCCGGCGAGCGCGCGCACGATGAGCAGCACGGCGCTGGCGCCGGCGGCGCGGGCCTCGAGCAGCTGTAGCTCATCCACGATGAAATCCTTCCGCAACACCGGCACGGGCACCGCGGCGGCCACGGCGGCGAGGTCGTCGAGCGACCCGCCGAAATGCGCTTCGTCGGTCAGAACGGATACCGCGACCGCCCCGCCGCGCACGTAGGCGCGCGCATGCGCCACGGGATCGAGGTCGGCGCGGATCGCTCCCTTGGACGGCGACCGGCGCTTGACTTCCGCTATCACCCCCACGGTGGGCGCCAGCGGCAGGCCCGGGAACGGCCGGGGCGCCGGGGCTGCCGCCGCCCGGCGTTCCAGGTCTGCCGCGCTCCCCTGAAGCGCGGCCACACGGTCCCGAGTCACCGCCAAGATCGCCTCCAGCGTGGGTTTGGGCATGCTTGCGTTCGGGCGATATTCGGGTAGATTACGCTTCGGTTTCTTTTCGGGAGCCACGATGCCCCTCACGCGCCGCCAGCGCGAAATCCTCGACTTCATCGCCGGTCACATCGAAGCCAAGGGCTATGCCCCCAGCTTCGAGGAGATCGCCCGTCAATTCAACTTCCATTCGCTCGCCACGGTTCACGAACATCTGACCAACCTCGAGCGGAAGGGCTTCATCCGGCGGACGCACAACGAGAGCCGGGCGATCGAGATCGTCCCGCCCAAGGGTCAGACCGGCGCCACGGAGCTCCCGCTGCTCGGCCTGGTCGCCGCGGGACAGCCGATCGAGGCGGTCACCGGCAGCGAGACGATCGCGGTCCCCGACGAGCTGGTCCCGCGCCGCGGGCGCAGCTACGTCCTGAAGGTGCGCGGCGACTCGATGATCGACGAGCACATCAAGGACGGCGACTATGTCGTCGTGCAGGAGCGCAACCAGGCCGACGCCGGTCAGACGGTCATCGCATTGGTGCACGGCGACAGCGCCACCGTCAAGCGATTCTATCGCGAGCCTGGGGGCTGGATCCGGCTGCAGCCGGCGAATCCGACCATGCAACCGCTGCGGGTGAACGAGCGCGACGTGATCGTCCAAGGCGTGGTCGTCGGCGTTATCCGGAAATACTAGCCGTCGCCTTGCGCAGCCGGTCGAGGGCGGCGCGCGCCGCCCCCGAGGCCACCACCTCCCGCGCGCGGCCGATCCCTTCGGCGAACGAACCGGCGATCCCGGCGACGTAGATCGCCGCTCCGGCATTGAGCAGGACTGCGGCGAGCCCGGGTGGATCGGCGTCGCCGTTGGCCAGAATCCGCTCCAGCCGCTCGGCGTTCGCCGCCGGCTCCCCGCCTTTCAGCGCACCCACGTCCGCGATGCCCAAGCGGTAACGTTCCGGGTCGATCTCCCACGAGTGCACGGCGCCATCCTGCACTTCCCACACATCGGTGACGCCGTGCGGGGAGATCTCATCCATTCCCACGCGCCCGTGGACCACGAGCGCGTGCTCGGCGCCGAGGCGCGCCAACGCCGCGGCGACCACCTCCGCGCGGTCCCGGTCCGCCACGCCGATCACCTGACGCCGAACGCCCGCCGGGTTGGCGAGGGGGCCGACGAGGTTCATCACCGACGGCACACCCAACTCCCGCCGCACCGGCGCCACGTGCTTCATAGCCGGATGAAAGTTGGGCGCGAACAGAAAGGCGACGTGCGCCTCCCGCAGCACGCGGGCGGCGGCGGGCGCGTCGAGCACGATCCGCACGCCCAAGGCCTCGAGCACGTCCGCGGAGCCGCACTTGGACGTGAACGAGCGGTTGCCGTGCTTGGCCACGGTGGCGCCGGCGCCGGCGGCGACGAACGCGGCCACAGTCGAGATGTTGAAGGTGGGTACGACGCCACCTCCGGTGCCGCAGGTATCCACCAGGTGCTCCTCCGCCCCGCCCCCGGTCTCCACGCGCACCATCGCATCGCGCAGCGCGCGCGCGGCGCCGGCCACTTCCTCGGCGGTCTCCCCCTTCACGCGCAGCCCCATGAGCAAAGCGGCGATCTGTGCCGGCGTCGCCTCGCCTCGCATCACGATGCCGAAGACCTCCGCGGTCAGGCTTTCGGGGAGCGACTGGCGGTTGGCGAGCGCGGCGAGCGCGCGGCGGAGTGGCGAGAGGGCGTCGGCCATCAGCGTTTCCAGGCCGGGCAAAGCTATCCCGAAGACACGGCCCTTGTCAAATAGTGACAACGGGTTGCATCTTTCGTCACGTGACGAGCCGGCCCTTCCTCGCGGTGGTGCAATACGACGGGGCGCGGTTCGCGGGGTGGCAGCGGCAGCCCGAAGCGCGCACCGTGCAGGCCGACTTCGAGGCCGTGCTGGAACGCTTGATGGGTCGGCGAACGGTGGCCATGGGCGCGGGCCGGACCGACGCAGGTGTGCATGCCTTGGGCCAGGGCGTCGGCTTCAGCGCCACTGACCGCTGGGACGGGAAGCCAGGCGACCTGCGGCGCGCGCTCAACGCCCTGCTGCCGCGCGACATTTGGGTCGAGCGCGTGGACGGGATGCAACCGGGGTTCGACGCGCGGCGCAGCGCGACGGCGCGGCGCTACCGTTATCTGATCGGCACGGACGAAGCCGGCGCGTCTCCGTTTCGCCGCCCGTACGAATGGGCGCTGGGCCGCTCCCTCGACGTCGAGCGGCTCCGGGCCGCCGCCGGGGACTTGGTCGGGGAGCACGACTTTCGCGGTCTGGCCGCGGCGCGAGCGGCTACGGCCCACTATCGATGCCGCGTGGCGCTCGCCGAGTGGGCGCCGCGAGCGGACGGAGCGGGCGTAACGTTCACGATCGAGGCCGATCGGTTCCTGCATCACATGGTGCGCTTCCTCGTCGGCGCCATGGTGGACATCGCCCTCGGTCGGCGCCCGCCGTCGGATTTCCCCCGCTTGCTCGCTGCGACCGACAACCTGGCGGCCAGCCCGCCCGCCCCCCCCCAGGGGCTGTACCTGGTGGCGGTGCGGTATCCCGCGGACCTCTACGCCGAGGCCTGAGCCATGAAGTTCTTTCTCGACACCGCGAGTCTCAAAGACATCAGCTGGGCGGCCCAGGCCGGCCTCATCGACGGCATCACCACCAACCCGTCGCTGTTGGCGAAGCAGGCGGGGGACTTGGACCCGAAGGACGTGCTGAAGGAGATCTGCTCGCTGGTGGAGGGCCCGGTGTCCGCCGAGGTTGTGGCGGTGGACACCGAGGGGATGGTGAAGGAGGGCAAAGAGCTCGCCAAGATCGCGGACAATATCGTCGTGAAGATCCCGATGCTCGAGGACGGGATGGTCGCGGTGCGGCGGCTTCGCACCGACGGGATCAAGACGAACGTCACCTTGTGCTTCTCGAGCGTGCAATGCCTCATCGCCGCCAAGGCCGGCGCGGCGTACGTCAGCCCGTTCATCGGCCGGCTGGACGATGTGGGCCAGGAAGGGATGGACGTGATCCGCGAGGCGCGCGTGATCTTCGACAACTACGGGATCGAGACCGAGATCCTGGCGGCGTCGATGCGCCATCCGCGCCACGTGGTGGAGGCGGCGATGATCGGCGCCGACGTCGCCACGCTGCCCCCCGACGTGCTCAAGAAGCTGCTGCTGCACCCGCTCACCGACCGCGGCCTCGATCAGTTCCTCAGCGACTGGAGCAAGCTGGTGGCGCGAGCGAAGGCCGCGGTTTGACCTGGGTCTCGCCGCTCTCGACGCGTTACGCTTCCCCAGCGATGCAGACGCTGTGGGGCGAGCGCCGCCGCATCGGGCTGTGGCGTCGGCTGTGGCTCGCCCTGATGCACGCCCAGAAGGATCTCGGCCTCGACATTCCCGACGCCGCCATCACCCAGCTGCGCGCGCACCTCGACGACGCCGATCTCGAACAAGCCGCCGAGTACGAAAAACGCCTGCGGCACGATGTGATGGCCCATATCCATCACCTTGGCGATCAGGCTCCGGCCGCGCGCCCGTTTCTCCACCTCGGCGCGACCAGCGCCTACGTGACCGACAACGCCGACCTCGTGCTCATGCGCGAGGGGCTGCTGCTGCTGCTCGGCCGCGTCGCCGCGGTGCTCGTGGCGCTCGGCAAACCGGCCCGGCGCCACCGCGCCCTTCCCTGCCTCGCCTACACGCATTTTCAGCCGGCGCAGCTGACCACCGTCGGCAAACGGATCACGCTCTGGATGCAGGAGTTCGCCCTCGATGCCGAGGAGCTGCTGCACCGCATCGCCACGATGCGCTTCCGGGGCGTCAAGGGGACGACCGGCACCCAGGCGAGCTTCCTCGAGCTGTTCGACGGCGACGAAGCCAAGGTGCGGGAGCTCGACCTGCGCGTGGCCCGCGAGATGGAATTCGCGAGGGTTTTTCCCGTCACGGGCCAGACCTACACTCGGAAGCTCGACGCGCAGGTCCTGGCGGTGCTGGCGGGAGTGGCGCAGTCGGCCGCGAAGTTCGCGACCGACCTGCGGCTGCTGCAGCACGAAGGGGAGCTGCTGGAGCCATTCGAGAGCGAGCAGGTCGGGTCGTCGGCGATGCCCTACAAGCGCAATCCGATGCGCGCCGAGCGCATGACCAGCCTGGCGCGGTTCGTGATCGAGCTCGAGGGCAATGCCTGGCACACCGCCGCCGAGCAATGGCTGGAACGCACGCTGGACGACAGCGCCAACCGGCGTCTGGTGCTGCCGGAGGCCTTCCTGGCGACCGACGCGATCCTGGTGCTGGCGACGAACGTCGCGGCAGGTCTCGAGGTGCGGGAGCCGGTCATCGCGCGGCACGTCGCCGAGGAGATGCCGTTCCTCGCCACCGAGCGGCTGTTGATGCGGGGCGCCAAGGCGGGGGGTGATCGGCAACAGCTGCATGAGGTCATTCGTGGCCACAGCCTCGCGGGCGCGCAGGACCTGCTCGAACGTCTCGCCCGCGACCCGGCGTTCAAGCGGCTCGGGGTCCGGGCGGAGCCTCACGAGTTGGACCCGGCGGCCTACGTCGGCCGGGCGCCTCACCAAGTGGACGAGTTCCTGGACCGCGTCCTCCCGGAGCTGATGGAGGAGATCCAGGCGGTGGCTCCGGCCGCCGCCGCCGCCGAGGTGACCGTATGACGGGTGTCCTGGTGCAGAGCCGCCTGCCCCTGCCGCTGCTGCGGCGCGGCAAGGTGCGCGAGGTGTACGCCGTGGACGACGCGACGCTGCTCCTCGTGGCAAGCGACCGGGTGAGCGCGTTCGACGTGGTCCTGAGCGAGCCGGTGCCGCACAAGGGCGCGGTGCTCACGCAGCTGAGCGCCTTCTGGTTCGCCCGATTGGCGGGGGTGATGCCACATCACTGTTTGAGCGCCGACGCCGACGAGATCGTCGCGCGGGTCCCGGCCCTCGCGACGCACCGGACCGAGCTCGCCGGCCGCGCGATGCTGGCGCGGCGCGCGACGCCCGTGCCCTTCGAGTGCGTGGTGCGCGGCTACCTGTCGGGCTCGGCGTGGGCGGAGTACCGGCAGTCCGGCACGCTCGCGGGTGAGCCGCTTGCGCCGGGCCTCGTCGAGAGCCAGCGGCTCGATCCGCCCATCTTCTCTCCCGCCACGAAGGCCGAGCAAGGGCACGACGAGAACGTGACCGTGGACCACGTGGCGCGCGCGCTGGGCCGCGGGCCGGCCGAGCGGCTGCGCCGCGCCAGCCTCGATCTCTACGAAGCGGGACGCGCCTACGCCGCCGAGCGCGGGATCATCATCGCCGACACCAAGTTCGAATTCGGGACGGCAGGTGACGGGACGCTGCTCGTCATCGACGAGATCCTGACCCCGGATTCGTCGCGTTTCTGGCCGGCTGACCGCTACCAGCCAGGCCGCGGTCAGCCGAGCTTCGACAAGCAGCCGCTGCGCGACTACCTGGCGGACCTCAAGCGGCGAGGCGCCTGGAACGGCGATCCCCCGCCCCCGCCCCTACCCGCGGAGGTCGTCGCGGCGACGAGCGAGCGGTATCGGGACGCGTACCGGCGGCTCACCGGGGAAGAGCTCGGAGGGCGCTCTTGAGTTCCCAGGCTAAAGCCTGGGCTCGGCACGGCACTGTCCTTAAGGACAGCGATAGGCCGAGCCCACCCTTCAGGGTGGGAACACGATGAGAGTGGCCCCCGAAGGCTGGCCCTTCATCGCGATTGCTTGGACGCTCTCGGCCGGCGCCGCGCTGCTCGCGGCACGTGCGGGGGGCGCGTGGTGGGCGCTCACGGCGGCACTCGGAATCCTGGCGGTGTGGGTCATCGCGTTCTTTCGCGACCCGCTGCGCCAGGGGCCACGTGGCGAGCGCTACGTCGTCGCCGCCGCCGAGGGGAAGGTGGTGCACGTGACCGAAGTGGACGAGCCGATGTACTTGAAAGAGCGCGCGGTCCGCATCTCGGTGTTTCTGTCGGTTTTCGACGTGCACGTCAACCGCTACCCGGTGGACGGGACGGTGGAGCTGGTGCAGTACAACCCCGGCAAGTTCCTGCACGCAGCCAAGGAGAAGGCGAGCCTGGACAACGAGCAGGCGTCGATCGGCCTGAAGGGACCCCGCGGGCGCGTCCTGGTCCGGCAGATTGCCGGATCGGTGGCGCGCCGCATCGTCACGGACGGGCGGCCCGGCGCGCGCGCGGCGCAGGGGGCGCGCCTGGGGATGATCCGGTTCGGCTCGCGCACCGACATCTT
>DASYRJ010000075.1:0-2211 GCA_036004525.1 Gemmatimonadales bacterium | reverse complement strand
GTTCATCAGCGAGAGCTCGAGAACCTTGCCGACGTCGGTGGACTCACTTACGGCCCGCGAGCCGAACGGGGCGACGCCAACACCCCACTCGCGGCCGGCGGCTTCCCTTCCACTCACGGACCCAGCTGGCGGATGGTCGTCGACTGGGGCGCGCACACGTTCCAGGGCATCTACCCGGGCGGGCAGAGCGAGAACCCGGCCTCCTCCTGGTACACCAACCGTGTCGACACCTGGTGGGCGGGCGGGCTCCGCCCAATGCTGAGCGCGAATGAGGCGGGCTCCGCGGGCGGAACGCGCACGTGGGAGATGCAGCCGTGAGGCTCTACGTCTCGATCCTGCTCGCGGCGCTGCTGGCCCTGGCGGGCGTGCTGCTGGGGCTCTGGTGGGCGCCGTTCGCGGCCGGCCTCGCCCTCGGCGCGGCCGATCCCCGCGCTCGCGTCACCGTGCCCGTCGGAGCCGGCATCGGCCTCGTGGGCTGGGCGATCCCGCTCGCGGTCGCCCATGCTCGCTACGGACTGGGCCCGGCCGCCCAGAGCCTTGCCGCGATCATGGGCTTCGACCACCAGGCCGCCGTGCCGGTCGTCCTGACCCTGGTCGTGGGCACGCTCCTGGGCGTGACCGGAGCCTGGCTGGCGAGCGCCGCGCGCGGCGTGGTTGCGCGCCGCGTGCGCGTTGACGCAACCCACAACGGGTGACGGGCGGAAGCACGCGCTCAGGCGCCGTTTGAGAAGTCAGGCCCGCGCCGTCGTCGTCGGCGGCGGTGTTGGCGGCGCGGCCATCCTTTACTGGCTGGCTCGCCTCGGCTGGACCGATACCGTCCTGGTCGAGCGCGCGCGGCTCACGAGCGGCTCCACATTTCACTCCGCGGGGCTGGTCGGCCAGCTGCGCGGCTCGCTCAGCCTGACCCGGATGATGATGAACTCGGTCGACCTGTATCGAAGCCTCAAGGAAGAAGTCGGCCTCGAGACCGGGTGGCACGAGGTAGGTTCGCTCCGCCTGGCCTCGAGCCAGGAGCGCATGGAGGAGCTCAGCCGGCAGGCCGCCTGGGCGAAGACCTTCGGGCTTCCGCTCGAGCTCATCTCCGCCGAGGAGGCGCAGCGGATGTTTCCGCCGATGTCGACCGAGGGCGTTCTCGGAGCGGCGTTTCTGCGGACCGACGGGTACATCGACCCAAGCCAGCTCACGTTCGCGCTCATCGAAGGGGCGCGCCGGCGGGGCGCTGAGATCTGCGAGGACACGCGCGTCACGGGACTGGACGTGAGCGGCGGCCACGTGCACCGCGTGATCACGGAGCGCGGCGAGATCCAGACCGACCTGGTCGTCGACGCCGCAGGCATGTTCGCCCCCGATATCGGCCGCATGGCGGGCGTCACCGTGCCGCTGATCCCGTTCGCGCACGAATACCTGATCACACGGCCTTCCGGCCTGCCGCTCGACATGCCCACGATGCGCGACCCATCGCTGCTCGTCTACTACAGGCCGGAGTCGGGCGGGCTGGTGATGGGCGGTTACGAGCGCAACCCTCAGCCGTGGGGCCTCGACGGAATCCCCGCCGACTTCAACGGCAGGCTCCTGGAGCCCGATTGGGACCGCTTCGAGCCGCTGATGACCAACGCCATCGTTCGCACACCTTCTTTGAAGGACGCGGAAGTCGTGCGCCTGGTCAACGGCCCGGAGGCGTTCACGCCGGACAACGAGTTCATCCTCGGACCGAGCGAGGTTCGCGGGTTCTGGGTGGCGGCCGGCTTCTGCGCGCACGGGCTGGCGGGGGCGGGAGGCATGGGCAAGTTGGTCGCCGAGTGGATCGTCGACGGGCGGCCGGGCCTCGACGCGTGGGAGATGGACTCGAGGCGTTTCGGCCACGCCTACACAAGCCGTGGCTACACGCTGGCGCGTACCTACGAGGTGTACTCGACCTACTACGACGTCAAGTACCCCGGCCACGAGCGCACCGCCGGCAGGCCGCTGCGGGTCTCGCCCCTCTACTCACGACTCAAAGACCTCGGCGCCGCGTTCGGTGAGAAGTCCGGATGGGAGCGAGTGAACTGGTTCGAGCCCAACGGCACCGACGGTGATGTATCGCTGCGCCCCCACGGGTGGGCGGGAAGGCTGTGGTCGCCCGCGATCGGCGTGGAGCACAGGGCGTGTCGAGAAGGCGCGGCGATCTTTGACTTCACGTCGTTCGCCAAGATCGAGGTCGGCGGTCGAGGC
>DASYRJ010000074.1:0-8429 GCA_036004525.1 Gemmatimonadales bacterium | reverse complement strand
TGACGGTGGCGGGCCTGTTCGTCTACAGAAACCGGGAGCGGGGAGCGGGGAGCGGGGAACGGGAGGGCACAAGGCCGTTTCGGGTCCCGGGATATCCTTGGACCCCGGCGTTGTTCGTCCTGGCGGCGGCGTACGTCGTCGCGAGCGCCGTCGTGTCGAACCCGAAGAATGCCGCCATTGGCGCCGCCCTGATCGGAGCGGGCGTGCCCGCGTACGCGCTCTGGCGGCGCCGTCACACGACCCGGCCCTAGTCCCCGAAGTAGCAAACGCTGCGGAACGGGCGCCCGCAGCGATTCGCGCGTCGTGCTCCCGCAACGCGGCGCCGCGACGCCAGAACGCGTCCTGTGAGCCGCAGTGCCGTAGCATCCGCCGAGTGGTGAGTCGCGCGCGTGAGCCACTCGCGTCTCGCCCCGTCTCGCACAGGTCAGTTGCAATCCAGGACATCCGCTGCCGGGATGGCGCGTGGTGGCCGTGCGACGTGCCATCCTCCCGCGGCGGCACGCGGCTTGCCGGGCCCGGGACGGTTACGACGCAACGACCACCGTGCAACGTGAGCGTCACATGAGTGTCACTCGGCTGTGCTGCCTCGTGGAGCAGCGTTACCTGCGCCAGCGAATGCCGGCGGCGGTGATCGAGGCACTGCGGGCGCAGAGCTTTGGGGTTGACGTCCTCGCCAGCGGCGGCGGGCGCTTCGATCCGCGCCGCGGGTTGTTCCACGACGCCGACGGCGGCGCGACCGATCTCAACCGCTATGAGGCGCTGATCGCGCGGGGCCGCGACGCACTGACCCTCGCGATGCTCGCCTACGGCGAGGCGGCGGGCATCACGACCGTCAACACCCATCGCGCCACCGAGGCCGTGCGCAACAAGGCGCACCTCGCCATCGCGCTCGAGCGCGCGGGCATTCCCGGGGCCCCGACGGTGCTGGCGGCCGACGTGTCCGACCTGGGCGCGCTCTCCGCGACATGGTTCCCCGTCATCCTGAAGGCGACCTACGGCGACAACAGCCAGGGTCTGCGGCTCGTGCGGCGCCCCGACGATCTGGAGGACGTCCACTGGGGCGACGCGCTCGTGCTCGCCCAACACTACATCCCCAACTCGGGGTACGACCTCAAGCTGTACGTGTGCGGCGATCGCGTCTGGGCGACGCGCAAACCGTCCCCCTTCAACGGCAAACACGACGCGCCCGTCCAGCCGCTCGAGCCCGACGCCGGGATGCGCGCGCTCGCGCTCCGCTGCGGGGAGGTGTTCGGTCTCGAGATCTACGGCGTTGACGCGCTCGAGACCGCGGACGGGCCGGCGGTGGTCGAGGTGAACGAGTTCCCCAACTTCACCGGCGTGCGCGACGCACCGTCCCAGATCGCCGACTACGTGCGCGGCCGGCTCGCGGGCCGCGCGGGCGCGGGGACGGCGGCGCGGAAGGCGTGATGCAGGCTGCCACCGCGGTCGTGTTCGGCGCCGGCAAGATGGGGTGCGGCCTCCTGGGCCGGCTGCTCCACCTCTCCGACTACGATACCGTGTTCGTGGCGCGCCGCGCCGAAGTGGTGAACGCGATCAACCGCCACGGCGGCTACTGGCTGACGGTGGCCGGGCCGACGGTGCGGCGCGTCCGCGTGCGCCGCTGCCGGGCGCTCCTCCTGGCCGATCGCCCCGCCGTCACCCTGGCGGTCGCCCGCGCGGATCTCGTCCTGACCGGTCTCGGCGTCGACAACTTGGCGGCGATCGCGCCGCTCGTCGCCGAAGGCCTGTGGCGCCGCAGTCAAGGGCTCGCCGCCCGCCCCCTGAACGTCGTCGCCTGCGAGAACCTGCCCGGCGCCGGCGCGTACCTCCGGCACCAGATCGTCAGCGCCGCGTCGCTCGATCGGGGCCTGGCGGTGGAGCGCTGCGGGGGGTTCGGCGCGGCGCTCACGCGGCGCATCATGACCGGCGGCGAGATCCGTGACGGGGAGCTGTGGTTCGCGGTGTCGGGTTCTCCGGAGCTCGTCGTGGACACCAAGGGACTGAAGGGGGTTTTCCCGCGACTCCACGGCGTCACCTTCACCGAGAGCTTTGACGCGCTGGTCAAGCGCAAACTGTTCACGCTGAACCTCGCGCAGGCCGCCGCCGCCTACCTGGGGTACCGCTGCGGCTGCCGGTACGTGCATGACGCGGCGGTGCACCCGGCCGTCGCTCCCACGGTTCGAAGCGCGGTGGAGGAGGCGAGGGCCGCTCTACAGGCCGAGTTTCCCGACCAACGCGCCGAGATCGCGCGCGACGCCGCGCGCGCGATCGCGGAGATCGCGGCCCCGAGCCTCGCCGACACCGTGCGGCGCGTTGCCCGCGACCCGCGCCGGAAGCTCTCTTCGGTCGAGCGGTTGGTCGGTCCGGCGCGGCTCGCCGCCCGGCACGGCCTGCCTCACGATGACCTCAGCCTCGTGATCGCGGCCGCGCTGACCTATGACCACCCCGACGACGCCGCGGCCCGGGACATCCAACGCGCGATCGCCACCGAAGGCATCGAGAAAATGCTGGCGATCGACTGCGGCCTGCTGCCGTACGAGCCGCTGGCCCGCGCGGTGAAGGAGCGGTGGCACGAGCTGAAGACCCGGGATCTCGAGCCCACGTCGCTGTCGGGCGACCGGTAGGGCACGGGCCATGCGGATCGGCTTCCTGATGCAGCGGTACGCACCGGGCGCGCGCAGTCACCTGCCGGCGGCGGCCCGGCTGCTCGCGGACCGCGGCGTGACCGTCGAGCCGCTGTATCTCGCCGAGCGGCTCATCGATATCGGCGAACTCCGCGTGGAGCACGACCTCTACGTCCTGAAGGACAAGAGCCCGCTGGCGATGAGCGTCGCCGCGGCGCTCCACGCCGCCGGCGCCGCGATCGCGAATCCCTATCCGGCCTCCGCGATGTTGCGCGACAAGATCGTCGCGTTCCACGTGCTGCGGGCCGCCGGCGTGCCGACGCCGCAGACGTTCGTGGCCACGCGCCTCGAGCAGTTGCGGCCGGCGCTCGAGGCGGGGCCCCTCGTTGTCAAGCCGTACCGCGGCTCGCGCGGCGTGGGCGTGCGCATCGTGCGCGATGCCGCCGAGCTCGCCGCGCTGCCGCCCACCGACGACCCGGTGTTCGCGCAGCGCTATCACGCGCCGGCCGGGCGCGACCGCAAGGTCTATGCGATCGGCGACGAGCTCCATGGCGTGATGCGCGTGTGGCCGCCGCGCACCCTCGAGGACAAGCTGGGGGAGCCCTTCGAGCCGTCCCGGGAGGAGGCGGAGATCGCCCGCCGCTGCGGCGCCGCGTTCGGCATCGACCTCTTCGGCGTCGACATCGTCGAGAGCGACGGCACGCCGTACGTCGTGGACATGTCGAGCCTGCCCGGCTTCAAGGGCGTCCCGGACGCGGTGCGGCGCCTGGCCGAATACCTGTACGCCGCCGCCGAGCGCGCGACGCACGGCGAGCCCTTGGTGCCGGCGGGCGTCCCCGACTGGGCGGCGAAGGGGTCGGCGCTCGATCTCGTGCTCCAGGCGCTGTTCACGAAACCAGCCACGCCCGCCGAGCTGGAGCAGATCCGTCGCCTGCTCGAGGAGACGCCGGGCCGATGAGGCTCCACTTCATGCTGGCGCGCCGGGTGCCCCCCGTGCCCAGTCCCGTGCTGGTCGAGGCGTGGCGCCTGCTCGAGGCGCGTGGCTTCCGCGTGGAGACCGGCACGCCCGAGGAAATGCTCACGCGGCCCGACCAGCTCGGTGTGCGCCACGATCTCTACGTCCTCAAGTCGCATACGGAGCTGGCGCTGAGCCTCGCCGGTGTGCTCCACGCGCAGGGCGCCCGGCTGCTCAACCCGTACCCGAGCTGCGCGGCGACGCAGAACAAGATCGTGGCGAGCAGGCTGCTCCGCGCCGCCGGCGTGCCGACGCCGGACACCTGGGTCACGGGCGACCTCACCTTGCTGCGCGACGTCGCCGCCACCCGGCCCCTCATTATCAAGCCGTACCTGGGACACCGCGGCGCCGGCCTCCGGCTCGTGCGCCACGCGAGCGAGCTCGACGCGCTGCCGTCGCCCGACGGTCCAACCGTCGTCCAGGAGTACGTGGCAGGCTCCGGTGAGGACCTGAAGGTCTACGTCGTGGGCGACGAGGTGCACGCGGTCCGGAAGCCCTTCTCCCCCGACAGCTTCACGCGCCCCGGGCGCCCATGCCCGGTGGACGGGGAGGTACGCGACATCGCACTCCGCTGCGGGCGCGCGTTCGGTCTCGGACTCTACGGGCTGGACGTCATCGAGAGCGCCGAGGGCCCGGTCGTCGTAGACCTGAACACCTTTCCGGGCTACAAGGGTGTTCCGGGCGCCGCGGCGCTCATCGCGGACTACATCGCGGAGTACGCCGCCGGCCGGATCGACCTGCCCGACGCGGCGCTCAGCGAGACGCCGCCTCGCCGGCCATGAAGCGCCTGCCGTTCCCGCCCGCCGCCGGCGCGCTCGTGCTGGAAGGGCTCCTGTCGCGCCTCTCCTTTGGGCTCATCAGCTTTGCCCTCCCGCTGTACGCGCGCCGTCTGGGCTTCAGCTTGTCGGAGATCGGGTTGCTCGTGGCCCTCAACACGGGCGTCTCCGTCGCGGTCAAGCCGCTCATGGGCGCCCTCGCCGACCGCGTCGGGCTCAAGCGCACGCTGCTCGCCGGGATCGGACTACGGAGCGTCGTCTCGGGCCTGCTCGCCCTCGCCGCCGCGCCGTGGCACCTGTACGCGATCCGCAGCGTGCACGGCCTGTCGATGTCGCTGCGCGATCCGTCCGTGAACGCCCTGATCGCCGAAGCGGGCGGGGAGAAACAGGTCGCCTCGGCCTTCGCCTGGTATCAGACCGCCAAGACCCTCGCGGGCCAGCTCTCCAAGAGCGTCGCCGGGTTTCTGCTGGCGCTCTCCGGCGCGAACTTCGGGGTGGTGTTCCTCGCGGCGTTCGTCCTGTCGGTGCTTCCGGCGCTCGTCGTGGCCCGGTTCGTGCCGAGCGACGGCCGGCGAACAGCGGCACCCCAGCCGGAACAGGACTCGGCACCGACGGCCTCTCACGTGGTGCCGTTCATGGGTCTCGGGTTTCTGATCCGCGCCACCGCCGACATGCTCGATGGGCTCGTCCCGATCATCGCGATCGAATACGCCGGCCTCACCGAGGCGCAGACAGGCCTTGTGTACACGGTGGCCAGCATCGTGCTCGTCGTCGCAAGTCCGGTGTTCGGCTGGCTGGCCGACCGTGTGGGCAACCGCTTGGTGCTGTCGATCCGCGGAGCGGCAAACGCCCTGTCGTCCGCGCTCTACCTCGTCGCGCCGGGATTCGCAGGCGTCCTCGCGGCCAAGGCGATGGACGACCTGGGCAAGGCCGCCTACCGGCCGGCCTGGGGCGCCCTGATGGCCCGCTTGTCCAGCTTCGACCGCCGCACGCGCGCCCGTACGATCAGCTTCCTGACGGTGGGCGAAGACCTCGGTTCGATTCTCGCGCCGGTGCTGGCCGGCGTTCTGTGGAGCACGTGGGGGATCGGCGTGGCCATGACCGCGCGCATCGGACTCGCCCTCGTGACGGAGGCCTACGCGGTGGTGGTGGTGGGCCGCCGATCTGACCTGCGGCGCGAGTCCATCAGTAGCGTGTCGGGCTCGCACCAGTCTGCGTCTCGCTTGACCTGACCGGCCGGTCGGGTCATATACGTCTCGAGATCACGAGGCTCGGCACGTTGTCGTCCGCGGAGGCTACGCGTTGCGGCTGCGCAACGGATGGCCGGGCGGCGGCACGGCGCTTGCCGCGCCCAATGCTACATAACAACCGAGTCACCGGAGTGCATCGTATGCGTCCCGTGCACGTAACGTCCCGTGCCTCGGCGTGGTCGGGCGTGTTGGCGCTCCTCGCCGCCGCGTCCGCCCGTGCCCAGGCGCAAACGCCGACGATCACTGTTCCCCGCCTCTCGCGCGCCCCGGCGATCGAGTACGTCATGGGCCAGGACGGGCACGCGACGGACACGAGCCTCGCCGCGGAACGCGCCGCCGCTGGCCTCGGCGTGGCCGTCGCCGACTTTCGCCAACGCGAGCCTGGCGACGGCACGCCCGTCAGTCAGAAGACCACCGCGTATCTCTCCTACGACGATGCGAACCTGTACGTCGTCTTCGTGTGCCGCGACGATCCCGCCAAAGTGCGCGCCCGGATCGCGCGCCGCGAGGAGATCGGGGCCGACGACGAGGTGGTCCTCTATCTCGACACGTTCCGCGACCGCGAGCGCGCGTACTTCTTCATGACCAATCCGCTCGGCGTGCAGATGGACGGTATCCTGACGGAGGGACAGGACGAGGATTTGAGCTGGGACGCCGTGTGGCAGAGCGACGGCCGGCTCACCCCGGACGGGTACGTGGTGCGCATGACGATCCCGTTCCGGAGCCTACGGTTCCCGCGCGCGGCCGTGCAGACCTGGGGCGTGGCGCTCGGGCGCGTGATCCGTCGTAGCAACGAGGAATCCTACTGGCCCTTCATCACCAAGCGCGTGAAAGGGCTCGTGCCGCAGTTCGCCGAGCTCCAGGGCCTCGCGGACATCTCTCCGGCGCGCAACATCCAGCTCAATCCGTACGGCACGCTGGCGCGCGCCCGCTTCCTCGACAAGGACGTCGCCGCCCAGATCACCGACGACGACCAGCGGGCCGGGCTCGATGCCAAGATGGTCCTGCGCGATGCCCTCACCCTGGACGGAACCGTCAACCCCGACTTCAGCCAGGTCGAGACCGACGATCCGCAGGTCACCATCAATCAGCGCTTCGAGGTGTTCTTCCCCGAGAAGCGTCCCTTCTTCATCGAGAACGCCGGTTACTTCCAGACACCCGTCAACCTGGTCTTCTCGCGGCGCATCGTGGATCCCGGCGCCGGCGTGCGGCTGACGGGAAAGGCAGGCCGCTGGTCCCTCGGGGCCATCGCGATCAACGACCGGGCGCCGGGGCGCGTGCCGGCGCCGGATCCCCTGGCGGGAAGCCGCGCCAACGTCGGCGCGTTCCGCGTGCAGCATGAGCTGGGCGACGAATCCACGATCGGGGCGCTCGTGACCGATCGCGAGCTGGAAGGCAGCTATGCCCGCGTGGCCTCACTCGATACGCGCCTGAAGCTCGGCCGCACCTGGGCGGCGGCGGCGCAGCTCATGCGGAGCGACGTGCGGGAGGTCGGCAGCGCGCGCGGCTCGGGAGGGGGGGGCGCCCTGCTCGACATCGGGCGCGACGGCCGGTACTTCGACTATTCGGCCACGTTTCTGGCGCTGGACCCCGGCTTCAACGCCCGGGCGCTCGGCTTCGTGGAACGGACCGGCATCCGGCAGACGGAGCACAAGTGGAAGTACCGCTTCCGCCCGCGCGGCAGCGCAGTGATGAACTACGGTCCCGAGGTGAAGGTCTCCTACGTTTGGGCCCCCGACGGCCGGCAGCTCGACCGCGAGGTCGCCGCCAAATTCCAGGTCGAGTTGGTCGGCCAAACCGAGCTCCAGGTCGAGCGGACGGAGCTGTTCGAGCGATTCGAGGACGCGCCGTTCCGCCCCTACAAGACCGAGGCCTCGTTCTCGACCGAGTGGCTCAAGTGGCTGGCGATCGACGCCACCTACGCCTGGGGCGGCGACGTGAACCACGATCCCGCCGACGGCCTCTCGCCGTTCCTCGGGCGCGCAGCCGAGGCCGAGCTGCAGCTCACCGTGCGGCCCACGCCCGGACTGCGCGTGGACCAGACGGCGATCGAGAGCCGGCTCGACACTCGCGCCGGAGCGCGCGTGTTCACCGAACGGCAATTCCGCACCAAGATCAACTATCAGTTCAATCGCTTCTTGTCCCTGCGCGCGATCGTGGACTACAAGGCCGAATTCGGGGACACGACCCTCGCGGAGATCGAGGACAAGCGGAAGTGGGGGGCCGACCTGCTGCTCACGTATCTGGTGAACCCGGGGACGGCGTTCTACGTGGGGTACACCGACCGCTACGAGAACCTCGCGATCGCGCCGGGGCCGCCGCCGTCGCTGTTCCGCAGCCGCTCGCCCGATCTCTCGGTGGGGCGGCAGGTGTTCGTGAAGCTCAGCTACCTCTGGCGGTTCTGAGCCCGGGCCGCCGGCGCGAGGCCTCGTGCGCATCGGAATCCTGACGGACCGATCGTTGGCGGACGGGCACAACCTGCCGGAGGTCGTGCGCCTCCTCGGGGAGTGGGGCGCGACGGTGAAGCTCCTGCATCTCGGCGACGACCTCACCAACGGCGCGCGAGTGCGGCCCGAGTACGACCTCTACGTGCTCAAAAGCAGGAGCGACCTGGCGATGAGCGTGGCGGCGGATCTCCACGATGCCGGCGCCGCGCTGCTCAATCCATACCCGGTCTCGGCGCTGTTGCGCGACCGGATCGTGACGTTCCGCGTGCTCCGGACAGCGGGGGTGCCGGTACCGGAGACGTTCGTGGCGTCTCACG
>DASYRJ010000073.1:0-6393 GCA_036004525.1 Gemmatimonadales bacterium | reverse complement strand
GAGCGTCTCGCGGACGTGCGTCGGGTCATCGCGGTCATGAGCGGCAAGGGCGGCGTGGGGAAGAGCTACGTCACCGCGCACCTCGCGCGGGCGCTGGCCCGCGCCGGACGGGCGGTGGGCATCCTCGACGCCGACTTGAATGGGCCCACCATCCCCCGGCTGCTGTCGCTTCCCGCATCCCGCATCGCGCATCCCGACGGCGCCGTCGAGCCGGCGATCAGCACGGAGGGCATTCGGTGCATCTCCATGGCGCTGCTGCTCGAGGACGGTGCCCCCCTTGCGTTCCGGGGTCCCGTGGCGGAGAGCTTCGTCTGGCGCGGCGCGATGGAAGCCGCGGCCCTCCGCGAGCTGCTCGGCGACGTCGCCTGGGGCGCCCTCGACACGCTGCTGCTCGATCTGCCGCCGGGGATGCAGCGCTACGTCGAGCTGTGCGATATCCTGGGCGCTCCCCCGGCCGTGTTGACCATCACGATCCCGACGCCCGAATCGCGTGACGCCGTGCGCCGGGCCATGCGTGCGGCGGTCGATCGAGGCTCGCAACTCATCGGCATCATTGAGAACATGACCGGGCAGGGCTTCGAGGGGAACGCGGGCGACGACTTGGCAGGCGAGTTCGGCGTTCCGATCCTCGCTCGTCTGCCCTGGCGCCCGACTCCCGACGCCTGGGCCGGGTTGGCGGGGCGGTTGTGAAATTCCTCTGCGTCGATTGCGACCGCCAGATGGCGTTCGAAGAGCGGCGCCTTCCCGGCGACGGGACCCTCGCCGCCACCTTCACGTGTCCCACCTGCGGCCGATCCGTAGCTATGCTGACAAATCCGATGGAGACGCAGCTCGTCGCGTCGCTGGGCGTCGAAATCGGGGGGCGGACCGTGCCGGCGCAGCCGCTCGAGACGGTGCGCAAGATGGTGGCGACGGGGCGGGAGGATGCGTTCGCTGACGAGGGCGGACGGGCGGACGGGCGGACGGGCGGTCTGACGTGGTCGGTGGACGCTCAGGAACGCCTGGCCCGGGTTCCGAACTTCGTCCGTGGCATGGTCAAGAAGATCTACGCCGATTACGCCAAGGAGCGCGGCATCGCCGAGATCACACCGGCGGTGATGGATACCGCCCGCGCCGAGTTGGGGCTCGAGGGGATGTGAGCGACTTCGACGAGCGGGTCGTGCACGGCCTGCGCGTGCGCATCGACCGCACCCTGTGCGTGGGCTTCGGCGACTGCATCACGGAAGCGCCGGAAGGTTTCAAGCTGGACGACGGGGGCGTCGCGGTCTTCGTGGATCCCGACGGCGTGGAGTGCGAGCGACTGCTGCGCGCGTGCGACGCCTGCCCGGTCGACGCGATCACGGTGTGGGACGGGGCAGGCAAACAGCTCGTCCCCGTTACTTGACAGTGCATTCGTTGGGTCACAATATCGCCCCGCCTTTCCTACGCCTTTAAGAGGGGGTGCCGGTGTATCGCGAGATCTTCGTTCCCGTCGATAACTCGCAGCACTCCGATTGGGCGGTGGACCGCGCGATCGAGATGTGCCGCCGCTCGGGGGGCCGGATCACCGGCAATCACGTCTACGCCGCCCGCCTTCACGACGTCCGGTTCCGCCAGCTCGAGACCGGCCTCCCCGCGCAGTTCCAGACGCCCGAAGAGATCAAGAAACAACGCAAGATCCACGACAAGCTGATTGAGAAAGGCCTGCAGCTGATCGCCGACAGCTTTCTGGACCAGCTGGGCAAGCGTTGCGCAGCGGCGGGCGTGCCGCTCACGCGCCAGCTGTTGGAAGGCATCAATTACGAAGAGATCGTCAACGAGGTGAACCGGGGCGCCGGGCGGCTCCCCGGGCTCATCGGCTTCGACCCGAACCGCGCCGCCGGCTACGACGGGGGCGACAAGATCCGGAGCGACGTGAAGGTGGGTGAGAACGGCCGCCTCGTGGCCGAGGACGACGACGCGGCGGCGCGGCTCGTCGGCTCGTCGGGCCGCCAGTACGACCTCCTCGCCGTCGGCGCCCACGGCCTCGGCCGCCAGCCGTTCTCCCAGCTCGGCGGCGTCGTGGCGCGCGTGCTGCGCGGCGTCGAGAAGGACGTCCTCGTCGTCCGGGATGAGCGGCCCCTCGAGGGCGGGCGGTTCCTCGTCTGCGTGGACGGCTCGTCGTACAGCTACAAGGCCATGAAGGCGGCGCTCGAGCTGGCGCAGGCCTTCCGGGGCTCGCTGTACGCGTGCAGCGCCTTCGACGTGGAGTACCATCACGTCGTCTTCCACAACATCAAGGACGTGTTGTCGTACCAGGCGTCCAAGGTGTTCAAGTTCGAGGAGCAGGAGGAGCTGCACAATAACATCATCGACAAAGGCCTCCTGAAGCTGTGCCAGGCGAATCTGAAGCGCGCCGAGGTGATGGCGCAGCAGTTCCCCGACGTGCCGCTCACGACGCAGATCCTGATCGGCAAGCCGTTCCAGGTGATCATGCAGTGGGCGGAGGAGATCCAGCCGTCCCTCCTCGTCCTCGGGCGCCACGGCGCTCACCGGATCGAGGACACGGACCTCGGCTCGCAAGCCGAGAATCTCGTGCGGCTTGCTCCCTGCTCCGTGCTCCTGGTGGGCGTCGTGGGGGTGAGGCCCGAAGACATCCCCTGGATCGAGGAAGACGGCCAGGCGGGGCTGCCGTGGGCGCCGGAGGCCGAGGTGCGAATCCTGCGCGTGCCCCCGTTTGCGCAGGGGATCGCCCGGCGCGCCGTCGAGGAGTACGTGCTCGAGAAGGTCGGGAACGCCGGTCCGCCGCCGACGGTGACGAACAAATGGTTGGACGAAGCGATTCAGAAGCTCCTCCCCACTCACATGCAGCTCATCATGGGGATCGGCAGCGCCGAGGAGATCGCGCTCGCGGAAGTGAAGGCGACGGAGCAGATGAAGGCGACGAAGGTGCAGGGGCACGACGCCGATCCCGAACCCGCCGCGGCCGAAGTCGAGACGAAATGCCCGGTCACGGGCGCGGTGTCGAAGCGGGCGCGGGTGGCGACGGATCCGGTCGTCTGGACGGAAGAAGGCTGGCAGCGGCTCCAGCTCGTGCCGCTGATCGCACGCCCGCTCGCGCGCAACACCGTGGAGCGGTTCGCGCGCAATCACGGCATCTGGCGCGTCACGACGCGCGTCATGGACGACAACAAACAGGCGATGATCGAGGCGGACGAGTTCGACGTCGACACGATGATGGTGATGTTCACCGAGCTGCGGGCGAAACAGATCAGGGCGGAAGCGGAGGGGAAGGACGCCCTGTCGCCCGAGATGCGGGCCTTCATTGAAGAGGCGAAGGCGCAGGGGATCACGCGCTGCCCCATCCGCGACATCGAAGACAAGATGGACAAATGCCCGGTGGACCTGAAGGCGGTGACGCCGGAGGATGCGAAACGAGCGGTGGAGAAGCTGCTGCAGTGAACTTCGTCCCGCACGTGGTCGCGTGGAACCTGACGCGGCGCTGCAACCTCGAGTGCGCGCATTGCTACATCGCGGCAGGCCCGGCGGTCGGGGCGGTCGGGGCGGTCACGGAGCTCGACACCCGAACGTGCTTCGCGATCATCGACCAGATCGTCGACGTCAACCCGGCCCCGATGATCATCCTGTCGGGCGGGGAGCCGCTGCTCCGTGACGATCTCACCGAGATCGCGGCGTACGCGTCGGAGAAGGGCGCCACCGTGGTGGTCGGAACGAACGGCACCTTGCTGTCGGACGAGCGGATCGCCGGGCTCAAAGCGGCCGGCGTGCGCGGCGTGGCCGTGTCGATCGACTCACTGCGGCCCAGCTATCACGACAACTTTCGCCACGGCAAAGGCTCGCTCGAGCACACCACGGCGGCCCTGGGTCGCCTGCGGGCCCAGCGACTCGACTTCATCGTCCAGACCACGGTAACCAAGGGCAACCGCGCCGAGCTGGAGCGGTTGGCGGCCTGGTCGGCGGAGCAGGGTGCGGTGGCCTTCAATTGCTACTTCCTGGTGGCGACCGGGCGCGGCGCAGGGCTTTCGGATCTCTCCCCGCTCGAGTACGAAGCCGTCCTTGCCGACCTGGCTCGCTGGCAACGGGAGTACCGGGGGCGCATGATGGTTCGCGCGAAGTGCGCGCCACATTTCATGCGTCTCGTCCACCAGCTCGATCCCGAGTCCCCCGTCCTGAACTACGAGACGCGCTGCCCCTGCGGCACGCAGTATTGCCGCATCACTCCCGACGGCAAGCTCACGCCGTGCCCCTACCTCCCCGAGGTCGCGGGGGATTTGCGCGCGCAGACCTTCGGTGAGATCTGGGACTCGGCGCCGCTGTTCCGGCAGCTCCGGGGGGGGGGGGGAACCCTGGGCGGGAAATGCGGGCGCTGCGAGTACCAGAAGCTGTGCGGCGGCTGCCGCGCCCGGGCGTTCGCGGCCACGGGCGACGTCCTCGCGGCCGACCCATCCTGCATCTACGAGCCCCCACAGCTAACCCCGGGCTGCCAGCCCGGGGTTATCGAGCGGGTGCGCGACGTGACCTACGGGCAGGAGTTCCAGCCCGCGCTGGTGTGGACGGCGGCGGCGCAGGCGCGCCTGGAGCGCATCCCCTCGTTCGTGCGGGGCGTGGTCATGGGGCGGGTCGAAGACTGGGCGCGTGAGCGGGGCCTGCACGAGGTGACCCCGGAGCTGTTGTCGGAGATTCGCCGCGCGATGCCGGTGGATTTCTCCAAGCAGCAGCCCTTCTTCGTGGCCGACCGCTGATGGCTGACGGCTTGTATCTCCTCCAGGCGGCCGCCGACTCGCTGCCGACGTACCGCGACTTTCCCCTCATCGGCAGCCGCACGGCGGTCTGGATCGCGGCCGAGATCCACCTGATGTTCGCCGCCTTCGTGCTCGGCGTGCCGATGTTCGCGGTCGTGACCGAGCTGATCGGCATCGTCGGCAAGGAACAGCGCTACGATCGGCTGTCGAAGGAGTTCACACGCCTCCTGCTCGTCGCCTACAGCGCGACGGCGATCTGGGGCGCCGTGCTGACCTTCTTCCTCGCCACCCTCTACCCGCGGTTCTTCGCCTATCTGACGGCGATCTTCGGCCCCTCCATGTGGGCGTACGCGGGACTGTTCTTCCTCGAGTCGTTCACGCTCTACCTCTACTACTACGGCTGGGATCGCTGGAAGTACGGAGGGGCCAAGTGGGGGCACTGGACGCTCGGCATCCTGCTGAACGTCTGGGGCACGATCGTGATGTTCATCGCCAATTCCTGGCTCACCTACATGATGTCCCCGCCGCGGGACATCACCGCGCAGACCGCGCCCGCGAGCATCACGCTGTGGCACGCCATCGCCAACGCCACGTGGATGCCGATCAACGTGCACCGCTTGATCGCCAACGTGGTGTTCGGCGGCGCCATCGTGGGCGCCTACGCCAGCTACCGCTTCCTGGCCGCCACGAGCGACGAGGAGCGCGCCCATTACGACTGGATGGGATACGTCGGCAACTTCATCGCCATCTCCGCCCTCATCGTGCTGCCGTTCGCGGGCTACTGGCTGGGGCGCGAGATCTACCAGTACGACCAGTCCATGGGCATCACCATGATGGGCGGCTTCATGAGCTGGCTGTGGGTGATCCAGGCGTTCCTTATCGCGGTGCTGTTTCTCGCGGGCAATTACTACCTCTGGGTCGGGATGGGGCGCATCCCCGGCGCCGAGCGGTTCCGGCCCTACACGAAATGGCTGCTGATCGTCCTGGTGCTCGGCGCGATCGTGTGGGGCACCCCGCATACCATGATCGCCGACTCGCGGGAGCTCGCGGCGATGGGCGGCTCGCACCATCCGTTCCTGGGAGCGCTCGGCGTCATGAGCGCCAAGAACACCGCCGTCAACCTGATGATCCTGACGACGTTCCTCTCGTTCCTCATGTACCGCCGCGCCAACATCCGGCCCGTGGTACCGTGGGCGCGCACGGGCACGCTCGTCCAGGCGGGGATGTTCGCGCTCGCGGCGGCCGTGGTGTTGTTCTTCGGCATCCGCGGCTACTTCGTGGAGGCGATCGTCCGGATCGGATTCAGCGTCTATCAGGTGTTGGCCGTGCTGTCGTGCATCCTGTTCGTGACGGTGATCGACGTCCTGATGGCGCGCGGCGCGCAGTCGCTCGGCGCGATCCGCTGGGGGCAGATGCCGCCCCGCTCGCAGTACGCGCTCTTCATCCTGGCGGTCACGTTCACCTGGCTCATGGGGCTGATGGGGTTCGCCCGCAGCGGCATCCGCCAGCACTGGCACGTGTGGCAGGTGATGCAAGACACCACCCAGTATGCAGCCACCCCCGCCCTCGGCTACGCGGCGATCATGATCAGCATTTGCGTGCTGATTTTCCTGTCGCTCGTCGCCTTCATCTTCTGGCTCGGCGGGCTCGCCGAGAAGTCGACGTTCGTCCC
>DASYRJ010000072.1:0-68802 GCA_036004525.1 Gemmatimonadales bacterium | reverse complement strand
GCGTCAGCCGGCAGCTGAATGGACGGTGGACCGCGCGCCTCGACGTCGAGAACCTGACCAACGACTACAGCGTCGAAGAGTTGGACACCAATACGCCGATCGGGCGCGTGGCCACGTTCGGGTTCGACTTCCGGCTATGAGCGTGAAGCGGTTGACGCTGCTCGTCGCGTCGCTCGGCCTCACCCCACAGGTCGCACCGGCGCAGCAGGCGAAGCCGCCAGTGACGGTGGAGGACCTGGTGACGTACACACGCATCCGGAGAGTGCGCCTTTCGCCGGATGGCGGGAGCGTCTCATACCTGACGATTCGCCCGCTGCTCGAGGAAAACCTGCTCGAGTGCGTTCTGTGGCTCCAGAGGGTCGCGCCCGGCTCGGCCCCGGTCGCCTTGACGCGGTTCCGGGCCACCGCCGACCAGGTGTATCGCGAGACCGGTGAGCTGAAACCCTCGGGAGGCCAGGCGGCGTGGTCGCCCGACGGCCGCCGGTTGGCCTACACCGGCAGAGCCGCGGGTGGAGTGGAAGTGTGGCTGCGCGACAGGGCCGGGGCTGACACACGTGTTGCCGGAGAATTCTTCGAGGCGGACCTCCAGGGGTGGACCGACGACGGCTCGGCGGTCCGCTTCACCGCCGCGGAGGAGGTGCCGAGGCCTGCCGGACCGATCGACCCGTCCGTACTCGTGACGGACGATCAGATGTTCCTTGCGGCATCCTGGCCCCAGCGCGCGCCGGAGAAGAAGCTTCGCCACCTGGCGTACGACATTTCCTCGCGGGCGTTGAGCGAGGACACCGCCCCAGGAACGACGCGTGGCCTCGACAGCCTCGGGAGGACGTACAAGGACGCGGGGTGGCCGGCGCCACCCGACGCCGTGAAGTACATCCTCCGGCCCCTCGCGTCTCCGGACGGGAAAATCGCGGCGTTCATCGGCGTCGGCATGTACCACAACCGTGACCCGCGCCGGGCATCGCGCGACGCCTTCCTCGGCCTGAAACGCCTCGGCGACAGCACCCCGCCGCGAGAGTTCCTACACACCCCGTCGTTCGTGTACTCCTTCCAGTGGAGAGGTGACGCCAAAGAGGTCTACGCCATCCAGCTCCAACCCGAATACACGGCCGTGGTGGCCGTGATGCCGGAGCCCGGGCAAGTCCGGGAAGTCGCGCGCACCAGCCATTACGTGACGGAATCCAGTTGGGACGGGAAGGGGACGTCGTTCGTCGCCGTCCGGCAGAGCACGGTCATGCCGGACGAGCTGGTGCGGTTCGACGTGGCGGCGAAACGCTTCGACGTCCTGGCGAGCCCCAACGCTGCTTTTGCGAACAGGGATCTTCCTGAGGTTCGCTTCCGGCGCATCAACAATCCGCTCGGCGGCGGCATCTTCGGCCGGCTCGTCCTGCCCAACGGCTACGTCAAGGGCAGGCGCTATCCGCTCGTCTTCACGACCTATCGGGCTGGCACGGGGTTTCTGGAGGGAGCCGTCGGCGACGAGTTCCCGATTTTTCCAATGGCCGCGCATGGATTCGTGGTCTATGCCATGGATACGGGCGAGTCCAACATGCTGTCGAACTCGGGGGACCTGGAGTTTACGCTCCTGCGCAACAGGAAGCCGCTCGAGGCGATGCGGCTGCTGCGGCAGCAGCTGGCCGATGAGGGGATCGTCGACTCGACGCAATGCGGCATCACGGGGCTGAGCTACGGGTCGGACATCGCCAGCTACGCGGTGGCGACGACCGGGATCTTCAAAGCGGCGGCGGTGTCCGCCTCGGGACTCGATCCGCTGTCGCATACGTTGAACTCGGTGAAGCGGGAGAAGGTCCTGGCGGAGTACGGCCATCCCTACCCGGACGACGCCGGGGGGGGGCGCGCGAGCTGGGGGACGGTGTCGGTCGCGATGAATGCGCAGCGCGTCACCACGCCATTACTGATTCAGTCACCCGAATCAGAGGCGATGTTCTCGCTCGAGACGTTCAAGGCGCTGAGGCATTTCGGCGTGCCGGTCGAGTGGTACATCTATCTCAACGAGGGGCACGTGAAGTTTCAGCCGCGCAGCAAGTACCTCGTCTATCAGCGCAACCTCGATTGGTTGCGATTCTGGCTGCAAGGTCAAGAAGACAGCGACCCCGCGAAGGCGGCGCAGTATGCACGCTGGCGCGAGATGCGCGGGCGCTGGGAGGAGGGTGGTTCGGCGAGGGGTACCCGAGACAGGCGGTGAGTGGGCGCGGGACGAACGTCACCCCGCGCGCATCGCCCGCTCAACGGCCCCAAGCTCTGGCTCGATCTCGACGGGGCGGTTGGCGCGCGCCGGAGGCGGATCGATCTCTTGATGGTAGCGCGTCACGATCGCCGGGTCCTTGAGGACGTGCCCCGTCAGGATCCCGACGACCCGGTCCCCGGAGCGAATCGTTCCATTGCGGACGAGCTGCCGCGTGCCGGCTACGGCGGCCGCGCTTGCCGGCTCGCACCCGATCCCCGCGGCGTCCACCACCGCCTTGGCCTCCAAGATCTCGTCGTCGGTCACGGTCGTCACCACGCCGTTCGTCTCGCGAATCGCCAGCACCGCCCGCTCGTAAGAGGCCGGATTCCCGATCGCGATGGCGCTGGCCACGGTCCGAGCTTCCACGCGGTGACGCCGGGCGAAGCCTTCGCGAAAGCTGAGCGCGAACGGGGCGGCCCCCTCGGCTTGCACCGCAACGAGCCGCGGCACGCGGTCGATGAGTCCCCAGGCTCGCGCCTCCCCGAGCGCCTTCCCGAATGCGGCGGTGTTCCCGAGGTTCCCGGCCGGCACCACGATCCATTCGGGCGCCTCCCAGGACAGCTGCTGGAGCAGCTCGAGCACGATGGTCTTCTGCCCCTCGAGCCGGAACGGGTTGATCGAGTTCAAGAGGTAAACGCCCAGCCGTTCGCTCGCTTGCTCGGCGAGCTCGAGGCAGCGATCGAAGTCGCCACGCACGAGCAAGGTGCGCGCCCCGTACGCCAGGGCCTGCGCGAGCTTACCCATGGTCACGTGCGCCTTCGGCACGATCACGAGCGCTGGGAGTCCGGCAAGCGCGGCGTATGCCGCGAGGGAGGCGCCCGTGTTCCCGGTCGAGGCGCACGCCACCGCCGCCGCGCCCACGCGGCAGGCCTGGGTCACCCCGACGGTCATGCCGCGGTCCTTGAACGAGCCCGTGGGATTCTGCCCTTCCTGCTTGAGCAGGAAGTCTCCCGCTCCGAGACCCGCCCACGCCGAGATCTGCGGGCGCGTGCTGAGCGGCGTGTTGCCTTCGGGGTAGGTGACCACGTCGTCGCCCGCCGTCGGGAGCACGGCTTCCCTGAAGCGCCACACGCCTGACGCGAGCGGACCGCGCCGCATCCCCCAACGGGTGTCGAACAGCGCGCGCAAGGCGTCGCCCGTCGCCGGCGGAGCGTCGTGGCAGACCTCGAGCAATCCCCCGCAAGCGGGGCACCGTGCGTGCGGGTCGAGCTCGGGAATCGCGCGCCCGCAGCCCGCGCAGCGTTGGGTGACGCTCATCCGCCGGCGACCTTCAACACGTCGTTGAGGATTCCGCCCGCCGTCACGGCGGGGCCCGCCCCGGGCCCGGTGATGACGAGCGGGTTCTTCTTGTATCGGGTCGTCGTGAAAATGAACTGGTTGTCGGTGCCGTTGAGCGACGCCATCGGACTCGACGCGTCGACGACCACGAGTCCCACGCGAACCCGTCGCCGCGTCACGATACAGCGGTAGCGCAGCACGCCGCGAGGTCGCGCGGCCTCGACGCGCCGCGCCCACGCCTCGTCGTACTCCTCGAGCCGCTCCAGGAATTCCTCGCGCGACAACCGCTCCGCTCCCGGCGGGACGAGCGACTCCACGGCGATGTCTGCGAGCTCACCCTTGAAACCCAGCAGACGCCCCAGGATGAGGGCCTTGCGCGCCACGTCCATGCCGCAGAGGTCGTCCCGGGGGTCGGGCTCGGCGTACCCCTTGGCGATGGCGCCGCGCAGCGCCTCGGAGAAGCGGCGACCGCGCCCCAGCTCCCCGAAGAGGTACCCCAGCGTCCCAGACGGGCATCCCTCGATGCGGGTTACCCGGTCGCCCGAGTCGGCCAGCTTGTAGTACGTGTCGATGATCGGGAGCCCGGCGCCCACCGTCGCTTCGAGCAGCAGCCGGCGCCCGTGCGCGAGGGCGGCGGCCTGGAGGCGGTCGTAATGTCGCTGGTCGGCGGTGATGGGCCGCTTGTTGGCGAGCACGACGTGCATGCCGGCCGCGAGCGCCGCCGCGAGCGTCTCCACCGTGTCGCCGGCCGTCACGTCCACGAGGATGGGGTTCGAGAGGGCGTGTCGCGCGATGAACTCGATCGCGTCGGCGGCGCTCGCGGGACGTCCGCCCGGCACCTTCGCGAGCGGAACGCCCTTCGCCTTGGCCGCGCTCACCGCGGCAAGGCGGCGCGGTGCAAAGCCGGCGGCGTCGAACGCGACGCCGCTGCGGTCGATGAGTCCCACGATCCGGAGCGTCGTCGAGTTCCGCTTCGCTTTGCCGATCAGCGGCGCGAGGGCGCGTCCGATCTGCCCGAAGCCGAGCAGCACGACGTCGGTGCGCCTGAGGCTTGCCACCTGGCCGCCGCCGATCTTGCTCAGCTGAAACGCCGCGTGGACCGCCTGCTGGGCCCGCGCGGCGTCCTTCCCGGCCACGACGAGCGACAGGTTGAGCTCGGAGGAGCCCTGCGCGATGGCGATCACGTTGATGGCCGCTTCCGCGAGCGCCGAGAAGACCTGGGCCGCGATCCCCGGCGTGGCCGCCATCCCCAGTCCCACGACGACGAGGGTCGCCACGCCCGACATCACGTCCACGCCATCGATCTCCTGGCGGGCGATCTCGCGCTGAAACGTCTCGAGCAGCGCCGCGCGCGCCTGCCGCGCGCACTCGTCCGGCACGCTGAAGCAGATGGAATGCTCCGAGGAGGCCTGGCTGATCAGCGAAATCGAGATGCCGTCGCGCTGCATCGCGGCGAACGTCCGAGCCGCGATCCCCGGTACGCCGAGCATCCCGCTCCCCGTCACCGTCAGCAGGGCCTGGTGCGGAATCGCCGACAGGGCCTTCACCGGGTACTCCGTGAGCGTATGGCGCCGCGAGATCTCGGTGCCGAGGGACGCGGGGTCCGCGAACGGGCGGATGCGCAGCGCGATGGTGCGCCGCAGGACGGGGATCAGCGCCCGTGGGTGCAGCACCTTGGCGCCGTAATAGGCCAGCTCGGCCGCCTCCCGCAGGTGCACCTGCGGGACGACGCGCGCGTCCGGGACGACTCGTGGATCGGCGGTCAACAGCCCCGGCACGTCCTTCCAGAGCGACACTTCCCGCGCGCCGAGCGCGCCCGAGAGCACCGTCGCCGTGAGGTCCGATCCTCCACGCCCGAGGGTGGCGACCTGGCCGTCGGGCGCCGCGCCGAGGAACCCCGGGACCACGGGAACGACACCCCGCGAGAGGAGCGGCGCGAGCACCTTGCGGGCGGCGCGCGCGCTGAGCGGCAGGTTGGGAGACGCGTTGCCGAACGTGCCGTCTGTCTGCACCACGTCGACCGCGTCCACGTACTCCGCCGGGCAGCCGGCCGCCTCGAGCGCGGCGGCGACGAGCCGGGCGCTGAGCCGCTCGCCCCGGGCGAGGAGATAGTCGGTCGTGCGCGGCGTGAGCTCCCGCAGGATGCCCAGTCCGGCGGCGAGCAGCTCGAGCTCGGCGAACGATTGCTCGATGTGCCCGAGTAGCTCGTCCAGGTGCGCGCCCGCTGGGACGAGCCCCCTCGCGGCCTCCGCGTATTTCGCCCGCAATGCCACCGCAGTGGTTCGCGTGTGCTCCGCATCGCCCCGCGCCGCGCGGAACGCGACTTGGAGCAGGTCGTCGGTCACCCCGCCCATGGCGGAAACCACCACGACGAGGGGCGCGGGGCGGTGGGCCTGGATGATGGACACGGCGTGCGCGATACCCCGGGCGTCGGCGAGCGACGCGCCGCCGAACTTGTGGACCTGTAACGGACGGGAGGGAGCGGCCACGGTCAGTCCGCCTCGTAGCCGCCGGCGGGGCGCGTCACTTGGAAGCTCTCGGCGGCGACGGCGCGCTCCTGCCAGGCCCGCACCATCGCCTCACCGACCGCACCGGCACGGTCGGCGGACGTCACCGCGACGATCGTGGGACCGGAGCCGGAGAGCGTGGCGCCGGAGGCTCCCGCCCGGCGGGCCGCCCCGGTGACGTCGTCGTACCACGGGACGAGCGACCGGCGATGCGGGACGTGCAACACGTCGTCCAGCCCGGCCGCGAGCAGCCGGTGGTCCGCGTGCGCGAGGCCGTGGACCAGCGCCGCGCTTTTTGCCGCCGCACATGCCGCCTGGGCGTGCGGCACGGCATCGGGCAGCACCTCGCGTGCCCGCTTGGTCTCGACCGCAAAGTCGGGGACGGCGAACACGAGCGCCAGCGAGGGGTGAACCTCGAGCGGCGAGACCATCAACTCGCCTGCAACGCCGCGCAGCACCAGCGTCGCCCCGCCGTAGACGGCTGGAGCCACGTTGTCGGCGTGCCCCTCCAGCTCGGCGCACAGGCCGGCGAGGGCGACCCTGGCAAGCCCCAGCTCGAGCAGGGCGCTCGCCGCGACCGCCCCTGCCACGGCTGCTGCCGCGGAAGAGCCGAGCCCGCGGCCGATGGGGATGTCCGAGTCGGCGGTGAAAACCAGACCCCCCGGAGCCGTCTGGCCGGCGAGCCGGCAGGCCGCCACGAAGCCCCGGTACAGGAGGTCCTGCTCAGCAGGGGCGTCCAGGGCGTGCAGCGTGCCGCTCCGCTCGATCGCCACGGGTTGGCCGTTTCGGCCCGCGCCGCATTGAACCGAAACGCGCATCCAGCGTCCCACCGCGACGCCGATACAGTCAAACCCGGCACCGAGGTTCGCGGCCGAACCGGGGACTCGCACCGTCGCGCTCGCTCGCATGAACACGCGCAGCCTCCGAAAACGAAAAGCCCCGCTCCTGGTGAGGGAGGGGCGGGGCATGGTGACCGATCCTTACGCTGACGCTACGCCACCCAAACCCTCAGAGAGCCGGTCATCATCGCGGTAGTCGCGACGATCGAGTGGAAGTAGCACGTGAACATTGGTCCCTGAGTGTAGACCAGCCTGCGAAGGCTGTCAACCGCCGTCCCGCTCTTCCGACGGCGATCCCAGGTGGGAGGTCCGGTTCGCGGCGTCGTTCGACGGGGGAGAGACGTAGCGGGACCCGGTGCCGTGTGGGACTTCACCACGACGCTGTCCGGCGGGGTACTCGCGCCAAACGCCGAGTCGGCCCCGAGGCCGTTGGCGTTTCGGCTCACCGACGTGAGGCCGTTCGTGCAGGGGAACGAGTGGAAGTTTCGGCTCGTGAGCTTCGAGGCCAGGGTGCTGGGGCGGTAGGGCGAAAGAATCGATACAGCAGCCAGGCGTCGAGGAGACCCACGGCGGCGAGGACGGAGAACGCGGCGTTCCCCGGGATCAGGTGCAGCTGCCGCAGCAACGTCGAGATGCCAAAGCCCACCACCCAGGCGTCAAAGCTCATGCAGACGCGCCGGAAAGTTTCGGGTCGCACGTGGCGTATGACCCGCACGCCGAGTGGTATCCCGAAGACGAGACTCGGTAGGATGTAGGGAAGGAGGCCGGCGCTCTCAGCCGAGAACATGCCGGCCACGGAATACGCCGCGACCGTGAACAGGGATTCGGCGAGCCGAACGAGGCCCAGACCGGCTCGAAAGTCTTCCTTCGCGAGGCCCTGGTTGCTCAGCATGACGGCGAGCGGTGGGCCGGAGATCGTCGTGACCGAGTACAGCACGCCGAGCCCGCCTCCGAAGAGGAGCCCGACGCGGCCCTCATTCCGGATCGGCCTCCGAAACCCGGCTGCCTGTAGGAGAATCAGTGGCAGAAGAACGATAAACGTCCCGAGTTTGAGCCAGCCCGGGTGCGCCCGGTTCACCAGTGACGTTCCGAATACCACGCCCGGCGCCAGGCCGACGATGATCGGGACGACCCGACGCCAGACGCGAGGAAGGCTCGCCCGATTGACCCAGAGCACGTACGCGTTCAAGACGACCTCGACCCACACCAGGGCCGGATTGAGGATCCGATTCGCATAGAAGAGCAGGGCCACGGGCACCGTGATGGACGAGAATCCGTAGCCGAGCGCACCGTTGACCGTGGCTCCGAGGAGCGTGATGAGCACCAAGACGAGCGAACTGGGCGTGACGTCCATCGATTCGCGCTCTCCGCGTAACGGTATGTCGTTGACGTGTTGAGACAACACAAAGGCCCGGCGCACGCTGGGGTGGCCGGGCCTGGGAGCTGCTCAGGAGGCGAAGAGGGTTGGGAATTACCTCATGTCGTCACTGAATGCGCCGGGACGTCCGTCCGACCCTGTGGGTGGCGGCGACAACAACAGATCGGATGACACATCGGCGTCTGGCGCATGTGCGTGTGCAAGGTAAGGACTGGCGTCGATGTGTGTCAACGGAGTTGCTGCAAAATGTCTTTGGCGGGATGTGTTACCGTAGCACGCCGGCGAGCATCGCGATCGCCCCCACCGCCCCCACCCAGAACACGAAGGACCACTTGATGAGGTCGCCGATCCGGCGCTCCAGCCTGGCCTCCAAATGGGCGAGGTCGGCCTGGGTTGCCAGTCCCGCCAGGCGTTCGTCGATCCGGGAGAAGTTCAGCTCGAACCGGGAGTAGTTCAGCTCGTTCAGCTCCCGGAGCTCGGCGCGCTGCGTCTCCACGTTCTGCATCCAGTTCACGAGGTCCTCAGCCGCTTCGTCACCCAGCGTCTGGTGAAGCTTGCGGGACAGCCGAGCTGTGATCGCCATGGACAGAACTCCGTTTCAGAGTGCCGTCCAACCTAAGGCTAGCACCATGCAGGGCCACCAGCAATCGCCCGCACGGATGGTCAAGAAAAACGCACCGATGCTCTTGGCCTGTCCCGCTCGCGCCATCGCGATCTAGCGGCTCACAGTTTTCTGCGGTATGCTGCGCCTCGCGATGTCCCATCCTCACTCATTGCCGCACGAGCCCGAATGGTTGGCAGGGATCCGCGACGGCAGCGTCGCGGTCTTCGAAGGCATGTTCCGGACCTACTTCAAGCGGCTGTGCGGGGTGGCGTACGCATACGTCGGGTCGCCCGAGACGGCGGAAGAGATCGTGCAGGAGCTGTTCTTGAAGTTGTGGCGGCAGCGCGAGTCGCTCCAGATCACGGACAATCTCCAGGCCTACCTGTTTCGCGCTGCCCGCAACGCCTCGCTCAATCATCTCAAGCACCGGCGCGTCGAGCTGCAGTGGCGGGCGCGCGAGCACGCCGGTGACCCCCCGGTCGCTCCCGCGGCGGACGCCGCGCTCACCGAGGGCGAATTGTCCCGGGCGCTCGCCGCTGCCATCGACGCGCTTCCTGAGCGCTGCCGCCTGGTGTTTACGATGAGCCGCCGCCAGGGGCTGTCGTACGCCGAGATCGCGGAGGCGCTGGGCATCTCGATCAAGACGGTGGAAGTCCAGATTGGCCGGGCGCTGAAGACCCTGCGGGAACGCGTGGAGGTCGGGCCGTAAGGGGGTGAGGGGTCCTGGGTTGTCCTTGAGTCGTGACCCCCAATCTGGACTACGCAAAGCTGGGCCGGTTCCTGGCGCGCGAATGCTCCGACGCCGAGGCCGTCGAAGTCCGCGCCTGGCTCGCCGCCGATCCGGCGCACCGCCAGGCGCTCGAGGGGTTGGAGCGCCTCTGGCGCGGGTCCGAGGCTCCCCCTCCACGGTGGAATGAAGACGCGGCATGGGCACGCCTCGCCGCAGAGCTCCAGGCTCCTCCGCGACGGCGCTGGGTAATCCCCCTCGCGCCCATCCCGTGGCTCCGCGCGGCCGCCGCGGTGGTGTTGCTCGCCGGCTCGGCGCTCGTCGCGGTGCGGTTGGGCCGCCATCAGTCGCCTGCCGCTCCGATGCGCGAGGTCGCGACCCTCCGCGCTCAGCGGGCCCAGCTGCGGCTCCCAGACGGCACGCAGATCACCCTCGGCGTCGACAGCCGGCTGCGTTACTCCCAGGCATTCGTTCCCCCTCTCCACACCGTGGAGCGGGGGTCAGGGGGTGAGGACGCGCCGACGCGGGACGTGTACCTCGAAGGCGAGGCGTACTTCGAGGTGGCGCATGACGCGCTGCGGCCATTCCGGGTGCACGCGGGCAACGCGGTCACGCGCGTGCTCGGCACGCGGTTCGACGTGCGCGCGTACGCCGAGGATCGCGGCGTTCGCGTGGTCGTCGCCGAGGGCAGGGTGGCGCTCGGCCGCGACACCGTTCCGGACGTGGTCTTGGGCCGCGGGGATCTAGCGCAGCTCAAGGAGGGCGCTGCCCCCGTCGTCCGCCACGATACCGATGTCGAGAGCGCGCTCGCCTGGGTGGACGGCCGCCTCGTGTTCGCCGACACACCGCTCAGCGACGTGGTGCTGCGGGTGTCGCGTTGGTACGACGTCGACGTCCGGTTGGGCGATTCGTCCCTCGCGAACATTCCCTATTCGATGGCGCTGCACGGCGACGAGTCGCCCGAGAGCGTGCTCCGGGTGATCGCCGCGGCGGTCGGTGCGCGGCTCGAGCGCCGCGGCACCGCGTACACGATTGTGCGTACACCGTCGGAGGCCTCATGAGGCACGCGTGGTGGGTCCTCGTCGGGATCGCCTTGAGCGTCACGGCGGCGAGCGCGCAGGAGGTGGAGGAGGTCGCGATGGCCGATCGCGCGCCGCGGTTCCTCATGAACAGCGCGAGCGGTCCCGCCCCGGTGGATGTGAACCGAACGTCGGTGTTGCGCCGCCGGATTTCGCTCGCGCTGCGCGACGTGACACTCGGCGAGGCGCTCGACGCGATCGCGCGCCAATCGGGGCTGCGCCTCGGGTACAGCCGTAAAGTCGTCCCTGTCGAGCGCGTCGTCCGTCTCGTGGCGGAAGACATCACCGTTGCGGGGGCGCTTTCGGACGTGCTGTTCGACACCGGTGTGGACGTGTTCTTCGAGCGCGACGGGCAGGCGGCGATCGTGCGGCGGGGGAACGTACCGGGTCAGGGGGTACCGGGCGTGGTGCGCGGGAGGGTCATGGACTCGACCACCAGCGCGCCGCTGGCCGAGGTGACCGTCTACCTGGAAGGCACACGGTGGCGCACCGCGACGAGGGAGGACGGCGGCTTCGTGTTGGCGGACGTGCTGCCCGGGAGCTACACGCTCGTCGCACGGCGGATCGGGTACGCCGCGTATCGGCAGGCGGTGGCGCTGGCGGACAGCGAAACGGTCGACGTCGCGATCGCGCTGAGCCCGCGGGTGACGACGCTCGACGAGGTCGTGGTGACGGCCACGGGGGAGCTGCGAAGAGCGGAGATCGCAAACGCGATCGCCCACATTGCCGCGGACTCTACGATCGCGCATGCGCCAGTACGCGACCTGGGGGACCTGATCGCCGGAAGGGCACCGGGCGTGCAAGTCGTGTTCCCGAATGGGCTCACGGGGTCGGCTCCGGCATTCCGGATCCGCGGCCTCAACAGCTTCACGGTCGCAAACGACCCCATCGTCATTGTCGACGGCGTGCGTGTCGAGAACAGCACCGCCAACTCCGCATCGTTCAACGGTGTTCTCGGGGATTTTCCCCGGGCGGGCGGGCGGCTCGCCGATCTGGACCCGGCCGAGATCGAAAAGATCGACGTCGTGAAGGGTCCGTCCGCCGCAACGCTGTACGGGACGGATGCGGCGAATGGCGCCATTGTGATCACTACGAAGCGCGGTACCCCGGGCCCCACGCGTTGGGTCGTGCGGACCGAGCAGGGCATGGTAAAACCGCCCGTCACGGACTGGTGGACCAACTATTACGCGTGGGGCCACAGCACCACCACCGGCGCGGTGCAACAGTGCCTGCTCACCGCCGCTGCGGCCGGGCAGTGCGTGCAGGACAGTCTCACGACCTTCAATCCGATTCTGGGACGCAGCTCGCCCCTGGGCACCGGGTACCGTCAAGTCTGGGGCGTACAGGTCTCTGCCGGTTCTGATCAGCTGCGGTACTTCGTGTCGGGAGACCTCGAGCGCGAGACCGGTTACGTCAAGCTCAACGAGCTTGAACGACGCTATCTCGCCGCTACGGCCGGCGGACTCGGTGTGACGGACGACCAGGCATCGGTGAACGCCGTGAACAAGGTCAACCTGCGCGCCAACTTGTCGAGCCGGGTCGGCAAGACGGGTGATGTCACGTTGTCCGCCGGCTTCGTCCGGAATCGTACGCTCCTCCCGACCAACGCAGTGTTCGGTGTCGGGGCGTTCGGAAGAGGTACGGCAGATACGCTGACGCAATGGTTCGCCCCAACGGCGCGCCCTGGAGGGACGCTGGCGGCGACGAACGTGGAAGAGGTCTCGCACGTTACCGGCAGCCTTACCGGGAACTGGCGCCCACGCTCGTGGCTTGCCGCCCACGCAACGGTGGGTACCGACATCTCGGCCAATCAGTTGCTCTACCTGTTGCCGCGAGGTCAGGGGTCGGCGACCCCGCTGGATGGACGGCGGCTGGATCAGAACCAGAACGTGGCACTCTACTCAGCGGACATCGGCGTGACCGCCCTGTCCACTCCCATGCAGAGCGTCTCGTCGCGCTCGTCGGTCGGGGTTCAATACAATCGCCGAATGGCACGACTGGTAGGGGCGGTTGCCCAGGGTCTGGCGCCCGGTGGCCAGACGGTAACCGGAGCAGCGAGCGCAACGCCGTTCGAGTCAAACATCGAGACCATCGTCGCCGGCTCCTACATCGAAGAAGTCGTGGGGTACCGGGATCGGCTCTTCGTGACGGGTGCGTTGCGGGCGGACGGCGGCAGCGCGTTCGGAACCAATTTCGAGACGGCGGTCTATCCCAAGCTAAGCGCTTCCTGGATTGCGCTGGACCCTGGTGTCGGGCGAGAGGTCCTTGGTCTCACATCGCTCCGCGTTCGAATTGCCTATGGGCAGTCGGGCGTGCAGCCGAGTCCGGTCGCCGCGCTCGCCCGTGACTCCACCTTCACGGCCATCGTCAACGGCCTGGCAACGAACGGCGCCGCGCTCGCGGCTCTTGGGAACGCCAATCTGAAGCCCGAGCGACAGGTCGAACTCGAGGCGGGGCTCGATGCCGACGCGTTGAACGGCCGAGTCCACGTCGAGCTGACGTTCTACAACCGCCAGAGTCGCGATGCGCTCATCAATCAGCCCCTTGCCCCGTCCTTTGGTCTCGCCGGCCCCCTGAGCCGGCAGATCAATGTGGGCGAAGTGCGGAACCGCGGCATCGAGGGACTGCTCAACCTGCGACTCTTGACCGGACCTCGCCTGTCCTGGGAGCTGACGCTGAACGGGTACGCCAACCAGAATCGCTTGCGGAAGCTCGCGCCCGGTGTCTCGAGCATCGGCACGTCGGTGTTTCGGCAGGTTCCGGGGTATCCGGTCAATGGCATGTGGGATCGGCCGATTCTGGGTTACAGCGACGCCAACGGGAACGGCATCATCGAGCCCACGGAAGTGACGCTCGGGCCCACGGCGGTGTATCTCGGATCGAGCGTGCCGACGCGAGAGCTGACCGCGAGCACGGTGATCGCGCTGCTCGAGGGCCGTCTGCGTCTGTCCGCGCTCGTCGACTACCGCGGCGACTACAAGCGTTGGAACAACGTGGGCGCCAATCGCTGCTTCGCCACCATCAGCAATTGCCGCGAAGTGAATGATCCCTCGGCTCCGCTGGATCGGCAGGCAGCCGCCGTCGCCTTCCGCAGCACGCTTACGTGGACGGGGTATTTGGAGGACGGCACGTTCGCGCGCCTGCGAGAAGTGTCCGCCGCCTATGCGGAGCCACGCCTGGCACGCGTCCTGCATGCGCGCGCCGCGACGCTCGTGGTGGCCGCGCGCAACCTGGCGACCTGGACCCGGTACAGTGGCATCGATCCGGAAGGGACCAACGTTCCAGGAGTCGAGGCGTTCGCCGACAACCCTACCGCCCCACCCGCGCGCCACTTCATTGTGCGCCTCACGCTGGGCTACTGAAGATGATTCGTCTGCGACTCGTCTCCAGAGCGGTGTGGCGCGCGGTCGGGCTGCAACGAGTTGCGGCAGGCCTGCTTTGTGTTGCCACGATCGGTTGCGACCTCACGCGAGTCAGCGCGCCGGATCTCGTGCAACCGCCCGACCTCGAGAACCCACCGGGAGCCGCGGCGCTCTACAGCGGCGCGCTCATGCTGCTCGCCCAAGCCTTCAACGGTGGTCCGCTGACCAACGCTAACTCGGCGGTGGTGGCAAGCGGGCTGCTCACGGATGAGCTCGGCAACGCATCGGGGTCGGCGCTGCAAGTCGGGCTCGACTCCCGGTCGATCGATGACGGCGGCACGCTCGGCTCGACCTCCTACACTGCGCTGCAACAGGCAAGGGTGCAGTCCCTCGCCGCGGCGCAGGTGATTGCGCCCGTGGCGCCGCAGCCTTCATCGCGAATCGGGCATCTGTTCGCGGTCACGGCCTACAGCGAGCTGTTACTGGGGGAGATCTTCTGTGCGGGGATTCCGCTGGCGGACGTCCAGGCCGGCGCTCCCGTCGCCTACGGCTCGTCGCTGACCAGCGAGCAGCTGTTCGAGCGCGCCCTCTCCGATTTCGACTCCGCGGCATCTTACGCAGCGGACAGCGTACGCATCCTGAACCTCGCGCGCGTGGGACGCGGCCGCACCCTCGTGAACCTGGGGCGGTTCGCCGAAGCGGCAGCGGCGGTCAGCAGCCTTCCGACCGCCTACACATATGTCACCGAGCACACCACGGCGGTGCAGCCGAACGCCCTCTCTGCCTCGTTCACGAGCGGCGCGATCACGGTGAGCGACGTGGATGGTGGGAATGGTCTGAACTATCGATCGGCGGGCGACCCGCGCGTGAAGGCCGCGTTTTTGCGCCTTGGAAACGACGGCGTCACCGGCGTCTGGGCCCTCACGACGCTCGGCGCGGGCCAGGCCACGCCGACCGTCCTCGCCAGCGGTATCGAAGCGCGTCTCATCGAAGCCGAGGCGGCGTTGCAGGCCGATCCGAACGACACGGCCTCGACCGGGAGTGGGTGGCTTGGGATTCTCAATGCGCTGCGCTCCACGGCGATCTCACCGGCCATGACGGCGCTCGCCGACCCCGGCTCGCCGGCGGCCCGCGTCGATCTGCTGTTCCGCGAGCGGGCGTTCTGGCTCTACGGCACCGCGCACCGCCAAGGCGACTTGCGGCGGCTCAGCCGTCAGTACGGCCGCTCCATCGAATCGGTGTGGCCGACCGGGGCGTATCGGTCGGGGGTGTACGGGACCTCGGTGACCATGGTGCCTAACCTGATCCAAGAAGGCGCGAACCCGAATTACCAGGGCTGCCTGGACCGCAATCCGTGATGTCCCATCGGGCGTGGTTCGGGCTCGGGTTGCTTCTCGTCGGGGGAATTCGGACGCGCATGCTCGCGCAGAGCGCAAGTGAGCGATCGCTCGAGCCGCTGCCCATTGACTCGCTCCTCAGGGCGCGGACGTTTGGGGAATACTCGGAGCCGATGTTCTCACCGCGGGGCGATTGGATCGCCTACACCGTCCGAGAGCAGACGCCCAATTCGAGCATGAGTGCGACACGCGATCTGGTCGAACGGGCTGGAATTCCGTGGTACGCACTCGGTGCCCGGATCGTCCTCGTCGATACGAGTGGGCGCACCGTCCGACAGCTTCCCGTGGGCGATGGCGAGTCGTGGCTGCCGACATGGTCGCCTCGTGGACGATCCGTCGCGTTCTTCTCGAGTCGCAAGCCGCCCGGGGGCGGTCCGCTCGCCGCTCGCCTCTGGGTCTGGGACCTGGATGCGAACCGCGTTCGCCTCGTGTCGCCTCGGCGGGTTCGCCCCGGCCCGTTGGCGTGGTCGAGCGATGGCCGTCGCCTCCTCGTGCACCTGGCACCGTCCGTCGAGCCCGCCGGACAGGCGACAGAGCGAACCCCGGCTCCCGCTCCGACCCCGGACTCTCCTGCGCCCGTCTCGGGTTCAACGGTGGTTCTGTATCGGGGCGATGCTGCTGCGGGCAAGGCTCCGGGGTGGAGCCTGGCGTGGAATCGGGGAGACCTCACATGGGTTGACGTGGCCACTGGTCGTGAGAGCGTTGTGGCTGCGGACCTGCATGTCTCCAAAGCGCTCGTCGCTCCCCGCGGGGATCGTGTCGCGTTCACCACTCCGAAGCGCTTCGAGCGGGACGGATCGCAGCAGATCTTATTCGATCTGCTGGTCTCCGATTCGGCGCCTTCGGCTGCGCCCAGGCTGGTGGCGAGAGACATTCGCCTCGACTACGACGGTGCCCAATTCTCCTGGTCGCCAGATGGTACACACCTCGCGTATCGCACGGCGGGCGTGTTGGCCAGCGGCGATGTGTTTGTCATCGGCCTGGACGCTGCGGAGCCTCGCTTGGTGTCACCGACGCCGCACCCGCCGTTCACGGTCCTCCACCAGCGCATGGCCCCGAGTTGGGATGCCCGAGGCCGCCACGTACTCTTTGCCGATACCGGTGCTGTCTGGGCCGCATCCCTCGCCGATGGGCAGTTGACCGCGGTCGCACGCCTGGCAGGGCAGAGCGTCCGCCTCTTGACGACATCCGGCGGGGGCGTCTTGTCGCCAGACCGCGGCCTGACCACGCTCGTTATCGCCACGGACATGCGCACCGGGAAGACGGCATTCTGCCGAGTTCGGCTCCCACCAACTCCCGAAGGTGCGGCGGAGTCGTCGTGCGTTGCGCGAGACGGATCCGTGGGCGGGTATGGGCCGAACGACGGGGCGGCCGTCTCGGACGACGGCACCCTCCTCGTCTTCGCGAGTCAGGATGCGTCGCACGCGCCCGATCTCTATCTCGCCCGCCATGGGGATGTTACCGCAGCGACGCGCCTCACGGCGATCGCGCCGGCATTCGACCGCGTCGTCATGGGAGAGCAACGCATCATCAGCTGGCGAACCGGGGACGGCGATACCGTCCGCGGGGTGCTCCTGTTGCCCGCCGGCTATCAAACTGGAAAGCGGTACCCGCTCATTACGAGAGTGTACGGCGGTATCCAGCCCTCACGCCTGTACGTCGATCGCTTCGGCGTCGAACGGCCGGCGATAGACAACTTGCAAGTGCTCGCGACGAGGGGGTACGCGATCTTGCTCCCGGACATCGTGTTCAAGGGCGAAGGGGAGGTCCTTTCGCAGCTGCCGAAGATCGTGCTCCCCGGCGTCGAGCGGGTGGTGGAATTGGGCATCGCGGACTCGTCACGACTCGGCCTGATGGGACACAGCTTTGGCGGGTTCAATACAATCGCGATGCTGACGCAGACGAGCCGGTTTCGGGCGGCCGTCATGAGCGCGGGCACGGCGGATGTGGTGGCGACGTACGGCCAGTTGCTGCCCGACGGCACGTCGTACGGCATCGCCGTCGTCGAGCATGGGCAGTTCCTGATGAACGGCACGCCGTGGGAGCAACCGCGCCGCTACCTCAACAACTCGCCGGTGTGGCACCTGGACCGCGTTACGACGCCCCTCCTGATCGTGCACGGCGGAGCAGATCACGCCGTGGCGCCGTTCTTGGCCGAGCAAGTGTTCGTCGGGCTCCGACGCCTCGGCAAACCGGTCGTGTACGCCAAGTACGCTGGGGAAGAGCATCATCAAGCCACGTGGAGCTACGCCAACCAGCTCGATTACTGGAACCGCGTGATCGCGTGGTTCGACACGTACCTCAAGGGCGAGCGTCGCTGATGACGTCTCCCGGCCGATCGCCCTCACGCTGGAGGGGCTCATCCGGATCCATCGTTTCGTTCCCCCTCTCCACGTAGTGGAGGGGGGGTCAGGGGGTGAGGCCTAGTCGGCCGCCTGCCGCTCCGGAGGCGGCGCGACGGGTTGGTGCTCGTCCGCCAGCAGCCGGAACGACTTCACCGCCCCCGTGAGCTTGTCGGCCGCCTCCGCCAGCTGGTTGGCCGACGACGCGATCTCCTGCGTGGACGCGCTCTGCTCCTCCCCCGACGCGGCAAGCTCCTCGGCGGATGCCAGCAAGCCCCCGGTCTGCTGGGCTACCGCGCCGAGCCGGTTCGCGATCTCCTCCACCAGGGCCCGCATCTCTCCCGCCGACTGGGCGATCTCGCGGCTCCACGTGTCGTTGGCGTCCGCCTCGCCGGCGACCGTGGCGAGCCCTTGCGCCGCCATCTGCGCCGCCTCGCGCACCGCGGCGCCGCCCTGGGCGAGCCGCACCAGCCGGTCACGCGTGGCCTGCACGCGCGACAGCACACCCCGCACCGTGTCGGCGGTTTCGCCCGCAGCCGCAGCGGCGACGGACGCGAGCTTGCGCACCTCGTCGGCCACGACCGCGAAGCCGCGGCCCTGCGGCCCCGCCCGCGCGGCCTCGATGGCCGCGTTCAGCGCCAGCATGTTCGTCTGGGTCGCGACGGCTTTCGTCTGGATGACGAACTTCTGGATCTCGCCCGACGCCTTGGTCAGCGCTTCGGCTTCCTCGGCGCCCTTGGCCACCTCGTCGGCGAGCTTGGCGAGCTGCGCGGTGCTCTCGTCGAGCCCGCCCTTGTGCCGCCGGGCCAGCGCCGCGAGGTCCGCGTTGCGGCGCGCCGCCTCCTCGGCCCCCTGCGCCAGGCGGGCCGCGATCTGCAGGATGCGCGCCGCGTCGTCCGCGGCGGCGCGGACCAGGTGCGCCTGCTCGCCCGCCCGCCGCGACAGGTCCTGCGACGTCGCGGCCATCTCCTCGGTGGAGGCGCTCATCTCCTGCGTCGAGGCCGAGATCTCGGCCGCCATCGCGGCCGCCTCGTCGGCCGCGGCCCGGATCGCCCCGACGAGCCGCCGCAACGCCACGACCATCGAATGCACCGAGGACAGCAGGTCCGCGACTTCCGCCGCCTCGGCCCGGTACGTCGAGACGGTGACCGAGAGGTCGCCGCCGGCCACGCGGCTCGCGATCACGCCCGCCACCCGAACGGGCTCGGTGATCGTGAGATGCAGCTTCCGGGCGAGGATGAAAACGAGCCCGAGGCTCATGGCGAGCAGTAGCAGCGCGCCCACCACCACGCCGCGCACGGTGCTGCGCGCGGCGGCGTACGCGGCTGCGACCGGCTGCCGGGCGATCACCCACCACTCCCCCTGGTTCGCCGGGTGGGTCACGACCAGCTCGTCGCCGTTCGGCGTCGCGATCACCGCGACGGCCGGCTCGGCACCGAGCGGGATGCGGTCCCGCTGGGGGAGCGGCTGAAGCAGCTCGGCCGACGTGGGGGAGGCGAGCACCAGGCCCCGGTGGTCCACCACGTGGAAATAGACGCGGCCGCTCGTGTCGGTCGTCGAGAGAAGGTCGGCGAGGTTGCGCAGCGCCAGCACGCTCTTGAGCACGCCGAGAGGACGCTCGCTGCCGGGGGCGCGGATCGCGACGTCGAACTCGAGCGACACGCTCGCAGCCGACGAGTCGAACTTCGCCTCGCCCTCGAAGGAGCCCTCTTGGACCGTGCGCTGCCACCATTCTTCGTCCCGCTGCACGAAGTCCGACGTCTGCTCGGATGCGAGCGCGACCAGGCCGTGCCGCTCGGTCGCGAAGATCTCGGCGAAGTCGGAGATCTCGGTGTAGGACCGGAGGTACCGCAGGTAGGGTCCCTCCGCGCTCAGCTGCCGCCGGCGGCTGAACAGGCGCTCCAGCGTCGGGATGTCCATGCGATCCAGTCCGCGCTGCACGGCCTCGTCACCCGCCTCCTGGACCGTCGCCGCGAGTTGCGGCTGGTTGGCGAGGGTGACGATCTCCCGGCGTCGTTCGGTGAGATACTGCGTCACCGTTTCGGCCACGCGGGCGGCGAGCTCGCGACCCTGCTGATCGGCTTGGGCGCGGAGAATCTTCGACGCGCGCGCGCCGGTGACGGCGGCGAGGACCCCGACCAACAGGGCGGCGAACCCCGCGCCCGTAATGAGAAAGCGTCCGCGGAGGCGTTGCGAGTGGATGGCCATGCGGGTGGCTGCGTAGCGAACCTAGTGCGGCGCCGGATGTGGAGCAAGAGCAACAGAGGGGCCGGTGGGGCGGGAGGCGATGCGCGGCAGGCGGTGAGTTCTTATCTTGTGCCGGCTTCCCCACTCCTTACGGAGGGCGTCATGCGATCACTCCTCGGGCCCGGCGTCGTCGCGCTGGCGCTCGCCGCCGGTCCCGCCGTGGCCCAGCAGCATCGGAGCGCGGTGGAGGTGATTGGGTTCGGCGACTTCAACTTCTTCGTCACGGAGCGCCCGGTGCCCGACGGTTTCCGCTCCGGGCAGCTGGCCGGCCACGTCGGCGCGGCGCTCACGCCCCGGCTCGGCATTTTCGCCGAAGTCACCGCGAGCCCGGTCGCGACCGCATCCTTCAACCTCGAGATCGAGCGCAGCATTCTCCGCTACGACTTCGCCGACTACTTGAAGCTCTCGGCGGGCCGCTACCACACCCCGATGGGTTACTGGAACACCGCCTTCCATCACGGCCAGTGGCTCCAAACGAGCGTGAATCGCCCCGAGATGGTGAAGTTCGGCGGCCAGTTCCTGCCCGTGCACTTCGTGGGCCTCTTGGCCGAGGGATCGCTCGGGTCGGGCGGCCTGGCGGTGCGTTATCACGCCGGGGTCGGGAACGGCCGCGGCACGAACATCGCCCGCGGCGGTGATGCCGGCGACGCGAACGCCCAGCGAGCCTGGGTCGCGGGAGTTTCGGTCAGCCCGGGCACTCCCCGCAGCCTCGCCATCGGCGCCGGGATCTACACCGACCGCGCCCGCCCGGCGGTCGGGGCGTCGGTCGACGAGCGAATGTTCGACGCGTTCCTGGCCTGGACCACCGAGCGCCCCGAGGTGATCGCCGAGTACGCGCGGTCGCGGCACGAGCAGGACGCCGGCCCCCGCGCGACTTCCGAAGCCGGCTATGCGCAGGTCGCCTACCGGTTACCCGGCCCGGCCAGCGCCTGGAAGCCCTACGCCCGCTACGAGCGCGTGAAGGTGCCCGCGACCGATCCTCTCCTCGGGACGCTCGGGCTCAACTACCGGGCCGTGCTCGCTGGGGTCCGGTACGACTTCGCGCCCGTGGCGGCGCTCAAGGCCGAGTACCGCCGCGAAAAACCGGGCGGGGCCGTCTGGTTCGAGACCGTCGTCCTGCAGGTGAGCTTCACCTTCCCGCGCTGGCAGGAGGAACAGGCGTCGAGCCCGGAGGTGAACCCGTGACCCGCCGCGCCGCCGTTCTCGCCACGTTCGCCCTGCTGGCGCTCGCCGCGGGCGTGGCCTCACCGGCCGTCCCGCCGGCGCAAGGTCCCGCCGTCGCCGTGGTCGTCGGTCGCGACGTCGCGCTCGCCGACCTGTCGCTCCCCGACCTGCGGCGGATCCTGCTGGGCGACCGCCAGTTCTGGGGCGACCGCACGCGGATCACGGTGCTCGTTCCGCCGCCGGGCTCGCCCGAGCGTGCGGTGGTGCTCCGCGTGATCTTCCGGATGCGGGAGTCGGAGTACCGCCAGTACTGGATCGCCAAGATCTTCCGGGCGGAAGTGACCAGCGGTCCGCGGGTCGCCGGCGCCGACCAGGCCAAACGCCTGGTGGACGCGACGCCGGGCGCCATCGCGCTGATCCCGGCCTCCGCCGTGGACGGCTCGGTGAAGGTGCTTCGCGTCAATGGCATCGGGCCGGGTCAAGCCGGGTACGCTCTGCGGTAGGCGCTTCCGTGGGTTACGGCGGCGGGGTTAGCTTCCAGCCCGCCGATGAATAACGTCCCGACGTACGATCCCGCCGCGCTGGAAGCCAAGTGGCAGACGCGCTGGGCGGAGCGCCGCACCAACGAGCCCGACTTGGACGGCGCGGCGCGGCCGTTCTACAACCTGATGATGTTCCCGTATCCGTCGGCGGAAGGCCTCCACGTCGGGAACATGTTCGCCTTCACCGGGGCGGACATCTACGGCCGCTTCAAGCGCCTCCAGGGCCACGACGTGTTCGAGCCGATCGGGTTCGACGCGTTCGGGATCCACTCCGAGAACTACGCGCTCTCGGTCGGCACCAATCCGGCCCTGCTGATTCCGCAGAACGTCGACAATTTCCGGCGGCAGCTGAAGCGGTTCGGCGGGATGTTCGACTGGCGCCACGAGCTGTCGACCACCGATCCCGCGTATTACAAGTGGACCCAGTGGCTCTTTCTCCAGCTCTTCAACGCCGGGCTGGCGTACAAGAAGCGCGCGGCAGTGAACTGGTGCCCCAAGGACAAGACCGTGCTCGCGAACGAGCAGGTCATCAACGGGCGGTGCGAGCGCTGCGACACGCCGGTGGAGCAGCGGTTCCTCGACCAATGGTTCTTCCGGATCACCGCGTTCGCCGAGCGCCTGCTCGCGAACCTCGACCACCTCGACTGGTCTTCCTCCACGGCCACGCTGCAGCGCAACTGGATCGGGCGGAGTGAGGGAGCGGAGCTGACGTTCGAGAGCCCGGCGGGCGCGAAGATCACCGTGTTCACCACCCGTCCCGATACGGTGTTCGGCGCCACGTATCTCGTGCTCGCCCCCGAGCATCCCCTGGTGGACGCCCTCACGACCGAGGAGCAGCGGGCCGCCGTGAAGGCCTACCAGCGCGAGGCGCAGGGGAAGGACGTCGTCTCGCGGCGGGTCGGCGAGAAGACGAAGACCGGCGTGTTCACCGGCTCGTACGCCCGGAACCCCGCCACCGGTGAGGCGATTCCGGTCTGGCTCGCCGACTACGTGCTCATGGAGTACGGCACCGGCGCCATCATGGCCGTGCCGGCGCACGACAAGCGGGACTTCGAGTTCGCCACCCAGTTCGACCTCCCGATCCGGCAGGTCGTGAAGGTGGAAGGCGAGTCGCTCCCCAGCGTCTCGGAGGACGGCACGCTGATGGCGTCCGGGGCGTTCGACGGGCTTCCCTGCCGCGAGGGGGCCCGCAAGATCGTCGCGTGGCTGGCGGCCACGCGCCTGGCGACGGCGCGCGTGCAGTACCGGCTCCACGACTGGTGCATCTCCCGCCAGCGCTACTGGGGCCCGCCCATCCCGATCATCTACTGCGACAATTGCGGGCCGGTGGGCGTGCCGGAGCGCGACCTGCCAGTCGAGCTACCGTTCATCGAGGACTTCCGCCCCGACGACACGGGCGTGAGCCCGCTGGCCCGGCACAAGGAGTGGTACTTCGTGAAGTGCCCGCAGTGCGGGCGCCAGGGCCGCCGCGAGACGGACGTCTCCGATACGTTCCTCGATTCGTCGTGGTACTACCTCCGCTATCCGTCCACGGAATTCGCCGACCGCCCCTTCGACCCGGCGCGCACCAAGAAGTGGCTCCCGGTCACGACGTACATCGGCGGGAACGAGCACGCGGTGCTGCACCTCTTGTACTCGCGCTTCATTTCCATGGTGCTGAAGGATCTCGGTCACATCCACTTCGAGGAACCCTTCCCCAAGCTCCGGGCCCACGGCCTGATCGTGAAGGACGGGGCGAAGATGTCCAAGTCGCGCGGCAACGTGGTGATTCCCGACGCCTACATCCGCCAGTGGGGCGCCGACACCTTTCGCATGTATCTCATGTTCCTCGGGCCGTTCCAGGAGGGCGGCGACTTCCGGGAGACGGGGATCATCGGGATCCGCCGTTTCATCGACAAGGTGTGGCAGCTGGCGCACGAAGCGCGCGGGGACGGCCCGCTCGCTCCCGCCGTCGAGCGCAAGCTCCATCAGACCATCCGAAAGGTGACCACAGACACGGAGAGCCTGGACTACAACACCGCGATCGCGGCGATGATGGAGTACGTGAATGAACTACGGGAGTCGGGGGTCGGGAGTCGGGAGTCAGTGAAGCCGCTCGTGGTCATGCTGGCGCCCTACGCGCCGCATCTCGCCGAGGAGCTGTGGGAGCGCCTGGGTCATGAGACGTCCGTCTTCGGGGCGCGCTGGCCGGCCTACGACGAGCGTTTGGCGACCACCGGCGACGTGGAGATCGCGGTGCAGGTGAACGGGAAGTTGCGCTCGCGGCTCACCGTGCCGCGCGGCCTGGCGCAGGACGACGTCGTCGCCCGCGCCCTGGCGGACGAATCCGTGAAGCGCTTCGTGGATGGGCAGCCGGTCAAGAAGGTGATCTACGTGCAGGATCGCCTGGTGAATCTCGTGATCTAGCGTCTCACAGCACCTTCGCGACGAGATCCCCCACGGCGTACCCCACCACCGCCACGCCCAGCCCCACCGCGAACATGTCGAGCCCGCTGCGGAGAATGCCGCGGCCGGTGAAGATGCTGCGCGCGCCGCCCACGGCGAAGTGCGACAGCATCGCGACGGCGAACGACGTCCACATGGCGGTGCGGCCCGAGAGGATCAGGAACGGCGCCACGGGAATGAACGCGCCGACGGCGGTCGCGACGCCGGTGATCCACCCTTCCTTCAGCGGGGTCGAGTGCGCCTCCCCGATCTTCAACTCCTCGCGAACCTGCTCGTCGAGGGCGCGCACGGGGTCGCGCATCACCTCGGCCGCCATCGCGCGCGCCCGCTTCCCCTCGATCCCCTTCGCTTCGTAGACGAGCGCGAGCTCTTCCTCCTCGACGTCGGGCATCAGCCGGATCTCTTCCTTCTCCATCGCGATCTCGTGGGCGTACACCTCCTGCTCGCTCTTGGCGGCGAGGTAGCCGGAGGCTCCCATCGACAGCGCGTCGGCGATCATCCCGGCCACGCCCGAGATCATGATCACGTGCGGCTGCACCGCCGCCCCGATCACCCCCGCCACCAGGCCGAAGTTCGCGGTCAGCCCGTCGTTGAAGCCGTACACCACATTGCGCAGGAACCCGCCCGACTCCGTGCGGTGCCACGGCTCGGCCTTCTTCCCCGCCAACTCCGCCAGCGTCTCGGCGTGCGCCGCCGACTCCTTGGCGAGCTGCAACGAGACCTGCCGCGCGTCCTCCTCGCGCGACTCCTTGTGGAGGTTCAGGTAGCCCTTCACCTCCTGCCCTTCCTCCCGCAAGAGGAGCGGGAGCAGGTACCTCGATCCAAAACGCTGCCCGACCCACGCCCGTACCCGGGCGTTGAGCGAGGGCCGCGGCCGGTCCACCCGATGGCCGTGCTCGGCGAGGAGCTTCTCCCACATTTGCACGTGGCGCTCCTCCACTCCCGCCAGCTTGATGTAGACATCCTTGCGGTGGGGATCGGCCTCCTGACCGGCGAGCACCAGGTACAGGAACGCCGCGTCGTATTCGTCCTGCCAGTGATGCAGCCAGGTGTGGAGGTCGGCGTTGGGCATGACTGGCAAGTTACTAAGAGCCAACCACTTGAGTAAGTGCGCGGTGCGCGGTATGCGGTGCGCGGGAGGGCATCCCCGCGTACAGCGCACCGCTCACCGCGCACGCCCGCGACCATCTATCCCCCTCGGACATCTAACTTTCGGACAATGACCGTGGCCCTCGCCGTTCCGGACGTCCTCGTTGCCCGCGCGAAAGCCGGAGACCAGGCAGCTCTCGAGTCGCTCTTTCGGGCGTTCGAGACGCCCGTCTACAACCTCGCGCGGCGCATCATGCGGACGCCCGAGGACGCGGAGGACGTGCTCCAGGAGACGTTCCTGGAAGTGGTGCGCAGCATTCAGCAGTACCGGGGTGAAGGGCATCTCTGGGGATGGATCCGGCGGATCGCGGCGACCAAGGCGTTGATGCGGATCCGCCGCGACCAGCTGCGTGCTGCCGAGCCGCTGGACGAGGAGCCGGTGGGACGGCCGGGAACCCACGTCGGCGCGAACATCGACTTGGAGCGCGCATTCGAGCAGCTGTCGGACACGTCGCGCTCGGTGGTCTGGCTGCACGACGTCGAGGGCTACACGCACGAGGAGATCGCAGAGCTGATGGGCAAGTCGGTGAGTTTTTCCAAGTCGCAGCTGGCGCGCGCACACGCGCGGCTGCGGCGGATGCTGGGGGAAGGTCAAGGCGCGCACGCATGATGCACTGCACGATGGACGATCTGTTGGCGCTGCGGGCGGGCGAGGCGTCGGTCTGGGCGCGGAAGCACATCGAGACGTGCGCCGCTTGCCGGGCCGAGCTCGACGCGGTCTACCAGCGCGTGGCGCAGCTCAAGGCGCTGCCCGCCCTGCGGCCGTCGCGCGACCGCTGGCCGGTGGTGCGGGACGCGGTGCGCGCCGAGCGGTGGCGGAAGCGGCAGACGTGGGGAGTGTGGAGTCTCGCCGCGGCCGCGGCACTCGCGGGCGTCCTGCTCATGCGGCCCAACCAGGGGGCGCTCCACGCCGAGCTGGCGCAGGCCAAGCAGCAGTCGGCCACGCTCGAGGACGAGTTGCAGCGCTACGACGTGGACGGCCGGGTGCTCTCCGGCCGCGCCGCGGCCCTGGTGGCCGACCTGGAAGACCGGATTGCCGTCATCGACGGCGCCCTGACGTCCCCGACGCAGGACGCACAACTCGTGAAACTCTGGCAGCAGCGCGTGGGCTTGATGCAGCAGCTGGTGACGGTCCGCGCGACCCGCGCCCGCTACGTGGGCCTGTGACCGGCCCTGGAGGAAGGACCATGACTCGGACGTTGACCCTGGCGGCGCTCGCCGCCCTCACCCTCTGGCCGCCGGCGGCTGGTGCACAAGGGACGCCGCGCCCGCGGGCGCGCACCCGCGTGGAGACCGGCCCGTTTGGCGTGTTTTCCTACAGCGGCAACCACGGTCGGATCGGCGTGCTCGTCAAGACCGACGCCGACACACAGAACGACAAGATCGGTGCCCGCATCGAGGCGGTGACGCCCGGCGGACCCGCCGAAAAGGGGGGCCTCAAGGCGGGGGACATCATCACCCGCTTCAACGGCACCCCGCTGGGCGGCGTGGCGGCCGAGGACGATGACGAGTCGGGCCCCGGGATGAAGCTCATCGAGCTGGCCCACGCGCTCGACCCCGGCGATAGCGTGCAAGTGGAGTACCGGCGCGGCAGCGAGACCCGCAAGGCGACCCTCGTGGCCGATGAGGTCGAGTGGCACGGGGCGATGACAGCCCCGGAGATGGGACCGATGGGAGGGATGTTTCCCCCCGACATGCACGTCGGCCCCGGCGAGTTCGGATGGAGCTTCGGCAGCTCTTGGGGCGGGGTCGAGCTGGTGAGCTTGAACCCCGATCTCGGTGAGTATTTCGGGACACGCGAAGGCGTGCTGGTGGTGCGGGCGCCCGAAGACTCCTCGCTGCAGCTCAAGGGCGGGGATGTGATCCTCGCGATCGGCGGTCGCAAGCCGACCTCGCCGACGCACGCGATGCGCATCCTGCGCTCCTACGAGGCGGGCGAGACGGTGTCGATCGAGGTGCTGCGGAAGCAGAAGCGCACCACCCTCACGTGGAAGGTGCCGGAGGAGCAGGAAAGGGTCTTCAAGCTCGCGCCGACGCCCCGGGCCCGCCGCCCGCGCGAGGAGCCGAGCACCTACCGGATCGCCCCCAAGATCCGGGTGGCGCCGTTCAAGGTGCGGGGATTGGTGGCCCATCGCTGGATCTGACCTGAGGAAGCGCAACGGCCGGGAGCACGACCTCCCGGCCGTTTCGTTACCTACCGGTTCGGCCCCACCAGAATCGCGTTCGTCACGAGCCGCGCCGTCCCCCGCCAGAAGCCCCGAAACAACGGATCGCCCAGGAACAGCACCACCCGCCCGCTTCCCTGGTTCTCCACCGTGGCCCACGTCGTCCCCTTGAGCAGCCGCTCGGTGTTGCCCGGCCAGGTGAAGCCGGACAAGGCCGTCGAGTCGCTGGTGAACGCCACCGGGTTCGCGCCGCCCTGAGACGGCTTCCAGAAGGTGTCGCCCTCGACGTACACGGGGAGCTGATCGCGCTCGTACCCGAGGGTGAGCCAGTGCGTGAGGTCGAGCGTGGCCCGGAAGATGGTGCCGGGAATCCACTCCGGCCGGCCCTTGGCGGGAGCGGTGGACGAGACCAGCGGCGGCACGGTGCCCGGGGCGGTCGTATCGGCCTTGGCGCCGCTGTCTGCCCCGACCGCCGCGACCGTGGCGAGGCCGACCTCCTTGTTCGCGGCCAGCTCCCCTACGCCCCCGACGCCGATCAGCACGCCGCCCGACCGCACCCATGCCTTGAGCTTGGCGACGCCCTCGTCGCCCAGCTCGCGCCGCATCCGCGCGCCCCGCCCGTCGGGGACGATCAGGACGTTGTATGCCGCCAGATCGTTCATCCCGAAGATGGCCCGGAGCGGCACGGGCGTGAAGGGCACGGCCAGCTCGCGCGTCAGAAAGTGCCACCACCAGCCGTAGCTCGTCTCGAATACACCGTCCCCTGCCGCCACGACGATCTTCGGCGCTTGTAGCGCGATCACGTCGCTCGACCCCAGCCCCACGTCTCCCGTGTCGGGGAAGGCGCTCTGCACGGGCGTGACGGCGACGCCGAGCGCCGGTGCGAGGGCGGCGACGCGCTCGGTGAGCGCCGGGGCGTTGCGCTGCACGCGCGCCACGAAGGTGCCGCGGGCGTAAGTGCGGCCGTCGGCGCGCAGCGGCTTCGTCGCGACGGCCAGCTTGAAGCCCTCCCCCTCGAGGGCGAGGGCGAGGCGCGCGGCGCCGGCGTTGTCGTTCGCGAAGAGATACGCGGTGGCGCTGCGCGGCGGCGCGGGCGGAGCGGGGAGCAAGGTGTCGGTCACCAGGTCTCCTGTGATCGCCCCGGCGTCTTCCGTCCAGTACGCCTCGAGGTTGAAGGTGAGCGGGAGGGACCAGGCGGTGATGTCGTAGAAGCCGTACTCCTCCTTGTCGGCGTCCTCCCCGCGCCGCCGATTGCGCTCGAACTTGGCGCGCTCCCGCTCCACGAAGCTCGCTTCCATGTTCGCCTGCGGTTCGAGCAGCGCCTTGGCGAGCCGCCGCTGCGGCTGGTTCAGGTCGATCACGTAACTGCCGGCGGGAAAGGTGCGGGGTGCTCCGGCCGGGGAGCCTCCCAAGTAGCCGTGGGCGGCGCGGGCGGCGGCGGCCTGCCGCAGCCGGGTGACCTCGATGCCGTTGCGCAGCAGCAGGCCGACTACGTGGGCGGCCGTTCGGGGGTCGCTCCCGGGGACGATCGCGACGCGCTTCATCCGGTCGGTCGCCGCCTCCGCCAGGGCCGAGCGGCGGAACTCGTAGTAATCGACCAGCCGCGCCTGGCGGTTCTTGGCGGTGGTCTCGAGGGTCGCGAGGGACGCGACGAAGTGGTGCGCGATGCCGTCGCGCAACGTCGTGATCGTGCCGTCGTCGCGCCGCTTGTTGAACTCGGGACCGCCGTCGGTCTCGTAGGTCATCCCCGTCGCGCCTTGGAAGGTCGCCCATTCGTCCCAGTAGCCGACGTAGAAGAAATCGAACACGCCCCGCACGAAGTACTGCCACCCGTACTTGTCGAATGCCGCCGCGTTGCCGCGCCCGTAGGTGTCGAACCACTTCGTCGTCTGCGGGGGGAGGTTCAGGTTGACGGCCTGCGCGACGGGAGGAAAGAAGTACGTGGGTGTGGTCGAGTGGTGGTCCACGAATACCTGGGGGCGCCAGCGCAGCACCCCGTCCATCATGGCGCGCACCTCCGGCTGACTCTGGGCGACGAGGTCGCGGTTCATGTCGAACCGGAAGTGGTTGTAGCGGCCGGTGACGCCCCAGGGCTCGTTCTGCTCCAACGCCCAGGGGTGGTCGGCTCCGACGGCCACCGAGTTGTACCACGCGGCAAAGCGCTCGTGGCCGTCGGGGTTGGCCGACGGGTTGAGCACCACGACGACCGACTTGAGGATCTCGAGGGTCTGCGGCTCTTCGGACGCGAGCAGCTGGAACGCCACCTGCATTGCCGCCTCGAAGCCCGCGGGCTCGTCGCCGTGCACCGAGTACTGAAACAGCGCGACCGCGGGGTCCTTCGCCGCGATCTCGGCGGCGCGGCCGGGCGAGGTGCGCCGCGGGTCGGCGAGCTCGGCGAAGTCGGCCCGGATCTGGTCGAGACGGGCAAGATTCGCCGGGTCGGAGATGATCAGTGCGCGGATGGGGCGGCGCTCCGCCGTCTCGCCCCATCGCTCGACGCGCACGCGGTCACTAGCCGTGGCGACAAGAGTGTCGAGATAGTGTTGCAATACTGCGTACATGGTGTGCTGCTCCCCCGCGGCGTAGCCGGTGATTGCCTCGGGGCGCGGAACGGCGGGCCGATACGGCCCGCGGGCGTAGAAGTCGAAACCTTGCCCCGCGAGCGGGGACGCGAGGAGTGCGAGGAGCAGCAGTGAGGGGCGCATGACCTTGAGCAGTGAAAGGTCGAGTGGGAATCGGTACGCTTCACCGTCGTGCCGGCCGAGCCCATGCCTTGAGGATGGGAACCGACGCGGCGGACGAATCTAACCGTTGTCAGGCGCGCCGGCGCGCCGCCGGCAGCACCGGGTCGAAGGCCGAGAGCTCGAATGGCTTGGTGACGCAGGGCCGGCCCGATCCGTTGAGGAAGCGGCGCATCGGCTCGCTCACGAGGTCGCCGGTCGTGAAGATCACCCGCTCGGCGTGCTCGGGATCGGAGGCGCGGAGCTCCTCGAACAGCTGCTCGCCCGAGAGGTCGGGCATGCGCATATCCAGGATCACCGCGTCGTAGGCCCCGGAGCGCAGCCGCGTCATCGCCTCCTGCCCGCTGTGCGTCGTCTCCACTTGGTGGCCGCGACCGGAGAGGTACCGCTGCAGGGCGACGCGCACCGACGCCTCGTCGTCGACCACCAGGACGTGCAGGCTGTCGCCGGCGTGGGGAGCGGACGGCATCGCGGTGAACTCCCCGGACCCTCGCGGCGCGATGAGCGGCAGCTCGATCACGAAGCGGGCGCCGCCCTGCGGCGCGTTCTCGGCCCAGATCCGGCCGTCGTGCTCCCGCACGAGGCCGAGCGAGATCGAGAGCCCGAGCCCCGTCCCGGAGCCGGTCGGCTTGGTCGTGAAAAACGGGTTGAAGATGCGCTCCAGCAGGTTGACGGGGATGCCGGGCCCCGTGTCCTCGATTTCGATCCGGATGCCGTCCCCCGCCCGTTTGGTGTGGACCGTGAGGCAGTGGTGGCGCCCCTCCACCCGCTCCATCGCCTGCTCGGCGTTGGTGATCAGGTTCAGGAACACCTGCTGCAGCTGGTGCGCGTCCGCCATCGTTTCGGGCAGCTGGTCGTCGTACGCGCGCCGCACGTCGATGCCGCGCACGCTCAGCTCGTAGCCCCGCAGCTCCAGGGTGTCGTCCAGCACCTGGTTGATCGCGGTCGGCACTTTCTCCGCCTTGTGCTGGCGCGCGAAGGTGAGGAGGTTCTGCACGATGCGGCTGGCCCGGCGGGACTCGCTGTAGATCGTTTCGGCGGCGGTTCGCTGGTCGGGCGGAAAGCGCTTCTCGGCGAGCAGCAGCTGGGCGAACGCCGAGATCCCCGCCAGCGGGTTGTTCAGCTCGTGCGCCACGCCGGATACCAGCTGGCCGATCGCCGACATCTTCTCCGACTGGATCAGCTGCTCCTGCAGCATTTTCTGGTCGGTCACGTCGCGGATGAGGCAGAGCACCTCCTCGTCCCGCTGCGGCGTCGAATAGGTGACCGAGATGGTGCGGGTCTCGCCGTCCTTGCGGTAGAACTGCGTCTCGAACAGGCCGGTCTCCCCGGCGAGCGCCTGCTGGAAATGGGCCAGCGCCTTGGGGAGCTCGTCGTCCGGCAGCATCGGGGCGAACCACTGGCCCACCAGCTCCTCGCGCCGGTAGCCCGAGACGATCTCGGCGGCGTGGTTCACGGTCGTGAACCGGCCGTTGGCGTCGAGCGTCACGATGGCGTCCGATGCGGACTCGACCAGGTTGCGGTAGCGCGCCTCGGAGCGGGCGAGCGTGTCGTGCGCGCGCTTCTGGTCGGTGAAGTCCCGCAGGGTGGCGAGCGTGCCGATCAGCTCCCCCCTCACGCGGAACGGCCCGCTCGAGACCGCGACGTCCCGCTCCTCGCCGCTCTGGCGGTTCAGCACCCTGGTGTCGTAGCGCTGCGTCTCACCGGCGAGGACCTTGTCCTCGCGCGACGCCACGTGCGCTCGTTCGGCAGGGGCGACGTGGTCGGCGGTCGGTTGGCCCACCAGCTCCGCGGCCTGGCAACCCAGGAGGTCGGCGGCCGGCTGGTTCACGGCCAGCACGCGCCGGTCCGTGCCCGTCACGATGACCGCATCGGGGAGGGCGGCCACGATATCGGCGGCCGCCTGTTGCAGGTCCAGGCCCGCCTCCGGGGGCGGCCCGCCCGGGGGAACGGGGGAGGAGGGGGGGGGGGACCGGATGTCCCGGCCCGGCGGAGAGCGGCGCGCCTTACTCACGCGTGATAGGAGGCCTCCATCGCGTCCCGCATCAGGGAGAGGCTCTTGAGCGCGGATTGGGTCACGCTCTGGGGTTGGTCGGGCCCCCGCTTGACGCAGTCCTTGATGATCTCCAGGGCGTGGATCGGATGCTCGTCGTCGTACTTGGCGTGCTCCTCGAGCCACCAGCGGCCGCGCGGACCGATCTTCTCGTTCTTTGCCAGGCCGCGCAATGCCTTCTCGGAGATCTTCTGCGCTACCCCCTCGACCGCGTAGTTGGTCGCCGAGACCGCCGCGCCGAACTCGGCGTTGCGGCACATCTCGGTGAGGTAGGCGTGGAACGTCTGGACCGCCGGGAACATCGGCTCGGGATCCTGGAATCGCTTCTTCGGCACGTTGAAGCCGTCGCCCATCGCCCGCCACATGGCGTCGTGGCGTCGCTCCACCCGGATGTTGTCGGTGAAGAACTCGCGGCCCATCTCGGGCGAGCGGTCGAGCAACAGCTGCAGCCACTGCGGGAAGTCACGAATGATCGGATAAAAACCGACCAGGAAGTTCTGGATCCGGCCGTCCACCAGCTGGTTCTCGGACGCGTCCACAATCACGGGCGTGTCGAGAATCGCCTGGCGGCTCGGCTCGAGCGCGGCGTCGAGGTCCGCAACCCACGCGGGGTGCGGCGTGACCTGAACGGCCATCGGGTACTCCTCTCCCAGGGCGCGGGAATGTAGGGGGAGTAGAATGTACGGCGGTAGGCTGAACGTGCAAGCTCAAGAGTCACGGAGACTTGTGACTGGCGACCTTGACAGGGCAGATCGCCGCCTGCGCGCGGTCGTGGCGCATAGATGTCGCGATATTGCCGGAAACATCTTGACGCGATACATCGTACGACATATCGTCAAAACATATCGTGGCGCAGTATCGTGACGACGTATCAAGGAGGCAGGTATGAGACGCGGATGGGGCTGGCAAGGATTCGGGCCGGGCTTTGTAGGCTTCGGCTTCGGCCGAGGACGTCGCCGCCAGTGGTTCGGGGCCGGCGACATGAAGTACGTGATTCTCAAACTCCTCAAGGACAAGCCGAGACACGGCTATGAAGTGATGAAGGAGCTCGAGGAACAGATGCACGGTTGTTACTCGGCTTCGCCGGGCACCGTCTATCCCACGCTGCAATGGCTCGAAGACGAGGGATTGGTACGCGCGAAGGACGTCGACGGCAAGAAGGTCTACGAGATCACCGACCTGGGGCTCAAGTTCCTCGAAGAGCACCGCGACGTGGTGGAGGACATCTTCGACCGGGTCAAGGACGCCGTGGACGAAGTGCTGGGGGGCGGCATGGGTGATCTGAACCGCGCGATGGGCGCGCTGATGCGGAGCGCGTATCGAGCCGGGTGGCGCTCACGAGACGACGCAGTGCGCCAAAAGATCAGCGACATCTTGAAGGGGGCAGCGCAGGAGATTGACGCGCTGGTGCAGTCATGAGCGCGCCCGATCTGGCCCGTGGCGTGCGGGCGTCCGACACTGAACGTGAGCGCATCGCTCAGCTTTTGCAGAGTGCGGCGGCCGAGGGTCGGCTGTCGCCCGAAGAAGCAGGGGAGCGCTCGGCGGCCGCGTCGTCGGCGACGTATCGCGAGGAGCTCTATCGGTTGATAGCGGACCTCCCCGTGGACGCCGACCAGCACCCCAGGGAACGCATGGAACGCGCCCCACTCGCCGCCTGGTGGCTGTCCAGTGCGCTGCGGTTCGCGTTCATCGCCATACTGGTGCTGGGCTTCTGGGGTTTTTGGGGGGTGCGGCTGCTGCTGTGGCCGCTGGGATTCATGGCGGTCGCATTCCTTCTGCGCCCGTGGCGCCACCGGCAGTGGCGGCGATTCAGGGGGCGGGCGTGGGGAGTAGCAGCAGGTCCTGGAAGTCGAAGCTGAAGTCGGTCGCCGGAGAGACCGCCGCCATCTTCACGTGATCGATCGAGCCGTCAGGCTTCAGGGCGAACGTGACGTACGCGTCCGCCCTGAGCTCCCGGTCCCGCCAGCGCGCGATGAAGGTGTCGTATTGAAAGTGCTCGAGATCCCCCGTCAAGGGCGGCGAGTGTGAGAAGCGCATGACGAGCTTGCCGTTCTCGAGCGCGATCGAGATGTCGCCGTACCACGCGTCGCGATAGGCGCCCGCGTATTTCGCGAGCGGCAACGACGGTCGAGACGTGGTGTCGCGGTGCGCCGCGGCGGCCTGCTCCTGCGCGGCGACGATCGAGTCCTGACGCGCCTTCCGGATCCGATAGACGGTTTGCCAATCTGTGGGCGGGGCGCCCAGGAAATGGTCGAGCAGGCGCCATGTGATTGATTGAAACGCCTGGCCGATCTCCTGGTTCGTAAACACCGCAATGCCGAGGCGCTCGTCGGGCACGAGCGTGATGCGGGAGACGTACCCCGGCAATCCGCCCGTGTGCGTGACCACCTTGCGGCCGCGGTAGTCCCGCACCTCGAATCCCAAAGCATACCCTGCCATGTTCGGCTGCTGCGCCGCGAGGTCGGGTGGCACCCGTCCGACGCGGTACGGCGTCACGATGGACCACAGCTCGAACGTCGTTTGCGGTTTGAAGAGCCGCGTGCCGTCGGCCAGCTTCCCCGAATCGAGCTGCACCATGAGCCACTTGGCGATGTCGGCGGCGCCGGCGTTGATACCGCCCGCTGGATTCACGTTGTCGCTCCCGAACGGCGCGATCGGCCGGACGCGGCCGTCGATGGCCGCATGGGGTGTCGCGATATTCCCGCCGGCCGCGGCGGCCGAGTGCCGCACGCTGCTGGTCGTCATGCCGACGCGCGCCAGGATGCGCGACGACACGAAGTCTTCCCACGTCTGGCCTGAGACAGCCTCGATCACCTCGCCGGCGACGCTGTAGAGCACGTTGTCGTAGGCGTACGCCGTCCGGAAGCTGGTCTCCGGCTTGATGTAGCGGAGCCGGCGCGCGATCTCCTTGCGGTCGTAGGTCGACGTCGGCCACCACAGGAGATCGCCCGCGCCGAGTCCCAGGCCACTGCGGTGAACGAGCAGATCACGAATGGTGATCTCGCGTGTCACGAACGGGTCGTACATCTGGAACCACGGCAAGTAGTTGATCACCGGGGCATCCCATTGGAGCTTGCCCTCTTCCACCAGGATGCCGAGCGCCGTCGCCGTGAACGCCTTCGTGTTGGACGCGATGCCGAAAAGGGTTTGCGCATCCACCGGCGCGGGCTCCCCGAGCTTGCGCACCCCATAACCCTTGGCGAGGAGGACGCGGCCATCCTTCACGACGGCGATCGCGATGCCCGGGACCTCGAAGTCCTTCATGACGCGGGCGACGTAGGCGTCGAAGTCGCGGGGCAGGGCGGGCGGGGTGGGGCGCTGGGCGGCGAGGGGCGAGGCGAGCAAACAAATGGCCAGGGCGGGGGCTCTCATGGGCTACTCCTGTGGGGCGCGGGCATCGGGTCCGGCGCGCGGCGTTTTGCGTACGGGCGGCGCCGAGCGTATGGTTAAAGTGCGGGCGGCACTTCCCTCGAGCAACCCGATGCCGATCACCGCGAAACTGTCCCGGAAGTTCTACGACAAGCTCGGCGACGACGTCGCCAACGAGCTGGTGGACTGGTTCAATCAGGTGGATGCCACGTACCGAGATGACTTGCGAGAGCTGAACGAGCTGAACTTCGCGCGGTTTCGAGCCGAGATGGAGTCCGGCTTTGCCCGCGCCGATGCGAAGGTCGAGCAGCGGCTGGCCGGGCTGCGCAGTGAGCTCCGCGGTGAGATCGCCGAGCTGCGCGGCGGATTGGCCGCCCTGAAGACCGAGCTCGTAAAGTGGATGTTCCTCTTCTGGGTGGGAACAGCCCTCACCGTGATCGGGCTGCTCAGGCCGTAGCGCGTCGGTCCCGCAACTCCTGCAACGCCCGGGTCACGTACACCCGCGTCATCTGCTTGCGCCACGACAGATCGAAATCGGTGTTGTCCATCGGCTTCGACGGCCGGTACGCGGCTTCTGCCGCGCGTTCGATCGTGTCGTCCGTAAGGGCGGCGTCCTTGAGGGCTGCGCCTGCTTCCGGCACCTCCTGAGGCCAGCTGGCGACGCCCCCGAGCACGACGCGCGCGTCCCGCACAACCGCTCCCTGCTCCCCGCTCCCCGCTCCCCATTTCACCCACGCCGCCACTCCCAGCACCGGGAAGTCGAACGAGCCGCGCCGTCGCAGCTTGTGATACACGGCGTCCCACCCGTCCGGCGCAGGGAGGCGCACGTCGACGAGGATTTCGTCGGGCTGCTTGGTGAGGTAGTTGATCCCGTCGTTGTGGTAGAACCGCGCGGCGGGCACGACGCGCTCACCCTGCGGCCCCACCAGCCGGTACTCGGCGCCGATGGCCACCATCACGGGGGCGACGTCGGACGAGCTGACGGCCCAGCAGCGGGGAGACGACGGGGCCACCCAGCAGATCGCGCCATCCTTCTTCATGCAAAAGTCGATCGCCTTCCGCCACTCGTACGACTGGTTGTAGTAGTTGCAGCGCGTGTCGAGGCACAAGTTGCCGCCGACGGTCCCCATGTTGCGAAGAGGCGGCGTGGAAACCAAGCGCGCCGCGCGAGTGACGGCAGAGTGAGAACGTTGGAAAGTTGGAACGTCGGAAAGGGTGCTCAACGTCACACACGTTCCAACATTCCAACCTTCCAACTTTCCGAGCTCCGAAATCCCCATCAGCGAGATCACGACCCGCGGCTCCTGATGCCGCCGCTTCATGTTGGGATACAAGTCCGTGCCGCCAGCGACATACATCCCGTCGGTTCCGGCGTCGGCCTTCATGCGCAGGGCCTCGGCCAGGGAGGTCGGCTGCAGGTAGGTGAAAGCGGGGAGCCGCAGCATGAATCGAACCTTAATGCGCGGCTCCCCGATGCGCGAGTAACTCGCCCTAAAGGCCTTCCTCGTGTGCCGCGAACTCCTCGAGCGCGACGGCCGTCTCGGGAAAGGCCCGCAGGATTTCGCGGTCCACCGTCACGAGCGGCACCCCGGCCGCCCTGGCTAAGGCGACGAACTCGCAGTCGTACGCCGAGCAGCGGGAGCTGGCGACGAGGAGAAAGACGGCGCGGGATCCCACCTCGTGCTCTCCCCCCGCGAGCACGCCGGCGGCCTCGTCCATGACGGCCAGTGCATCGGGGAGCGTGAGGTGCTTGGCGCGCAGGTACTGCGCGAGCACGCTCCGGAGCTCGCTGCGCCAGAGCCGGGGCGCGAGCCAGTCGGGATCGCGCGCGAGCGCCCGCGCGGCGGCACCGGTGTGCCGCCCGGGGAGAAAGAGGTACGCGAGGACGTTGGTGTCGACGACGATCACGGACGGCCGGCGCGCTTGGCCGCGGCGAGCAGGTCGTCGGTGAGGGGCGGGAGGCCGGCGAGCCGCTCGCGCACAGCTTGCACGCGGGCGATCCGGTCTTCGGGGGCGAGCGGCGGTGCCGCGACGGCGCGCTCCAGGCAGACCAGGACCTCGCTGTTGAGGCTGCGCCGATGCTCAGCCGCCCGGGCCTTGAGCCGGCGGTACAAGGCGTCCGGAATGTTCTTGAGCGTGAGCGTGCGGGGGCGTGCCATGCGGGCTCCGGTGGAACCAAAACGGAACCATAACGGAACCTCCCAGACACGTCAAGCGCGCTGCCGCGCAACCGGCCGTCCGCCCGTCCGCTCGTCCGCCCGTCCGTCTCCCCCCTCCCACGGCGGCGGCACGCGCGTCGGCTCCGGCCAGGGGATCTCGGGGAACGCGCTCGGGCCGTATCGTCCTTCTCCCTTCTCCCTTCTCCTGATGGCCTTGAGCACCTTCTCAGGCGTGATCGGCACTTCGTCCACGCGCACGCCCACCGCGTCGTAAACGGCGTTCGCCACCGCGGGCATGACCGGGAGCAGCGGACCCTGGCCCACTTCCTTGGCACCGAAGGGACCGTTCGGGTCGGGATCTTCCACCAGATACGTCACGACGTCGCACATCTCGAGCGTCGTGGGGCTCTTGTATTCGAGCAGGCTCGGGAACTTGTGCACCACGTTGCGATTGCCCCGGTAGGCCATTTCCTCCATGAGCGCCTCGCCCAGCCCCATGTAGACCGAGCCCTCGACCTGGCCGATCACCGCGGCGGCGTTGATCGAGCGGCCCACGTCGTGCGCGATCCAGATCGTCGGGACGCGCACGACCCCGGTCGCGGGGTCGACCTCCACCTCAGCGACGCAGGCGCTGTAGGAGTACGCGGGCGAGGGACCGACGCCCGCCCCGCGATACTTGGCGGCGCTGCGGGGTGGGGTGTACGAGCCCACTGTGCCCACGGTGCCCTCCGCCGCTTCGGCCAGTTGGACCGCTTCCGCGAACGTGACGCCCCGCTCGGGATCCTGTGCGTCGAAGACGCGCCCGCCCGCGAACACCAGACGGGCGGCGGGCACCTCGAGCTTGACGGCGGCGTGGAGCGCGAGAATCTCCCGCGCCCGCTCGGCGGCCTGGAGCGCCGCATTCCCCGTCATGAGGGTGACGCGGCTCGAATAGCTCCCCAGGTCCACCGGGGTGAGGTCGGTGTCGGCGGTGACGACGGCGATGTCGAAGGGGTCGATGCCGAGGATCTCGGCGACGATGTAGGCGAGCACGGAGTCCGAGCCCTGGCCGATCTCCGTTGAGCCGCAGAACACCGTCACCCCGCCGCCGCGGTCGCATTTCAGCTGCACGCCCGAATGCGGCATGTTGTTCCAGTAAATCGGCAGGCCGGCGCCCGAGATGTAGCTCGAGCACGCCAGTCCGACCCCACGCCCCTCGGGGAGCTTGCGGAACTTCCTCTTCCAGCCCGATCCCTCGACGACCTTTTCGATGCACTTACCCAACCCCATCGAGCCGACACGCAGGTAATTCGCGGTGAGCGAGTTGGGAGGAACGAGGTGTTTCAGCCGAAGGTCCGCGGGGTCGAGCTTCAGCTGTTCGGCGATCTTATCGAGATGCACTTCGAGCGCGAACCGCGGCTGCGGAGTCCCGTGTCCGCGCTTCGGCCCGCACGGTGGCTTGTTCGTGAACGCGCGTGCGCCCTGGAACCGGTAGCGCGGCACGTGATACGTGACGGTCTGGAGCGCGCCCGTGTAGTAGGTGCTGGCGACGCCGTAGGAGCCGTACCCGCCGCCGTCGAGCAGCGACTTGAAGTGCATTCCCGTGATCGCGCCGTCCGTCTTCACGCCGGTCTTCACCCACATGAGCGTCGGATGACGCCCGCGGTGGCAGTAGAAGACTTCCTCGCGGGTGAGCGTGATTTTCACGGGGCGGCCCGTCAGCATCGCGAGCTTGGCGACCACGATCTCGTGGCTGAAGGGATCGCTCTTGCCGCCGAACCCGCCCCCGTTCGGCGTCGCGATCACGCGGATCCGGGCGGGAGGCAGGTCCAGGACCTTGGCGAGGGCGCGGTGCACATAGTGGGGCGTCTGGGTCGAGCTCCACAGCGTCACCTTCCCGTCGGGCGACCACTGCGCCAGGGCGGCGTGCTGCTCCATCGGGAGGTGCGTGTTTCCCTCGAAGAAGAACAGGTCCTCGCGCACCAGGTGCGCCTCGGCGAACCCCGCCTCGACGTCCCCGAACTCGAGACTGATCAACTTGTGGAGGTTGCCGCCGTCGCCGTACTCGTGGATCCGCGGTTCCGGGTGCGCGACGGCGTCTTCCGCGTCGGCAATGGCGCGGAGCGGCTCGTACTCCACCTTGATCACGTCCAGCGCCGCCGTCGCGGCCTCCTCCGTGGTCGCCGCCACCGCCGCGACCGGGTCGCCGATGAAGCGCACTTTGTCCACGCACAAGGCGTGCTCGTCCTGCGACACGGGGAGGATGCCGAAGGGGATCGGCAGGTCCCTTCCCGTGAGTGCCGCGACGACTCCGTCGACCCTGAGGGCGGCGCTCGTGTCGACGGAAACGATCCGCGCGTGAGGCTCGCTGCTGCGCAGCAGCTTGCAGTAGAGCATGCGCGGGAAGGAGAGGTCGTCCGCAAAGATGGTGGCGCCGGTGACCTTCGCTACCGCATCGATCTTGCGGTGCGCCTGGCCGATAATGCGACGGACGGACGGAACGACGGAAGGGGGATGCGGCGGTGAGGTCTGCTTCCCCTTTCCGTCCTTCCGTCGTTCCGTCGCCTTTCTCTTACCGCCGCCCATACAGCGACTCCTCACTCGGCTTGGCATCCTCACCTCGCAGGCGCGCCGCCGCCAGCTCCACAGCCTCGTAGATCTTGATGTATCCCGTGCAGCGGCAGAGGTTGCCGGCGAGCGCGTCCTTGATCTCGTCGCGCGTGGGTTTGGGATTCGCGGCAAGCAGGGCTTCGGCGGCGAGCAGGAACGCCGGCGTGCAGTAGCCGCACTGCGCAGCGCCCAGGTCAGCGAAGGTTTCCTGCAACGGGTGCAGCTTGCCGCTCAGCGTCATTCCTTCGACCGTCTTCACCGAGCGCCCCGCGCAGGCAAGGCCGAGGACGAGGCAGGAGAGAACGGGGGTGCCGTCGAGCAGCACGGTGCAGGTGCCGCACTCTCCCAGCTCGCAGCCATGCTTCGTCCCGGTCAGTCCGAGATCTTCGCGCAGCACCTCGAGGAGCGTTTTGTGGGGCGCGAACGCCACCTCGATAGGCTCGCCGTTGACGCGCAGCGCGATCGTGACCATGTGACGAAACGTAAGCTTGTGTTGGTTCCGGGGCGATGCCAGGTTTCGGCCTGCGAATCCAACCTGAGGGAGCAATGGCACAAGCGACGGAAGGACGGAAAGACGGAAGGTCGATGAGGGGGCTCGTGCTGGTGCTGCTCGCCCTTTCCGTCCTTACGTCGTTCCGTCGTGTTTCGGCCCAGGACTACCGCGCCCGCGCCCTCGCCATCCTCAAGACCGTCCCCCTCATCGACGGTCACAACGACATCCCCGACGCGATTCGCGAACGCGGTGGACTCGATTCGGTTGATTTCTCGGTCTTGCAACCGAGGCTGATGACGGACATCCCCAAGCTGCGCGCGGGCGCGGTCGGGGCGCAGTTCTGGGCGGCGTACGTCCCCGTGACGACGATCCACGAGGGGGGGAGCGAGCATCCGGCGGTGTACGCGCTCGAGCAGATCGAGCTGGTGCACCGGTTGTGCGCCAGATATCCCGGGACCTTCGCCGCCGCGCGGACGGCGGCCGACATCGAGCGGAACTTCAAGGCGGGGAAGATCTCGTGCCTCATCGGCATCGAAGGAGGACACGCGATCGAGAACTCGCTCGGAGCCCTGCGCGCCTTCTATGACCTCGGCGTCCGATACATGACGCTCACGCACTGGGAGACGATCGACTGGGCCGACGCAGCCACCGACAGCGCGAAGCACGACGGCCTGACGGCGTTCGGCGAGCGGGTGGTGCTCGAGATGAACCGCCTCGGCATGTTGGTCGATCTCTCGCACGTTTCCGACGCGACGATGATGGACGCGCTGCGCGTGTCGCGCGCCCCCGTCTTTTTCTCCCACTCCTCGGCACGGGCCCTCGCGAACCACGTGCGGAACGTGCCGGACTCGATCCTTCGCCTGACGGGCCAAAAGGGCGGCGTCGTGATGGTGAACTTCAATCCCGGGTTCGTATCGGAGGCGGTGCGGGTCTACGGCGACAGCGTCCAAGCGTGGGCCCGGGCGCTGCGCGCCGCGGGAGCGGACTCCACCACTCGAGCGGACTCGGTGAAGGTCTGGGTCGCCCGCGGTCCCAAGGCCACGCTCAAGCAGGCGGCGGACCACATCGAGCACATCCGCGACGTCGCCGGCGTGGACCATGTGGGGCTCGGCTCGGACTTCGACGGGATCACGGACGTGCCGGTCGGGCTCGAGGATGTCTCGAAGTTCCCCGATTTGCTCGCCGAGCTCCTCAGACGGGGCTGGAGTGAGCTGGACGTGCGGAAGGTGGCGGGGCTGAACGCCTTGCGGGTGATGCGGGAGGTGGAGCGGGTGGCTAGTATTCACTGAGCCTTAGCCGGAGGTCGTTCATGCGGCGACCCGTACAGGCAGTGATCGTCCAGGGCGTGACGGGCGGGGTGCTGGCCGGGTTGGTGGTGGCGTTCTGGTTCCTGGTGGTCGATGTGCTCGCAGGTCATCCCTTCCGCACGCCCGCGCTCCTTGCGGGGGTTCTGCTCAACCGCGAGTTCCCGCAGGCGACGTTCCGCCTCGTCTCGGCGTACACGGTACTCCATTTCGGCGTCTTCGCGCTCCTGGGCGTGGTGATGGCTCGGGTGAGCGCCGCGTTCGCCGCGCCGCCGCGGCTGCTCTTGGGCGCGGTGTTCGGCCTCGTGCTCCAGGAGATCGTGTTCTATTCGGGATTGTCGCTCTCGGGCGCGCCGCGCCTCGACGTCGTGCCGTGGCCGCACGTGATCGGCGCCAACATCGCGTCCGGTCTCGTCCTGATGACCTACCTGCACCGCGCGGAGCACGATCCGCGGCCGCTCGCCCCCGCGTGGCGGGACCATCCCGTCGTGACGCGAGGCGTGGTGACCGGACTGATCGGCGCGATCGCCGTGGCGGCGTGGTTTTTCGTTCTCGACATCGCCGCCGGCGCGCCCCTGCGCACCCCGGCGGCGCTCGGCTCGGCGCTGCTGCTCGGCGCGGCGGGCCCGGCCGAAGTGACCGTCACCTTCGGGCTGGTGGCGACATACACCGTGGTCCACGTCGCTGCGTTCCTCGTGGCGGGCGTGGTGCTCGTGGCGGTGGCGGAGGAGGTGGAGCGGGTGCCGGCCATGGCTCTGCTGGTGGTCCTCGCGGGCATCGTTCTCGAAGGACTCGTGGTGGCCACGCTGGCGGTGGGGGCGGAGTGGGTGCTCGGGACGCTGGGCTGGTGGTCGGTGGTCGTGGGGAACCTCATCGCGGTGCTCGCCATGGGGTGGCAGGTGTGGCGGACGCATCCCGGTCTCCAGCACCGGTTGCTCCACGAGACGCTCAACGTTCGCGTCTAGCGCGCGCTGCCGGACGCCGCGCGGGTCTGCTACAACTCCCGCTCCACCCCCGCTCCCACTCCCCAGCGGGACAGGATGGTCGTGGAGTGCACGCCCGTCGCATCCACGCGCAGCGTGAGCCCGCGCGCAGCGTTGTAGCGCACCCCCGCCGCTGCCGTCACGGTCTGGATCGCCTGCACCTGCTGCGTCGGCGGCGCGCCGATGAGATAGCTCTCCCGTCCTGCGGCCGCGCCGATCCACCCCGCGGCGCGGCGCGAGAGCGAGGTCGTGACGCGCAGGAACACGGCCAGATCGGTGCGGTCCGACGGATTGCGTGAGACATAGAGCCGCGCGTCCCACGCCGTGCGTCCCATTTGCAATCCCGCGTGCGGCATGACGACGTCCACCGGTCCCACGACGTAGTTCTGCCGCCGGTAGCCGAGCCCGAGCGCGGCGGTGCGGGTGGCGAGAACTGTGATGTCGGCCTCCCAGGCATTCTTGGGCACGATCTCGGGGCCGGCGGCGGTGCCGGCCTCGACGGTCAGCCACCAGCGCGGGTGCGGGTGCAGCACGCCGCCGATGCGCTCGGTGCCGTCGTCCGTGCCGAACCGGCTGACGGCCTCGACGGCGAGCCACGCGGCGTCGCCGCGGCGCCCGCGCCAGGTGACCTGCGCACCGACCGTCCGCCAATCCTGGCTCCGGTCGACGGCGTCGTAGCTCGCCCACGCCGCGGCGCGAGTCGTCTGCGCGCCGAGCGCGCAGGCGGTGACGCACAGCGCGACCGCCGACGTCGCGAATCCCTTCCGGATCATGTCCCCCCACGTGTGACCGCGTTTCCAGACACTGGCGAACGCCTTCAGCCGCCACCAGACGGTGAGCTGCCGGTAGCCGACGTTCTCGAGCGAGGCGTACAGCAGCAGGCGCAGCAGGTCGTCGAAGCGGCGGTAGCGGCGGAAGCTGACCTCCTCGAGCACCACGGCCCATATCGAGAGCAGCATCCCGTAGCCCCAGGCCACCAGCACGAACAGCAGCGCGAACGGGACGTTGACCATGTGGAAGGCCAGGCCGAGCGCGGTGACGGCGTACCCCAGCACCTCCACGAGCGGGGCCAGCATCTCGCCGAACGCGTAGAACGGCATCGCGAGCATCCCGACGCGCCCGTAGCGCGGGTTGAACAGCATCGCCTTGTACTCCCACATGGCGGCGATGAGCCCGCGGTGCCACCGCTCCCGCTGGCGGGACAGGATCTTGGCCGACTCGGGCACCTCGGTCCAGGCGACGGGGTCGGGGATGAAGGGCATCTCGTACCGCGTCTTGTGCGCGCGGAGGTAGCGGTGCAGCCGCACGACCAGGTCGAGATCTTCGACGATGCTGGTCGTCCGGTAGCCGCCGATGGCGGTCACGTACTCCTTGCGAAACAGCCCGAACGCGCCCGAGATGATGAGATTGCCCCCCAGCCGGTTCCAGCCGAGCCGGCCGAACAGGAAGGCGCGGAGATACTCGACGACCTGGATGCCGGGCAGCAGGCGGCGCGGGACGCGCGCATCCGTCACGCGGCCGTCCTTCACCGTACAGTTGTTGGCGACCCGGACGGTGCCCCCCACGGCGGCGATCTCGCGGCCGAGGAGGAACGGCCGCGTGAGCCGCAGCAGCGCGTCGGGCTCGATGAGGGTGTCGGCGTCTACGGCGATCACGAGCGGGAAGCGGCTCGCGTTGATGGCGGCGTTGAGGGAGTCAGCTTTCCCGCCGTTTTCCTTGTCGAGCACCAGCAGGCGCGACCGTGTGCGCGACCGGTACACGGCGCGCAGCGCCTTCGTTGCGATCGTCTCGGGATAGATGCGCGGAATCTCGTAGAGATCGAACGCGTGGCGCAGCCGCTCCATCGTGTCGTCCTTGGAGCCGTCGTTCACCACGACGACCTCGTAGTTCCGGTACTCGAGCGTGAGGAGCGCGGTCACGCTGGCTTCGATCGTGGCGCTCTCGTTGTAGGCCGGGACGAGGATCGTGATCGGCGGCAAGGCGTCGCTCTGCATGAGGCGCTGGAAGTCGTCGTCCTCGGCGAGGCGGGTCTGCTCCCAGATCTCGGGGATCGACAGGATCAGGAGCAGGGCATAGAACGAATTGAGGATCAGGAAGTAGGCCAGGATCGCGAGATCGGTGGCGCCGACGAGATCGGCGACGCTCACGCGGCGAACTCCGCCAGCGTCTGGGCCGGGAGGCCGAGGATCATGCGTGCCGTGTCGCGGGCGCCCGCGTCCGCGGCCACCTCCCCTTCGAGCAGGGCATTGCGGCCGGCGGCGCCGAAGCGCGTCAATGCGAGGGCGGCGCGGAGCCGCACCCACCAGATGGAATCGCGCAACGCGTCGCGGACCAGCGGCAGCGTGGTCGGGTCGGCGATCATGCCGAGCGCGCGCGCGGCCTGCGCGCGCACCTCCCACGCCCCGTCCGCCGCGAGGCGGGTGAGCGCGGCGACCGACTCGCGGTGCGGGAAGGTGCCCAGCGCGCGGGCCACCTGGATGCGCACCTCGGCATCGGGGTGGTCGGCGAGCGCGGTCATGCGCTCGCGCAGCGCCGGCTCTGCCAACCGGACCGCGAACTCAGCGAGCCGGGGCAGGGCCGGGTCGTCGGTACGCCGCAGCCGCTTGAGCAGGTGCTGGATGACGACCGGCCGGGAGCGGCGCAGCATGCCGGCGTAATAGGCCTGCACGGTCGGCGCGAGCCGCGGGAGCCGCTCCAGGGCCGCGAGCGTCAGCGGGGCGCTCTCGATCCGCTCGAGCGAGGCGACGGCGGCGACGTGCACCGCCGGGTGGCGGTCGTTGATCAACCGGATGAGCCGCGCGACGTCGTGCGGCGCCGCGGCGACGCTGAGGAACCGCGCGCACTCCATCCGCTTCCACCAGCGGAACGAGTCGCTGTTCGAGCGTACCAGGCGCGCCCACCATTGGTGCTCCAGCGCCGCCGCCAGCTCGCGCCAGCGCTCGCCGGGCACGCGGGCCGACCAGCCCACCAGGGCGTCGATGGCGAGCGTCGCGGGCAGGCGGGCGAACCCGACCAGCACGCCCGCGAGCGGCCCCCCTTCCGCCGCCCAGCGCCGCATCGCGTTGTCCAGCTTCACGCGCCGGGGATGGAGCTGCGCGCGGCGCCGCAGCCGGAACCAGCGGTTCAGGATGATGAGGACGATCAGCGCCCCCAGCAGGACGCCCTGGACGACGGCGACGACGAGGAGAACCTGGCGGCTCGTCACCGCCCCACCCAGCGCCGGATCTTTTCGAGGGCGACGCGCAGGCTCATCGGCTTCACCATGTAGTCGATCGCGCCCGCCTCGAGGCCGCGTAACTGCTCCGTCTCGCTCCCGTGCACGGTGGTGAAGACGACCCGAAACTTGCCGGGGCACTCGCGAGCGAGGATGTCGAAGATCGAGTAGCCGTCGAGCGCCGGCAGGTCCACGTCGAGCAGCAACAGCGGCGTCGTGCCCTGCGTGTTCATCTCCCGCAGGGCCGCCAGCGCCTCGCGACCGTTGCCGTATCGCACGAAGCGGTAACCGCGCGCCTCGAGCCCAAACGTGAGCAGCTCCGCGAGCGCCGCGTCGTCTTCCACGACGATCACTTCGGGAACCTGCGTGGTATCGGGTGGGACCTCCGGCGCGGCGGGCGGCGTGCGTGGTGCGTCATCTGTGGGAGTCGCCGGGGGGGAGGGGAGAGGGAGGGGGTGGGGTTGCTTGGTAAAGAGGGCGGCGGCGAGGCGGCGCACGAAGCCCCGCGCCGCCACTCCCGTCAGGCGGCGCTCCTTGGCCGCCTCCTCCAGCTCGGCCGCCACCGCCGTAGCCTGCGCGAATCCGAACGACCCGGCGGAGCCGCGGATCTTATGGGCTTCGCGGCGCAGCTCGTCCAGCGCCTCCACGTCGTCGCCCGCGGCGACCAGGCGCTCCGCCAACTCGGCGATCCCGCCCAGCTGATCACGCGCCCCCTCCAGGTACTCCTCCCGCAGGCCGGGGGGGAGCCCGAGGTCGTCGTCGTGGCTCACGGCCTCCAAGATATAACTACCTTCCCTGTTGGCCTATGACTGAGTCCGTCGCCGTGGGGCTGTGCGCCACCTGCCGGTGGATGCGCACCGTGACCAATCGCCGCGGCTCGGTGTTCTACCGGTGCACCCTCGCCGACACCGACCCCCGCTTCGTGCGCTATCCGCCTCTGCCGGTGCTCACGTGCTCGGGCTACGCAGCGGAGTCCCCTCCCTCAACGCCCCCAGGGCAATCGTGACGAGCGCGAGGACGTCGAGGACTTCGGCGACGGTGTGGGAGAAACGACGGCGGAGCACGGGGCACGTGCTTCGCCCCATGGGGGCCGGCCCCTAGAGCGCGGCGGCCGGCCCCGACTCCTCCTCAAGCGAATTCCGTGCCGACGGCGTATCGCCGCGCATCTCGCGCGGGCGCGGGGGGTTAGCGCCGCTCGCAGGAGCGGGCGTGACGCGGCTCACCTTGCACCTTGCCAGCCGACGCCACACTTTGTTCCCGCCGCGCCCCAACTCGACATCCCGTGCCCGAGGTGGCCTTGGTTCAGCCCAGTTCGCTGGAGCGCGCCAAGCGGTTCTTCGACCGCTATTTCGAGCGCATCTTCGTGCTCCTCCTCGTCGCTTCGCTGCTCGGCATCCATTACCTGGTCGAGCAGAAAGTGGAGTTCCTCAGCTTCTACTATCTCGCGACGATCCTGGCGGGGTTTTACGGCGGTCGCCGCCTCGCCGTCATGTCGGGCGTGCTCATCGTGGCGCTCGTGTGCTTCTTCCAAGTGTGGGTCGGTTTGGGGGACATGCTCCCGGGCTTGTACGAGGGCGCGCTGCTCACCCTGGTGCCGTGGGGGGGGTTCCTGATCCTCACGGGGTACGTCGTGGGCGGGCTCGCCGAGCAGCGGGCGGCGCGCCTCGCCGACCTGAAGAACGCGTATCTGGCGACGCTCGAAGTGCTCACCTTCCACATCGAGTCGGCCGAGCGGCATCAGGAAGGGCACTCGAACCGGGTGGCGGACCTGGCCGGGGCGATGGGGAAGGAATTGCAGCTCACGGACACCGAGGTGGAGAATCTCAAAATCGCGGCGTTGCTGCACGAAGTCGGGACGGTGGACCAGCGGCTGCTGCGGCTGCTGTCGCGCTCGATCACTGACGAGTCGGTAACCGTCGCGCGCGCGCTGCGGGGCGCCGCGCAAATCATCGCCGAGTACGCCCACTATTACGAGATCGTGGGCGACGACTGGGACATCGAGGCCCTGCCGATCCCGATCACCGTGAAGGTCCTCGCCGTCGCCGACGCGTTCGAGACCCTGCAGATGGCGACGCCGGTGCGGCCGGCGTTCACGCGCTGGAACGCACTCGAGGAAGTAGAGAAGGGGGCGGGAAGGACGTTCGCCCGCGAGGCGGTACGGGCGCTGCGCGTGGTGGCCGGGCGCCCCGAGGTGGCGGCGACGCCGCTCCCCCCCACCAAGTCCCGGGAGCTGCGAGCCGGCTAGGAAGTCGGTGGCGGATTCGAGCGCCCGCTCGCCACACCCCCGGCGACGCCCACGCCGAAGGCGAGGGCAGTCCCGACGGTGACGATGGGCAGCGCGGCAATGGGAAGGACGACCGCGGCGGCGGCGGCGCCGGCGATCAGGGGTGCCGACGGTTTCTGCACGGCGTCGACGTAGCGCAGCCGGCGCCGCACGAAGCCGCGGCTCATCACGAATCCGCCGACGAGCGCAGCGGCGGTCACAGCCAACCAGAGCATCTCTCGTCTCCTAGGGGTACCCGCTCCGTACGCAACTTGCGGGCCTCCCGTTTCGTCCGCAAATCTCCTCCCATGACCACCCTCCGCGTCGCCGCGGTGCAGGCGGCTCCGGCGCTCCTCGACCTGGCCACCTCGCTCGATCGTCTGGAACAGTGGGCGCGGCAGGCCGGGGCGCAGGGGGCGAAAGTGATCGCCTTCGCGGAGACGTGGCTCACGGGGTACCCCGCCTGGCTCGACGAATCGCCCGAGGCGGCGCTGTGGGGGCACGCGGGCGCGCGTGCCGTGTTCGAGCGGCTGTTCGACAACAGCGTGGAGGTGCCCGGCCCGGCGGCCGACCGCCTCGCCAAACTGGCCCGCGCCCTCGGCGCGACGCTCGTCGTCGGGCTGCACGAGCGGGCGGGCCGCACCCTGTTCAACACGCAGCTCACCTACGGTCCCGACGGCGCCCTGCTCCGCCGCCACCGCAAACTGATGCCGACCTACCACGAGCGGCTCATCTGGGGGCAGGGCGACGGCGACGCGCTCGCCGCCGTCGCCGCCGATGGGCAAGGAGGGGGCGCCAAGATCGGCAGTCTGATCTGTTGGGAGCACTGGATGCCGCTCACCCGTCAGGCGATGCACGATTCAGGGGAGCAGATTCACGTCGCGGGATGGCCCGGCGTGCACGAGATGCATCAGGTGGCCTCCCGCAGCTACGCCTTCGAAGGACGCTGCTTCGTGCTCGCCGTGGGGAGCATCATGCGCGTCAAGGACCTGCCCCCCGAGCTGCCGCCCCGCGCCGACAAGGCTCAGGACCCCGACGCCTTCATCATCCGCGGGGGCAGCGCGATCATCGCGCCGAACGGACGCTATCTCGCGGGGCCGGTGTATGACGAGGAGGCCGTGGTCGTCGCCGATTGCGATCTCGGCGAGATCACGCGGGAGTCCCTCACCCTCGACGTGAGCGGTCATTACAGCCGGCCGGACGTATTCCAGTTCCGGGTGACGCCACGGGGTCGTTCCCCCTCTCCATGAAGGCCCGGTGCAACCGTTTGCCGTGGAAAGGAATCAGAAGACCAAATGAGCTCACGAACGGTTTCCCTGCTGGCGCTAAGCCTCCTCGCCACGCCGCTCGCCGCCCAAACGCTCCGCGTCCCCTACGAGACCTTCACCCTTCCCAACGGCCTGCAGGTGATCCTGCACGAGGACCATGCGGTGCCGATCGTGGCGGTCAACATCTGGTACCACGTCGGCTCCGGGGACGAGCGGGTGGGACGCACGGGATTCGCCCACCTCTTCGAGCACATCATGTTCATGGGCTCGCAGCACGTGCCCACGGGGGAGTTCGACAAGCTGCTCGAGGCGGCGGGGGGCGACAACAACGGGTCCACGACCGAAGACCGCACCAACTACTACGAAGACGCGCCGGCCAACGCCCTGCCGCTGCTGCTCTGGCTCGACTCCGACCGGATGGGGTTCCTGCTCCCGGAGATCACGGCCGACAAGGTGGACCTGCAGCGGGGGGTCGTGCAGAACGAGCGGCGTCAAAGCTACGAGAACCGTCCCTACGGATTGGCGGAGGAGAACATCCTGCAGCGGCTCTATCCCGGGTCGCACCCCTACCATTGGCCGGTGATCGGCTCGATGGCCGACCTTCAGGCGGCGACGCTCGAAGATGTGCGCAACTTCTTCCGCAGCTACTACACGCCCAACAACGCCTCGCTCGCCATCGCGGGCGACGTCACACCGCGTGAGGCGCGCCGGCTGGTCGAGCGGTACTTCGGCGACATCCCGCGGGGCCCCGCGGTGACGCGGCCGACGCCGCCGGCCGTGCGGCTACCGGCGGACGTCGTGGCGGCGCTCGAGGACCGGGTGCAGCTGCCGCGCGTCTACAACGCGTGGCACACCGTGAAGGCGTTCGCGCCGGACGACGCGGGGCTCGACGTGCTGGCCAACGTGTTGGCGGGGGGGCGCTCGTCGCGGCTGTACCGGCGGCTGGTGTACGAGCTGCAGATCGCGAGCGACGTGGTCGCGTTTCAGGACGGGAGCCGGATGGACGGCAAGTTCGAGCTGTGGGTTACCGCGCGACCGGGGCACGCGTTGCCGGAGCTACAGCGCGTGATCGACGAAGAGGTCCGCAAGCTGGCCGACGGCGGGCCCACCGAGCGGGAGGTCGCGCGCGCCCAGAACACGTTCGAGGCGCAGTTCCTGTCCCGCATGGAGCGGGTCGGGAGCTTCGGCGGCAAGGCGGACCAGCTCAACTTCTACAGCTACTTCGTGGGCACGCCGGACTACTTCCAGCGCGACCTGGACCGCTACCTCAAGGTGACGCCCGCCGATGTGCAGCGGATCGCGCGTGCGTACCTCGTGGATGCGCACCGGGTGGTGCTGAGCGTGGTGCCGCTGGGCAAACCGGAGCTGGCGGTGCCGCAGGGGGTGCAGCCATGAGGGCGGACGGGCGGACGGGCGGTCGGGCGGACGGAATCCTGCCCCCTGTGCATTGCATGGTCGTCAGCGCGGTGATCGTTGTGTCCGCCATTCCGCCATTCCGCCTGACCGCCCAGGCACTTGATCGCACGCACCCTCCCACCCTGCCGCCGCCGCCGGCGCTCAAGCTTCCCGCCGTCCGCACCGCCACGCTCCCCAACGGTCTCGAGCTGGCGGTCGTGGAGATGCACAAGGTGCCGGTGGTGGACGTGTCGCTCGTGCTCGATGCGGGCGGCGTGCGGGACCCCGTCGATCTCCCGGGGCTCGCCACCTTCACCACCACGATGCTGCAGCAGGGCGCGGGCCGGCGCAGCGCGCTGGACATCGCCGACGAGACCGCCTTTCTCGGCGCCCAGCTCAACGCCGGGGCGGGGTACGACGTCGCCACGGTGACGCTGCACGTGCCCAAGCGGCGGCTCGCTCCCGCGCTCGACCTGCTGGCCGACGTCGTGCTGCGGCCCACCTTTGCCGATTCCGAGGTGACGCGGCAACGCGAGCTGCGGCGCACCCAGCTGATCCAGCAGCGGGACGAGCCGGTGCAGGTGGCGAACGTCGCGTTCCCGGCGATCGTGTACGGGTGGGCGCATCCCTACGGGCGGCCGCTCTCCGGGACCGACGCATCGGTCGGCGGGCTCGCGCAAGCGCGCGTGGCCGAGTTCTACCGGACGTTCTATCGCCCCAACGGGGCGCGGCTGCTCGTCGTGGGAGACGTGACGCTCGCTGAGGCGCGGCAGCTCATCGCCGCGCGGTTCGGTGCGTGGGCGCGTGCGGAGGCGCCCGCGCCGGCGCCGGTGTCGGCGCCCCCGCCCGCACCGCGCGCGATCTATCTGATCGACAAGCCCGGTGCGGCGCAGTCGGTCGTGCGGATCGGGCATCTGGGACCGCCGCGCGACACGCCCGACTACTTCGCCCTGCAGGTGCTGAACACGATTCTGGGCGGGGCGTTCACCTCCCGCCTGAACCAGAATCTGCGCGAGACGCACGGCTATACCTACGGCGCCGGGTCGGCGTTCTCGCTGCGGCGCCAGGGCGGCCCGTTCGTGGCGCAGGCGTCGGTCGTCACCGCGAAGACCGACAGCTCGTTGATCGAGTTCCTCAAGGAGTTGCGGCGCATCCGCGACGAGGCGGTCCCCGCGGCCGAGATCGAGAAGGCGAAACAGTACCTCACGCTGGGCCTGCCCGGCGACTTCGAGACCACGGCGGGGTCCGCGTTCCGGTTCCGCGATCTCCTCGTCTACGGCCTGCCCCTCGACTTCTACGCGGGCTACACCGCCCGGGTCAACGCGGTGACGGCGGCGGACGTGCAGCGGGTGGCGCGCCAGTATATCGATCCGGACCACTTCGACATCGTGGTCGTGGGGGACCGGAGCCAGATCGAGGCGGGGATTCGGGCGTTGAACGAGGGCGCCATCATCTACCGCGATCTGTGGGGACAGGCGATCCCTTAGCGGAGGCGCGCGGGCGCCCCCGCCGCACGCTACCAGCGAATCGCCGCGCTCCCCCAGGTGAAGCCCGACCCGAAGGCGGTCAGCACGAGTAGGTCGCCCCGCCTGAGGCGGCCGGCGGAGAGCGCCTCGTCGAGCGCGATGGGAATCGAAGCGGCGGTGGTATTGCCGTAGCGCTGGATGTTGACGTAGACCTGGTCGTCGCGCAGCCCCGTCGCCTTCTGGACCATCTCGATGATCCGCAGGTTGGCCTGGTGGGGAACGAGCAGTTTGACGTCCGCGGCGGTGAGCCCGTTGGCCTCGAGCGCGATCGCCACCGACTCGGGCATCTTGACCGACGCGAACTTGAACACGTCGCGGCCTTCCATGACGGCGCGGTGCAGCCCGCGCTCCAGCATCTCGACGCTCACGTACGGATCGTGCGCCAGGCCGGGGCCGTCCACCCACAGCTTCTCCGCGTAGCGGCCGTCGGCAAAAATGTGCGTGGACAGGACGCCGCGCCCGTCCTCCTCGGTCGGGCCGAGGACCGCGGCGCCCGCGCCGTCGCCGAACAGCACCGCGGTGTCGCGCCCCCGCGTCGTCTTGTCGAGCCCGCGGGAGTGCACCTCCGCGCCCACGAGCAGGATGCGCCGGTACTGGCCGGTGCGGATCCAGGCGTCGGCGATCGAGAGGCCGTAGATGAACCCGCTGCACTGATTGCGCACGTCCACCGCCGGGATGTCGGCCAGCCCCAGCTCGCGCTGCAGGAAGACGCCGTTGCCGGGCTCGAAGTGGTCGGGCGTGCACGTGCAATAAATGATGCAGTCGAGGTCGGCCGGCGTGAGCCCGGCCTTGGCGAGCGCGCGCAGCGACGCCTCGCGCGCGAGCGACACGCCGGTGTCGCCGTCACTCACCCAGTGGCGTGTCTTGATGCCGCTGCGCTGGAGGATCCACTCGTCCGACGTGTCCATCATCGCGGCCAGGTCGTCGTTCGTCACGACCCGCGCGGGCACGTGAAAGCCGGTGGCGAGGAACTCGGTGCGGGACATCGGACTCCGGGGTCGGGTGGCGCGGCCGGTTGCGGGCCGCGGCGCAGGTACCAACATTAGCGCATGGATCTCACGGTGACCAGACAGCAGTACGATGCCATCCGGGGCGCGAAGCACCTTCCCGATGTCTTGAAGAAGGTGCTCGACGCGGCACGGGCGGATGGCGCCGGGCAGGTCCTGCATCTCACGTACGAGGAGGCCACGGCGCTGAGCGAGTTGTGCTCCTGGAACGTGCACACCGACGCCGCCGGGAAGGTCACACCGGAATCGAAGGTGTTCGACGACCTCGTCCGCGCCATCATGACGCACCCGGAGTTCTGAGGGAACGATGGAACGACGGAACGATGGAACGAAACGAATCCTGCGGCTGGCCGCATTCGCGTTCCATCTTTCCATCATTCCATCGTTCGCCGTCGCCCAGAAGCGCGCCATCACCTTCGAGGATTACATCGCGCTCAAGGCGGTGAGCGATCCGCAGCTGTCGCCCGACGGGAAGTGGGTGGCCTACACCGTCTCGACGCCCTCGCTCCAGGACAACCGCAACCTGTCGCGCATCTGGGTGGCCGAGCTGGCCACGGGGCGCTCGCGGCAGCTCACCGGCGGCCCCGGAGGAGGGGGGGGGTCCGACCGGCAGCCGCGCTGGGCGCCCGACGGGAAGACCCTGGCATTCATCTCGACGCGCGAGGGCGGGGCGCAGGTCTGGCTGCTGCCGATCGGAGGAGGGGACGCCCGCAAGGTCTCCAGTCTCCCCGACGGCGCGTCCGATCCGGTGTGGCTTCCCGACGGCACGGCGCTGCTGGTCGTGAGCGACGTCAAGTGGCCCGGGGAGCAGGAGATCGACCGGCGCAACGGCGCCTATCCGACTGAGGCGCGCATCTGGACCGGCCTGCTCTGGCGCCATTGGGACGACTTTCGTGCGGGGCGGCGGCAGCACCTGTTCCGGGTGGATGTCGCGACGGGAAAGGCGACGGACCTGACTCCGGTCGACCACGACGTGCCGACGATCGCGACCGGCGGGGATGGGGACGTGGCCGTATCGCCCGACGGCCAGGTGATCGCGGTGGCCCTGCACGGTGATTCTGTCGTCGCGGACAATACGAACGTCGATGTCTATCTCATCGGTCCCGCCGGCGGGTCGCTGCGGCCCATCACGACCAACCGTGGCGCCGATAACACGCCGCGCTTCTCGCCCGACGGGAAGTGGCTCGCGTATCTCTCGATGGAGCGGGCCGGGTTCGAGGCGGACCGGCTGAGACTGATGCTGGTCGGGCGGCTGGTCGGGCGGGCGGACGGGCGGACGGTTGAAGCGACCGCCGGCTGGGATTTGTCCGTGAGCTCCTACAGCTGGTGTCCTGACTCACGGTGCATTTATGCCGTCGTGGAGGAGCGGGGCAGGGATAACATCTACCGCATCGACATTCCGTCCTTCCGCCGTTCCGCCATTCCGGCGGGCGGCGGGGTCAATACGAGCGTGCAGGTGCTCCCGGCCAGCCGGGGGGTGGTGTACCTGCATCAGAGCAACACGGAGCCGCCCGAAGTGTGGGTCGCGGGGAAAGCGCTCTCGCACCAGAACGACTCCGCGGTCGCCACGCTCGACCTGCCGCCGCTCGAGGAGTTCGGGTTCGTCGGCGCGCTCGGCGACTCGGTGTTCGGCTGGCTGCAGAAGCCACCGGGGTTCGATTCCGCCAGGAAGTATCCCCTCGTCTACCTGATCCACGGCGGGCCGCAGGGCGCCTGGACCGATTACTGGGGCGCCCGCTGGAACTACCAGCTGTTCGCCGCGCGCGGCTTCGTCGTGGCTGCCGTGAACTTCCATGGCTCGACCGGCTACGGGCAGAGATTCACCGACGCGATCTCGCAGCATTGGGGCGACTATCCATACGAGGACCTGATGAAGGGCCTCGACGCCGTGGCGCGGCTGTCGTACGTCGACGCGACGCGCCTGGGCGCGGCGGGGGCCTCCTACGGCGGCTACATGGTCTACTGGATCGCCGGGCACACCGACCGGTTCAAGGTGCTGGTGGACCACGACGGCGTCTTCAACACGGTGAGCATGGCCGGTACCACCGAGGAGCTGTGGTTCACCGACTGGGAGTTCGGCGGCACGCCGTACGCGAACCGACCCCTGTACGAGCAGTGGTCGCCGCTCACCTTCGTCAAGAACTGGAAGACGCCGATGCTGATCGTCCACTCGCAGCTCGACTACCGGGTCGATCTGTCGGAGGGCTACCAGGCGTTCACGGCGGCGAAGCGCATGGGAGTGCCGGCGAAGTTTCTCTATTTTCCCGACGAAGGCCACTGGGTGCTGCGGCCCCGCAACCGCCGCGTCTGGTGGAGCACCGTCCTCGACTGGCTGGAGGCCTATCTGAAATGAAGGCCCTGACCCGGAACACCATGCTCGCGGTGCCGCTCGCGCTCGTGTTCTTCTTCGCCCTGCCGCGGCAGGGGACACTCGGCTGGGACCTGCTCGACGATTTCACGCTGGCGTTCGCGTTCACCTTCGTGGGTTATTACGTCGAGGTGCTGCTGCTCAAGATCCCGGGGATCGACACCCCCGGCGGGCGCCTGATCCGCCTGTTTGGATGGTTCGCGGGCGGGCTGTGGTGCTACGAGGTGGGGCGGTGGGTGTTGCTCCTGTATGGTCGCGACACGCAGGCGTTCCCCCCGCTCCTGTACGGCGGGTTCCTCTTCGTCGCCCTCGAGCTGGTCCTGCACGGGCTGCTGCAGGCCGCCGGGAAGCCCAGTTTCTTCAGCGGACAGCTGTCAGCGGGCAGCTCTTAGAAACGTTGCACAGACGGCGAAGTTGCGAAGTGGCTCCCAGCTCCGAGCTGCAAGCTGAGCTGGTGTCCATGCGACTGCACGCTTGTGACCACTTGCAACTTTGCCGTCTGCGCAACTTCTCTAAGGTCTTGTGCCTGTGGGCTGGGTCTTTTCCCAGACGTTATTTGCCTTCCTCACATCCGGAAAGTTCCGGTCCGGATCAATCTCGATCTTGACCACATCGCTCGGGAACGAGCGCACGTACACGAAGCGGTTGCCCTCGTACCAGATCTCGACCGGGAGGCGAACCCGCTCGGTGGTGCCGTCGGCGAACGCGAGGCGGAGGTCCACCGGCATCGGGAGGCCGCCCGGACTCGAGAGGAAGATCCCGGTGAGGGTGCCTGTGGAGTCGCTCCGCGTGCGCACGGAGTCGAGCGCCTGGTCCACGACGTCGGTGCGGTAGAACCACCCGCGCCAGAACCACGAGAGGTCCTCGCCGAGCGCGTCTTCCATGGAGCGGAAGAAATCGGCGGGCGTGGGGTGCTTGAAGGCCCAGCGGCGGATGTATTCGCGGAACGCGGCGTCGAAGCGGGCCGTGTCCACGATCTCGTGACGCAGCAGGTACAACCCCGCGGCCGGCTTGGCGTAGGCGACCTGCCCGAGCGCCTCGGGCGAGATACGGTCGGCGGGGAGCATCGGGGGCTCGTCCCGCCCCGTCGCCGCGAACTGCGCCCATGCGTCCGCCTGACCACGCGTGCGCAGCCAGTCGCGGTCGGGGAAGTAGGTGCGGGCCGAGTAGATGTTCAGGAAGCTGTTGAACCCCTCGTCCATCCACGCGTACAGGCGCTCGTTGTTGCCGACGACCATCGGGAACCACTGGTGCCCCAGCTCGTGCGTCGTCACCCCGAACAGCCCCGGGCGGCTGGTTCGGTTGGCGCAGAACACGATCATCGGGTACTCCATCCCGCCCACGGGTCCGTTCACATTGATGGCGGTGGGGTACGGATAGGGGAACCACTTCTCCGAGTAGTGTTTGATCGAGTGGCGCACCATGCGGGTCGATTCGCGCCAGATCGAGTCAGCCACCGGCGGATAGAACGACTGCATCAGGATGCCGTTCCACCCGCTCGCGTTCCAGATGAAGTTCGGGGCCGCGGCCCAGGCGACGTCGCGCACGTTCTTGGCCGAGAATCGCCAGGTGAGGGTCGCCCCCGCCCCCGCCGCCGCCCCCCCTCCCGCGGGACGCGTCGCGGGCGTACCGACCTCATCCTTCGCGATGATCGCGACGGCCGAGTCGGATGTCAGGGCGCGGGCCAGCCGGGCGCGCTGCGTCGGTGTCAACACCTCGAGGGGGTTTTGCAGCGTGCCGGTGCCGGCGACGATGAACCCGCGCGGCACCGTGACCGCGAAGTCGATGTCGCCATATTCGAGGTAAAACTCGCCCTGGCCGAGATACTGCTCGGTGTTCCAGCCGCGCACGTCGTCGTACACCGCCATCCGGGGATACCATTGCGCGACCTCGTACAGCCATCCCTCCGGGAACCGCTCGCGGCCCATGCGATCTGAGCCGTGTTCGGGGACCTGGAAGCGGTACGCGACGTCCAAGGTGGCGACGGCCCCGGGAGGGAGCGCGCGGTCCAGCTCCACGCGCATCACCGTGCCGTTGATCGTGGTTGGCAGCGGGGTCCTGGCGAGCGTTTGGCCGGTCCGCCTGACCGCCTGCGTCGCCTCGATCACGTAGCCGCCGACGAATCCCGCGCCGGCAAACCGCGCATCACTCGGGTTGAGGTCGTGTCCGCGGCTGTCCTCGCGGTAGATGTTCTGGTCCAGCTGGAGCCACACGTAGGTGAGCGTGTCGGGGGAATGGTTCGTATAGCGGATCGATTCGCGGCCGCGAATGGTGTGCGTGGCGGTGTCGAGCGCGACGCTGATGGTGTAGTCGGCGCGCTGCTGCCAGTAGCGCGGTCCCGGACGCCCGGAGCCCTCGCGCAGCAGTCCCGGCGCGGGCAGCTCCAGCCGCCGGAAGGGCGACGTGTCGGCCCACGCGGGAGGGAGGGGGGGCAGCGACCGCGCCTTGGGCGGCATCGAGGGAGAGGGCTGCTGCAGCGCCGCGACCAGCAGCGACAGAACCATCATGAACGACTCCTGGTGAGCGTGGGACGGCCGCGAGGAAATCTATCGCGGAACGGCTCGCGCGCCGTGACAGGCTGAAACCTTACCCGGGTCCCACGCCGCCGCATACATTCCCCGGCACCATCGCCATGAACTCGCGATCTCCCCTTGCGCTGCTCGCCGCCGCCTTGCTCGCCGCCTGCGACCACGGGGCGCCATTTGTACCGAGGGACTATCGGCCCGACGGCCCGTTCGACCCGTCGTCACCGACCCGCCTCACGCTCAATCTGGGGAAGGATCGCGGCCCCGTCTGGCTTCCCGACGGCACTGCGATCCTGTACAGCGTCCAGCGTTTCGATCGGGCGGACCATGACCACTGCTGGGCCGTGCTCCCGCCGGGCGGCGGGACGATCCGCCGGTACGCATGCCGCACCACCGCGGAGGACGACTCCCTCAACGTGTTCGAGGAGGCGGCGCTCGCTGCCGACGGGCGGCTCGCGTACGTGCGGGCCGGCTCCGGACTCCTGTTGGGGCCGCCGCTCGCGCCCGGCGCGCAGGCGCTCGTGCTCGCGACGCTCGCCAACCCCAACGACGCGCGCGTCCTGCTGAACATCGGCTACCTCGCGCCCTCCGGTCGCGTGCATCAGGGCGTGTCGCACATCCGGTGGCTCGGCCCCGACCGGCTGGTGTTCGTCGGCGAGAACGTGACATACCCGCGGCCGTGCTCGGCTTGTTCGGCGGATACCGTGCGGACGGGAATCGAGATCGCGACGCTGGACCTGGCCGCACAGTCCCCGGTGCTCGCCGTCGTCTCCGGCACCGACGGCGCGTCGTCGGTCGCGCCCGGCGTCACCGGAGACACCATCTACTTCACGCGGAACGGCGATTCCCGGGTGTACCGGTACGCCTTCTCGAGCGGCCAGACCGACACGATCTACGACTTCGGCGGCGCCGGCATCGCGCGGGACCTCGCGCTCACGAACGGGCGCCTGCTCGCCGTCGTCGGCGGTGACATCAGCTACACCGTCGATTCGGTCCTCGGCCCGACGCAGGTGGACAACGGAGGGACACTCCATCTCGTGACCCTCGGGACGGGATCGGACACCGTGCTCGGCGCCGCGCTCACCCTGCTCCGGCGGCCCGCGGTTTCCCCCGACGGGACCCGCGTGGCGGCCGAGCTGTGGACGAGCCGCACCGCCGATCTCTGGCTCGTGGAGGTCCCCTGAGGGCGGCGGCCGCCGCGCTGCTCGCGCTCGCCGCGGCGCCGGCGGCGGCCGGGGCGCAGACGAATGGATCGATCGCGGGTCACGTCCGGCAACGGGAGGGTGGCCTCCCGATCGCGGGGGCGCAGGTCGGCGTGGACGGCCGCTGGCTCGCGCAGACCGACACGGCGGGGTTCTACCGGGTCCGCGAGGTGCGGAGCGGCTGGCACCTCGTCACCGTGCGCGCCATCGGCTTCGAAACCATTCGGCGGGACAGCGTGCTGGTGCGCGCCGGCCAGGTGTCCCTCGTGAACTTCACGGTCGACGTGTACACGATCGACCGGCCGGTCGTGATCGAAGCGTACGCGGACTCGATCCTCGACCCGACCGTGGTCGGGACGGTGCAGCGGATCGGGGGCGAGGAGCTGCGGCGCTTTCCGGTGACGACGCTCGACGAAGCGGTGGCGCTCTCCGCCGGCGCCGTGGGCGAGAGTTACCGGGGCGGGCGGTTGGGGCAGCAGGCGTTCGTCCTCGACGGCCTCGGCGTCAAGAACCAGCTCGACGCCTCCACCGGCCCGCTCGGCGTCCGTATCCCGCCCGATATCCTCACCGAGGCGGCGCTCGTCACCAACGGTTTCTCGGCGCGCTACGGCCAGGCGCTTTCGGGGCTCATCAACGTGGTCACCAAGGACGGCGGCGACCGGTGGAGCGGGCGCGCCGCCTTCGAGAGCGACCGCCCGCTGTGGGGGACCGCGGACCTCGGCCTCGACCGCGCGGTCGCGTCCCTGGACGGCCCGGTGGGGGGCGAGCGCGGCGCCCGGCTCGTGGCGGTGCTCGATGCCGAGGGCCGGCTCGACGCCGACCCCGTGAACGCTCCCCTCCCGCCGGATCCGCGCGATCCCCGGAGCGACAGCCCCGTCCTCCTGCCGCACAACAGCGGTGAGCGGTACGACGCCGCCGTGAAACTGCGCGTGCCGCTCGGCGGGCCCCACACGCTGCGGCTGTTCGCGCTGCGGTCGGCGGATCAGCGCCTGTTGTACGACCCGGCCTACAAGTACGACGAGCGTTGGGCGCCGGCGCGGCGGGTCACGGGGGACCTCGTGAGCGCCCATCTGCAGCGCGCCACGAACACCTTCACGACCGACATCCGCACCGCCTACTTCTCGCGCGAGTTCATGCGCGGCACCCTGGTCGACCAACCCCCATACCGGTTCGGAGGCGTCACGGGCCGCACCTTCCGATTCGTGGGCGAGGACATGGCACGCGCGCAGGACACCGCCCTGGCCCAGGGCGCGATTCCCGGGCTCGACGCGCCCGCGCCGAGCGACCGATCCCCGTGGGGCGTGCCGGCGTTCTTCCTCGGCGCCGGCTCGAACGGCGAGGTCGCGTGGAACCGCTACCGGGAGCTCCGCAGCCAAGTTGACTTCAGCGCCGGCGGGCCTACGGTCGATGTCTATTTCGGCGCCGTGGTGTCACGCCAGCGGGTGCGGACCTTCCAGCGCGCGCTGGGCTATCTCCCCGTGGGCGACAGCGTGCCGCCGCCCGCGGCGTCCGACTTCTCACCCACGTCCGCGGCCGCTTATGTCGAGGCCCAGCTACACGGGGAGGACTTCGTCGTCACCCTGGGCACGCGCTACGATCAGTTCGACCCCGGGGGTGATGTGCCCGGTCAAACGACCGGCACGCGCCGCAGCATCAACCCCAGGTTTGCGTTCTCGACGATGCTCAAGGGGGCGACGGTCGTCGCCAGCTGGGGACGGTTCTCCCAGGCGCCGGATTTTCAGTATCTGGTGGACGCGGCGTTCGACGACACGCTGCGCACGGGGCGGTTCCGGCGTGGCAACCCGAACCTCGGCTTCGAGGATGCGACGCAATACGAATTCTCGGTGCGCGCCCGCCCCTCTCCGACCACGTCGCTGCGCGTCAACGTGTTCAACAAGCTGCTCGACGGACTCGTGGCGTCGGTGCCGCTCGGCGTAGACCCCGACTCGACGATCTTCGCCCAGTGGGACTACGGCAACGTGAAGGGCGCCGAGGTGATCTTCGACCGCCCGCTGGCCGGCGGATGGGGCGTGCGGATCGCCTACGCGCTGCAGCAGGCGTCCGCGACCGCCACCAATGCCTTCCAGCTGGTGCGCCGCATCCGGATCGATCCGAACGGAGACACGATCAACCCGGCGCGCGTCGAGTTCCCCCTGGACTACGACCGGCGCCACGGCCTGACGGTGATCGGCCAGGGCGTGGTCCCCGACAGCGCCGGCGTGGGACCGCTCGCCGGTCTCGAGGCGACGGCCATCGTGCGGGCGAGCTCCGGGCTGCCCTTCACCATGACGAATGCCGCCGGTGACACCCTCATCGGGCTCCCCAACAGCCACCGCCTTCCGCCGCAGCTTACGGTCGATATGCTGCTGCGGCGGCCGGTGCGGCTGAGAGGGTGGCAGGGGAGCATCTATCTCGACGTGCGGAATCTCCTGAACCGGCGGAACGTCGAGGCGGTGCGCCGCGACACTGGGGACCCCGGCCTGGGCCCTCAGCAGATCGCCGTGCTCGCCGAGCAGGCCTACCAGGCCCACCCGGAAGCAATCCCCTATGAGTCGCCCCGGTACCGGCCGTTCGCGGACACGGATGGGAACGGCTACATCGAGGGGCACGACGAGCTGTACCCCCTGTTTCTCGCCGCCGCGCGGGACTTCACGCAGCCGCTCTTCGCCTACGGTGCGCCGCGGATGTTCCGCCTCGGAGTGGAACTGGTGTTCTGATGTTGCGGGGCGTCCCGCGGAGCCTCTGTTGCTTTTTGTGGCGCAGCGGGACGCCCCGCAACATCAGGCAGGCTCTACCGCGCCCTCCTTCAGATACCCCGCCGCCACGCCCCCCACCACCATCAGCAGGCCGACCCATCCCAGGGCCGTGAGGTGCTGGCTGAAGAGGAGCAGCGCGAGCAGCGCGCCGACGACGGGCTCGATCGTCGCGGCGACCGCGGCGGGCGCGGCCTCGATCCGCTTCACGGCCGCAAAGAACAGGAAGTTCGCGGCGAGCACCGAACCCGCGGCGAGTCCGATGAGGCCGCGCCAGGCGGCGGCGGTGGGCGGCGGGGCGGGCGGGCGTCCCCAGACCGACAGCACGATCGCCAGAATCACGACGCCGCCGAGCACCTCGAGGAACAGCACGCGAACGACGCCGTAGCGCGGAACGGCGTACCGCGCCATCAACGTCGTGAAGGCGTAGCTCAGCGCCGACAGCAGCCCGCCGGCGATGCCCGCTCCGATTCCCATGCGCGCGGCCTCGGCGCCCGCGTTACTGCCGCCGGTCACCGTCAGCGCGACGCCGGCCATCACGAGCAACGCGAGCGCCACACGCAGGGGCGTGAGCGCCTCTCGCAGGATCACGCGCGCGAGCACGGCGACGATCACGGGTGCGGTGTACAGCAGCGCCGCCGCGCCCGCCACACCCGCGCCGGCGATGGCGAACTGATAGGCGATCTCGAACAAGGCGACGAGGGCCCCACCTCCGAGGCCCACGAGCAGCCAACCCCGCGCATCAACCCGAAACAGGTCCCGCCGGAGCAGGACGCCCCACAGCGCGAGCGCGGCGGTCCCGATGAGGACGCGCCAGAACCCGATGCTCGTGGCGGGCATCAGGTCGTACAGTCCAGTGGAGAGCGGGCCGGTCGTCCCCCAGGTGGCGCCGGCGCCCAGCGCGCAGAGGTAACCGACGACGCGGGTGGCGCGCGCCGTCACAGCCCCGGGCCCTTGCCTCCTTGCGCGCGGGACTTGAGGGCGCGGTTCATCGCTTCCATCCCCTCGCGGAAGTTGGTCTCGAGCCGCGCGGCGGTCGCCGCGCCGACGCCCGGAAGAGAGAGCGCGAGGCCGGTACAGGTCACGCGGTGGATGACATGCGTCCGGTTCTCCCCTTTGGGCACGATGACGAAGCACTCCTCGGTATCGCAGATCCCGCTGAACGCCTTGGGCCACAGCCAGCGCAGCTCCCGAGGTTCCTCCACTTCGAGCACGACGGGTTTGACCGTGAGCATGGAGCCGCCGGGCGGCTCCAACCACAGCTTGAGCATGCCCCCCACCTCGAGCCCACCATCGACCCGCGTGATGTACGGGTTCCAGTCCTTGTAACCCGGCAGGTCGATGAGGACTTCCCACACTCGCTCTGCGGTGGCATGGATGTCGGCGGTGGTGCGGATCTCTTTCATGGGCGAGACGCCTCCTTGCCGCCCATATTGTCCGCCGTCAGGTCGCCGCGCAACACCGTCACCGCTTGGCCGCCGAGGACCACCCGCTCTCCGGCGAGGCGCACCCGAACCACGCCCCCGCGGGCCGAGGCCTGATAGCCCACCAGCGCCGGCCTGCCGAGCTTCGCGGTCCAGTAGGGCGCCAGGGCACAGTGGGCGGAGCCCGTGACCGGGTCTTCGGGCACGCCGGCGCGGGGGGCGAAGAAGCGGGACACGAAGTCGTAGTCTTTCGTCGCCGCCCGGCTCGTGACGATCACGCCGCGCGTCTTCACGCGCGCGAGCGCGGTGAAGTCCGGCTGCACGTGCCGGACCGTGTCCTCGTCGCCGACCTCGAGCAGGTAATCGAACCGGCTGCGCCCCACGAACCGGGGCGTCACGCCGACGGCCTCGGCGAGACCGCGCGGTGCCGGCATGGCCTTCGGCGGCGTCGCCGGGAAATCCATTTCGATCCAGGCGTCGCGGCGGTCGGCCGTGAGCACGCCGCTCTTCGTGTGGAAGCGTGCTTGGGCGTCCGGCGCCAGAAGGCCGTCTTCCCAGAGGACGTGTGCGCTCGCCAGCGTCGCGTGGCCGCACAGGTCGACTTCCGTCGCCGGCGTGAACCAGCGGAGATCGAAGGCGTCGTCGCGGCGGACGAGGAAGGCGGTCTCGGAGAGGTTCATCTCCCGCGCCACGTCCTGCATCCAGCCCACGTCGGCGGGGGCCGGGAGGACACATACGGCCGCGGGGTTGCCCGCGAAAGGGCGGTCGGTGAAGGCGTCGACTTGGACGATCGGCAGGCCCATGCCCTACCAATCTAGCCCTGCCGAGCGAGCCGGGAACTGACCCAGGCGAGGGCGGCACCAACGACGGCGCTCGCGTAGGCGGCGATGACCGTCAGTCCGGCGCCCAGCTGGCTCGGTGCCTCGAATGCGTGCCCTCCGCCAACGAACGTCAGCAGGGTGCCTACGCCCGTGCCGGCAGCCCATGCCGCGAGGGTCTGAATCGCCCAGCGCCACGGCGCGCGCGGGTTGGCGCAGCCCTGGATGAAGGCGCCGAAGGCTGCGAACACGGGGCCGAGTGCGTCACCGCCGCCAAGGCCGCCGAGGAAGGCGATCGCTAACGCCCAGACCGTCATGAGGGCTCCTTGCTCGGCGGGCACGGGAGGGCACGCAGGTCGGTCGCACGCTCGCGCACCAGCCGGCGCGCTCGGCTGCGACTCCAGTTCCACGTGCGCCAGTCCGCGGCGTCGACGTCCCACCGGTTCAAGAGACCCCGGGCCACAGCACAGCCCTCCTGGGTTCCGAGCGTGGGCAGGGCGTCGAGGAGCGGGAGCACGGCATCGGCACCCAGCGAGATGGCGTACTTCGCGTCGAACGGCCGCTCGGCGGCGGGGCGGGTCAGATTGGTGCGAACGATGAACGCATCGGGGTTCAGCACGTGCAGGCCGGTGAGCACCGCGAAGCCCTGGACCAGCGCACCGAAGGCGAAGCGCTGGCGCCGGCCGCGCAGCACCGTCCAGCCGAGCCAGGCGAACACGCCGAGCAGATAGATCATGAAAGCCGTGGCGTACAGCCGATCCTCCGAGAGCCCGAAGGCCGCGACGTACAGCCGCATCCGCTCGAGCGCCGACGCCATGATCACCGCCAACAGGACGAGCAGGAGCCCCGCGAGGCGGCGGAACGTCGCCAGATGCGCGGCTGTCTCGCCCCGCACCAGGTGATCGGCACCCAGGAGCACGGGGAGGACGAGGCCACTGGCCGTCACCAGTTCGAAGAACCCGTGCCGTGCGTACTCGGCGTAGGTGAGGCCGGTCGTTTGCTGCACGAGCGCGGCACCCCCGAAGAAGTAGCGCACCTGGACCACGACGAACAAAAGGAAGAGCAGGTTGATGAGGCCGAGCGCGGTGCCGACCGGTACGATCCCCAGCCCACGCGCCGTCTCCGCCGTAGGCTGGGTCGTGGAGGGGGGGCGGGCGACCAAACACCAGCGCAGGTAGCCGGCGGTGAGGGCGGCCCAGAAGCCGATGAAGAACGTGTGAGACGCCACGGCGCCGGCGTCGAACGCGAACAGGTTCGTGAGCACGGTCCCGAAAACGCTGTCGGCCGATGCGAACAGGCTGCCGAACACGGCGAGCAGCGGCGCGGCGAGGAGAACGCCGAGCCCCACGGCACGCACATGCCGGAGGCGCCCTTCGCGCGGCAGTTCCTCCCAGCGCACATCCTGCCCCACGAGCAGGAAGCCGCCGGCGATGGTGTTCGCGGCCGTCAGTACTCCCGTCTGCAGGTAGGCGAGCGGTCGCAGCGCCGCGATGCGCTCACCGTGCAGGCTCGCCGCGCCCAGCGAGAGCGCAATGAGCAGGCCGATGACGTCGAACTGCGCGAGAGCCTCGGAGTCCCGGCGCATGAAAGCGGCGCCGAGCAACAGGACCGTGATCGCGAGCCAGGGCGTGTCCGGCCCCGCCGTGAGGTGGTGGCGCCGGACCAGCACGAGGCCGGCGCCGACGAGCGCCGCCGCGCACAGCGTGACGTTCAGCCCCCAGGGCATGGCGCGCAGCAGGGTGTCGCCCACCAGGCCGAGGGCGAGCCCCGCCGCGAGCACCTCGATTCCGAGCCGGGTGCGCGTGCTGATCATACCGCCGCCCGGGCGGGGAGCCCGCCGAAGCGCCGCTCGCGCGCCTGGAAGTCGGCCACGGCGGCGGCGAGGTCGGCCGCGCCGAAGTCGGGCCACATGCGGTCGGTGAACCACAGCTCGGCGTAGGCGCACTCCCACAGCAGGAAGTCGGAGAGGCGCTGCTCGCCGCCGGTGCGGATCAACAGGTCGACGTCGGGCAGGAGGGTGCCCGCGCGGATCGCTGCGCGCGCCGAGTAGTCGATCGCGAGGCGCAGGTGGAGGCGGCCGCCCGCCTCGGTCGCCCGCTCGGCGGCGTCGATCGCGGCGACGAGCGGCGTCGGGAGGCGGTCGCGCCGTCCGGCGACGGTGAGCCGTACCTCGTGCGCCACGAGGCGCGGGGTCTGGGTGTGCAGGTGGCGGGCGAAGAGACGCATCAGCGTCGCGACCTCGCCCGGCGGCCGGTTCCAGTTGTCGCTGGAGAAGGCGTACAGCGTGAGCGCGCCGATGCCGAGATCGGCTGCAGCCTCGACCGCGCGGCGGACCGCCTGCGCGCCGGCGCGGTGGCCGGAGGCGCGGGGCAGGCCCCGCCGGGTGGCCCAGCGCCCGTTGCCGTCCATGATGATCGCCACGTGCAGAGAAGTACTTTGTTTCATAAAGCAAAACCTCAAAAGAAAAGGGTGTCAGCGCTGGCGCGCGGCGCGGATCAGCGCTTCCATGTGGTCGAGGTAGCGCTCCAGCGCCCGCCGCCCTGCCGCCGTGAGCCGGTACTCGGTCTTGGGCACGCGTCCGGCGAACGACTTGGTGCAGGAGACGTACTCCGCCTCCTCCAGCTTGCGGGCGTGGACGCTCAAGTTGCCGTCGGTCGTCTTAAGGAGCGCCTTCAGCTCGCTGAAGGCGAGGCTCTCGTTCACCGCGAGGGCGCTGACGATGCCGAGGCGCACGCGTTCGTGAATCAAGCGGTCGAAATCGGCGGCGGCCTTCGGCCTGGCCTTCACCGGCCGCTCCGGCTCTCCCTGCGGCACGCGGGCCGCTCCCGTCTTAGCCACCGTACCTCCGTGCGATAATCGATCCGAACACAATGTGCAGGCCGCCGAACCCCACGGCCATGAACCCGGGCCACCAGCCGGTGGGCGCGAACAGTGCCGCCGCGCCCAGCAGCATGAAGCACAGACCCATCAAGGGCACCACCCGCACCGAAAACGCCCCGGCGGTCACAACGGCGGTGCCGTAGAGCAGCAGCCACGTGCCCGGCATCGCGCGGAACAACGCGGCCTGGTGCAGCGCGATCGTCAGCAGGCCGCCCACGACGAGCGGCGGCAGGAAGCCGAGTCCGAACCGGCGTCCCGGCCCCGACAGCAAGGAGTCGTTGGCCACGCGCGCCTTGCGCACGAGCGCCGTCCCCCCGATCGCCATGGCGAGCGCCGCCTCGCCGAGCCACACCGCCAGCCACGCCGCGTCGCGCGCCTGGCGGCCGGCGAGCCAGGTGGCGGCGAGCGCCGTCGCGCCCACGGCGACCATCCCCCATCCGGGGACGGCGGTGAATGACCCCGCCCGCTCCATCGTGGACCGGATGTACTGCAGGTTGTCGAGCGCCCGGTCGTGGAGCGGCCGCGGCGGCGGGGCGGTCATGGGCACACGATAGCGGTCGAGGGGAGTATTGTCAAGTACTTTGTAATGCAAAGTGTCATCGGTGCTTGAGCCGCCGCACCAGCTTCAGCCCCGACCACACCTCGTCCACCGCGCAGACCTTCACATCCACCAGCCCCCGCGGCAGCGCCACCGCCCGCACCACGTCCTCCGTGACGTCGGTCGGCACACCCGACGCGCGCTTGGGCCACGACACCCACAGGGCGCCGCCGCGGGCGAGGGAGCGGACCAGCGTGGCGAACTTCCCCTCGAGCGCCTTCCGAGTCGTCGTGAAAAACTGAATGAAGGGGAGCGATCCTCGAGCGACGCTCGTGACCGTGACCGCGGCCGGCAGCGCCCCCAACGTCGCCCGGTAACCGCGTGGGGCGTTCACGATCGCGATCCGCGTCCCAGCCTTGATGCCGAGCTTTTGAACGAGGGAGCGCGGAGAGTAGCC
>DASYRJ010000071.1:0-31088 GCA_036004525.1 Gemmatimonadales bacterium | reverse complement strand
TCGTGGTCAAGGCGCAGGTGCACGCCGGCGGACGCGGCAAGGCGGGCGGCGTCAAGCTCGCCCCAAGCGCCGCCGAAGCGGAGGCGCACGCCAAGGCGATCCTCGGGATGACCATCAAGGGGTTGACGGTGCATCAGGTGCTCGTCGCCCCGGCGGCGGAGATCACGTCGGAGAGCTACATCGGGATCATCGTCGACCGGGCCTCGCAGCGCCCGGTGCTGATGGTGAGCCCGGCGGGGGGCATCGACATCGAGGAGGTCGCGGCGAAGACGCCGGAGAAGATCCACCGGGTGGCCGTGGATCCCCGCTACGGGTTGCTGCCGCACCAGGCGCTCGGCCTCGGCCTCGCGCTGTACAAGGACGTGGCCCAGGCCCGCGCGGCCGCCGACATCATGCAGCGGCTGTACGTCGCCGTCTACGCCGTCGGCGCCTCGCTCGCCGAGATCAACCCGCTGGTCACCACGCCCGACGGCAAGGTCCAGGCGCTCGACGCCAAGATCGTCGTGGACGACAACGAGCTGGAGCGCCACCCGGAGATCGCCGCGTTGCGCGACGCGTCGGCCGAGGCGCCGGCCGAGGTGCGGGCGCGCGAAGCGGGGCTCACGTTCATCAAGCTCGACGGCAGCGTCGGGTGCTGCGTCAACGGCGCCGGACTCGCGATGGCCACGATGGATCTGGTCAAGTACTACGGCGGCGCGCCGGCCAACTTCCTCGACATCGGCGGCAGCTCCAACCCCCAAAAGGTCGTGAGTGCCCTGCGCATCATCACCGCCGATCCCAACGTCAAGGCGATTCTCTTCAACATCTTCGGCGGGATCACCCGCTCCGATGACGTCGCCAACGGCATCGTGCAGGGGACGCGGGAGTTCCCGCTCAAGGTCCCGATCGTGATCCGGCTGACCGGGACGAACGAACGCGAGGCCATCGAGATCCTGACGAAGGCGGGTTACTCGGCGTTGACGGACATGGACGACGCCGTCAAGCGGGCCGTGGCACTCGCATGAGCATCTTCATCGACCAGTCCACGCGCCTCGTGGTGCAGGGCATCACCGGCCGGGACGGGTCGTTCCACGCCAAGCAGATGATCTCCTACGGCACCAAGGTCGTCGCCGGCGTGACGCCCGGAAAGGGCGGGCAGCTGTTCGAAGGCGTCGTCCCCGTGTTCAATACGGTGGCGCAGGCCGTCCGCGACACGCAGGCGAACACGGCGGTCATCTACGTTCCCGCCGCGGTCGCGGCGTCCGCGATCTTCGAGGCGGCCGACGCCGGGATCGCCCTCATCGTCTGCATCACCGAAGGGATCCCGGTGCTCGACATGACGCGCGTGATGCCCTTCGTGGGCGAGCATGGCGCCCGGCTCATCGGCCCGAACTGCCCGGGGCTCATCTCTCCCGGCAGGAGCAAGGTCGGCATCATCCCGGGGAACATCTGCAAGCCGGGAACGATCGGGGTCGTGTCGCGCAGCGGCACGCTCACCTACGAGATCATCCACCAGCTCTCGAGCGCGGGGTACGGCCAGTCCACCTGCGTCGGCATCGGCGGCGACCCCATCATCGGCACGAACTTCATTCATTGCCTCGCCGCGTTCCAGGCCGACCCGGAGACGGAGGCGATCGTGATGATCGGCGAGATCGGCGGGACCGACGAGCAGCAGGCGGCCGCGTTCGTCCGACACGGCGTCACGAAGCCCGTCGTCGGGTTCATCGCGGGCCAGACGGCGCCCCCGGGCCGCCGCATGGGCCACGCCGGCGCCATCATCTCCGGCTCGTCGGGGACCGCCGCGGAGAAGATGGCGGCGCTGGAGCACGCCGGGATCAGCGTGATGCAGCGCCCCGCCGACGTCGTCCCGCTCCTCAAGGCGCGGCTGTGAAGCTCATCGACGTCGTCGACCCCCGGCACGTGCTCGTGCCGCTGTCCGCGCCGACGGTGCAACAAGCCACCCAGCGGCTCGCCGAGCAGCTCGTCGCCACCGGCGTCGTGGCCGAGCCCAACCGGCTCAACGCCGTGATCCGGAACGCCTGGCCCGAGGACATGGTGAGCGTCGGGGAGCACGCCTTTCTCCCGCACTTCCGCACGGAGGCGGTGCGCCAGCTGGTCACCGCCGTGGGCATCTCCCCCACGCCGATCCACTGGGAGAAAGACCCGCACCGCACGGCACGGATCGTGATCCTGATCGTGGCGCCGCCGCGCGAGACCCCGACGTACCTGCAGGTGGTCGGGGCGTTCGCCCGCATCCTGTCGGACCCCGACACGGTGCTCGCCATCCTCGCGTCCAAGACGGCGGAGCAGCTCACGGCGATCGGCGCGCTCGGCGCGGTGGAGCTGCCCAGTCACCTCACGGTGCGCGACGTCATGACGGCCCAGGTGCTCAGCGCGCGCCCCGAGCAGAGCCTCGCCGAGGTCGCCCGCATCATGATGGAGCGGGACGTGCGCGCCATCCCCATCGTGGACGACAGCGGAACGCTGCTCGGCATGGTGACCCACCGCGAGCTGCTGCGCCATCTCATTCCGGAGTACCTGCAGCGCACCAAGAGCGGCGAGTTCCGCGCGGTCACCAAGGCGCAGGCCCAGCGCGGCTCCCCCGATCCGCGCGGGCTCGCGGTCAAGGACGTGATGGCGCGCGCCGTGTTGTGCCTGTCGGAGGATCAAACGCTGTCCGAGGTGGCGAACCTGATGAACAACAAGGACGTGGACCGCTTCCCGGTCGTGCGCGAGGGCGTGGTCGTCGGCTTTCTCACGCGCGCCGACTTGATCCGCCGGCTCGTCGCGGCCCCCTGACTCCGGACTCCTGACTCCGATGCTGACCCTGGCCATTATCAAGCCCGACGCCGTGCAGGCCGGCAACACCGGCAAGATCCTCGCCCTCCTGGAAGGGCAAGGATTCAGAATCCGCGCCGCCCGCCTGGTCCGGCTCTCGACGCCGCAGGCCGAGGCGTTCTACGCGGTGCACCGCGAGCGGCCCTTCTTCCGCCCCCTGGTCGCGTTCATGACGTCGGGTCCGGCGCTGGCGCTCGCCCTCGAGCGGGACAACGCCGTGGCCCATCTGCGCGACGTCATCGGCGCCACCGATCCCGCCGAGGCGAAACCCGGCACCGTGCGCAAGCTCTACGCCCAGTCCAAGGAGCGGAACGCGATCCACGCCTCCGATTCGTCGGACAACGCGGTGCGGGAAGTGGCGTTTTTCTTCCCGGAAAGCGAGCTGGCGACGCTCTGTTGACGCAAGTCCCACAAGGGTTTAGCTTCGCTGTCCATGCTGCGCGTTGACCTGCGGGAGTTGGCCCTCGGGCCCGTCGATACCCGAGGCGAGCTCGACTTGACCGACCCCCGGCTCGAAGGCCTGGATGTCGCCCTCGGTGCGCCGGTCAGGGTGGGTGGGCGGTTGCAGGCAACGGGGGAAGGGCGATTCTATTGGCACGGCACGCTGACCACGGTGGTGGCGGGGGAGTGCCGGCGCTGTCTCGCCCCCGTGGCGGTGCCGGTGGCGGCGGACATCGGCGCGCTGTTCACGCAGGACCCGGAGGCCCTGGAGGACCCCGACTCCTATCCGTTGGCGCCCGACGCGACGGAGGTCGATCTCGCCCCGGCGATCCGGGAGGAACTGATTCTCGCCGTTCCGCGGTACGTTTTATGCCGCGAGGACTGCCGCGGGCTCTGCCCGCGCTGTGGCCAGGACCTGAACGCGGGCCCCTGCGGCTGCGCGCCGGCCGCCGACCCACGGTGGCAGGCGCTCGCGTCCCTGAAGGGCAAGCTCCGCGATTGAGACGAGGACGACCGCATGGCCGTACCCAAGCGCAGAACCTCGAAGCGCAAGAAGCGCGCGCGCCGCACGCACTACAAGGCGGCGCGCCCCACGCTCCAACCGTGCCCGCGGTGCGGGGACCTGAAACAGCCGCATCGCGTCTGCCCGACCTGCGGCTACTACAAGGGCGAGCAGCGGGTGACCGTCGAGGATTGACGTGATCCGCATCGCGCTGGACGCGATGGGTAGCGACAACGCCCCTCAGGTCGAAGTGGAGGGCGCGGCGCAGGCGCTGAAGGAGCTGCCGCCGGAGTTCCAGGTGCAGCTGGTGGGACGCACGGCGGACATCGAGGCCGCGTTGGCGCGCCTTCCCGATGTGCACCGCTCCCGGATCGACATTGTCGAGGCGCCGGAAGTCGTCGGCATGGGGGACAAGCCGCTCGCGGCGGTCCGCGGCAAGCCGCGCTCCTCGATCGCCGTGGGCCTGTCCCTCCAAAAGAAGAGGAAGTCCGACGCCTTCATCTCGGCGGGCAACACCGGCGCCGTAATGGCGGCGAGCACCCTGCTGCTGCGCCTCCATCCCGGCGTCCAGCGCGCCGCGATCGGCGCCCTGTTTCCCACGGCCGGACAGCCGGTGCTGGTGCTCGACGCGGGGGCCAACGTGGACTGCGACGCCCGCGAGCTCGTGGGCTTCGCGCACCTCGGCGCCGTGTACGCGCGCGACGTGCTGGGCCAGGCCAGTCCCACCGTCGGCCTGCTGAACATCGGTGAAGAAGACGAAAAAGGAAACGCCGTCGTGAAGGAGGCCCACCAGCTCCTCAAACAGACGCCGGGGATCCGCTACATCGGCAACGTGGAAGGGCGCGACATTCCCGCCGGCGAATGTCGCGGCCAGGCGCTCGACGTGGTGACCTGCGACGGCTTCGTGGGCAACGTGGTCCTCAAATTCTACGAATCGGCCGCCCGGGTCTTCGTCTCCCTGATGAAGCGCGAAGCGCCCGACGTGCTGCAGCGGCCCGAGATGGGCAACGTGCTCAAGGTGCTCGACTACGCGACCTACGGGGGCGCACCGCTCCTGGGCGTGCAGGGCGTGGTGATCATCTGCCACGGCTCCTCGCCCGCCAGGGCGATCCGGAACGCGATCCGGGTGGCGGTCCAGGCGGTGAAGAGCCACCTCTCCGACGACATCGCCGCCGAGTTCGCCGCCGGCAGAGGCGTGCCCGCGTGAAGCGCCCCTTCGCCGAACTGGCCGGTACCGGCAGCTACGCGCCCGCCCGCGTCATGACGAACGACGAGTTCAGCAAGATTCTGGACACGTCGGATCAGTGGATCCGCGAGCGCACCGGCATCCGCGAGCGCCGCATTTCATCCAAGGACGAGACCAACGCCTGCATGGGGAAGGCGGCCGCCCTCCAGGTGCTGGCAGAGACCGGCCTCACCCCACTCGATTTAGGGGCGATCGTCTACGCGACCGCATCGCCTGACCGGCTGCTCCCCTCCCAGGCGTGCGACCTGCAGGCGATCCTCGGCGCCAAGAACGCCGCGGCATTCGACGTCGGGGCCGCCTGCTCCGGGTTCGTGTACGCGCTGAGCGTCGCGGAGGGCGTGGTCGCGGCGGAGCAAGCGGACAACGTGCTCGTCGTGGCGGCCGAGAAGCTCACCAGCATCATGGACTGGACCGACCGGACGACGGCGGTGCTGTTCGGCGACGGGGCGGGGGCCACGCTCGTGCGCCGCAGCGGCTCGGGCCGCGGGATCCTGTCGTCGTACCTCAAGTCCGACGGCACCCTGGCCGAGCTGCTGTACCGGCCGGGGGGCGGGGCGTCGCACCCCCCGAGTGACGAGCTGCTCAAGGATCACAGCTACTACATCAAGATGGCGGGCCGTGAGGTGTTCAAGGCCGCCGTGCTCTCGATGGCCGACGCCTGTGACCAGGCGCTCAGGCGCGCGGGACTCGCGGCCGGCGACGTCGACCTCCTCATCCCCCACCAGGCGAACATCCGCATCATCGAAGCGACGGCCAAGCACGCCGGCCTCCCGATGGACAAGGTCTACGTCAACGTCGACCGGTTCGGGAACACGTCGGCGGCGTCAATCGCCATCGCGCTCGACGAGGCGGTGAAGACGGGGCGCCTCACTCCGGGCATGACCGTGATGTTCTGCGCGTTCGGCGCCGGCTTCACCTGGGCGAGCATGGTGGTGCGGTGGTAGCAACGGTCTGGCTCTGCCCGGGCCAGGGCGCGCAAAAAGTCGGCATGGGAAAAGACCTCGCGGAGCGGTTCCCGGCCGCGCGCGACACGTTTCAGGCGATCGACGACGCGCTCGGCGTCGCCCTCTCCCGCCTGATGTTCGACGGGCCGGAGGACGAGTTGACCGCCACCCACAACGCCCAGCCCGCTATCCTCGCTCACAGCGTCGCCGTGTTCGCCGTCGCCGGACCGACGGTCGACGGCGCCGCCGGCGCGGCGGGCCATTCCCTCGGGGAGTACTCGGCGTACGTCACCGCCGGCGCACTCGACGCCGCCGACGCCGCGAAACTGGTGCGCCGCCGCGGCGAGCTCATGCACAAAGCCGGCGACGAGCGGCCCGGCACGATGGCGGCCGTCCTGGGACTCGCGACCGCGCAGGTCGCGGCCGCTTGCGAGGAGGCGTCGCGCCAGGGCAGCGTCGCGGTCCCGGCCAACCTCAACGCCCCCGACCAGACGGTGATCTCCGGCGACCCCGACGCCGTCGCGCGTGCGGGCGAGGCGTGCAAGGCGCGGGGCGCCAAGCGCGTCGTCCCCCTCAAGGTGAGCGGCGCCTTTCACTCACCCCTCATGGCGCCCGCCGCGAACCACCTGCTGGTGGCGCTCGAGCGCGCCCCGTTCCGCGACCCCGCCTTCCCGGTGCTCGCCAATGCGACCGGCGAAGCGGTCAAGGAGGCCACGCGCGCCCGCCGCCTGCTCGCCGATCAGCTCACGGCGCCGGTCCGCTGGGTGGAATGCATGCAGCACGCGGCGCGACTCGCGGGAGACGGGGCGCGGTTCGTCGAGATCGGCCCCGGCGCGGTCCTGGCGGGGCTCTTGAAGCGCATCGTCCCGGGGGCGAACGTGGTGAGCCTGGGGACGGCAACTGACGTGAGCAAGTTCTTGGAGGCGGCGTGATGCGACGTGAGGCGTGCGGAGTGCGGCGTGCGGCGTGGAACGGCGAGCGTCATGATGTAAACGACCTCCCCGTACGACTCCGCACGCCGCACGCCGCACCCCGCACGGGTGTTCGATGAAGCTCGACCTCACGGGCAAGGTCGCCCTCGTCACCGGCGGCACGCGGGGGATCGGCCACGACATCTGCCGGGCGTTCGCGGGCGCCGGCGGCCGGGTGGCGCTGTGCGCGCGCGACGGGGCCAAGGCGCAGCAGGTCGCGGGGGCCCTCGGCAGCGGCGCGCGCGGGTACCCGTGCGACGTGGGCGTGGCGGCCCAGGTCGAGGCCCTGGCCGACGCCGTCGACAAGGATTTCGGCCGGATCGACGTCCTGGTCAACAACGCCGGGTTCACCAAGGACAACCTGCTGTTCCGCCTCACCGAGACTGATTGGGACACCGTGGTGGACACGAACTTGAAGGGCGCGTTCCTGATGACCAAGTACGCCGCGCGCGGCATGATCAAGCGCCGCTGGGGACGGGTCATCAACATCACGAGCGTCGTCGGGCTGAACGGCAACAAGGGGCAATCCAACTATTCCGCGTCCAAGGCGGGGATGATCGGGTTCACCAAGTCCGTGGCCAAGGAGCTGGCCTCCCGCAACGTGCTGGTGAACGCGGTCGCGCCGGGCTATATCGACACCGAGCTGACGCGCGGCATCTCCGACGAGGCCAAGAAGTACCTGCTGGACAACATTCCGCTCGGGCGCCTGGGACAGGCCTCCGACATCGCGGGCGCGGTGCTCTTTCTCGCCTCCGACTTCGCCAGCTACATTACAGGGCAGGTCCTGGTCGTCGATGGCGGGATGGTGATGTGAGCAGGCTCCCCTTTACCTCCGCTGAGGGTCACCCATGGCAATGGACATGAAGCAGCTCGAGGAGAAGGTCAAGGACATCATCGTCGAGGAGCTGGGGGTCGAGCGCGACAAGCTCACCAACGACGCCAGTTTCATGGAGGACCTCGGCGCCGACAGCCTCGACACGGTCGAGCTCGTCATGGCCTTCGAGAAGGAGTTCGACATCGACATCCCGGACGAGGAGGCCGAGAAGCTGCGCACCGTCGGGGCGGCGCTGCAGTACCTGCACGAAAAGATGGGGAAGGGCAAATAGTGACGCGCCGGGTGGCGGTCACGGGCCTGGGGCTCGTGACGCCGGTGGGGAACGACGTCGCCACGACCTGGGACGCGCTGGTCGCCGGGAAATCGGGGGCGGGACCGATTACGCGCTTCGACCCCGCCCGGCTCCCGGTGAAGTTCGCCTGCGAGGTCAAGCAGTTCGACCCGGGCCTCTACATGGAGAAGAAGGAAGCCCGGCGCTACGACCTGTTTTCCCAATTCGCGATGGGCGCGGCCGTCCAGGCGATCGCCGACGCGTGCCTCGAGAAGACGGGCAAGATCGATCCGCAGCGCATCGGTGTCATCATCGGAACCGGCACGGGCGGCATCGCGACGTTCGAAGAGAACATGACCGCCTACCTGGAGAAGGGCCCGAACCGGGTGTCGCCGTTCTTCGTCCCGATGTTCATGGCGAACGTGGCGTCGGCGCTGGTGTCGATGCGCTACGGCTATCAGGGCCCGAATTACGCAACCGTTTCGGCATGCGCCTCCTCGGGGCACGCGCTGGGCGACGCGATGCGGCTCATCCAAAAAGGCGAGGCGGACGTCATGATTGCCGGGGGCGCCGAGGCCGCCATCACCCCGCTCTCGATCGCCAGCTTCGCCAACATGAAGGCGCTGTCGGAGCGCAACGATGATCCCGCGGCGGCGTCGCGGCCGTTCGACAAGGACCGCGACGGCTTCGTCATGGGCGACGGGGCGGCGGTCGTGATCCTCGAGGAGTGGGAGCGGGCGCGGGCGCGCGGCGCGAAGATCGTCGCCGAGGTCGTGGGCTACGGGGCGACGGCGGACGCGCACCACATTACCGCCCCCGCCCCCGACGGCTCGGGCGCGCAGCAGGCGATGCGCCTCGCGATGCAAGACGGCCGCGTACGGCCCGCGGAGGTGGGCTACATCAACGCCCACGGCACGTCGACTCCCCACGGCGACGCCGCTGAGACGGCGGCGGTGAAGACCGTGTTCGGCGACCAGGCGCGCAAGCTGATCTTCGGGTCCACCAAGTCGATGACGGGGCACTTGCTCGGCGCCGCGGGCGCGCTCGAGTTCGCGATCTGCGCCCTGGCGTTGCACCACGGCGTGATCCCGCCGACGATCAACCAGTTCCACCCCGATCCCGCGTGCGATCTCGACTCCGCCCCCAATCACGCCGTCCGGCGCCAGGTGGAGGTCGCGCTCTCCAACTCGTTCGGATTTGGGGGACACAACGTGACCCTGGCGGTCCGGAGGGTCGCGTGAGGGCGGACCCTGCCCTTACGCGGATCGCAGCAAAAGTCGAGCGGGGCGAACGGCTGACGCGGGACGACGGTCTCGCGCTGTTCGCCACCACCGACCTCCTCACCCTCGGCAACCTTGCCAACCTCGCCAACGGTCGTCGGAACGGCGACCGCGTGTTCTTCGCCGCCAACCAGCACATCAACCCCACCAATGTCTGCATCCTGCGCAACACGTGCGTCTTCTGCTCGTTCGCGCGGATGCCGAAGGAAGACGGCGCCTACACCCGCAGCCTCGAGGACGTGTTCGCCGAAGCGGACGCCGCGGCGGGCAACCCGACGCGTGAGTTCCACATCGTGGGCGGGCTGCATCCGAAGCTCAAGCTCTCGTACTACCTCGACATGTTTCGGGGACTGAAGCAGCGCCATCCCGACGTGATGATCAAGGCGCTGACGGCGGTCGAAGTCGCGCATCTCGCGCGGATCGAGCAGATGGAGGTTCGCGAGGTTCTGAAAGCGATGAAGGACGCCGGGGTGAACAGCCTGCCGGGCGGGGGCGCGGAGGTTTTCTCGCCTGCGGCCCGCGCGACGATCGCCGATCGCAAGCTCACGGGGGAGGAGTGGTTGGCGGTGCACCGGGAAGCCCACGCGCTCGGGATTCCGTCGAACTGCACCATGCTGTACGGGCACGTCGAGACGCTCGCGGACCGCGTGGACCACCTCCTCGCCCTGCGCGCTCTGCAGGACGAGACGGGCGGGTTCCTCACCTATATCCCTTTGGCGTACCACCCCGACCACAACGAGCTGGGCGAGACGCTGGGGCGCACCGGCACCGCCACCACGGGCTTCGACGACCTCAAGAACATCGCCGTGGGCCGGCTGCTGCTCGACAACATCCCCCACGTGAAGACGCATTGGCCCATGGTCACACCGTTCATCTCCCAGGTGGCGCTCACGTTCGGGTGCGACGACCTCGAGGGGACGGTGGTGTTCGAGCGGGTGTATCACGAGGCCGGCGCCGGTACGCCGATGTGGCTGTCGTATGACGAGATCATCACGCTGATCCGGGGAGCCGGGAAGGAGCCGGTCGAGCGCGACTCGTTGTACGGGACGGTCCGGACGTTCGCGGGATACGAGCCGCGGTCGGTCTCGGCGCCCCCGTCGGGACCGGTCGGCGAGGTATTCCAGATTCGCCCGCGCCGACCCGGTGCGCCGGGCAGGCGGTCGGGCGGTCAGGCGGTCGCCACGGCCGTGGATGGGGCCGAATGAGGCTCGGCCGCATCGCCTACATCAACTGCGCCCCGGTGTACGGCGCGATCGACCGGGGCATCGTCCCGGCCCCCGGCGAGCTGGTCACGGGCACGCCGGCGGAGCTGAACGATCTGCTGGTCGCGGGGGCGCTCGACGTGAGTGTGATCAGCGCCGTCGAGTACGCGCGCCACGCGAAGGACCTCCTGCTTCTGCCGGGGCTCGCGGTGTCCTGTGATGGACCGGTTCGCAGCGTCGCGTTATTCGCGAAGCGTCCCGTGAGTGAGCTCGGCAACCGCACCGTCTTGCTCAGCGCGTCGTCCCGCACGTCGGTGGCGCTGCTCGAGCTGTTGTGCCACGACGTGTGGAGGGTCGCGCCGAAGTTCGCCGAGGCGCGCGCCGAGGCGCAGGACCTCGATGCCCTGGCAGCGCTGCCCCACGAGGCCGTGCTGGTGATCGGCGACGCCGCGCTGGCGCTCGCGGCACGCGGCACCTACCCGCATCGCTACGACCTGGGCGAGGAATGGAAGCGCTGGACGGGCCTGCCGTTCGTCTTTGCGGTCTGGGCTGCTCGCCGGTCGGCTGACCCCGGCGCGGTGCGTCGCGCGCACACGGCCCTCCTGACGTCGCGGGCGTGGGGCTTGGCGAACCTGCCGCTCCTCGCGGAGGCGGCCGCGCTGGCGTGCAACGTACCACGGGCAACCTGTCTCGAGTATTTGAGCGGCCTAAACTACGCCTTCACGTACAAGCACCTCGCCGGGCTCACCGATTTCTTCCGCCGTCTGGCGGCGGAGGGGATCGTGCCCGACGGGTCGCTGCAATTCCTCCAGGTGGCGTGATCATGGTCGACCGGACCGCTGCCGACTTCCGCTCCTACGTGGAGCTGTACCAGCGGGCGCCGCTCCTCGAGCTTGGCCGGCTGGCCGACGAGACGCGCTGGCGCCTGCACCCCGAGAACGTCGTCACGTACATCATCGACCGGAACATCAACTACACCAACGTCTGCGTCGCCGACTGCAAATTCTGCGCGTTCTACCGGCGCCCAAAGCATCCCCAGGGATACCTGCTCTCGTACGAGGAGATCGGCCGCAAGATCGATGAGCTCAAGGCGATCGGCGGCGTGCAGATCCTGATGCAGGGAGGACACAACCCCTACATCCCGTTCGAGTGGTATTTGGACCTGCTGCGGTACATCAAGCGGCACCACCCCATCCACATCCACGGCTTCTCACCGTCGGAAGTGGACTTCTTCGCCGGGCGCTTCGGCATGACCATCGAAGAGGTGATCCGGGAGCTGATGGCCGCCGGGCTCGACTCGATCCCCGGCGGGGGCGGGGAGATCCTGGTGCAGGAGATCCGCGATCGGGTCGCGCGCAAGAAGGCGGGTGCTGACAGGTGGCTGGAGGTCATGGAGGTGGCGCACGGACTTGGGCTCCGGACCTCCGTGACGATGATGTACGGCCTTGGCGAGAGCCTGGCGGACCGCATCGAGCACCTGTTCCGCGTCCGCGAGGTGCAGCGCCGGACTCGCGGGTTCACGGCGTTCATCTGTTGGCCGCTCCAGCCCGAGAACTCCGAGCTGTCCCACCTTCCCAAGACCGACGCCGTGACCTACCTGCGCACGCAGGCGATCGCCCGGATCGTGCTCGAGGACGTGCCCAACATCCAGGCGTCGTGGGTGACGATGGGGATGAAGGTGGGGCAGGTGGCCCTGCGCTTCGGCGCGAACGACTTCGGCTCGCTCATGATGGAGGAGAACGTCGTGTCGGCCGCCGGCACGACGTATCGTACCGATCTCACCGAGATGCAGCGCCTGATCGCCGACGCCGGCTACACGCCCAAGAAGCGGAAGCAGGACTACACGATTCTCGAAGACGCGGCCTGACATGGCCGACGTGCTGATCGTCGTCGGGTCGGAGAGCGACAAGCCGCGTATCGAGCCGGCGTTCGAGGTCCTGTCCAAGGCGGGCGTCTCTTACGAGTTTCACGTTTCGTCCGCCCATCGCCAGCCGGACCAGACGGCAAAGCTGGTGTCAACGGCCAGGGGTCAGGGATTCAAGGTGATCATCGCCGGCGCGGGCCTTTCGGCCGCGCTGCCGGGATTCGCCTCGTCGCTGACCGACCTTCCGGTGATCGGGGTGCCGTTCGCGGTGGGGCCCTTGAACGGGCTCGACGCGCTGCTCGCGACGGTGCAGGTCCCACCCGGCGTCCCAGTCGCGACCGTGGGCATCGACAACGCGAAGAACGCGGCGCACCTCGCGATCCGGATCGTCAAAGGCTGATCGTGCGCGTCGGCATCGGCTACGACTCGCACAAGTTCACCCCCAAGGGCAAGACCCGGAAGCTCGTCCTGGGCGGCGTCGAGATCCCGCACGACCGGGGGCTCGCCGGCCACTCCGACGCCGACGCCGTCGCCCACGCCGTCACCGATGCGATCCTCGGCGCGGCGGGATTGGGCGACATCGGCCGGTTGTTCCCCAGCCACGACCCGCGCTGGAAGAACGCCGACTCGATCAACCTCCTGAACCAGGCGTTCCTGAAGGTCGTGGAAGCCGGGTTTCAGTTCGTGCACGCCGATGTCACGATCGTCGCCGAGCATCCCAAGCTCGCGCCGCACATCGACGCGATGCAGGACCGGCTCGCCGATGCGCTCCTCGCCGGCCCGGCGCACGTCTCGGTGAAAGCGAAGACCAACGACGGGATGGGGTGGATCGGCCGTGGGGAAGGCGTGGCGGCGCTCGCCGTGGCCGTGCTCGAGGAGCCGAAAGAGCCGCGCCTCTCGAGCGGCCTGACCGGGTTGGAGTGACCGATCTCGTCGCGCTGCTCGAGGCCCTCCCCCCGGGCCCGCTGTACGCGCTGATCACCGCCCTCGCCGCCGTCGAGAACGTCTTCCCCCCCGTCCCCGCCGACGCCGCGGTCGCCCTCGGCGCGTTTCTCGCGGGGCGCGGCGTGATGAATCCCTGGGTGGTCTTCGTCCTCACCTGGAGCGCCAACGTCGGCTCCGGGGCGGCGGTCTACGGCCTCGCCCGCCGGCACGGGCGCGACGTGTTCCGCGGCCTGCTCGGCCGACGCTTGTTCTCCGACGCCGTCGTCGCCCGGATCGAGGAGCGGTACCGCCGCCACGGCGGCTACGCGATCTTCGTGTCGCGCCTCTTGCCGGTGTGGCGCGGCGTCGTGATGCCCTTCGCGGGAATCGCGCGCGTGCCCCCGACGCGGGCGATCGTGCCCCTGGCGCTCGCGTCGGGTCTGTACTACGGGACCCTCACGCTCTGCGTCGCGACCCTGGGCACCAACCTCGACCAGGTGCTCCGGGTGGTCGGCCGGGTGAACGTCGTGCTCGGGGCGGCGGCCGGGGCGTTGGCGCTGGTCCTGGCGATCTGGATCGTGCGGCGGTTGAAGCGCGGGAGCTCACCTTGACCCGGGCTCCGAATCGCGCCTTCCGTCTGGAGCAGTTCCGCGACTACCTCGCGCTCGAGGCGGGGAGCAGCCGGCATACCGTCGAGAGCTACCTGCGCGACGTCCAGCGGCTTGCCCAGTACGGGCAGAGCAAGGGGGTGCGCCGGCCCGCCGACGTGACGGCCGCGCAGCTCCGCGAGTTCATCTACTTTCTCAAGGACCTGGGACTCGCCCCCACCACCATCCACCGCCAGGTCTCGGCCCTGCGGACGTACTACAAGTTCCTCGTGGGAGAGGGCGTCGTCGCGCGCGACCCGAGCGAGCGGATCGAGTCCCCCAAGCGGTGGCGGACGCTGCCGGCGGTGCTCACCGTCCCGGAGGTCGACAAGCTGCTCGCGGCGCCCAACACCGACGAGCCGCTGGCCATCCGCGACCGCGCCCTGCTCGAATTCGCCTACGCCACGGGCGTCCGCGTCTCCGAGCTCGTGGGCCTCAAGCTCCAGGACATCCGGTTCGAAGACGGGATCGCGCGCGTGTTCGGCAAGGGAGCCAAGGAGCGGCTCGTCCCGGTCGGCCGGCGGGCGCTCGGCGCCGTCGCCCTCTACGCCCGCGAGATCCGCCCCACGCTCGACCGGGGGAAAGGGCGGGGGGCCCTGTTCCTGAACGCCCGCGGCACGCCGCTGTCGCGCGTGGGGGCGTGGGGCATCATCAAGAGCACGGCGCGGCGGGCCGGGATCGCGAAGCGGGTGACGCCCCATACCCTGCGGCATACGTTCGCGACGCACCTGCTCGAGGGGGGGGCGGACCTGCGCGCCGTGCAAGAGATGTTGGGACACGCCGACCTCTCCACGACACAGCTGTACACGCACGTCGACCGGGACTATCTGCGAACCATTCACAAGAGCTTTCACCCCCGTGCGTAGCGGAGTGGTTCCCGAGCTCCACGCAACCTTCCTGCGGAACGCCATCGAGCGACTGGAGCAGGATTCACGGATCGTGGGCGTCGCCGCCGGCGGCTCCTATGCCTCACACAGCATGGACGAATTCAGCGACCTCGATCTCGTCATCGCGGTCGAGGCGACGGCATACGAAACCGTCCTCCGCGAGCGCCGCAAGATCGCCGGCGATCTCGGGACGCTGTTGGCGGCGTTCACCGGGGAGCACGTGGACGAGCCGCGGCTCCTGATCTGCCTGTACGGCCCCTTGCCCCGGCTCCTGCACGTCGACCTCAAGTTCGTGACGCTGGTGGACCTGGCGGTCCGCGTCGAGAACCCCACGGTTCTCTGGGAGCGCGACGGACGCGTCACCACGGCCCTGCGCGTCGGCGAAGCCCGCTACCCGACCCCGGACCTCCAATGGATCGAAGACCGATTCTGGACCTGGGTGCATTACGCGGCGAGCAAGGTCGGCCGCGGGGAGCTGTTCGAGGCCATCGACTTCCTGGGATTCCTGCGGAGCCGCGTGCTGGGACCGCTGGCGCTGGCCGCGAGCGGCGCCGCGCCCAGCGGCGTACGCAAGCTCGAGGCGTCGGCGCCCAGGTACCTGAGCGCCATGCAGGCCACGATCGCAGGCTACGCACCCAGTTCGTGCGTGGCCGCGCTCCGCGCCAGCGTTGATCTGTATCGCGCCCTCCGCGCGACCCTGGCGCCCGGCGCGGTCCGTGTGAACTCGGAAGCAGAAGCGGCGGCCGTGGCGTATTTGGCCGACATCACCGCGCGCCAGTAGGTGTGGCGGCGTCGCAACACTCGTAGTCCGTCGGACACCTGGCAAGGCGGGGAATCGGCCGGTACTGTTTTTGCCCGATCGGTCGTGAACGAAAGCCGTGCACTCGACGCCAGCCGTCAGTCCGCCCTAGGCGCGGCGCGTGTCGCAGCCGTACTCCCGCCCCACCCCGGCGGCGCCCGCCCACCGTCCGTCGCGCGCCGAGTCCCGCCCATGGGACTCGGCAGTGGCGGCGTATTACGTCGATCTGTGCGAGTACGTCCTCCGGTACGTCGGGTCGGCGGAAGCCGCCGAGGACCTCGTCCAGGATCTTTTCCTGCACCTCTGGGACACGCGCGGCCCGCGCGATGCCGTGCGTCTGACCCGCCCCTACCTCTACGTCGCCGCCCGGAACCGCGCCCTCAAGTACCTGCGCCATCGGCGCGTGGCGCGTGCCTGGATCGATCGATTGGAGACCGAGGACACACCGGTCGCGGATACGCCCGAAGACATCTGTCTGCGCCGTGAGCTCGACGACGCCGTGACCCGGGCGCTGGCGGAGTTACCCGCCCGCTCCCGGAGCATTTTCCTGTTGCGCCGCCGTGACCAACTCAGCTATCAGGAGATCGCCGCCCGGGTGGGGGTGTCGCTCGGCACGGTCAAGTCGCAGATGTGGCGGGCGACGGTGCGCCTCAAGGACGCGCTCTCGCCCTATCTCGCCGAAGGGCGTTGCATACTCCGGAGCCGCTCGAGGGTTCTCTAGGAAGAGAGCCCTCATGATAGAAGAATCGGATTTGCTGCGTCTGATCGAAGGCGACTGCTCGCCCGACGAAGCGGAGGCGATCCAGGCATGGATCGCGGCCGATCCCCGGCGGGCCCGCCTGTTGGACGAGCTGCGGGCGGTGTGGAGCCTCACGGGAGGTGCGGCGAGCCGCGATTGGAACGCCGTGGCGGCGCGGGAGCGCCTGCTCCACGCCCGCGGGCTCCTGACGTTCCCGGCCTCGAAGCCCTTCCAGTGGACCGTTCCGTGGCCCACGCGCATCGCGGTGGCGATTGCTCTCGCGATCGCCGGTGTCTTCTCGTGGTACGTTCGCTCCTCGAATCTGCCGCCCCGCGAGTATGCGACCGCCGCGGGCCAGCTGTCCGCCCTGCGCTTGTCGGACGGCTCCCGCGTCCTGCTGGGCGTGGCCTCCCGGCTCACGGTGCCGCGCGATTACGGCGCCGGCGGGCGCGTCGTGGATCTCGAGGGCGAGGCCTACTTCGCGGTGCAGCACGATCACGCCCGCCCGTTCATCGTGCGCACGCGGCACGGCATCACCGAGGATCTGGGAACGGAGTTCGCGGTCCGCGCGTACCCGCAGGAAGGTCGGCTACAGGTCGTGGTCGCCGCGGGCCGCGTGGCGCTCCGCGCCCCCGCGCGGCCCGACCGCGCGCTCGCCATGTTGCGCCCGCGCGAGCGCGGGGTGATCGACTCCGGCGGCGCGGTCACCGTCACTCGTGGAGTGGTGCTGGAGCAAGCCCTCGCCTGGACCCGCGGCACGTTGCTGTTCGATGACGCGCCGCTCGCCCGCGTGCGAGCGCAGCTCGAGCGTTGGTACGACCTCGAGATTCAGACCGACGACCCCTCGCTCGACGCCGAGCGGGTCACGGTTTCGTTCACGACCAGATCGGCCGACGAGGCGCTGAACGCATTGGCCCGGGTGCTCGACGTTCGGGTGACGCGCGCCGGCCGCCTGGTGCGGCTCACGAAGGGAGACTCGCTATGCGCTTGCTGATGACGTGTGCGACGCTGGTGCTCGCGGCCGCCGGGGGTGTGCAGGCCCAACGGCCGGTCGCGGCCTCACCGCTCGACCGCACGGTAACCCTGACGCTCGAGGGTGTGCCCCTGAAGCACGCGCTCGACGAAGTCGCCCGGCAGGCCGGCGTCCGCATCGCGTACTCGCGGCGCGTCGTGCCGCTGGAGCGTTCGGTGTCGGTGCGGCTCGACACGGCGCGGGTACAGACGGCGCTCGACACCCTCTTGCACGGCACCGGCGTCGCGTCGACGCTCGATCGGAGCGGGCAGATCCTGCTCGTCACGGGGTCGCGCCAGACCGGCTCCGTGTCGGGGACCATCCTGGACGCCGCCACGGCTGCGCCGCTGGCCGGCGTGAGCGTCATCCTCGTCGGAACGCGGCTCACCGCCGAGACGCAGGCCGACGGCCGGTATACGATCGCCGAGGTGCCGCCCGCCACCTATCGGCTGCGCGCCCGGCTGCTCGGCTACACCCCCGCCGACACGAGTATCGCGGTGCAGGACGGCCAGGCGACCGTCGTGAATTTCCAGCTCCGGCGCGGTGCGATCGAGCTCAACCCGGTCGTGGCGATCGGGTACGCCGCGGTCGAGAAGCGGGACCTGACGGGGGCGGTGTCGTCGCTCACGGCGGAACAGTTCGCCACCAAAGCGGCGCCGACCGTCACTCTGAGCAGCGGCCTGCAGGGCAAGGCGCCGGGCGTCCAGGTGACGTCGAACACCGGCATGCCGGGGGGCGGCGTTCGCGTCCGCATCCGAGGCACGGGCTCGATCACCGCGAACAGCGAGCCGCTGTACGTGATCGACGGCGTCCCGGCGGAGCAGGGGACCCGCTCGACGGACCCCAAGGCCAATCCCCTGATGTCGATCGACGCCGATGCCATCGAGTCCATCGACGTGCTGAAGGACGCGTCGGCGACGGCGATCTACGGCGCCCGTGGCGCCAACGGCGTCGTCCTGATCACGACCAGGCGCGGGCGGCGTGGAGAGAGCCGGATCACGCTCGAAACGAGCGCGGGTTACCAGCAGATCTCGAAGACCATTCCGGTGCTGTCCGGGCCCGAGTTCATGCAGCTGTCCAACGAGGCGCGGGCCAACGCCGGTCGCACGTTGCTGTACACCGATTCGATGATCGCCGCGGCGCCGACGTACGACTATCCGGCGATGATGCTCCGGACGGCGCCCCAGGCGACCCAGTCTCTCACGTTCTCCGGCGGTGACCAGCGCCTCCGGTACCTGCTGAGCGGGAATTTCACGACCCAGCAAGGCATTGAGATCGGATCGGACTTCCGGCGTTATGGCGGGCGTCTCAACGTCGACGCCGACATGAGCCCGCGGTTTCGGCTGGGGACCAGCCTGAGCTTCACGCGCGTTTCACGCAACGCCCCATCGGTCGAGAATGGCTCGCTCGGCAACAGCGCCAACGGTATTCAGGCCGCGATGGAGTTTGCGCCGTTCTCGCCTCCCCGGAATCCCGACGGTACCTGGGTCAAGACGTCGCCCACGACCGAGCCGGTGCCGAATCCGCTCGCCAATGCCACCGAGCTCACCGACCTGAACACGACGTCGCGCCTGCTGGGAAGCGCCTTCGCCGAACTCGACCTCACACCGGCGCTGAGGGTGCGGAGCACCGTCGGCGGGAACTTCCAGTTCGACGGGATCCATAACTTCGCCCCCCGCACCATCCTCGCCGGCGGTTTCGCGGGCACCGGATGGATTTTCTCGAGCCAGGCCCGGGATCTGACCAACGAGAACACCGTGACCTACCGGCGCGCCTTCGGTCCGGGCAATGTCGACGTCCTGGGCGGTTTCTCGGTGCAGACCTCCTACAACGAAAGCGTGCGTGGCGACGGCGCCATCTTCGCGACGGACGTCTTCAACGTCTACAACCTCGGCTCGAGCGCGCAGTTCGCGGGACTGAGCAGCGGGGCGTCCAAATCGGCGATCCTCTCCTACCTGGGGCGGGCGCAATACAACGTCGCCGACAGGTACATCCTCACGCTGACCGGCCGCTATGACGGGTCGAGCCGCTTCGGAGTAAACCACAAATGGGCCTTCTTCCCGTCGGGCGCTTTCGCCTGGCGCATGTCGGACGAGGGCTTCATGCGGGGGCAGTCGATCTTCAATGACCTGAAGGTGCGCGTGAGCTACGGCGAGGTCGGCAACCAGGCCGTGGACCCCTACCAGTCACTCTGGCTCCTGGGCGTCGGGTTCTACTCCTTCGGCACCACGGAAGTCCCCGCGCTGACGCCCGGCGGCAACAAGCCCAATCCGAACCTCAAATGGGAGCAACGCACCGAGCTCAACGCAGGCATCGATGCGGCGCTCTTCGACAACCGGGTCTCGGTCACGTTCGAGGCCTACCGCTCCAAGACCCAAGACCTGCTGCTGTCGGTTGCGCTGCCATCCACGACCGGGTTCAACAGCCAGCTGCAGAACATCGGGTCGGTGCAGAACCGGGGCGTCGAGCTGTCGCTCAGCACGATCAACGTGGACAGGGACCGGTTCAGCTGGCGGAGCACGCTGAACCTCGCGGCGAACCGCAACAAGGTGCTCAACCTCGGCGTCGCTCAAGAGCTGTTCGTGAGCCCCCGCACCGGCAACTTCTTCAGCCCCGGGGAGCTGTACGTCGTGCGCGTGGGCCAGCCGCTCGCCTCCATCTACGGGTACCGAGTGCTGGGCCTGTGGCAGCCGGGCGACCCGTGCTACCTGAAGAATCCCACCTCGAACTGCGTGCCGGGTGAGTACAAGATCGCCGACCTGAACGGCGACAGCACGATCAGCGCCGCCGACCGCACCATCCTGGGCTACGGCGAGCCGCGGGTCTACGGAGGCCTCAGCAACACCGTGACCTACGGGCGCTTCTCGCTCGACGCCATGTTCACCTTCACGGACGGGAACAAGATCATCAATGCCGGGAAGGCCTACGGCGAGATGCTGCTCATGCAAAACAACGAGCGGAAGACGGCGCTGGACCGCTGGACGCCGACGCACATGGATACGGACGTCCCGCGCGCCAACCAGGGCCGGGCGCGCCGCCTCTACAGCACCATCGTGGAGGACGGCTCGTATCTGCGGCTCCAGACCCTCTCGCTTACCTACGAGCTGCCGCCCGGCATCATCCCGCGCGCCACGTCCGCCCGTCTGTACGTCACGGGCCAGAACCTGTGGGTTGGCACCAAGTACTCAGGGTTCGACCCGGAGGTCAACAGCATGGGCGGGGACGCGCGCTTCGGCGGTATCGACATCGGGGCCTACCCACGGTCGCGCGTGTGGAACATCGGCGCGAGCGCCACGTTCTGAGCGGCCGGAAAGGATCCACTGCCATGACACGCAAGCACGTGATGACCCCCCTGGCGCTCGCCGTCGGGCTCGCGGCCGCCGGCTGCTCCGATCTGTTGAACGAGGAGCCGCAAGGGGCGACCACCATGGACGCCTTCTTCAAGACCGGGGCAGACCTGAACACCGCCACGATCGCCATCTACAACGCGCTCCGGGGGCTTCAAGGGCAGTCGCAATGGACTACGCTCGAGTTGGCGTCCGACCAAACCCGCTCGGACAATCGCGAGCCGAACGCCGGGACGTACGGGCCCGATCGCCTCGATTGGGACGCCAGCACCGGCCGCACCGACCAGTACTGGCCGACGGGATACTCCATGATCACGCGGGCGAATCTCGTTCTGGCGCGGGGCCCCGGCATCGAGGTGCCGGCGCCGCTCGCCCCGATGAAGGCGTACAACCTCGCGGAGGCCAAGTTCTTCCGCGGCTACGCGTACTTCATGCTGTCCAGGGCGTACGACGGCGTGCCGCTCCTCTTGACGCCCGAGGAGCAGGAGAATCTGCGTCCCACGCGCACGCCCTACGAGCAGGTCCACCAGGCCGCCATCGCCGACCTGACCGACGCGCAGGCCGCGCTCCCGGCCGACTGGGGTGCTACCGACAGCTACGGCACGCCCACCCAGGGTCGCATCACGAAGGCGGCCGCGCAGATGGCCCTGGCCGACTTGTACTTGTGGCGCTCCAGCTTCCTCGGCCGAAACGAGTGGCAGCAAGCGTCCGATTGGGCCGACAGCGTCATCGCGTCGGGCCGCTGGCGCCTGAACGACGACTACTTCAGCACGTTCTTGCCCAGGAACAAGTTCGGCAACCGGGAGATGATCTTCACCATCAACAACTCGGGGCTCAACGGCCGCACCAGCAGCATCTTCCAGTTGTTCTACTATCCGCGCGATTGGGGCCTCGACCTGGGCCAGGGAGGCGGGTGGGGCTTGATTCACCCGACCGACTGGTTCCTTGGCAGCTACAACCCGGGCGACTACCGCAAGGACGCCGGCTACATCAACAGCGGTTGCAGCTTCGATGGCAAGCACTGTTTCACGCCGCCCGACACCTTCGCCGACGGGCGCATGCCCTGGAAGTATGTCAAGAGCGATGGCGGGGCAAACTGGGGATTGAACGACGTCGACGTTCCGCTGTACCGCTATGCCGAGGCGCTCTTGATCTACGCCGAGGCGCAGAACGAGTTGGGCAACACGGGCCAGGCCGTCACGTATCTGAACCTGATTCGCGCCCGCGCCCGCAAGGGGACCGGGTCGGAGAGCCGCACGGAGCCGCACGACTACGGCGCCGCCGGTGAGCCGATGGATAAGGTGTCGGTGCGCGAGGCCATCTTTATGGAACGTGCCTGGGAGTTCGCCTTCGAGGCGAAGCGCTGGTTCGACCTGGTGCGCCGCGACTCGGAGGAGCCGGGCTACTGGCAGAGCAGCCTCCTGGCCCACGACAATCCCAACAACAAACTCGTGGCAAAGCTCGTGGCGGACCGGAAGCGGTTTCCGATTCCCCAGAGCCAGATCAACGCCAACCCGGCGCTCTGCCAGAACCCCGGGTATGGCGGCACCCCCTGCCCGCCGGGAGTGTCGACGCCGTAACCGCTATATTGACAGGCGGTGAGACTCTCGACCGCCTTGCTGATCGCGCTGGTCGCCGGCCTGGCGCTCGTACTGGGCTTCCTGCTCTGGAAGGCCCGGTACACGCGCGCCGTGCGCCAGGACGTCCTGCAACGCAGTCTCGCCGTCACCGCGGGCAAGGTGTTCGAGCAGCTCGTCCCGTACCTTCCCGACTTCCCTTTCAACCCGAAGGACGTGCGCTTCCTCGGCTCACCCGTGGACCTCGTCGTGTTCGACGGCCTGAGCGACGGGGCAGTGTCCCGCGTGGTGTTCGTGGAGGTCAAGACGGGCGACGCGGAGCTGAGCACCCGCGAGCGTCGCGTGCGAGACGCCGTGCTGGCGCATCACGTCGAATGGCACGAGCTGCGGCTGCCATGATCTTCGTCCTCGACAACTACGACTCCTTCACCTACAACCTCGTCCAGTACCTGGGTGAGCTGGGAGAAGAGCCGGTCGTCTATCGCAACGACGCGCTGCGCGTGGAGGACGTGCTCGCCCTGAAGCCGACCGCCGCCGTGCTGTCGCCCGGACCCAAGACCCCCGCCGAGGCAGGCATCCTCGTGCCCCTCGTCAGGGCATTGAGCGGACAGATACCGGTCCTGGGCGTCTGCCTCGGCCACCAAGCCATCGGCGAGGCGTTCGGCGGTACGGTCGTGCGCGCCTCGCGGCTCATGCACGGCAAGACCTGCCCCGTGGTCCACGACCAGGACGAGCTGTTCGACGGGATCCCCAGCCCGTTCACCGCCATGAGATACCATTCTTTGGTGGTCGAGCCCCACTCCCTCCCCGAATCCCTTGTGATCACGGCCATGAGCGCCGACCGGCCCGGCAGCGAGGTCGAGATCATGGCCATGAAGCACCGGGAATTCCCGATCTACGGGGTGCAATTCCACCCCGAATCCATCGGGACGGAGCATGGCAAGCGCTTGCTGGAGAACTTCTTGAGGGTAGTGCAGGCGACGGCCTAGACGCCACGGCACAGATTTTGTATCTTCCTCTGTGCCCGTCCTTGGCGTGATTCCTGCACGGCTGGGCTCCAGCCGTCTTCCTCGCAAGCCGCTCCTGCCGCTGGCAGGCGAACCCCTCATCCTCTGGGTTATCCGTCGCGTCGCCGACCTGGGCGTGTGCAGTCGCCTGGTGGTCGCGACCGACGCCGACGAGATCGCAGCCGTCGTGCAGCGTGCTGGATTCGAGGCGGTGCTGACGTCGCCGAGCCATCCGTCGGGCACCGAGCGAGTCGCGGAAGTAGTTGCCAGAAAAGAGTTTAGCGGCTTCCAGTTCATCCTCAACGTGCAGGGCGACGAGCCGTTCGTTGCCCCCGCGGCGATCCGCGGGGCGTTGGCTTGCCTCGAGCGTGGAGAGGCGCTCGGCACCGCGGCGGGCTCCCTGGACCCGACGCTTGCCGCCGATCCGAATCGCGTCAAAGTGATAGTCGACCGGCGGGGTCGAGCGGTGTATTTCTCTCGCGCCGCTATTCCGTTCGATCGCGACAGGACGGGCGCTGTCGAGTATCACCAGCACGTCGGGGTGTACGCCTATACCCGGGACGCCCTGGAGCGCTGGCTGCGCCTTCCGCCCGTACCGGAGGAGCGCTGGGAGCGTCTCGAGCAGCTCCGGCCGTTGCTGCACGGCCTCCCGATCGGCGTCACGCTGTTCGACGGCCCCCCCCCGGCACCGGGGATCGACACCCCGGCCGATTTCGCCTGGGCCGAAGCCGAAGTCACCCGCCAGCTAAAGGAGGTGAGTCCGTGAGCTCGACGAAGTACATCTTCGTGACGGGCGGTGTGGTGAGCTCCCTGGGCAAGGGCATCGCGGCCGCCTCGCTGGGACGCCTGCTGGCCGAGCGCGGGCTCAAGGTCACGATCCAGAAGTTCGACCCCTACATCAACGTCGATCCCGGCACCATGTCGCCGTTCCAACACGGCGAAGTGTACGTGACCGACGACGGCGCCGAGACGGACCTCGACCTGGGGCATTACGAGCGGTTCATCGATCGCTCCCTCTCCCAGGTGAACAACGTCACCACGGGCCGGATCTATCTCTCCGTGATCACCAAGGAACGCCGGGGCGAGTATCTCGGCTCGACGGTGCAGGTGATCCCGCACATTACCGACGAGATCAAGACCGCCATCCGCCGGCTCGCGCCCGACCACGACGTCGTGATCACCGAGATCGGCGGCACTGTGGGCGACATCGAGTCGCTGCCGTTCCTCGAGGCGATCCGCCAGTTCCGTCAGGAGGTCGGGCGCGACAACACGCTGTTCATCCACCTCACCCTCGTCCCCTTCATCGCCGCGACCGCCGAGCTCAAGACCAAGCCGACCCAGCATTCGGTGCGCGAGCTGATGCAGATCGGAATCCAGCCCGACATCCTGGTGTGCCGCACGGAGCGCCCCCTCTCCGAGGATCTGAAGCGCAAGATCGCCCAGTTCTGCAACGTGGATTTCGGCTGCGTAGTGGAGAGCCCCGACGTGAAGTCCATCTACGAGATCCCGCTCAAGCTGCACGAGCAGGGGCTCGACAAGGAGGTGTGCCGGCGGCTCCACGTCGACACCAAGGAGCCCGACCTGCGCGCCTGGGCGGCGATGGTGGACAAGATCCTGCAGCCGCCGCAGTGGGTGAAGATCGCCGTGGTCGGCAAGTACACCGAGCTGGCCGACAGCTACAAGAGCATCCACGAAGCCCTGGTGCACGGCGGCATCGCGAACGAGGCGGGCGTGCGCATCGAGTGGATCGCCTCCGATCGCTTCACCGACCAGGAGACCGCCGGCGAGCTGCTCGGCGACTACGACGGCCTGCTCGTTCCCGGCGGCTTCGGCGTGCGCGGCGTCGAAGGCATGCTGGAGGCCATCCGCTGGGCGCGCGACCACAAGCTGCCGTTCTTCGGGATCTGCCTCGGCCTCCAGGCCGCGATCATCGAATTCGCGCGCAACGTCTGCAAGATCCCCAACACCAACTCGAGCGAATTCGAGCCCGAGTGCGAGAATCCCGTCATCGCGTTGATGCGCTCCCAGGAAGGCATCCAGGAAATGGGCGGCACGATGCGGCTGGGCGCCTACCCCTGCCGCCTGCGGCCCGGGTCGCGCGTGGCCCAGGCCTACGGGGCTGCCGAGGTGAGCGAGCGGCACCGCCACCGCTACGAGGTGTCGAACGCCTATCGGGACCAGCTCGCCGAGTACGGGATGCGCTGCTCCGGGCTCTCGCCCGATGGCTCGCTCGTCGAGATGATCGAGCTGCCCGACCACCCCTGGTTCATCGGCTGCCAGTTCCACCCCGAGCTCAAATCGCGGCCGATGCGCCCCCATCCCCTGTTCGGGGGGTTCGTCGGCGCGGCGCTCGAGTACCGCCGCCGCCATCCCCGGCCGGCGGACGCGGAGCGGGGGACCACTTCCCCCTCCCAGCTGGCGGGGCTCGCCGACTGACATGGGCCTGCGGTTCGCCGGGGGCGCCGCCCCGTTCCTCATCGCGGGGCCGTGTGTCGTCGAGTCGGACGACCTCAACCTGCGCGTGGGCGAGGCGCTGGCTGAGATGGGCGCGCGACTGGGCATCGGCGTCATCTACAAAGCGTCGTACGACAAGGCCAACCGCTCCCGCCTGAACGCCGCGCGCGGCCCGGGCTTGGGCGCCGGCCTGCGCGCGCTCGACAAGGTCCGCGCGGCGACCGGCCTCCCGATCCTCACCGACGTCCACGAGCCGGCTCAGGTCTCCGCCGCCGCTCAAGTCGCCGACATCCTGCAAATCCCCGCCTTCCTGTGCCGCCAAACCGATCTCCTCGTCGCGGCGGGGAAGGCCGGGCGCCCGGTGAACGTCAAGAAGGGACAATGGATGGCGCCCGAAGGGATGCGCGGAGCCGTGGAGAAGCTCCGCGCCGGCGGCGCACCGGAGATCGCCGTCACCGAGCGCGGCACCTTCTTCGGCTACGGCGATCTCGTGGTGGACATGCGCAGCTTCGCGCGCCTCAAAGCCGCGTGCGGCGCCGCCGTGATCTTCGACGCGACGCACTCGGTCCAGCAGCCGGGGCAGGGGGAAGACGGCGCGTCGGGCGGCCTGCGCGAGTTCATTCCTCCGCTGCTGTACGCGGCGGCCGCCGCCGGAGCCGACGGCTTCTTCGTGGAAACCCATCCCGACCCGGACCACGCCCCGTCGGATGGACCGAACATGGTTCCCCTGGATCAGTTGGAAGAGATCCTGCGGCGGGCGCTGGACATCTGGCAGGCTGCGAGGGCCGAGGGCACCGCGGCGGCGGGGGGCGCCGCGCAGGCGACGTCCCAGGGGAGCGGCGGGGCGGCTGTCGCGGACGGAGCCCAGCGGCGCTCCCCGCCGCCGCAGCGTGGCGCTCGATCATGATCGACCCGGCCCTCGCCCGCCGCTTGAAGCTCGTCGGCTTCGACGTCGACGGCGTCTTCACCGACGGCGGCGTCTACATCGGCCAGGTGGGCGACCACCAGGTCGAGTTCAAGCGGTTCCACGTGAATGATGGGTTGGGCATCACGCTGCTGCGCAAGGCAGGACTCGCAGTGGTGCTGGTGAGCGCGCGGCGCTCCGACGCCACCGACCTGCGGGCCCGCGAGCTCAAGGTGGACGAGGTCGTGCAGGATAACAAGAAGCTGCCGGCCTTCGAGGGCATTCTCGAGCGCCGGGGCGTGTCGTGGGACGAGAGCGCCTTCGTGGGCGACGACATCCCCGATCTCCCGATCCTCCGCCGTGTGGCGCTCCCGATCGCCGTCGCGAACGCAGTCCCGGAGGTGAAGGCCGCCGTCCGGGTCGTGACCGCGGCTGCCGGGGGCCAGGCGGCGGTACGCGAGGTGGCAGAGGCAATCCTCAAGGCACGAGGCGAGTGGGACGCCGCGGTTCGGCGGTACCTGCAAGAGCGAGGCGATGTCAAAGCCCGATCAGGCCGCGCTGGTTGAGCGCGGGAAACGCGTGCTCGCCCTCGAGGCGGGCGCCGTGCGGCGGATCGCCGACGGCCTGGGCCCGGCGTTTGCCCGCGCCGTCGAGCTGCTCGCCGCCGCCAAAGGCCGCGTCATCGTCTCGGGCGTCGGCAAGTCGGGCCTGATCGCCCGCAAGATCGCCGCGACGTTCACGTCGACCGGCACCGCGGCCACGTTCCTCCACCCCGTCGACTCGCTGCACGGCGATCTCGGGATCGTCGGCCGCGAGGACGCGGCCGTCGTGCTCTCGAAGAGCGGCGCCTCCGACGAGCTGTTCGGCCTCGTCAACCAGCTCAAGCGGCTCGGCGTCCCGATCATCGCCCTGACCGGCGACTGCGACTCGCCGCTCGGCCGCCAGGCGACGGTGGCGCTCGACGCGTCCGTCGTCGAGGAAGCCTGCCCCGAGACCCTCGCGCCCACGGCCAGCACGACCGTCGCGCTCGCCCTGGGCGATGCCCTCGCCGTCGCCCTCCTCGAGGTGAAAGGGTTCCGGCGCGACGACTTCGCCGCGCTCCACCCCGGCGGTGCCCTGGGACGCAAACTCCTGCTCCGCGTCGCCGACGTCATGCTCACCCACGACCTCCCCACCCTGACTCCCGAGCGGCCGATGCGCGAGTGCGTCGTGCTGCTCGCCGAGAAGCGGGGCACGGTCGCGGTCGTCGATCGCGACGGCGGCCTGGCCGGCGTCGTGACCGCGGGCGACCTCACCCGGCTGATGGAGCGGACGGACGCGTTCCTCGACCTCCCGGTGGGAGACGTGATGACCAAGACCCCCAAGGCCACGACGCCCGACGAGCTGGCCGGGGCGGCGGTGAGCCTGATGGAGCGCCACGGTATCATGGCCCTGCCGGTCCTCGACGGCGGAGGCCGGCGCGTGGTGGGGATCGTGCATCTGCACGACCTGATGAAGGCGGGGGCCGTATGAACAACAATAAGGCGTTGAACAAAGGCGTGGAACAAAGGCGTCAAACAGGACCGTGGACCAACGGTTCTTTTGCACGCCTCTGCTCAACGCATCTGTTATACGTCGTTCTTTTATACGTTGTTAGTTGTAAGGACGGCACGCGCCCCACCGCCACTCAGGCCGTCCTCGATTCCGCGGATCAGGTGCTGATCGGGATGACGCATTACGTGACGGAGACGGGCCTGCAACGCGCCCGCGTCCAGGCCGACACGGCGTACTTCTTCTCCAACACGCAGACGGCCGAGCTGCGCCACGTCCACATCACGTTCTACGACGCCCGCGGCGCCGAGAGCTCGACCCTCACGGCGCGGGAGGGCACATACCACTGGCGCACCGGGGACATGGAGGGCCGGGGCAACGTGGTCGTCGTCACGACCGACGGGCGCACGCTGAAGAGCGAGGTGATGCGCTACCAGCAGCTCAGGAACGAGGTCAGCTCGGATCAGGCGTTCGTGTTCGACGCTCCCGGTAACCAGCACATCGAGGGCGAGGGCTTCACGTCGGATCCCGCGTTCAAGAACCTGGTCGCCAAACGTCCCCACGGCACCGGCGGCCAGCTCCGCCTGCCGAACCAATGATCGCCGCCCTCGTACTCGCCGCGCTGGTGCAGCAGTCCACGCCCCCCGACACCGGGGCGGGGCGGCCCTGCACGCTGGTGATCGACTCGATCGGCGGCACCTACCGTCAGACCGTCCCCACGCCGGGCGATACGAACCGCTATGCGGGGGGCGGGGTGCTGGCGCACTGCGAGGGCGCGGGGAGCGTCCTCTCGGCGGACAGCGTTGCTATGTCGGCCCGGGAGCGGCGGGTTAACCTGGTCGGCCACGTGCGGATCCGTGACACGACGCTCGCCCTCGACGCCAACTTCGCGTCCTACTTCCTACGCGACGAGCGGCTCGAGGCGCACAACAACGTCGTGGCGGTGAACCGCCGGTCGGGCTCCGTGCTCCGCGGACCGAACCTCACCTACTACCGGGCCGCCAAGGGCCTCCGCGACACGGTCGAGATGTACGCCACGCAGCGGCCCACCGTCGAGTATCGCCAGGCGGGCGACAGCGGTGAGCCGTACATCATCGTCGGCGACCGGCTGCGCTTCAAGGGCGACGACCGCGTGTGGGCGGGGGGCCGCGTCACCGTGGACCGGAGCGATTTCGCCTCGCGCTCGGACTCCATGATGCTGGACGAGACCCGCGGGGTCGGCGTGCTCGTGGGCCAGCCCCGCGTCGAGGGAAAGAGCGGCAAGACCTACACGCTGGTCGGCACCCGCATCGAGCTGGGGCTCGCGCAGCGCGAGGTGCGGGTCGTGAAGGCCCTCGGCCGGGGCAAGGCCACCGGCGACGACTGGTCCCTCACCGCGGACACCATCCATCTCCGCGTCGACGCGCGCAAGCTGCAGCAGGCCTTTGCCTGGGGCGACTCGTCCCGGCCGTACGCGGTGTCGAGCCTCCACACGATCCGCGCCGACTCGCTGGCGATCGACACGCCGGGAGAAGTGCTGACCGAGTCCCGTGCCTTCGGGCAGGCGCTGTCCACCGCCAAGCGCGACTCCGCCAGCCCCGCGGCCGATATCGACTGGATCGCGGGAGACTCGCTCACCGCGCGATTCGTCCAGGAGAAGGACTCGACGGGGCGCGAGCACTCGCGGCTGCAGCAGATCCACGCCCGCGGCTCGGCGCGCGCGCTCACGCACCATTTCGACGACCGCGATACGACCGCCGCGCCGGCGATCAACTACTCCCGCGGCCAGCAGATCGCCGTCGCGCTGAACGGCGCCAAGGTCGACCGCGTGGTGGTGGCGGGGCGCGCCGACGGCGTGCACCTCGAGCCGCGGCCGGTCGCGCCCCCGGATACCACCAAGCCGCCCCCCGCGGCGAAACCCAAGCCATGACCACCGCCGATCGTCTCGCCGAGCTGTTCGCCACGCGCGACTCCTCGCTCGCCCTCGCGGCGGCGGCGCTGGCGCGCATCGCGGACGAGCAGGGGCGCACGAGCTTCGGGGCCCTCGCGGTCGCGTACCGGGAGGAGTTCCTGAAGCTCCGCGCCCACGCCCAGGGCGCGGCGCTCCCCGTCCCCGAGGCGGGGAGCCTCTCGGTGGACGACGCCCGCGCCTACCTCTCGACGTCGGTGCTGCCGCGGCTGGCGATGCTGAAGGTGCTGGTGCTGCCGGCCGGCGCGCTGTGGAGCGAGGCGCCCGTCGCCTTCGCCTCGGACGTGTGGGCCTCGATGCCGGCCGAGCGCGGGGCCGCCGCCGAGCGCTTCCTCGAGATCGCCGAGCAGACCCTCGCCCGCAGCGAGGCGGTGAGCGGCGAGCATCCCGTCGTGCGGGGCGCCAGCCGCCTCGAGGCGCAACAGCTGGTCAAGTCGTACAAGGGCCGCCGCGTCGTGAACGACGTCTCCGTGGACCTCGCCCAGGGGGAGATCGTGGGGCTGCTCGGCCCCAATGGGGCGGGGAAGACGACGACCTTCTACATGATCACCGGCCTCATCCGCCCGGAGCAGGGCCGCATCCTGCTCGACGGCAGCGACGTCACCACGGAGCCGATGTACCGCCGCGCCCGGGCGGGGATCGGGTATCTGGCCCAGGAGCCGTCGGTGTTCCGCAAGCTCACCGTCGAAGAGAACGTGCTCGCGATCCTCGAAACGCTGCCCCTCGAGTGGCCCGACCGCGCGCGCCGCCTCGAGGGCCTGCTCGACGAGCTGGCCATCAAGCACCTGCGCAGCCAGAAGGCCTACCAGCTCTCGGGGGGCGAGCGGCGGCGGCTCGAGATCACCCGGGCGCTCGTCACCGAGCCGAAGTTCCTGCTGCTCGATGAGCCGTTCGCCGGCGTGGACCCGATCGCGGTGCACGACATTCAGACCATCGTCGC
>DASYRJ010000070.1:0-6158 GCA_036004525.1 Gemmatimonadales bacterium | reverse complement strand
CCCGCGCTTCGTGAGGCGGTACGCCGAGGTCGGCACGGACGTCGAGCGGGCCTTCCGGGACTACGCGCGCGACGTGCGCGCAGGCGCGTTCCCGGGGCCGGAGCATTGCTATCCGATCGATCCCGCCGACGAGGCGGAGATTCGGGCGGCGCGCCAGCGCCCGGCGCCGGCTCATCCGCCGATCGAGGCCGCGCCGTGACGACCACGCTCGCGCCGCCCGCTGGCCTCCACCCCCGCCCGCAGGTGTGCCGTGCCTGCGGCGCGGTCCACGAACCCGGGCCGACGGCGATCTGCGAGCAGTGCCTCGGGCCCCTCGATCCCGTGCTCGACCCCGCACGGGCGCTCCCGACGCGCGAAGCGATCGCGGCGCGGCCGCGCTCCCTGTGGCGCTACCGCGAGTGGCTCCCGTTCGACGGCGAGGCCACGCTCTCGCTCGACACCGGCGGCACGCCACTCGTGGCCGCGCCGCGGCTGGCCGCGCGGCTGGGCGTGGCGGCGGCGTGGGTGAAGAGCGACGCGGTGTCGCATCCCTCGCTGTCGTTCAAGGACCGCGTCGTGGCGACGGCGATCAACGCCGCCGCCGCGTTCGGGCTCGACACGATCGGCTGCGCGTCGACGGGCAACCTCGCCAACGCCGTCGCGGCGCAGGCGGCGCGCGCGGGGCTCAAGGCGTGGATCTTCATCCCCGAGGACCTGGAGCCGGCGAAGGTCGTCGGCACGGCGGTGTACGGACCGCGGCTGGTGCGCGTGCGCGGCCACTACGACGACGTCAACCGGCTGTGTGCCCAGGTGGCGGACCGGTTTGGGTGGGGCATCGTCAACGTCAACCTGCGCGGCTACTACGGCGAAGGGTCCAAGACGATGGCGTTCGAGATCGCGGAGCAGCTGGGGTGGCGGCTGCCGACGGCGGTCGTGGCGCCGATGGCCGGCGGCTCGCTCGTCACCAAGCTGCGGAAGGGCTTCCAGGAATTCGCGGCGGCGGGGCTCGTCACGGGCGCGGCCCCGCGGATTCACGGCGCCCAAGCCGCGGGGTGCGCTCCCATCGTGCGTCTGGTGCGCGAAAACGCCGATGCCGTCGAGCCCGTCGTGCCCCGCACGATCGCGCGCTCGATCGCGATCGGGAATCCGGCCGACGGGCTGTTCGCCAAGCGCGCGATTCTCGAGTCGGGCGGCTGGGCGGCGGCGGTGTCCGATCCGGAGATCGTCGCCGGGATCCGGCTGCTGGCGGAGGAGACGGGGGTCTTCACCGAGACCGCCGGCGGCGTGACCGTCGCCGCCGCGCTCGCGCTGGCGGCGGAAGGCCGGCTGCGGCCGGACGACGAGGTCGTGCTGTGCATCACCGGTAACGGGTTGAAGACGACCGATGCCGTGGCCCCCGCGCTCGCACCGGCACCACTGATCGCGCCGCGTCTCGCCGAGGTGCGCGCGCTCGTGGAGCGGAGCGGAGCGTGAGCGCCCGCGTCCGCGTTCCCGCCACGTCGAGCAACCTCGGCGCCGGGTTCGATTGCGTCGGGATCGCCGTGGACCGCTGGCTCACCGCGGCCGTATCGCTCGAGACCCAGGTCGGCGGCATCCTCATCCGTCGCGCCGGGCGGTTGGCCGGGCTGACGCTCCCCCCGGAGGAGGACCTGCTCGCCCGCGGGTTCCGCGCCGCCTGCGCGGCGGCCGGCAGACCGGCGGTCGGCGGCGCGACGATCGACGCCGTCTCCGAGATTCCAGTGGGCTGCGGGCTCGGCTCGTCCGCCGCCGCGATCGTGGCTGGTGCGCTGCTCGCCGATGCGGCGCTGGGACTCGACCTGTCCCGCGAGCGGATCGTGGAGATCGCCGCCGAGATCGAAGGGCATCCCGACAACGTCGCGCCCGCGGTCCACGGCGGGGCCGTGCTCAGTGTGCGCACGCCGGGGGGGGGACTGCGCACCGCGGCGCTGGCGGTGGCGCCGGCGCTCGTGTTCCTGGTCGCCGTGCCGCCGTTTCCCTCCGACACCAAGGCGGCGCGGGCGGCTCTCCCGACGACGCTGCCGCACGCCCAGGCGGTGCTGGCCGCCAACCGCGCGGCCGCCCTGGTGCAGGGGCTCGCGACGGGCGACGGGGACCTGCTCGCGGCCGCCTTGGACGACGTGCTGCACGTGCCCTACCGGCGCGCGCGGATCCCCGGGTACGACGCCGTGGTCGCCGCCGCCCGCGCGGCAGGTGCGTACGGGGCGACGCTGTCGGGCGCCGGATCCGCGATCCTCGCCATCGCGCCGCGCGAGCGGGCCGGCGCGGTCGGCGCCGCCCTGCTCGCGGCGTGGCGGGAGACGGGTGTTGCCGCCGAGCTCGTGCGCTGCGCCGAGCCCGTGGCGGGCGCGAAGGTAGACGCGCTACACACGATTCACCAGACGTAAAGGAGACTCCATGAGCGTCACGCTCCAACTGCCCTCCGTCCTCGCGAAGCTCGCCGACGGCCGCCGCACCCTCGAAGCGGAGGGAACCACCTTGGGCGACGTGGTGGCCGACGTGGCGTCGCGCTTCCCGGGCCTCGCGCCCAGGTTGCGCGACGAGGCGGGGAAGCCGTATCCCTTCGTCACCTTCTACGTGAACGACGACGACGCCCGGCTGCAGGGCGGCTTCGCCGCGAGCGTGCGCGACGGCGACGAGATCATCATCGTGCCGGCGATCGCGGGAGGCTGATCCATGACCGCACTCGCCCCACTCGCCCAAGAGGAGCTGCTCCGCTACAGTCGCCATCTCATCCTCCCCGACGTCGGGGTCGACGGGCAGCAAAAACTCAAGGCCGCGCGCGTCCTGCTGATCGGCGCGGGCGGGCTCGGGTCGCCGGCGGCACTGTACCTCGCGGCCGCCGGGGTCGGTACGCTCGGCCTCGTGGACTTCGACAACGTCGACGTCACCAACCTTCAGCGGCAGATCCTCCACGGCACCAAGGACGTGGGCCGCCCCAAGCTCGCGTCGGCCCGGGAGCGCATCGGCGACGTGAACCCGCACGTCCGGCTCGAAACCTACGAGACGGCGCTCACGTCGAAGAACGCGCTCGAGATCCTGGGTGGCTATGACCTGGTCGTGGATGGGACGGACAACTTCGCGACGCGCTACCTCGTGAACGACGCGTGCGTCCTGCTGGGCAAGCCGAACGTGTACGGCAGCATCTTCCGGTTCGAGGGGCAGGCGTCGGTATTCGCGCTGCCGGACGGGCCCTGTTACCGCTGCCTCTTCCCCGAGCCGCCGCCCCCCGGCCTCGTGCCGAGCTGCGCCGAGGGCGGGGTGTTGGGTGTGCTCCCCGGTCTCGTCGGCACGATCCAGGCGACCGAAGCAATCAAGCTGATCCTGGGCGTGGGGGAGCCGCTCGCCGGGCGGTTGTTGCTCGTGGACACGTTGGGCATGCGGTTCCGCACGGTGGCCGTGCGCAAGGATCCGGCGTGTCCGGCGTGCGGCACGCACGAGATTCGTGCGCTGATCGACTATGAACAGTTCTGCGGCGTGCGCGCCGCAGAAGCGGAGCCGCGCGCCGTCGCGGGGTTCGTCGAAATCACTCCGCGCGAGCTGACGGCGCGTCTGTCCCGAGGTGAGAAGCTCGAGCTGATCGACGTGCGCGAGCAGTTCGAGTGGGACATCGTGCGGATCCCGGGGGCCCGGCTGGTGCCCCTCGCGACCCTGCCAGAGGTGGCCGAGACGCTCGACCGCGAGCGCGAGATCGTGGTTTACTGCAAGGGCGGTACCCGGAGCCGGGCCGCTGCCTCTCACCTCGCCGACGCCGGGTTCCGACGGGTGGCGAATCTGACCGGGGGCGTGCTGCGGTGGCGGGAGGACGTGGATCCGTCGCTGCCGCGTTACTGAGCGGCCGCAATTCGATCCGTCCCGCGGGGAAATGGTGACGCGCGTCACGTCTGCGGCGCTAGCGTCGGGGCGTGGATTACGAGTCGGTCGTCGTGGTGCTCGCCACCGGGGGGGGCTCGGGCCTCGAGCGTGACGCGCTCGATGCTGTCGAGGGGACGGCGGTCACGTGGGTGCGCGTCGAGCGGGAGGGGGAGGTCGCGTGTCTCGCCGCTCGGGTGCGCCACACCGACCCGCCCCCCGAATTCCGACTCCGGATCCGGCAATGGGGAGCCGCGCGGGGATGGGCGGTGACCGTTGCGCCGTGCGGGACGCCTCACTAACGTACGTTACATGCACGACTTGGGGGCACCGCGGGCAGGCAAAGGCGCGATTGACGCGCTGGTGCTGCCTCCCCCGGAACGCCGCCGGTCCCGGCTGGCGCGCTGGTTCGACAGTTGGATGCGCTCGCTCGGCATGGCATTGGTACTCTTCCTCGTCATCAAGACCTTCCTCATCGAAGCATTTCAGATTCCGTCGGGCAGCATGGAGCACACGCTACTCGCCGGCGACTTCCTGTTCGTCAACAAGGCGGTGTACGGGGCGCAGATCCCCGGCACGAGCGCGCGGCTTCCGGGCTTCGACACGCCCAGCCGCGGCGACGTCATCGTGTTCGCGTATCCGCGCGACCCGACTCTCAATTATGTGAAGCGTGTCATCGGGGTCCCGGGGGACACCGTGGAGATGCGGGGCGGGCGCGTGTTTGTGGATGCGGCGGCGCTGGACGAGCCGTACATCCAGCGCATCGACCCGCTGCACGACAGCTTCGAGCCCGAATTCAACTGGCAGCGCGGGTTCCTGGTGGATCGGACGCTGGAGGAGCGGCGGCGGTACCACCCGACGCGCGACACCTGGGGCCCGCTGGTCGTGCCGCAGGGCAAGTATTTCGTGCTCGGCGACAACCGAGACAACTCCGCGGATTCCCGTTACTGGGGCTTCGTGGACGAGGGCGCCGTGAAGGGCCGGCCGCTCGTCGTCTACTTCAGCTACGATCGTGGGGCGCGGGATCCGCTCCCCTGGTTGACCGATATTCGCTGGGACCGGCTCGGCGCGTTGATTCGCTGAGCGGCGCGGCCCTCGTTCCGGCGAGAGGTGGTAGCGTCCTTTGAGGAGGAGTGACTACCCCATGCAACTGAACACAGCGAAGCGGGCTTCGTACGACGAGGGATCTCTGGACCAGTACCTGCGGGAAATCAGCCAATACCCGCTCATCACGCGGGAAGAGGAAGTGACCCTCGCCCAGCGCATCCGCGTGGGCGATGAGGAGGCCCTCGACAAGCTGGTGCGCTCGAACCTGCGGTTCGTCGTGTCGGTCGCCAAGAAGTACCAGAATCAGGGCGTGTCGCTCTCCGACCTGATCAACGAAGGCAACCTCGGCCTGATCCGCGCCGCCCACAAGTTCGACGAGACCAAGGGCATCAAGTTCATCTCGTACGCCGTCTGGTGGATCCGACAGGCCATCCTGCAGGCGCTTGCCGAGCAGAGCCGCATCGTCCGGGTGCCGCTCAATCGCGCGGGCACGCTCCACCGGATCGGCAAGCGCTCGTCCGCCCTGCTCCAGGAGCTGGGCCGCGAGCCCACGCCGTCCGAGATCGCCGAGGGGATGGACATCTCGATGGAGGAGGTGCAGAAGACTCTCTCCATCTCCCAGAACCATCTGTCCCTCGACGCGCCGCTCACTCCCGGCGAAGACAACAAGCTCCTCGACTACCTGCCCGACACCCAGAATCCCGGCCCCGACTCCGAGACCTTCGAGCACGCGCTCACCGAGTCCATCGAAGAGGTGCTGTCGACCCTGAAGGAGCGCGAGGCCAAGATCCTGCGCCTCTACTTCGGCCTCGACGGCCCCGAGCCGATGACGCTCGAGGAGATCGGCAGCCTGCTCGGCATCACCCGCGAGCGCGTGCGCCAGATCAAGGAAAAGGCGCTGAGCCGGCTCCGGCACGTGAGCCGGGCGCGGGCGCTGGAGAGCTTCCTGGCATAGGGCTGGCCCATCCGGGGCGGCTTAACGCCCCGACCACTTCGTCGTCTCCCTCCCGTTCGAGCCAGCCCTACTCCACTTCGAGCCGCGCGGCCCTGCCGCGGGGAGGAATGCATGATCGGTCTTCGCCCGGCGCTCGCCCTCGCCGCCGCACTGTGCCTCGCGGTGGCCCCACTGGTCGCCCAGGTCAGCCCGCCCAATCCCTTCGCCGTCGAGCCTGCCGAGCGTGCCACGAGGCACCCGGACGGCTGGCACCCCTACCGGCGGCATCATCGGCATGCTGGCTGGCGGCTCGAGCGTCGCGGCGAGC
>DASYRJ010000069.1:0-109300 GCA_036004525.1 Gemmatimonadales bacterium | reverse complement strand
TTGTGAAGGATGGTGGAGGATGGTGGAGGTGTGATCGATCCCGAGGCGCTGGCTCGGCATTACACACGATTCCGCGTCAGCGAACGGATCCTGCTGACGGGCCACTCACATCAGGCGTGGCCGGACTGCGGGTTCGACGGGCAGCAGCGCGCCTGGCTCGACACTGCGGAATACGTGGACGACGTATGGGAGAAGGCATTCGAGCAGGCGGCCCACGTGCGGCGTGGGTTCGCGCGACTGCTTGACGACTCGCCCGACCGGATCGCGCTAGCAACGAACACGCATGAGCTGGTCGTGCGGTTCTTGTCGGCCCTTCCCTTAGCGAAGCGTCCAAAGCTCATCACGACCGACGGCGAGTTTCACACGATTCGGCGGCAGCTGGATAGGCTGGCGGAGGAGGGTGTGGAGGTGGTGAAGGTTGTGCAGGCGCCTGCGGGCACCCTGGCGGAGCGCCTGGCGAGCGCCGTCGACGTCCGTACGGCTGCCGTGCTCGTCTCGGCGGTACTCTACACCAACGCTCACATCGTGCCGAACCTGGGCGCGGTGCTGACCGCATGCCAACGCGTGGGCGCGGAGCTGTTGGTGGATGCGTATCACGCGCTCAACGTCGTGCCGTTCGCGCTGCGCGCGGAGGGTTTGGAGGGTGCGTACATCGTTGGTGGAGGTTACAAGTATTGCCAGCTCGGGCCGGGCAATGCGTTTCTGCGCGTCCCTGCCGATACGACGTTACGACCGGTAGTGACGGGGTGGTTCAGCGAGTTCGCGGAATTGGTGGAGCCGGCGCGCCCCGGGAAGGTCAGTTACGGCGCGGGATCCGCACGGTTCGCCGGGGCGACGTATGATCCGACGAGTCATTATCGCGCGGCGAACGTCCTCGCCTTCTTCGAGGAGCAACAACTCACCCCGCAGACACTGCGCGACCTGAACCAGCACCAGGTGGGACTGCTGGCCTCGGGCTTCGATGCGCTAGGTGTCGATCTCAAGGTGATCAGCCGGGATCGGTCCGTGGCGCTGTCCGGGACAGGCGGGTTTCTGGCCCTGCGGACGCCGCAGGCGGCGCGGCTCTCAGTCGCGCTCAGAGAGCGGGAGGTGTGGACGGACTACCGAGGGGACGTATTGCGGCTGGGGCCCGCTCCGTACGTGACGGACCGGCAACTCGGCGCAGCGATCGAGGCGCTGCGCGAGGTCGCGGCCTGAACCTTCCCGCCCCCCTCCCGCGTATCACCTGAGGATCCCCCCAAGTAAGGAGGCTGCAATCCATGAACACGCTGCCCGCCAAGCGTCCCGACAACGACGCGCCGACCGCCGAGGGTGATGAAGTGCCCACCTGGAAGGAGCTGCGCGAGCGCACCGCCGACGTGCTGAAGGATTTGGTCCGGGAAGCCAAGGAGTTCGAGCGCCAGCTCGAGCCGAAGGTCTTGCCCGCACTGACGCGGTTGAAAGCCCAGATCGATAGGCTGATCGCGAACCTCGAGGAGCGCGTGGCCGAGCGCCGCAAGTAATCTCACCTTCGCCACCCTGCCCACAGCGCGGTAAACGCTCCACCCCCACCGCGCGTCTCACTCTGCGCGCGGCCCCACACCGGAGAGCGGTTGAGCGAGACCCGTCAGCTCGAAACGGCCGTAGCCGACCTCCTCCCGCGCGCCCAGGCGGGGGACGCAGCCGCCCGGGATGAGCTACTGCGACGGTGCCATGGAACGGTCTACCGCTGGGCGCTGGTGCAAACCGGCGATCCCGATGACGCCGAGGATGTGGCGCAGGACGTGCTCGTCCGGGTCTACCGGTACCTCGATCGTTATTCGGGGCGCGCGCGGTTCACGACCTGGCTGTACCAGGTGACGCGCAACGCCGCCCTTGGCTGGCGCCGCCAGATGGCGAGCCGCCTCCGGGTGTTACGCAACGTCGCGATGGACCGGGCACCGGCGGCGGCATCGGCGGAGGACCCGGTGGACCGGCTCCACGCGTCACGGATCGCCGAGGTCGTCACGGCCTTGTTTCAGGCGTTGCCCGCGCGGCAGCGCGAGGTGTTCCATCTCGCAGAGATCGAGGGGGTTGCCCTGGTGGAGATCGCCGAGCGGCTGGCCATGAATCCAAGCACGGTGCGGGCGCACCTGTTTCGGGCGCGTCGAGCGCTCCGGTCGCGCATCCTCGCAGGCCACCCCGGGCTGGCGGAGGAGCGGAGGCGATGAACTGCGCGACGGCGCGGCACATGATCCTCGAGGCTGACTTGGCCGAGTTCGATGGAACGATCGACTCGGAGCTGATGGAGCATGTGCGAGCATGTGCGGATTGCGCCGCGGCGGTGCAGCGCATCCTCACGGCAGAGCGTGAGCTGCGAGAGGCGTTGAGAGGCGCGGCGCCGCGGCGCGCGGCCGACGAAGCGATCCGCCGGGCCCGCGCGCCGCGCCGCCACTGGGCGTGGCGTGCCGCACCGGTGGCGGTCGCGGCCGTGCTCGCGGCATTGCTGCTCGGACGCCGGCCGTTGGTCGATCATGCGCTGCCCCCCCCGCCCCCGCCCCCGCCCCCGCTGCCGCAGCCGCTCGAGCCCCACCTCGCCGTCGAGGCGCCGCCGGGGCGGAGCGTGGCCGTATTCGGCACCGACAATCCCGACATCGTCATCATCTGGTTCTACTGAGGAGGACCTGCCATGAACGCGCCTGCGTCGCTTGCGACCGTGACCGCCCTGCTGCTTGGCGCCTGTGGCACGGGGCCCGATCTCGACACGCGAACGTTCGAGCTCAAGTACCTGCGCCCCGGTGATGCATCTAACATCATCTCCCCATACGTGTATGCGGACCGGCCAAGCGGCAAGGGAGTGTTCAGCGTGGCGGGCACCGCGATCACGGTGCGCGAGACGAAGGACAATCTCGACAAGATCGCGCGGGTGCTCGCCGAGTACGATCGCCCGCAGCCGACCGTGCGTCTCACGTTCCGCTTGATCCGAGCGGACGGCGCCACCGCAGTGGACCCCGCCATCGCGGACGTGGAAGCGACGTTACGCCAGTTGTTCCGCTTCCGCGGCTATCGCCTGGTGGGTGAAGGCGTCGTGAGCGGGATCGAAGGGAGCGAGGTTTCGCAGATGCTCGGGGGGGGAGGGAGGGCGGTTGCGCAGATGCTCGGGGGAGAGGCGGGACTGCAAGCCGTGATCGAACGGATCGCAGGACGGGGCGACAGCGCGACCGTGCAATTGAGCGTACGTCTCAATCTGTTCCCCGGCACGTTCCAAACGCGTCTCAACGTCCCTCTTGGGAAGACCGCGGTCCTGGGCAACGTCCAGGAAGGGCCGGCGCGGACGACGCTGATCCTGACGGTGCGGCCGGAGCTGGTCAGCGCTTCGCCCTGAAGAGCAGGTTGTGGAGGTTGGTGGAGGTGGTCGAGGTTGGCGGAGGTCACTCGGGACGGAGAGATTGGTACAGCCGCCAAGTGAGAAACCGCGCCCGGTTCTGCTGATCGCTCAGTGTTGCCCAGGCTTCTTCCGGCAGCAGGCCGGCTTCCTTGGAGAACCGGAGCGCGTACCCCACCTCGGTCAGCGAGGACAGGGCAATGTCGAGGAACCGCCGGAATTCTTTGGTGCTGCGCCGCGCTGAACCTTCCACGATGTTGACGGCAGCGGAGAACGCCGCGCGGCGCGTTTGCGAGGTCAGACCATAGCGCTCGTCGGCGGGGAACGTCTTGGTGGCGCGGTAGACGGCCAGCGCAAGTTCGTGGCATTCGCGCCAGGCATGAAGGCGTTCGTACGGGGGTGCCATGACGTCGAAGCTACAGGCAGCTGCGGGAGCGGTCGGTACGGTTTGGACGCGCGCCGGATCAATTCACCGCATGGGCCTCGACAACGTCCACCACCTCCACCAACCTCCACCACCTCGAGCTGTCAGCGCTTCGCCCTGAAGAACTCCTCGAGCAACGCTGCTCCCTGCTCCGCCTCCACACCCCCTACCACCTCCGGCCGGTGATTGAGCCGGGGGTGGCGCACCAGGTCCCCAACGCTGCCGCACATCCCCGCCTTGTCGTCGTACGCGCCGAACACGAGCCGCCCGACCTTGGCGAGCACGATCGCGCCGGCGCATTGCGCGCACGGCTCGAGCGTCACGTAGAGCGTGCAGCCGTCCAGCCGATCGGCGGCGAGGGCTTTCAAGGCGCGCTGGATCGCGAGCAGCTCGGCGTGCGCGGTGGGGTCGCCCCGCTTCACCGACTCGTTGTGCGCCTCGGCGACCACGCGGCCATCGGCGAGCGTCACCACGGCGCCCACGGGAACCTCGTTCGCCCTCCCCGCGCGCCGAGCTTGTGCCAGTGCTGCCGCCATCCCGGCAAGCTCGGGCGTGGCTGGAGGCTGCGGCTTGGTGCCCCGGCCCCGGTCCCCGGTCCCCTTCCTAGGCACGGACCGCCTCCTTCGCCCCGGCGGCGGGCACCCGCTCGAAGCTGAGCGAGTTGCCGTCCTTGGCGCGGTCCACGCGGATACGGTCGCCCTCGGCGTACTTTCCTTCCAGCACGGCCAACGCGAGCGGGTTCTGCAGCAGCCGCTGGATGGCGCGCTTGAGCGGCCGCGCACCGTACACGGGATCGTAGCCCTCGGCCACGAGCAGCTGCTTGGCGGCGGACGTCAGCTCGAGCGTGAGCTTTCGGTCGGCCACGAGCCGCTCCACGCGCTTCAACTGGATATCGACGATCTTCGCGATGTCCTCGTGCGACAGGGGCCGGAAGATGATGATATCGTCCACGCGGTTCAGGAACTCGGGCTTGAACGTCTGGCGCAAGAGGTCCAACACCTTGGTCTCCGCCTGCTCCCAGCCGATTGTCCCCGCCTCGAGGAGGTTTGCCGAGCCGACGTTGGACGTCATGATCAGCACCGTGTTGCGGAAATCCACGGTGCGCCCTTGCGAGTCCGTGAGGCGCCCGTCGTCGAGGATCTGCAGCAGCACATTGAACACGTCGGGGTGCGCCTTCTCGATCTCGTCGAACAGCACCACCGAGTACGGACGGCGGCGGACCGCCTCGGTGAGCTGACCGCCCTCCTCGTAACCGACGTACCCGGGGGGCGCCCCGATCATGCGCGCGACGGCGTGCTTCTCCATGTACTCCGACATGTCGAGCCGCACCATCGCGCGCTCGTCGTCGAACAGGAACTCGGCGAGCGCCCGCGCCGTCTCGGTCTTCCCGACGCCGGTGGGACCGAGGAAGATAAAGGAGCCGGTGGGCCGATTCGGGTCCTGGAGGCCGGCCCGCGCGCGCCGCACGGCGTTCGACACGGCGGCGAGCGCTTCCGGCTGGCCGATCACGCGCCGGCTCAGCTCCGCCTCGAGGCGCGTGAGCCGCTCGCGCTCCGACTCGAGCATCTTGGTCACCGGAATGCCGGTCCATTTCGCGACGATCTCGGCGATGTCCTCGGCGTCCACCTCTTCCTTCAGGTACTTGCTCTTCGCCTGGATCTCGGCAAGTCGCTTCTCGTGCACCCCGATGTCCTTCTCGAGCGCGGGGATCCGGCCGTAGCTGATCTCCGCCGCCTTCTGGAGATCGCCGCGGCGCGTCGCCTGTTCGGCTTCCATCCGGAGCTGCTCGAGCTCGGCCTTCTTCGCCTGGAGGCCGGTGATGACTTCCTTCTCGGCCTGCCACTGCATCTTCATGGCGTTCGAGCGGTCGCGCAGCTCCTTCAGCTCCTGCTCGACACGGGTGCGACGCTCCTTGGCCGCCTTGTCCTTCTCCTTGGCGAGGGCGGCCAGCTCGATCTCGTGCTGGACGATCTTGCGCTCGACCTCGTCGATCTCCTGGGGGAGCGAATCGATCTCGATCCGCAACCGGCTCGCCGCCTCGTCCACGAGGTCGATCGCCTTGTCGGGCAGGAACCGGTCGCCGATGTAGCGGTGCGAGAGCGTGGCGGCCGCGACGAGCGCGTTGTCGGTGATGCGCACCCCGTGGTGCACCTCGTAGCGCTCCTTCAGGCCCCGGAGGATCGCGATCGTGTCCTCCACCGACGGCTCTCCCACGAACACGGGCTGGAACCGCCGCTCGAGCGCGGCGTCCTTCTCGACGTGCTTGCGATACTCGTCGAGCGTGGTCGCGCCGACGACGTGCAGCTCGCCGCGCGCCAGCGCGGGCTTCAGCATGTTGGAGGCGTCCACCGCCCCCTCCGCCCCGCCCGCCCCCACCAGCGTGTGCAGCTCGTCGATGAAGACGATGTACTTCCCTTCGGCGCTCGTGATCTCCTTGAGCACCGCCTTGAGCCGCTCCTCGAACTCGCCCCGGTATTTGGTGCCCGCGATCAGGGCGCCCAGGTCCAGCGACACGAGGTGCTTGTTCTTGAGGGAGTCGGGGACGTCGCCGTTCACGATGCGCTGCGCGAGCCCTTCGGCGATCGCCGTCTTCCCGACGCCCGGCTCGCCGATCAGAACGGGGTTGTTCTTCGTGCGCCGCGACAGCACCTGCATCACGCGGCGGATCTCCTCGTCCCGGCCGATCACCGGATCAATCTTCCCCTTGCGGGCGAGCTCCGTGAGATCGCGCGTAAAGCGTTGCAGCGCTTGATACTTCTGCTCCGGCTCCTGATCGGTCACACGATGCGTGCCGCGGACCCCTTCCAGCGCCGCACGCAGCTCGGCCTGGTCCACGCCCGCCGCGGAGAGCAGCTGGCGCGCCGTCGTTCCCTTCTCGTCCGCCAGCGCCAGCAGCAGATGCTCCGTCGAGACATAGGCATCGCCCAGCGCCTTCGCTTCCTCGTCCGCGCGATCGAGCACGCGCGACAGCTCGCGCGACAACGTCGCTTCTCCCGCGTCACCCGACTGCTTCGGGAACCGGTCGATCTCGCGCTCGGTCTCCGCCTTGAGCTGGGCGACGTTCAGCCCGGCCTTCTGGAGCAGCGGGACGACGATGCCGTCGTCCTGCTCGAGAAGGGCGTGGAAGAGGTGCGCGTCGTTCACGACGGGGTTGCCGCCTGAGCGCGCGAGCGCCGCTGCCTGCTGGAGAGCCTCGGCGGCTTTGACGGTCAGTCGATCGGGTCGGATCATAGGTCAAGACAAGATCGTCAAACAACGGCGTCAAACAAAGGCGTCAAACAAAGGCGTGTAACACCCTCTCTTGACGCCTCTTTCGAACGCCTTTGTTTAACGCCTTTGTTCTACGCCTTATTTCATGACTATCATCTTTTTCGTGAACCGGCGCCCGTCCACGATCAACTGGTAGATATAGACCCCGGAGGCGGCCTCCTGATCGGTGTGCAGAACCCTACCGTCCCAGTAGGCGCTGAAGCCGCACGCACTCCCGGGCGCACTACTGCAGGACAATTCGAGGTTGTCGAGCTCCTCGCCGGTACCCTGAAGGATCGGGATGGCGACGAGCTGCGCCAGCACGTTGTAGATCTTGAGCGAGACCTTCGGCCGGTGACCGTTGGCGAACAGATCGCCGCTCAACGTGAACGGGATCGTGGTCGCCGGGTTGAACGGGTTCGGGTAGTTCTGCTTGAGCTCTACCAGCGCGGGCGTGGCCGATGCCTGCCCCCGGACTTCACGCGCCCCCGCCGCCAAAAGCCCGAGCCCCAGCACTGCCCAGGCATACCGCGTCATCACCACTCCTCGGCGAACGTAAAGATGCGTTAGACCGCTCTCCTTGAGTTGCTGTTAGGGCGCACTGGACGGCTACTCGCATTGAACCTAGGAACCGTCCGGCGCCCCTGTCAAGCGCGCCAGTACCCGGGCGTCGCCTTGACGCCGCGTGATGCCCCGGCGATCCGCCCATTCAAGCAGCGGAATCAGGTACTTGCGTGTTAACCCGAAGCGGTCCCGCAACTGCGCGGGCGTCGCCTGTCCCAGCTCCCGGAGTGCGCCTTCGAGCGCCCTCCGGAAATCCTCCAACGCCGGTTTCGCTGCGTAACGCTCCTGGTCGACCTGTTCTATGCCCCCCTCCCGGGCGAGGTGTGCCAGCAAGGCGGGAACGGGGAGTGCGGCAAACTCCCGTTGCAGTTCCGCCACGGTGGGGAGCGCCCATCGCGCCTCGGCCACACGCCGGAGGAGCCGCCCACCGACGTCACCCGCCCGGGAATCGAGCGCCGCCTTCCACCCGGGCCGACGCACCACGGAGCCCGCCAGCTCGAACGCCTGCTTCTTGACGCCGTGCTCCAGCAGGAGGTCGATCACGGCGTCCGGGGCTGCTACGGCCGCCCGCAGTGCTTGGAGCGACAGACCGGGGTCGAGTGGGTGCGTCTCGTGATGATTTGCCACAAGCCCTCCGAGCCGTTCCACTTCGACTGACAATGCGCGGCGCGCTACCAGCACGTCGCCTGCACGCAATGCGGCTTTGCCGACGTCCTCGATCACGCCGCTCACGTCCCCTGGGAGGATGCCGAGCCGGACCGAGAGGTCGCCGGTCCGTACACCGTTGAGCTCGCCTTCTTCGACGAAGCGGCCGAGCCGGTCCGCCGGGCTTCCGCCGGCTGCCAATCCCCGCTCCGAGACCCGTGGCCGCCTGGGCGGGAATGGGTCGAGCACCACTCCGCCGCCGATCGTGGTGACGGGAGAAAAGCTGCGCACGACGAATCGGTCACCTCCCCGCGCCACCAGCGGGCGCTCGAGGAGCAGCCGCGCAAGGCCGACCTCGCCGGGCCCGATGGACCGTACCTGCGCCACCCGTCCCAGCACTTCGGCCGTTCCAACGTGGACCCGGACCCTGGTCCGGGTGACGAGCGGCTTGCGCGCTGCCGGGAGCAGCTCCAGCGCGACATCCAGACTCGTGGTCGAGGCCCAGCCCGGCCCCGTCACCGCGACGTCTCCTCGCCCGATCCCGGCTTTCTCCACGCCGACGAGCGCGAGCGCGGTCCGGCGTCCGGGCGCGGCCCGATCGGCCGCCTGCCCATGCACCTCGATCGACCGCACGCGCGCCTCGCCGCCGGCCGGGAGCAGCCGGACGGCGTCGCCGACGGCCACAGAGCCGCTCCACGTGGATCCGGTCACGACCGTGCCGGCGCCGGCCACGCTGAACACCCGGTCGATGGGGAGGCGGAACAGGTCCTCCGCCGGACGGAGCGGGAGGCCGCCGGCCAGCCCCGCGAGCGCGGCGCGCAGGTCCTCCAGGCCGGCGCCCGTGAGAGCCGAGACGGCCAGCGGCGCTTCCCATCGCACGCGGCTCGACGCCAGGCGCTGAGCGACTTCGGTGCGAACGAAGTCGAGCCACTCGGCGTCCACGAGGTCGGATTTGGTCACGACCGGGACGCCGCGGCGCACGCCGAGCAGCTCGACGATGGCGAGGTGCTCCTCGGTTTGCGGCATCACACCCTCGTCGGCGGCGATCACGAGGAGCGCGACGTCGATCCCCGTCGCGCCGGCCAGCATGTTGCGGACGAAGCCCTCGTGACCGGGCACGTCGACGACGCTCGCCTGCACGTCGCCCGGCAGGGGGAGCGGCGCGAACCCCAGATCGATGGTGATGCCACGGCGCTTCTCTTCTTCCCAGCGGTCGGTGTCGACGCCGGTGAGCGCCTTGACCAGGGCGGTCTTGCCGTGGTCGATATGGCCGGCGGTGCCGACTACGAAGCGCTGGGGGGGGGAGGAGGCTTGACCCACGCGCGGTGCTCCCAGAAGTCCAGGGCTCGGACGGCGCCCGAGTCGTCGACGTGATGGCGAACGAACCGGGCGACGAGGCGGCGGTGCGCGGCGGCGTGGGCCGCGTCCAGCACCGGCACCTCGGCCCCGGCGTCGTTGAGGGTCAGGAGATCGCGGTAGGCCTGTGGGGGGAGGCGCGTGGGCGGCTGCGGGCCGGCGCACCGCGTGCACAGGACGCCGCCGTCGGCGACGCTGAACGCCACCGGCCCGTTGCCGGCGACGGGCGTCCCGTCCCGCACGCAGGCGTCGAGCTGCGGCGCGAAGCCGAGCACGCCGACGAGCAGCCAGAGCCACCGGGCGGCGACGGCGTCGGCCCCGGCGGGCGGCGCGGCAGCGAGGGCGTCGAGCGCGCGCGTGAGCGCGTCGTAGGCGGCGGCGAGCGGCGCGGCGGGCGCCATCTTGAGCATCACCTCGGCGAGCGCCGCGGCGCCCGCGAAGCGCCCCAGGTCGCCCGCCAGGCCGCGCCGCAGCTCGATCACGTCGAACGCCGCGAGGGTTTGCAGCTCGCGGGTCTCCTTGTGATACAGCTGGGCGACGCCTTCGCTCAGGGTCTCGAGCGCGCCGCCGAAGGGGCTCTTGGGCCGCAGCACGCCCTTGGCGATCGCGCTCTGGACTCCGAGGTCCCGCGTGGCCAACCGGACGATCTTCGAGGTCTCGCTGTAGCGGTACGTCTGCAGGACGACCGCGGGAGTCGAGACTAGCATTCACCGGCCTCGCCCGGCACGCCCGCGCGATGCGCGCGGCGATCGAACGCCGTGCACGCGGTGATGTCCAGCACCACCAGCTGCACGGTCCCCGCCCATTCGGGCGCGTCCCGCGGCACCATCGGCACGAGCAGGTACGATCGGTAGCGGGGACCGCTCCACGTGTCCAGGGTGGGCGCGTGGTGTGTGGGGCGACCCCACTCGTCGTACACGATCCGTCGCACGGAGTCGGCGGGCGCCCGCTCGCCGGACCTGGCGGTGAAGTACACCACGATCCCCACGATGCGACGATCGATGGCGGCGGCCAAGGCCCACGCCCGGTCCTCGAGCAGGGCCACGCGACAGATCGTGCCCAATCCCAGGGCCCGGCGGATCGCCGCGCTGTCGCGCGGCTGGTGCTGGTGCGGCAACGCGTATTGGAACGCCGATTGGGCGAAGACGTACGTCGAGATGCCGGGGCCGAGCTCCCCGGCGCCGTCGGGGGGACGACAATCCCCGCCGTGCGCCAGGACGTCGTCCACCGGCCCTCCGAGTCCGATCCCCTGGAAGGCCGCCCACCGAGGGTGCTGCGATCCCACTGCCGCCGCCACGACGAGGGCCGCCGCTGCGGCCGCCCGTCTCATTTCCCCGACTCGAGGACGATGTACTTCACGTCGTCCTTCGAGATGGCGCGCAGCCAGGCGATCAGGGCGTCCACGCGGTCGGGCGGCTCGATGCCCTTGCGCCCCGCCATGCGACGCGTGATGCGCAGCTCACGTCCCTCCTGGACGTACTCGGCGCTATAGCTGCCAAAGGCGCTCGCCTCCGCCACACCCGGCGGCAGGTGGGCGCGCCACCCTTCCGGCAAGGTCACGCGCAGCTCCGCCATCGTCTCGAGCGGCCCGATCACGTCGCCCACGTCGATCGGGAAGCGGCGCGGCTTGCGCTGCTCGAGCTGCGCCGCGAGGCCGAGCGAGACGAAGTTCGGCAGCGAGCTCGGCAGCGTGAGAATGTGCGCGCCGCCCGTGCTGGAGACGGCGGGTGCGTCGCGGACGGTCACGGCGACGCTGGGCGTCGCGGTGAGATCGCGCCCGTCGAACACCCGCAGGCTGTCGCCCTTGCCTCCGGGGAACAACCCGTCGGCGAGCGCCTGTGTGACCCGCCCCAACTCCTCTTGGGTAAAGGGCCGCGCGTACGCCTGCCGCAAACGGTACTGCGCAGCGCCGAGCTTGGTCTCGGTGTACCGGCCCGTGAACCGCCCGTCGGGGCTCAACGCCCCGATGAAGCGTACCTCCGACCGGTTCGCCGCCGCGGGCACTTCGGGTAGCACCACTTCCTCTTCCCGCCCGTCGTCATGCACCACCAGGGCGAACGATCCTTGCTCCGCGGGGGGGAGCTCACCGTACGGGGTGAGCTCGGAGGTGAGGTCGAGGTAGAGGCGGCCACCCGCCGGCCGGTCCACCGCCGCGATCATGTGGTCGAACTGCTCGACGGTGGGCAGGGTGCTGTCGGCGCCGCCGCTCGAGCTGAGCAGCACCGGATACGCCTGCAGTCCCATTCGGCGGGCGAGGGCGATGAAGAGCGTCGCCTTGTCCTTGCAGTCGCCGTACCGCGTCTCCAGCACCTGCCCCGGCAGCCGCGGCAGGTACCCGCCGATCCCCAGGGACAGCGACACGTAGCGGAAGTCCTGCGCGACCCAGCGGTGCACCGCTCGCAGCGAGTCGTCCAGCGTGCGCGCACCCCGCACGAGCTCGGCGAGCTTCGTCCCGAGCTCGGGACTGAGCCGGTACCGGTCGCGCGACAGGTCGGCGTACCAGCGCGCGACCTGCGGCCAGGTGATCGGCGCGGAGAGATCGATGCTCACGTACAGTGTGTTGGGGCTGGCGGCGAAGGGCTCCGACTGGATCTTGCGGACGTCGGCCGTGGCCCAGGTGTACACGCGCCGGCCCTTTGCCTCCACGGTGCGGCGCGGGAAGCGGACGTTCTCTTCCTTGATCCGCGGCGTCACCGACGCCGGCACGTCCACGATCAGCCGGGAGCGGCGCGTCAAGCGGCCCGTCGTGACCCGCCAGCCGGTGTAGTAGTCGCCCGGCACCAGGGGCTTGATCCGCTCGACGGTATAACTCCAGTCCACGAGCGTGCCCGGCGCCACGCCGCTGAGCGTGACGCGCCGCACCTTCTGGTCGGAGTACACGGGGGCGTCGAAGGCGACCGGCGCGAGCGATTCCTGCTCGTGTGCGGGCTGCGCGCTGACGACCTCGCCGTTGGGCTTCACCACGCGGATCCAGTTGACGGTCAGCCGCTCCGACCCGCTCGAATAGGAGAAGCTCTGTTCCCCCCACGCTTCCGCGCCGTCCTGCGTGAGAATCTGGACGATCTGGCGGTAGGTGCGGCTGCCGCGACCGTCGGCCTCGAACCGGACCACCCCGTCGTCCAGCAAGTAGATGTAGTCGTCATCAGGGTAATCCGCCGCGTTCACGGCCAGGCGGTAGATCGTGTCGTTCTGGACCGACGGGTCGCCGGCCGGCGTGATGCGGGGCGCCTGGGCGAAGGCCGTCCCGGCAAGCGTCCACAGCGCCACGGCAATGCGGAGAGGGGACATGCCGAAAGGTAATCCGCCTACTCGACGACCGGGACTGCCGCGAGCACGGCGGCAGCGGGACAGACGCCAAGACCGACGGTTTCGATCGCCCCGTAGGCCGGCGGTGCGGACAGGACGTGGAGGGTCCCTGGAGCGGCACAGGAGCCCGGCGCCGCGGCGTACACGCGCCCCCGCGGATCGAGGGCGAGCGCGGCGACCCCGTCGCCTCCGGGCTTGATCCCGTCTCCGGGCCCACGTGTGATCGAGCGGGTCAGGGTGTTGATCTCGAGGATCCCCTGCGTGGCGGACGCGACGAGGAGCCTGCCCGACGGATGGTACACGGCGGGGCCCGGCGACTCGCCGAGGCCGTCCAGGACGGCGAGCTCGCGACGCGCGACGGGATCGACGATGGCGAGCTTCCCGTCTCCGGCGCCCGGCGTCCCCGCCAGCACCACGTACAGGAGCCCGTCGGTGCCGAGCGTCGCAAAGCGGGCGTTGGTGCCGGTCAGGGGGATGGAGTCGGTCGGCCCTGCGTCGCAGCAGGGGAAGCGGCTCAGCCAACTGGGCCCGGCGGGGGGGGCCCCGGCCGGGGCGTTGCTGTTGACGACGAACACGAAGTCGTTCACCGCCACGACCGCACGGGGGGCGAGGCCGACGGGCCGCTGCGCCAGCGTGTCTCCGGTGCGGTAGTTGATGCGCGTGGCGCTGTTCAGGTCGGGATTCGCGACCCACGCGAGGGAGTCGTTCACGATCGCCACGCCGGTCGCGCCGGAGCCGCTCGGCAGCAGGATGACCGAGGGAGCGCTGGGCGGGGCGAGGCCGATCCACACCACGCGGACGGCGTCGGCGTCGCCCATCGGAACCAGGATGACGTCGCCCCGCGCGTCGATGCTCCTGGCCGTGCTCGAGGACGGCGTGAGGTCCAGCGGAGCGCGGGCGGTCAACCGGGTGGCGTCCACGAGCGACAGCGTGTTTGACCGCGAGTTGACGACCGCGACGAGGAGGCCGGCGGCCGTGTCCTGCTCCAGCGCGTCGCTGCAGGCCAGCGCGGCGAGCGCGACGCAAGCGGTCGTGAATGCCAGGTGGGGTCTGAAACGCACGGCACCATCACTCGACGGGTTCGCCCGAAATATACTGCGTGAGACCTACTGCCAGCGGGCGGCCCGCTGCGCCAGCGAAACCTCGGGAAACAGGTCGGGGTGGGTGAGCGCAGCCAGGATCTCGAGCCCATCCACGACGCGCGGGCCCGAGCGACTGAAGTATGCCGAGGCCTCGAGCACGTGCGCGCGGCCGCCGGCGATCGCCCGCCCCGCCAGGTCCCGGAGGACACCGCGGTAACGCTCCGCCTCCCGGCGTGTCTCCTCGAGCGTGAACCCGCAGGGCATCAGGAGCAGCACGTCGGGATCGGTGCCGCGCAGCTCGTCCCAGCCGACCTGGTACGAGGGCCGACGCGCCACGCCCGCGACGAGGTCCCCGCCTGCGAGCGCGATGAGCTCCGGCACCCAGTGCCCCGGGACGTACGGGGGCTCGAGCCACTCGAGGGCGAGCACCCGCGGCCGGGGCCGGCCCGCGACGCGCGTGCGAACGGCCAGGATCCGATGCTCGATCTCCCCGACGCAGGCGTCGGCCCGCCGCCCGGCGCCCGTCGCGCGCCCTACGTCGCGGATCCCCGCGAGGATCGCGGCGACGTCATGGGCGTCGAGCGTCAGCACGGTCGGAGGTGAAGGGAGCGCGGCCAGCGCCGCCACCGCCTGGTGCTCGGGCACCGCGCACACGTCGCAGATCCCTTGCGTCAGCACGAGGTCGGGCTCGAGCGCGGCGACTCGGCTCACGTCGACCTCGTACACACTCCCATGCTCCCGCAGCACGCGGCGGACCGCGGCATCGATCTCGGCGCCGGACAATCCATCGAGCGCGGCACGCGGGCGCGAGAGGCGCGGCAGGTGCGTGACGTGAGGAGGATGGTCGCAGCTGTGGGACACGCCCACGAGCCGGTCGCCCAGGCCGAGCGCGCACACGATCTCGGTCGCGCTGGGCAGCAGCGAGACGATGCGGGCGGAGCCGCGCTCGCCGCTCACGGGCCGGCGCGCAACTCCGCACCGAGCGAGAGGGTGCGCCGCGGTGTGGGGAAGTTCTTGATATCCTCGTAGCGGGCGTCCAGCAGATTCTCGATCCGGGCTCTGAGCCCGAGGCCCGGCGTGACGCCGTGGCCGCGGATCAGCGCGTACGTCCCCGCGAGGTCCACCCGGGCGTGCGGCGGCAGGGTGACGCGCGGGGACGGAAACGTCGAATAGTCCAGGTCGTCGCGGTCCCCGGTGAACACGACGGCCAGCGATGCGCTGCCGCGCGTCCAGAAGGTCGAGCCGAGCCGCAGGCTGCCGGTGTGCGTCGGTCGCCGCTGCAGGCGCTCGTGCGTCGCCAGGTCGCGCGAATCGAGATAGGTATAGCTCGCGTCGAGCGACAGGGCGGTGCCGAGCAGGGCCTGGACGCCGAGCTCCACGCCCCGCGCGGCCGCATCCGCGACGTTGACGTAATTCACCGAGTCCGGACCGACGGGCGCGGCACTATACTGGATCAAGTCGTTGAACCGCTGGTGGAAGTACGTGGCCCTCATCGTGACTTGGTCGCCCGCGAGGACCTGTGCCACGCCGACTTCCCAGCTCGTCGACCTCTCGGGCTTCAACTCCGGATTCCCCCTCGCAAAGCCGGCGGCGAAGTTCTCATAGAACGTGGGTTCCTTGAACCCGGTGCCCGCCGTAGCCCGCGCGTGCGTGTGCGCCGCGATCCGCCAGACGACCCCGGCTCGCCCCGTCGCATGGGCGCCGAACTGCTGGTTGTGGTCCACCCGCACGCCGACGATCCCGGAGAACGGCCGGTCGGCGCCGGCTAGAAGCTGGGCGTACGCCGCCGTGTTGTGACGCGTCGTGTCGAGCGTGCTCCCGCTCTGGCTTTGCCGCTCATAGTCCGTCCCCAGGGTCACGAGCGCATCGGGCGTCGCGCGCAGCTCGACCCGCGCTCCGCCGACGAACCGGCGCACCACGTCTTTGCTGTGGTAGGGGGGGCCCGGGTCGGTGGGCCCGTCAGGGTCGTCGATATAGCGGCTCTGATCCTGGTGCCAGCCGAGGTTCATGCGCAGCGACACGCGGGACGACAGCCGCCGCCCTGCGTCGAGCGCGAGCGACGGCCCCCGCTCCGCGGTGAACTGGTTCGAGTCGACCAGCTCACCACCGCCGCCGGTGGGAAAATGGAACACGCCGTCCGAGTAGCGGGCGGAGAGGTTCGCGTCGGTGCGCGCGTCGGGCGTGAGCCGCACGCCCACGCTTGCAGTGCCGTTACGGTACCGGCTGTTGAACGCGTAGATGCCGTCCGTGGTGAACCGAGAGAGGGCGAGGCCGTACGAGACGCCGCGGGTCCCGCCGCTCAGGTCCGCCGTGCCCCACTCCGACCCATACGTCCCGCGCGCGAACCCGATTCGCCCCCGTGGCGCGCCCTGCCCCGTCCGCGTGAAGATCTGGATGACGCCGGTCACGGCGTCCGAGCCGTACAGCACGCTCACAGGGCCGCGCACGATCTCGACGCGGTCCACGGCGTCTGTCGTGAGATTCGCGAAGTCGAACCAGCCGCCCGGCTGGTTCTGCGGAACGCCGTCCACGAGCACCTTGACGTAGTCGCTCTCCCCCCCGCGCACGAAGAGCGACGTTTGACTGCCGAAGGAGCTGGTCTGCATCACCGCGACGCCCGGTACGAGGCGCAGCGCGTCGGCCACACTGCGGATGCCCTGCGCGCGCAGGTCCGCGCCGCTGATGACCGTGACGGCCGATGTCGCCATGTCCACAGGCACGGCGAATCGCGTGGCGGTGACGACGACCGGCTGCAGGACGACCGTGTCCTGAACCATCAAGGCGAGAGCAAGCAACGCGGCGTTCATGCGGGCTCCTTCGGTTGGCGGAGGGGGACCATCTGGGGACGACCGTCCAAGACCTGGATCGCTACCGGCCACGAGAAGACGCGCTCTACCGTCTCCCGCGTCAGCACATCGGCGGGGGCCCCGGCCGCGGCCGATCGGCCCTCGGCGAGGACCAGCACCGCGTCGGCGTAGCGCGCCGCCAGGTTCACGTGGTGCGTGATCAGCACGACGCCGAGCCCCGAGTGGTCCACGAGGCCCCGCACCAGCTCGAACAGCTCCATCTCGTGGCGCAGGTCGAGGGAAACGCCCGGCTCGTCGAGCACAAGGAGGCGGGGCTCCTGTGCCAGGGCGCGCGCCACCCGGACGCGCTGGTACTCGCCGCCGGACAGCGTCCAGAGCCAGCGGTCCGCGAGCGGACCCGCGTCGCACGCCGTGAGCGCCCGCTCCACCGCGGCGTGGTCCTCCGGCCGTTCGGCGCCCCACAGCGAGAGATGCGCGTAGCGACCGAGCAGCACGGCCTCGCGCACGCGTTGGGGAAAGAGATTGTCCTCGCGTTGGGGCACCACACCCACGACGCGCGCGAGCTCGCGGGAGCGCCAGCGGTGCGCCGGCCGCTCGAGCACTTCCACCGATCCCGCCGCCGGCACGAGCGCACCGAGCGCGAGCCGCACCAGCGTCGTCTTGCCGCTGCCGTTGGGCCCGAGGATCGCATGGAATTCGCCCGGTCGAACGGTGAGCGACACTCCCGCGACCGCGTCCCGGGAAGCGGCCGGGTACCGGTATCTGACGTCGCTCAAACGGAGAATCGGGGCGCTCACGCGACCGTCCATCGGCGGAGCAGCAGCGCGAAGATCGGGACGCCGACGAGCGCGGTCACGACGCCGACGGGCAGCTCCCGTGGCGCGACCACCGTGCGCGCCACGGTATCGGCGAACACGAGCAGCGCGCCGCCGCCGATGAACGCCGCGGGGAGCAGCGCGCGGTGCCGGTGGCCCCACGCGAGCCGGACGATGTGCGGAACCACGAGCCCGACGAATCCGATCACCCCCGACACCGCGACGGCCGCCGCCGTGAGCAAGGAAGCGGCGAGGTAGACCCGGCGCTTCACGCGCTCCACATCCGCGCCCAGGTAGCGCGCCGGCTCCTCGCCCAGCGCCAGCAGGTCGAGCGGGCGCGCGGCGGCGAAGAGCACGGCCAGCGGCAGGGGGGCATAGAGCGTCAGCACCAACACGCTGTCCCACGACGCCGCGGAGAGGCCTCCCCAGAGCCAGAGGAAGGCGTTGCGCAGCTCGGCCGCGTCGGCGAGCGCCACGATGGCCGTCGTGACGGCCGCGGCAAACGCGCCGACGGCGACCCCGCCGAGCAGCAGAATGCGCGGATCGAGCGCCGCGCAGCCTACGAGCCCCAGGCGGTACACGAGGGCCAGCGCGCCGAGCGCGCCGGCGAAGGCCGCGAGCGGCAGCGCCCAGGGGCCGGAGAGATGGGTGGCGATGGCCACGACCGCCCCGAGACCCGCGCCACCCGAGAGGCCGAGCAGGAAGGGATCCGCCAGCGGGTTGCGGACCAGGGCTTGCAGGCCGGCCCCGGCGACGCCGAGCGATCCGCCGACGAGGAAGGCGAGGACGGTGCGCGGGGCCCGCAGGCTCCAGACGATGTCCGAGCGGGCGAGGTCGCCGAGCGGGACCGCGGCAGGGCCCAGCACCACGCTCGCCACGAAGGCGAGCGCCGCTGCGACGCCGAGCGCCACCCACCTCATGGCGCCGCCTCGAGACGGGCGCGCAGCTCCGCGACGGCTTGGCTCGACCGCGGGCCCGGCCTCCCGAAGAGCGACCCTGGAAGGTTAAGGAAACGGCCCTCACGCACCGCCCGCACGGCCCTCCATTCCCGCCGCGCGGCGAACGCCGGCGGACCCGAGGAGTCGGACAGCACCGCGATCCAGTCGGGATCCCGCGCCGCGATGGTCTCGAGCGACACCTGCGCCGACGGCGCCGCCACGTCGGCGAACACGTTGCGGGCGCCGGCGAGCGCCGCCAACCGGTCGAGATAGCTGCCGTGCCCAATGACAATGGGCGGGTTGTCCCACACGACGAAAACCAGGGACTGGGGGTTAGGGGCTAGGGGCTTGGCAGCGGCCAGGCTGTCCATCGCGGCCGCCAGCGACTCGGCCTGCGCGACCCGACCGGTCAGGCGGCCGATCCGGCGGGCTGCGGGTCCCAGGTCTTCGAGCCGGTCCAGATGCAGCAAGGCCACCGGCACGCCGAGACCCGCGAGCTGCTGGCCGGCGGTCAAGTTTGTCCCGGAGTGGTACAGGAGCACTAGGTCGGGCCGCCGCGCCGCCACCGCCTCGACGTTGGGCGGCATGCCGTCGCCCACGCTCGGCACGGCCAGCGCGGCCGGCGGGTAATCGCACCACGCCGTGCGGCCCACGAGGCGGTCTCCCGCCCCCATGGCGAAGACGAGCTCGGTGAAGGACGGGAGCAGCGAGACGATGCGACGAGCCGGAGCGGCGAGCGTGACGGTGCGGCCGGCGTCATCCTGGACAGACGGCCCGACGGGCGGACGACCGGACGGCCGGCACGCAGCGAGCACGAAGAGCGCGATGAGCCAGCGGCGCATGACGAAAATGCCCATCCCCGCAAAGCAGAGATGGGCGAGCGTCTGCGCCTGAAGTGCGCAAGCGCCACCATCCCTCCCGCGAGGGAATTGCAGGTGGCGCGAACGGAGAGGTCTCCTGGCTTCGGGCGGGCGGCTCGCCTTCCCGGGTGACTACCCCAGTGGCGATGAGCCGCTACGACTAGCCCGTTACAGTGGCGGGGCCGCGCCGGACTCGCACCGGCTTCCGTGAATCCCCGTTCGCAAACTTGCGACTAGTCTAGGATGGCGAGATTCGGTCCGCAAGTGCGGGTTTTCTTCTCAGCGCCCACACGAGCGCGGCGACCATCGCTGCCGCGAGGACGCCGATGACGTAGGGGAGGAGCATCTGGGGCCGGAACGCCGCCTGCGGGAGGGCGATCGTCACGACCGCGCCGCCGGCAAGCGGTCCCGCGCGGTACGCCGCGAAGCGACGCTGCTCGATGTCTTGCACGCCGATCGCCTGAACGCCGGGGGCGGGGGCGGTGACGACCGCCGCCGTGTCCTCGATCAGCAGGTTCAACTCCTTGGTCCACTGATCGATCGGCAGGGCGAGCGCGTTGGTTCCCGCGGGCAGCACGTAGGAGTAGCTCAACTGCTTGGGACGGCCCGGCGGGATCGGCCCCAGCACGACGACCGTATCGCCGCGGCGCTCCATCGCTTCGGGCGAGATGTCGCCCTGCCCCCCCTGGAACTGGATGGCGGCATCCGGGATCGCGCCGGCCCAGGTGGGGACGAGCGTGTCGTCGGTGATCCGGGTGGTGACGCCGGCGTTCTCGAGCTCGAGGATCTCGAGCACGTCGCGGGTGCCGTCGGATCCGGGCCGGGCGATCGTGAGGAGGCGCCGCGCCAGCCGGATCGGCGGCAGGCGCTTGGTCGTGCGATAGACGACGAGGTCCTCGACGTCGACCGCGGGGCGCCCCACGACGTTGAGCGGCAGCGAGAAGTAGGCGAGGCTGTCGTACCAGGCGCTCACGACGTGGACGGCGCCGGTGTCCACGCGGGCGACGCGGATGCGGTAGCGCCCGCCGCGATCGGTTCGGGCCGAATCCAGGGGGCCGCCCGAGTCCCGGCGGACGCTGTGCAGCACCGCCCAGGCGCCGGCGAGCGGCACCGTGTCGCGGCCGCCGAGCAACACCCGCCCGCGCACGATCACCGCCTGCGACGCGAGCGTGGGGGGCGCGGCGAGGGTGGCGCCGAGCGACGCGATCAGGAGGCTACGGCGTAAACTTTCCGAAGTCTTCAGGATCGAGATTCTGGAGGTAGGACTTGAGGGAGTCGGCGTCGAGCGGTGCGGTCCCGGTCCCCGGTGTGACACCCCCCTCTCCGGTCTCGACCGAGGTCAGCTCGAGCAGGTTCTCGTTGGTGAACATGGGGGCCTTGAGACGCAGGGCCAGGGCGATCGAGTCGGAGGGCCGGGCGTCCACCTGGATGACCGTATCGCCGCGGTAGATGTGCAGCTCGGCGAAGTAGGTGTTGTCCTTGACCTGCGTGATGATGACCTTGCGCAGCTCCGCACCCAGCCCGACGACGATCTGTTTGAGGAGGTCGTGCGTCAGCGGGCGCGAGAACTTCACGCCCGCGAGCTCCATGGCGATCGCGCTCGCCTCGGCGGGCCCGATCCAGATCGGGAGAACGCGCTCCCCTTCCCGCTCTTGCAGGATCACGACCGGGGTGTTGGTCGTGCGATCGAGCCCCAGATGGGCGACGCGCACCTCGATCACGCGGCGCCTAGGTGCCGAGGTCCCACGACGCCAGGTATTTGCGCTGCGCCGCCGTCAGTGTGTCGATCGCCGTCCCCATCGCCTGCAGCTTCAGCCGCGCGATCTCCCGGTCCAGCTCGGCCGGGATCCGGTGCACGTCCTTGGTGAGACGCTTGGCCTCACGCACCACGTGCTCGGCGGCGAGCGCCTGGTTCGCGAACGACATGTCCATCACGCTCGCCGGGTGGCCTTCGGCCGCCGCCAGGTTGATCAGGCGCCCGTCGGCCAGCACAAACAGGCGCTTGCCGTCGAGCTGCCACTCGTCCACGAACTCCCGCACGCGGACCGGCCCCTGCGCGACCCGCTTGAGCCCCTCGAGATCGATCTCCACGTTGAAGTGCCCCGAGTTCGCGAGCACCGCGCCGTCCTTCATCGCCCGCATGTGCTCCACCCGGATCACCTCGACGTTGCCCGTGAGCGTCACGAACAGATCGCCCACCCGCGCCGCTTCGGCCATCGGGACCACCCGATAGCCGTCCATCTGGGCCTCGAGCGCCTTGAGCGGATCGATCTCGGTCACCAGCACGTTGGCGCCGGCGCCACGCACCCGCAGCGCAAACCCGCGCCCGCACCACCCATACCCCGCGACCACCACCGTGCTCCCGGCGATCAGCAGGTTCGTCGCGCGCAGGATACCGTCGAGCGTGGACTGCCCCGTCCCGTACCGGTTGTCGAACAGGTGCTTCGTGTCGGAGTCGTTCACGGCGATGACGGGGAATTGCAGCACACCGTCCTTCGCCATCGCCTTGAGACGGATCACCCCGGTGGTGGTTTCCTCCGTGGATCCCGCGACGCCGGCGACGAGCGCCTTGCGCTCCGCGGCGGACAACGTCTCGACCCAGGTCCGCACCGGCGGCGCGAGATCGTCGAGCCGGTTCAGGGCGACCATGTGCAGCGCGCCCACGAGGTCGGCGCCGTCGTCCATGGTGATCTCGGGCCGGTGCGCGAGCGCCGCGCGGATGTGATCGTAGTAGGTCGTGTGGTCCTCGCCCTTGATGGCGAAGACCTTGATGCCGTGGTCGCGGACCAGATGGGCGGCGACGTCGTCCTGCGTCGAGAGCGGGTTGGAGCCGCACAGCGCCACGTCGGCGCCGCCCGCCTGCAGCGTCACGACGAGGTTGGCCGTCTCGGTCGTGACGTGCAGGCACGCGGACAGCCGCTTGCCGGCCAGCGGCTGTTCGCGCGCGAAGCGCTCGCGGATCTGCCGCAGCACCGGCATCGAGCGCTGCGCCCATTCGGTGCGGCGGCGCCCTTCATCGGCGAGCTGGAGGTCCTTGATGTCGTGGGCGGCGGGCGGGCGGCGGGCCGTCGTCGTCATGCGCGGCTAGACCTTGGCTTTCCTGGGGGACCGGGACGCCCGTTCGGCCGCGACCTGGAGCTCTTCGACACGGTCGGCGTGCTCCCACGTGAACAGCTCGACGTCGCGGTCTCCCACCCGGCGACGTTCGGGCGCCCGGCCGAAGTGGCCGTAGGCCGCCGTTGGACGGTAGATGGGGTTCCGCAAGTTCAATGCCTGGATGATGCCGGCCGGCGTGAGGTCGAACACCTGCCGCACGGCATCCTCGAGGGCCTCCTGGGGCACGGTGCCGGTCCCGAACGTCTCGATCATGATGGAGACGGGCTCGGCCACACCGATGGCGTAGGCCACCTGCGCCTCGCAGCGCTGCGCCAGCCCGGCGGCCACGATGTTCTTGGCCACCCAACGCATGGCGTAGGTGGCGGAGCGGTCGACCTTGGACGGATCCTTGCCGCTGAACGCGCCCCCGCCGTGCCGCGCCATGCCGCCGTAGCTGTCCACGATGATTTTGCGGCCCGTCAGCCCCGCGTCGCCCTGCGGGCCGCCGACCACGAACCGGCCGGTCGGGTTGACGAGGATGTCGCCGTCCCCCACCTCGAAGCCGGCTTCGTGCACCACCGGCCGCACGACGTGCTCGATCACGCCGGCGCGCAGCTCGACGTTGTCGACCATGTCGGAGTGCTGGGTGGATACGACGAGCTTGCTGATCCCGACCGGCTTCGCGCCCTCGTACACGACGCTGACCTGGGTCTTGCCGTCGGGGCGGAGCCAGGCCAGGTCGCCGGCCTTCCGCACGGCGGCGAGCCGCTCGGCGAGGCGGTGCGCCAGCACGATCGGCAGGGGCATGAGCGACGGCGTCTCGTCCGTCGCGTACCCGAACATCATCCCCTGGTCGCCCGCCCCGCCCCGATCCACACCCATCGCGATGTCGGTCGATTGGCGGTCGATGGTGGTGAGGATCGCGCAGGTCTGGGCATCGAAGCCGAAGTTGGCGTCTGTGTAGCCGATGGACGTGATCGTCCCGCGCACGATGTCGGGGATGTGGACGTAGGTGGAGGTCGTGATCTCGCCGGCCACGACGGCCATGCCGGTGGTCACGAGGGTCTCGCACGCTACGCGGGCGGCGGCATCCTTGGCGAGGATGGCGTCGAGGATCGCGTCGGAGATCTGGTCGGCGATCTTGTCGGGATGGCCTTCCGTGACCGACTCGGAAGTGAAGACATGGCGATGTGCCGGCATTGGACCGTCCTTAGGGTTTCAAGCTACCCGAGCGCCGCCCGGCGGGCAACCGTGCGTCGGGATCGAGCAACGTGAGGTCGACGGCTTCGGCGAGCGCGAAGCGCAGGATGTCGAGCGCGAGCTCCGCCGAGCGCGCCGCGAGCGCGGCGGCGGCGGCGGCGTGCGCCTGCACGGTGGTGACCTGGCGCAGCAGCCACTTGATCAACGGGAGCGCCGGCGGCGCGACCGACAACGTCTCGTAGCCGAGGCCGAGCAACAGGAAGGCCGACAGCGGCTCGGACGCCATCTCGCCGCACACGCTCGCCGGCTTCCCCGCGGCGCGCGCGGCCTCGGCCACGAGCTTCAAGAGCCGCAGCACGCTCGGATCGTGCGGCGTGAAGCGATCGGCGAGCCGGGCGTTGCCGCGATCCACCACGAGGGTGTACTGCGTGAGGTCGTTCGTCCCCACGCTCAGGAAGTCGCTGATCTCCGCGAGACGGTCCGCCATGACCGCCGCAGCGGGCGTCTCGACCATCACGCCCACCGGCACCGAGGTGGCCGCCTCCACGCCTCGCTGGCGCAGCCGCGCGGCCTCTTCGGCGACGAGCTCGCGCGTCCGATCGACCTCCTCGAGCCGGGTGACGAGCGGGATCATCAGCTGGATCTCGGCGTGCGCCGCGGCCCGCAGCACGGCGCGGATCTGGGTCCGGAACATCTCCGGCTCGTCGAGACAGACGCGGATCGCGCGCCACCCGAGGAACGGGTTCGCCTCGGGCACGCTACGGAACGGCGCCGGGAACTTGTCCCCGCCCAGGTCGTAGGTGCGCACCACCACCGGATGGCCGGGGAACGCTTCGCCCACCTTCCGGTAGTAGGCCGCCTGCTCGTCTTCCGACGGGAGGGTGCTGTGCTTGGTGATCAGGAACTCCGTGCGCAGCAGGCCGACCCCTTCGGCCCCGTGCGCCTGGGCCGCCGCGATCTCGTCGGGGAGGTCCACGTTGCCGCGCAGCGCCACGTGCACGCCGTCCGCCGTGACCGACGGCTGGGCGACCGCCTCCTCGAGATGGGCCGAGAGCTCCCGCCGCCGCGTCTCGCGGCGCTCCGCCTCCGCGATCTCGTCGGGGGTCGGATCGAGCAGGACCGTGCCCCGCGTGCCGTCCAGGATCACCATCGTGCCCGGGGCGATGCGCGCCACCGCCCCCCGCAGTCCGAAGATCGCCGGGATCCCGATCGAGTGCGCGAGGATGGCCGCGTGCGACGTGCGCGTCCCTTCCTCGCTGATCAGGCCGACCACGTGCTCGCGGTCGAGCTGGACGGTGAGGCCCGCCGACAGCTCCTTGGCCACGACGATCGACGGCTGGGAGATGTCGTCCCACACGTCGTCGGCACCCTGGTGCATCAGGTGCTGGATCACCCTGATCGCGACGCCGGTGACGTCGGCGAGCCGCTCCTTCAGCATCGGACTGCCGGTTTCGGTCCAGGCGTCCCGCACCTCGAGGGTCTTGTACTCGAACGCTTTCTCGGCGGTGAGGTGGTTCTCGCGGATCAGCTCGGCGGCGCCGCCGACGAACTCCTTGTCCTCGAGCATCAGGATCTGGGCGTCGAAGATGCGCGCTTCGTCCACGCCGGCGCGGTCCACGGCCCGCGCGCGCAGCTCGCTCAGGTGGCGCTTCACGTCCTTGATCGCGGCCCGCAGCCGGCGGATCTCCCGCTCGACCTGGGAGCGCGGGATCACGCGGTGCGGCACGTCGGGCAGCGCCCAGCGGACCACGACCGCGGGCCCCGCCGCGATGCCCGGCGACACGCCGATGCCCTTCAGCTGCCGGTCGCTCACTCCGCCTCTTCCGTTTCCGCTTCGCGCTTCAGGTGCATCTCGTGGAATCCGTCGGCGACGAGCGCGAGGATGGCCTCCATCGCTTCCGCCGCGTCCTCGCCGTCGATCTTGATGAAGAGCGACGACCCGCATTCGGCGGCCAGGGTCATCACCCCCAGGATGCTCTTCGCGTTGACCGAGACGTCGTCCTTGCGGACCTCGACCGCGGCCTTGAATCGGCTGGCCACCTTCACGAGCTCCGCGGCGGGACGCGCATGCATCCCGAGCGGGTTCACGATCTTGGCCTCGCGCTCGATCACGGCCATAGCCACCCCACGACGAGCGCCAGCGCCGACAACCCCAGTCCGAGGCGTAGTCCCGTGAGGCGACCGGGGAGCCAGCGCAGCGCGATGAAGCCGAGGGCCGCGACGGCGGCGAGGACGCCGCGCGCCCAGATCTCGAAGGGCGCCGCGAGATACTGGGCGGTGAGCGGCAGCGCCGCACCCACCGCGCAGGCCATGGCCGGGCCGAGGACCGCCACGCCGCGCTGCAGCAGGGGGTGGTGCAGCGCCGATGCGACGCGGGCGCCGTGCGTCCACCCCGCCTGCAACGCCCACCAGCGCAACGCCACGTGCCCGGCGTTGTAGACGACGAAGAACGCCGCGACCGCGGTCCAGCCGGCGCCCAGCGTGATCGCGGTGAGCGCGAGGCCCGAGAGGAGCGGGAGCCAGCCGGCCCACACCAGGCGGTCGCCGAGCGAGCCCAGCGGCCCGCACAGCGTGGCGCGCAGGCGCTCGACCTGCTCCGGCGGTGCCCCGTCGTGCTCCGCGCGGGCGGCGGCACCCACGGCGAGGCCCGCGAGATAGGGGTGCGCGTTGAAGAAGTGCGCACCCCGCGCGACCGCCGTGCGGTACGGGCTCTCCGGGCCGTCGGCGGGCAGGTCACGCAGCAACGGCTCCTCGGCGACGCCGACGCCCAATCCCAACATCCGCTCGTAGTTGTACGAGCCCTGTACGGCGAACAGCCGGAGCAGCGCGCGCGCCAGCGGCGGACGCGGCGTCACCGCAGCACTCCCGCGACCAGGACGCCGCCGCCCAGGCCGGCGGCGAACCACGCGAGGTTCGGCCCGCGGCCCACGAGCCGCAGCGTCCCGGCCGCCCCGGCGGCCAGCGCGGCCGCGACCGCGGCCACCGCGAGCAGGGTTATGCCGCGCAGCGTCAGGATCGCGCCGAGCAGGGGTGGGGCGGCCCACGCGAGGCCGAGCCCGAACGCCGTCACCAGCGCCGCCCGGAGCGCGTCGCGCAGGATGGCGGCGACGTGCACGCGGGCCAACTGCCGGGGGTCACCCGACTCGAGCGTCGCGGCCGCCGCCTGCACCGCCCGGCCGTTGATCCGCCGGAGCAGGTGGATCGTGACGCCGCCGACGAGGCCGGTGAGCAGACCGACCAGGGTCCCGAGGCCCAGGCCCAGCACCCCCGCCGACGCGTGAGCCGTGGCGACCGCGCCCACCGTGGCCGGCCCGTATTCGGGATAGCGCACGGCACCCACGGGGAGGATGTCGTACTGCAGCAGCTCGAACACGACGCCGAGCTTGAGCCCCGCCTCGAGATCGCCCAGGATGGCCCCGGCGACGGGCCCGGCGATCAGCGGCCGCGCGATCATCATCTGCGGCACGCTCACGAGATCGAGGCCCACGAGCGTGCCCCAGAGGAGGAGGGCGATGGTCAGCTCGGGACTCACGTGAACTCCCCGATCGGCACGGGGCGCGCCGTGGGCACGTCCTGCGCGGTCACGTCGACGCCCCGCGTCGCCAGCTGCCGGAGCTTCGCGGCCTCCGCGTCGGTCAGGTACACGAAGCGGAGTCGCTCCGTGCGACCGGCGCGATGGTGGATACCGCCGACGTTCAAGCGCTTCACCCGATCGCTCCGCGCGGCCAGGGCGGCGGCGGTGTCGATGTCCCCGACGAGCAGGATGCCGACGCGCGGATCCGCCTCCCAGCCGGCCAGGCGCTCGGCCGCCTCGTCCACGGAGGCGAACACGACCTCGATGTGGGGCGGCACGCCCATCCGGTACAGGTCCTGCTCCCAGTCGCTGCTCCGGACCTCGTCGTCCACGAGCACGATGAAGGCGCAGTCGAGGGGTTGGCCCCAACCCACGACCACCTGGCCGTGGATGAGGCGGTCGTCGATGCGGTAGAGCGCGATACTCATGCCGCGGTAACGCGGATGGCTTTGCCGCCGGCCTCGGCGGCGCGACGGGCCGCCTCGCCGGGCGGCACGTCCCGGTGGAAGACGAAGTCGAGCAGCATCGCGAGGTTCACGCCGGTCACCACCGCGATGTCGGCGTGCTGTTTGGCGTAGCGCAGCGAGCTGGTGAGGCAGGAGCCGCCGGGCAGGTCGACGAACAGCACGGCGGGTCCCCGCCCGACCGCCTCGCGCAGCCGCTCGGCGAGGGCCGCACCGTCGCAGCCCTCGTTGCTCACGGGGGCGAGCGCTCCCTCGACGCCGGTGATGGCCGCGACGGCGGAGACGAGCGCCTGGGCGACCACCGAATGCGACACGATGACGCCGCGCAGCGGCTCACTCATAGTCTTCCTCGAGGTACTCCTGCAGCTCCCGTTTCTCGCGCATGCGGCGGATCAACCGTTCGTTGAAGGTGTGCGCCGAATCCACGCCGCTGTAGCGCAGCAGGTGATTCATCGCGACGATCTCGCAGATCACCGTCAGATTCTTGCCGGGGTTGAGCGGCACGGTGACGAGCGGCAGGGAAACGCCGAGCAGATCGGTCTCCTGGCTGTCCAGCCCGGTGCGGTCGTACTCGCGGCTCGTATCCCAGTCCTCGAGCTGCACCACGACCTCGATGCGCTTCTGCTGACGCACGGAGCGGACGCCGAACAGCGCGTTGATGTCGATCAGCCCCACGCCGCGGATCTCCATGTAGTGGCGGGAGACCTCGTGCCCGCGGCCGATGAGCACGTCGTGGCCACGCCGGGTGACGTGCACGACGTCGTCCGCGACGAGGCGGTGCCCCCGCTCCACCAGATCGAGCACGCACTCGCTCTTGCCGATCCCGGAGCGCCCGCGGAACAGGAGCCCCACGCCGAACACGTCCGCCAGGGAGCCGTGCACCGTGGTCGTGGGGGCGAACGCGTCGTCCAGGAACGGCTTCAGCCGCCGGTAGAATTCGGCGGTCTTGAGGCGGGTGCGGATGACCGCGACGCCCTTCGCCGCCGCCAGCGCCAGCAGCTCGTCGGGCGGGTCCTGGCCCTTGGTGATGATGACGCACGGCAGGTCGAAGCTGAAGAACGTCTCCAGGGCCTTGCGGCGCGCGGCGGTATCGAGCGAGCCGAGGTAGGTGATCTCCGTTTCGCCCAGGATGTGGATCCGGTCGGCGCCGGTGAAGCGCGCGGTGTAACCCGCGAGCACCAGGCCGGGACTCGAGACTTCGGGCGACGGGATGTCGCGGTCCAGCCCCACTTCCCCGGTCAACGCCTCGAGCTGGAGGGGATCGCCCTTCCTGGCGAGCAGGTCGCGGACCTTGGGCGCGCTCACCGCGGCTCGCGCGCCAGCGTGCGGCGCCGCGCCGGCAGCGCCTTCTTGTCGAGCTGCCGGCGCACCCGCGCCGCGGCCCGATCGAGCGCCGTGCGATGGTCGCCCGCCAGCGCCTTGCCGATGTGGACCTGCCCGCGCGCCGTGTGCAGCCGCACCTCCACCGCCGCCTCGCCGTGGTCCTCGGCGAAGATCACCTGCGCATCGTGCGGCCGCGACGCGACCCTGCCCAGCCGCTCGAGCAGCGCCCGCGCGCGGGCCCGCAGCTCGTCGGGGATGTCGCAGTGCCGGGCGGTGATGCTGGTCCGCATGCTCAACCTCCTGTCTGGGCGGCGACGCGCCGCAGCTGCGCTTCGGTGGCCCGGGCAGCGGCCTCCCACGACAACCCTTCGGCGAACGCCCGGGCGGCGCGGCCGAGCCGCGCGACGAGCCCGGGATCGGCGGCGAGGGCGAGCATCCGATCGGCGAGCGCCCGCCAATCGCCGTGCGGCACGAGGTAGCCGGTCTCGCCGTGGCGCACCGACTCCCTGAGCCCCGGGCTGTCGGACGCCAGCGCCGGCGTTCCGCAGGCCGCCGCCTCGACGTTCGAGATGCCCCACCCTTCTTTGGGGCTCGGGAACACGAGCGCCCAGGCCCGGCGCAGCAGCCGGCGCTTCTCCTCCTCGGGAACGAAGCCGCTGAACCGCACCGCGTCGGCGATGCCGAGCGACTGCGCCAGGCGCTCGAGGCGCGTCCGATCGTCTCCCTGCCCGGCGATCTCGAGCGCCAGCTCGGGCCGCGCGCGGCGCGCCGCGGCGAGCGCCCGCAGCGCGATGTCCACTCCTTTATAACGCTTCAGACGGCCCACGTACAAGAACGTCGGGTGCTCGGCGCGCGGCGTCGCGCCGTCGGGGCAATACCACGCCGCGTCCACGCCGGGATAGATGACGTCGATGCGATCTCGCGACACCCCGCGCCGTACCAGGTCGTCCCGCGTGCTCTCGGAGATTGCGTGAAACGCGGCCCGCCGGTAAGCCTGCGGGATGGGGCGCTCGGCCGCCCAGACGACCGCCGCCACGGGCCAGCTCGCTTCGGCGAACGCCGTCGTTCCGAAGAGATGCGGCACGATGGCCACCACGGGAAGCCGCGTGACACCGGGCAGGAAGAGGGGGAGCTTGTTGATGTCCTCGACGACGATGTCGTACGGCCGCCCGGCCAGGGCCCGGCGGACCGCCCCCCGCGCCAACAGGGCGAAGCTGTGCCGCCCGCCGACCCGCTGCACACGGATGCCGTCCAGCTCGGTCCGCGGCGCGCCGCCCGCCCAGCCGCTCGCCACCAGGTCCACGGCGTGCCCCCAGCCGGCGAGCCGCCCGAACAGCGCGTGCAGGTGGATCTCTGCGCCGCCGGCGTACGGGTTCTCCCGGTCGTTCCAGTTGACGAGCAAGATCCTCACAGCGCGCCCGACTCGCGCGCCACGGCGTCGAGCACCCCGTTGACGAACGCGGGCGCCTTGGCGCCCGCGAACCAGTGGGCCAGCTTCACCGCTTCGTCGATCACGACGCGGGCCGGGGTCGCGCCTTCGGCCAGCTCGGCGAGCGCAAGGCGCAGGATGTTCCGCTCCACCACCCCGACGCGCTCGAGCCGCCAGTGCTCCGCGGCGTCCGCCACCTGGCGATCGAACTCGGGACGCCCGGCGACGGCTTTGGCCGCGAGATCGGCGCCCCGGTCGTACCCGGTGGGAGCGGCCCGGCCGTACATCGGGGCCACGCGCGCGACCACGGCCTCGATGGACGGCTCCCCCGACAGTTCCCACGCGTACAGCAGCTGGAGCGCGCGCGCCCGGGCCCTAGTCTCGGGACGCTGCACGCAGGGCGTCGAGCGCGTCGGCCGTCTGCAGGGCCGCCTCGGCGGCCTCCGCGCCCTTGTTGCCCGCCGGGCCGCCGGCGCGGGCGAGCGCCTGTTCCAGCGTTTCGGTCGTGAGGACGCCGAAACCGACGGCGATGCGGTGCGCCAGTGCCACGTTGCCCAGGCCGCGCGCCGCTTCGCCGGCGACGTACTCGAAATGCGCGGTCTCGCCGCGGATCACGCATCCCAGGGCGACGATGACGTCGTACCGCTCGCTCGCCGCGGCCGCCTCCGCCGCGACGGGCAGCTCGAACGCCCCCGGCACCCACACGACATCCACGTGCGAGTCGCGGAGGTGGTGGCGTCGCAGCGCGTCGCGTGCGCCCTCGAGCAGACGCGTCGTCACTTCTTCGTTGAAGCGGCTCACGATGACCGCCACGCGGCGCCCGGGCGGGGGATGGGGCGCGGGCACGGTCAGTGGGTGAGGAGGTGACCGAGCTTGTCCCGTTTCACGTCGAGATAGGCCCGATTCTCGTCGGACGGCGCCGGCACGATGGGGAGGCGCTCGACGATCTCGAGACCGTAGCCCTCCAGGCCGACCAGCTTCATCGGGTTGTTCGTGAGTACCCGGATCGCGGACAGCCCCAGATCGAGCAGGATCTGGGCACCGATGCCGTAGTTCCGCAGATCCGGCTTGAAGCCGAGCTTCTCGTTCGCCTCGACGGTGTCGTGCCCCGCGTCCTGCAGCTCGTAGGCCTTGAGCTTGTTGAGGAGGCCGATGCCCCGCCCTTCCTGGTCGAGATAGACGACCGCCCCGCGGCCTTCGGCGGCGATCATGCGCATGGCGCTGTGCAGCTGCCAGCCGCAGTCGCAGCGTCCCGACCCGAACACGTCGCCCGTGAGGCACTTGGAGTGCATCCGCACGAGCACGTCCCGTTTGCCCGCGACCTCGCCGTACACGAGGGCGACGTGCTCGGCCGCATCCACGTCGTTGCGGTAACCGATGATGCGGAACTCGCCGAACGGGGTGGGCAGGCGCGCCTGCGCGACGCGGTGCACCAGCCGCTCGTGCGCCAGGCGGTAGGCGACGAGCTGCGCCACCGTGATAAAGGTGAGCCCGTGCCGCTCGGCGAAGCGTTCCAGGTCCGGGCGGCGGGCCATCGAGCCGTCGGGATTCAGGATCTCGCAGATCACGGCCGCGGGATAGAGGCCGGCGAGCCGGGCCAGATCGACGCTGGCCTCGGTCTGGCCCACGCGCTGCAGCACGCCGCCGGGCCGCGCGCGCAGCGGGAAGACGTGCCCCGGCCGGCGCAGGTCCCCCGGCACGGTGGCCGGGTCGATCGCCACGCGGACCGTCGCCGCCCGGTCCGCCGCCGAGATGCCGGTGGTCACGCCGAAACGCTCGGCGGCGTCGATGCTGATCGTGAACGCCGTTTCGTGCGACTCCGAGTTGTACTCGGTCATCTGCGGCAGGGCCAGGGCCTGGCAGCGGTCGGGCATGAGCGGCAGACAGATCAGGCCCCGCCCGTGCGTCGCCATGAAATTGATCATCTCGGGGGTGACCTTCTCGGCCGCGCCGACCAGGTCGCCCTCGTTCTCGCGCCGCTCGTCATCGGCCACGATGACGAGCTTCCCGGCGCGGATGTCCGCGATCGCTTTCTCTACGCTTCCGAACGACATAGCTGTCTCACGTACTTCCCTAAAACGTCGGCCTCGACGTGGACCCGGTCGCCGGCGGCGAGCCGTCCCAGCGTCGTCTGCGCCCGCGTGAACGGCACCAACGCCACCTGCGTAACGCCCGGCGCGGGGAGCGCGTTCACCGTCAAGCTCACGCCATCCACGGCGATCGACCCGTGGAGGATCGTCACCTCGGCCACTTCGCGCGGGACGCGAAGGTCGAGGACCAGCGCATCACCCTGTGTCGCCACCCGCTCGACGGTGGCGACGCCGTCTACGTGCCCCTGCACGAAGTGTCCGCCGAGGCGGTCGGTCGCGCGCAACGCGCGCTCGAGGTTCACCGGCCGACCGGGCGCGTAGTCGCCCAGCAACGTGCGCTGCAGCGTCGTCGCGACGGCATGCACGGTGAACCCCCCCTTCACCACCCGCTCGATGGTGAGGCACGCGCCGTTGACGGCGATGCTCTCTCCCTTCTTCAAGCCTTTGTACGGCGCCCGGATGCGCAGGACCCGTCCGCCGTTTTCGGAGACGGACGCCACGCGCCCGAGCGCGCTCACGATGCCGGTAAACATAGGCGCCGATCCAATACCAGTAATGTATCAGGGCCCAAGGTGCGGCGCTCCACGGAAATCCAACGGGGCGCCTCGGCGAGCGGGAAGTCCGGCACGCCCGGAAACGCCGGGACGGCGCCCTCGCCGAGCCAGAGCGGGCTCTGCACCCAGTAGAGGCGGTCCACCAGGCCCTCGGAGAGGAGTTTGGCGCCCAGCGCCCCTCCCCCTTCACACAACAACGACTGGATCCCGGCGAGGCGCAATTGGGCGAGCCCCTGCTCGAGGGTCTCCGGGCGGAAGACGCGAACGCCGTTGCCCTCGAGCACGGACACGTTGGCCGCGGGCGCCTCGGGCGAGGCGACCACCCAAGTGGGCACCTCGCGCGCCGTCTGGACGAGCATCACACCGGAGTTCAACATCGCGCGGCGATCGAACACGATGCGCACGGGGGGCTTGCGCGGCGTAATCGCGCCGCGGACGGTGAGCTGCGGATTGTCTCTGAGGGCCGTCGTGCCGCCCACACCGATGGCGTCGAAGCCGGCGCGCAACCAGTGAACGTAGTCGCGGGCCTCGATGCCGGAGAGCCATTGCGACCGTCCGCGACTGTCGGCGATGCGCCCATCGATGGAGGTGGCGAGCTTGAGCGCGACGAACGGCCGCCCGGTCTGCAGGCGCGTGGTGAGGAACGCCGCGTTCAGCGCGGCGGCCTCCTCGGCGAGGGTGCCCACCGTCACCTCGATGCCGGCGCGTTGCAGCACCTCGAGGCCGCCCCGCGCGTCGGGATCGGGGTCGCGCACGGCCGCGATCACCCGGCGGATCCCCGCGGCGCGAATGGCGTCCGCGCATGGTGGAGTTTTTCCCTGGTGGGCGCAGGGCTCCAGCGTCACGACCAACGTGGCCCCCCGCGCCCGCTCTCCCGCCGCGCGCAAGGCGTGCACCTCGGCGTGCGGCCCGCCGAACTCGGCGTGCCACCCTTCGGCGATGACCTCCTCCCCTTGCAGCACGACCGCGCCGACCAGGGGATTCGGCGCCACGCGCCCCCAACCCCGCAGCGCGAGATCGAGGGCGCGTCGCATGGCGTCAGAAGTCGACGCGAAGGCCGGCTCCCCAGAAGACATGCCCCGCCTTGGGATCGAAGTCCGCGAAGGTGGTGGAGAAGCTCTGATCCGTCCCGGTTTGATAGCCCAGCTCGACCACCAGCCTGGCGAGGCCCGCCGTGAGACCGGCGTCGAGGAACAGCACCTGGCGGGTGTTCGCGAGATCGAGCGTGACGGTCCGCGTGGCCAGCCCGTCGAAGAAGTGAATGCGGGCCGCGGAGGTGTAGTGGTCGACGCCGAGCCCCGCAGCCACGTCGGCGAACACGATCCGCGTCCCGGCGACGACGCGCCAGGTCGTCGCATCGAAGTCGGTCGAGAAATCGGCTGGGTCGCTCGTCGGAGGGTTGACGTCGCCGAACTGCACGCGCGGCACGTGCCGTTTCATGACGCTGACGGACACCGTGGGAACGGGGAACGAGCCCCGCAGAATTCCGATGCGCGCGCCGTAGCCGATTCCCAACGCCACGTCGCCGATCTTCGGCGCGTCGGGATCCACCGTCATGCCGCGCACGCGGCTGGCGGGCAGCAGCATGGCGCTGCCGAGGGCGTCGAGCGACAGGAGCCCGCCGCCCGTCCCGCGGTACAGACCGACGGCGGCCTCGACCACCGGGGCCGGCAGATATCCGTCGAAGCTCGACGGCACCGGATTCCGGGCCGCGCTGTCGGGGTTCGGGAGCGACGCCTTGATGGCATTGACGCGCAGCGTCGCAGAGAGATGCCCGAATCCGCCGAGCGTGGCCGCCGTGCCGAGGGCGGGATTCCCGCCGCTGATGATCATCCCGGCGAGCGGGTGGAACGCTTTGGTCGCATCCACCATTGTGTTGCAGGCGGCCTGCGCTTGCGCGTTGGGGCTCTGGCATTGCGGCTCCTGCGCCGCCACCGTGCGGCCGGCCAGGAGGAACAGCACGGGTATGACTGCAAGAGAGCGATTCATCGGACCTCCAGTCGTCAACGCTCCTCGAACCGCACGCCGGTCTTCCCGGCGCGTACTTCTCCGATGATCCACGCGGCGACCTTGGCTCGCTGGGCCGCCTGCACGACGGCCTCCACGTCGTCCCGCGCGACCACGGCGATCATGCCGACGCCGAGGTTGAACACGCGCCGCATCTCGGCGTGCGACACCTTGCCGGCACGCATCAGGACACGGAACACCTGGGGCCACGGCCAGCTCCCCGCGTCCACCACCGCCTCGCACCCCTCCGGCAGCACGCGCACCAGATTGCCGGGGATGCCGCCCCCCGTGACGTGCGCGAGGGCATGCAGCCGGCCGAGCACCGCCGAGACGACGGGCGCGTAGCTGCGGTGGACGGCAAGCAACACCTGTGCCACCGACTGGTCGGTGTCGGGGAACGGGTCGTCGACGCTCAGCTTCAGCGCGTCGAACACGATCCGCCGTGCCAGTGTGTACCCGTTGGTGTGCAGTCCGTTCGACGCGTAGCCGACCAACACGTCGCCGGGGCGCACGCGGTCGCCGTGCAGCGCCTGATCCTCTTCTACGACGCCGACGATCGTTCCGGCGAGGTCGTAATGCCCGGGCTGGTAGAGGTCGGGCAGCTGCGCCGTCTCGCCGCCGGCCAGCGTCATCGCGTGCGCGCGGCAGCCGCGGGCGATCCCGGCGACCAGGGCGGCCGCGACATCCGCGTCGAGGCGTCCCGTGGCGATGTAGTCGAGGAAGGCGAGCGGCTGCGCGGCGTGTACCAGGATGTCGTTCACCGAGTGGTTCACGAGATCCTCACCCACCGTGTCGTGCACCCCCGCCGCGGCGGCGACGAGCACCTTGGTGCCCACGCCGTCGGTGGACATCACGAGGACCGGCCGGCGGTACCCCTCGGGCACGCGAACCATGCCGCCGAAGGCGCCGATCCGCCCCAGGGCGAGCGGGGTGCGGGTGGTGCCGACCAGCTCGCCGATCCGGCGCTTGGCGTCTTCCGCGGCATCGAGCCGCACGCCGGCAGCCGCGTAGCGGTCGGTCACCGCTCGTCTCCGTCGAGATCGAAGTGGACGAGATCGCGGAAGGCGCGCACCCGGGCCCGTACCTCGGCGAGGGTCACGCCCTCGAACCGCTGGACGCCGAACGCCTCGACGGCGAAGGAGCCCATGGCGGAGCCGTACACCATCGCCCGCCGGAGGTTGTCGAACGAGACGTCGCCGCTCTTCGCGATGTGGGCCATGAAGCCGCCTGCGAACGCGTCGCCCGCACCGGTAGGGTCGAACACCTCCTGCAGCGGATACGCCGGCACCTTGAACGTGGTGTCCGCATCCACCAGCAGCGCGCCGTGTTCCCCCTGTTTCACCACGGCCATCTTCGGCCCGCGGCCCAGGATCCACCGCGCGGCGCGGTAGACGTTCCAGTCGCCCGACAGCTCGCGGGCCTCGGAGTCGTTCACCATCAGGATGTCGATGTGGCGCAGCAGCTCGAGGAGCACGTCGCGCTTGGAGTGAATCCAGTAGTTCATCGTGTCGCAGGCGACGAGTTTCGGTTTCTTCACCTGGTCGAGCACGCTGAGCTGGAGCTCGGGATCGATGTTGCCGAGGAAGACGTAGCGCGCGGCGCGGAACTTGTCGGGGATACGGGGCCGGAAGTCGGCGAACACGCCGAGCCTGGTCTCCAGCGTCTCCCGGCTCGCGAGGTCGTAGGAGTAGCGCGCCTTCCAGCGGAACGACTCGCCGGCCTGGCGCTCGACGCCGGCGAGGTCCACGCCGCGCGCCGCCAGCGCCCTGAGGTGCGCCTCGGGGAAGTCGCTGCCGACGACGCCGACCACCTGCACCGGATGCAGCACGGCGCCCGCCATCGAAAAGAAGACCGCGGCGCCGCCCAGGGTGTCCGCGGTCTCGCCGAAAGGCGTGATCACCGAGTCGAGCGCGATCGAGCCGACGACGAGCAGGCCCACGCTCACATCCGTTCCGGGGCGCTGATCCCCAAGAGAGTGAGACCGTTCGCCAGCACCTGGCGCACGGCGCGCGCCAGCACCAGCCGGGCCGCCTCCTCGGGCTCCCCCAGCACGCGGTACTTGTGATACCACGCGTGTGCGATTCGGGCCAGCCCCTCGAGCCAGCCCGTCACCCGATGCGGCTCGAGCGCGGCGGCCGCCCCTGCCACCAGCGCCGGAAAGTCGGCGAGCACCTTCATCAAATCGAGCTCCTCCGGCTCGTCCAGCACCGCGAGGTCCACCCCGGCGGGCGTGGCGCTCTCGAGCGGGCGGTCCGCGACCCGGAAGATCCCGCACATGCGCGCATGCGCCATCTGAACGTAGTAAACCGGATTCTCCTCGCTCTGCGTCTTGGCGAGGTCCACGTCGAAGACGAAATGGGAGTCGCTCCGCCGCATCAGGAAGAAGTAGCGCACGGCGTCGCGCCCGACTTCCTCGACCAGCTCGCGAACCGTCATGTAGCTGCCGGCGCGCTTGGAGATCTTCACCTCCTCGCCGCCTTTCATCACGGTCACCATCTGATGCAGGACGTATTCGGGATAGCCGTCCGGGATCCCCATCTCGAGCGCCTGCAGCCCGATGCGCACGCGCCGCACGGTGCCGTGGTGGTCGGCGCCCTGCACGTTGATGGCGCGCGTGAAGCCCCGCTCCCACTTGTTGACATGGTACGCAACGTCGGGCACGAAGTAGGTGTAGTCCCCGCCCTTCTCCGCGCTCTTGCGCATCACGCGGTCCTTATCGTCCCCGAAATCGGTGGTCCGGAGCCAGCGGGCGCCATCCTGCTCGTACGTATGCCCCGCGGCCACCAGCCGGCGCTCCGTCTCCTCGACCTGGCCCGTCGCGTACAGCGACGACTCGAGCGAGTACACGTCGAACCGCACGCCGAAGGCCTGGAGGTCCTGGTCCTGCTCCCGGCGCAGCTCCTGCACGGCGAACCGCCGGACGGCATCGAGATCCGCCCCCTCCGGATCACGGGGATGCTCGGCGACGGAGCGCTCGGCGAGCTCCCGGATGTACTCACCGTGATAACCGCCCTCGGGGATCAGGGCGGCACGGCCCCGGAGCTGTTGGATCCGCGCCTGCACGCTGCGCGCCAGGTTCATGATCTGGGCGCCGGCGTCGTTGTAGTAGAACTCGCGGGTCACGCGCCAGCCGGTCCACGCGAGCAGCTCGGCGATCGCATCGCCCAGCGCCGCCTGGCGGCCGTGACCCACGTGCAGGGGGCCGGTGGGATTCGCCGACACGAACTCGACGTTCACCGGACGCCCCTGCCCCACGTCGCTGCGGCCATACGTGGGACCCGCGGCGAGCACCGCGGGCAGCACGGCGTGGAGCTGCGCGTCGGCGAGGAAGAAGTTGATGAAGCCGGGACCGGCGATCTCCACCTTGCGCACCACGCCCGGCGGCAGGTCGAGGGTCCCGACCAGCTGCTCGGCGACGGTGCGCGGCTTCGCCTTCAGGGTCTTGGCGAGCGCGAGCGCGAGGTTGGTGGCGAGATCGCCGTGCGTCGGGTCGCGGGGCCGCTCGAGGCTCACTTGGGCGCCGGGCGCCCCCAGCTTGGCCGCCGCCTGCGCCAGCGCCGAGCGGAGAAGGTCGGGCGCCTTCACTTGTTGGAGCTGGAGTCTTTCTTGGACGGCTTCGCCTCGGCGGGCTTCTCGGCCTTCTCCGACTTCTCGGGTTTCTCCGCTTTCTCGGGTTTCTCGCCGGCGCGCTTGTAGTCGGTCACGTAGAAGCCCGAGCCCTTGAAGACAAGCCCCGCGCCGCCCGAAATCTGGCGCTCGGCCATCTTGCCGCACTTGGGGCACTTGAGGCGCCGCGTGTTCGAGATCGCGGCATAGACCTTCTCAAACCTGTGGCCCTTGGGACACTTGTACTCGTAGGTGGGCATCGCACAACAACTTAGCGGCTCAGGAGGGACAGGTCAATCCGCCCTATACGATGTCCACCTCGGCCGTCAGCGCTGCCGGGTCGGCACGAGCCGCACGCCACGCCGGGATGAGGGCACCGGCCAGGGCCGCCGCCAGCAAGAGCAGCGCGAAGCGCGGCACGAGGCCCCAGTCGACATCGGGGAGCCCCGCGATCGCAGATGCCACCGGTACGGACATCATCTCACTCACCCACAGGCCGAACCCAACGCCCACCACGCCCACGCCAACGGCTCGCGAGATCACATGGCGGAAGATATCCCGGCGGCGCGCCCCCACGGCGCGACGCACAGCCAGCTCCGGGAGCAACGCCGTGACCCAGAGTTGGATGACCGCAAAGGCGCCGAGCACCGCGATGCCGAGAATGAGGAATCCGCCAAGCGACACGAGCCGGCCGAACCACCGCACCGGCGCGGCCATCACCGTGCGCCATTGTCGCTCGGTTTGCTCTCGCCTAACGTGGCCCACGACCCCGACCGAAGCGCGCAGGGCTTGGGGGTCGTATCTGCGCCCCGCGATTGGACGGACCAGCAGCTCCGCGCTGCTGGGGGGGAGCTGCAAGACGCTCGCGTACACCGCGTACGGCGGCAAAAGACCACCACCCAGTCCCTGCGGCGCCCGGTCCTCCACGACGCCGACGACCGTGAACCAGGGACCCGAACCCTGACCAAACTGGAGCCGCCGCCCCACAGCACTCCCCCCCTCGAAGTGTTTGGCAGCGAGCGTCCGACTCACGAGCGCCACGCGCTCCGAGCGCCAGCTGTCGGTCGGTGCCACGCCGCGTCCCTCAAGCACCGGAATGTCCATCGCACGGAAGGAATCGGGGCTCACCACGTTGAAGACGGCCGGGACGGCCCTGAGTGGCGTCGCTATCCCTCCTTGAAAGCAGCGGCCACAATCGGTGACCACGACATCGACCCACCCCAACCCGCCCAGAGCGCCGGGGCTGCTGAGACTCACGATTTGGAACGTCCGGGTACGGCGGAGTCGATCGAGGAGGGCCGTGTAACGCGTCGCGCGCTCAGGGGAGGCTCCAGACGTGTCGATCCGAAGGATCACACCCTCCTGACCCGGCGTCGTGCGGGGACCACCGAGGAGCCAGTCGGCGTGGCGCCCGAGCTGGCCCGCCACGAGCAGCACCGCGAACGCCATCCCAAACTGGAGCGTGGCCGCGACGAATCCGGGTGGAATTGCGCTCGGGGCACCAGCGAGGGGTGCTCGCCGAACTCCGATGATCGGCAGGAGCATGCCGAGCAGGATCAGGGCGCCAAGACCGACCAGACTGATAACCGGTCCGACCAGCGCGGGCGTCCCGGTCGTACCGGGCCAGGCGGCGCCTGCCCAACGGACACCGATGAGGCCGGCCCCCCCGCCCACGCCCAGAGCCAGCACCACGAGCACCGCACCCTCCGCCAAGCCACTGAGCAACAGCTGCCCCCGCGTGGCGCCGACTGCGCGACGCACAATCAACTCAGACCGCCGACGCGATCCGCGGAGGATTGATAGCGCGAGGATAGTCGCCATGGACACCACAAGCCCGGCGATTGCCAGCATTCCAAGAGTGCCACTCAACGCGGCGACGCCGTGCTGCTGCAGCGCGGCGGGACTCGACGCGAGCCCCGACAGCGGAATACCGAGGTCAGCGCCGGGGAGCAGCTCGAGCTCCGGATGACCTGCGCCCGGCCCCGCGAGCGCCAGCGCAGGCACCACCGCGGCAACCCCCGCGGCCGCCGCTGCGACAATCAGGAGTGTCGGGGGCGCGTAGGCGCGCAGCGACCACCGGGCCGTGGCGATGGCCGGCCGCAGGAGTTGTCTCAAGCAACCCTCCTCTCGATCCGGTCGGGCAAACGCCCTACCGCGGGCGGATCACGCCGGTCACCTCGACCCGCACCGGATAGCCCTCCAAGCGCTCGGGAATCCGCCCCCGCACGGCCGCCCCCGCGTCCGTCACCAGCACCCGAATGCACGGCGCGCCCTCTGACACCCCGATGGCCGTGCCGACGACGCCCGGCACGGCCATCAGTGCGTCGGTGTGTGCAGCAAGCACTTCCTCGATCGTCCGCGCAGGCACTCAGGGCTTCGTCACATTGATCCACGTGCCGTTGCTGCTGCCGTCCACGTCGTGGTTCAAGGCGGACTGGTACACCTGTCCCGGCATCGTCACGTTCTGGACCGTGAAGATCACCGTGCCGATCCTCTTCCGGAGCCCCGGGAAGAGAACGATGCACGTCCCGGTGCCGCCCAGGTCGCCCGTGGTGCAGGTGTTCGAATTCAGGCCGCTCAGGTTCCAGCTGCCCGTCACGGTCGCGCCGTTGATGGGGTTGTGATTGCCGTCGTGCACCGTGATCTCCACGGTCGCCGACCAGGTGGACCCGTCGTTCGACGAGCGGCCGTCCAGGTCCCCGATGTGAACGCCGAGCGACGGGGCGGTCACGGTTACGGTCGTCACGGCGAAGTCGTTAGACGCGTTGTCGTCGGACAGGCCCTGACGCGCGACGAGCGTGTGGCTTCCGGTCGAGCTGCCGCCGGTGTTCCAGTCGAAGGTCAGCGTGGCGGCCGAGCCGGCCGAGAGTCCCGCCACGCTCTGCGTCCCGATGAGGACGTTGTCCGTGGTGTCCTTGAGCGTCACGGGGAAGGCTGCGCTCACGTCCTCGGTGCCCACGTTCTTGACCGTGACGGCCACGCTCACGCTCGCGCCCCTGGTCACGGAACTCGGCGCGCTGACGCTCGTGATCTCGATGTCGGTCCCGGGTGTCGGGGGAGGCGGAGGCGGCGGAGGCGGCGCCTCCCCACCGTCCACGCGCACGGCGAACCGACTCAGCACCAGATCTATGCGGTTGGCGATCGTCTGCGCGGAGCTGCCCGCGAACAGGAGCGCAACGGGGTTCCGGTTGGCGTCATCGCTCACGATCAGGGACCCGGAGTCGCCGCCACCGGAGAATGCGCCCGGCTCGATCAGGAGCTGATCCACGAAGCGCGCCGACTTCACGCAGAAAATGATCAGCACCTCGTAGCAGACGTCGACGGTAACGTTGATGCCCGTGATCTGCCCGTGCGTCAGCTTGGTGGTGCGGCCGTACTTCTCGACGTTGAGGCCCAACAGCGCGGCCTTGTCATCGAACAGGCCGTCGGCGTTGGCGTCGCCGAAGATGACGCTCCCGGGCGTCCCGTAGCCGTCGTCCGCCGGCGTGGCGTTGCCCAGATCGCTCGTGGTGGAGAGCGCGATGGCGGCGTCGATGGTGTTGTTGCCGCCTGAGAAGTCGAGCGGTTGGAACGCGAACAGCGTACCGATCTGGTCGGCCGAGGTGCCGCCGTCGAACGGCCCCGGCTGAAGCGCCGCGTCCCCGATACTGGCGTCGTTGCTGTTCGCGAGCACGTGGTTATTGCTGAGGACGTACACGTTCCCCGAGCCGTCCACCACGCGCGCGCCGATGCTGCCGGCGGTGATGGCCGGGTGTCCCACCGAAAACCCCATCGGCGCGGGGCGCTGGCGCGTGGTCGGATCGCTGCGCGCCAGGAACAGGCCCGTGATCTGCGCGGCGGTGGGGACGCCGTCCAGCTCGGCGGGAAGGCCGCGGACGCTGCCATCTGCCAAGAGGATCTTCACAGCCGCCCGGCCATCGGGCAGCAGTCCGACGGCGGTCCCGACCACGCCGCGAATGCGCATCAGGGCTGCGGTGTGGCGTTGCTGCGCGGCGAGCGCCGCGCGCACGTCCTGCGCGCGAGCCGCGGCCGCCAGAGAACCAGAGAGGGGACCGGTCAGCCGGTCGGGACTGCGGTCGCAGCCGGAGCCGACGCCCGCGCCGATGGCGAGGGCGGTGAAGGCAGCGACGCGGTGGAGGGTGCTTCGCATGAGTCTCTCCCTTTCTTATGAGGAGAGGGCGCGGGCCCCATTATGGGCACCGCCGTCCGACCAGGCAAGTCGCACGGCCGATACCACCCTGGCGTGCCCGGACATCGCGGTGCAGAATCTCCCGGCCCCCTCCTCCGACCCGAGGCTCTGTGACGATTGACCGCCGCGCGTTTCTGAACGTGGTCGCGGCGGCGACCTACGCCCCGGCACTCGTCCGCCGCTCACCCGACGTCGTGGTGATCGGCGCCGGGGCATTCGGCGGATGGACCGCCTGGTATCTCCGCCGGCTGGGCGCGCACGTGACCCTCGTGGACACCTGGGGGCCGGGGAACTCGCGCGCGACCTCGGGGGACGAGACCCGCGGCGTGCGCTCGTCCTACGGCGACCGCGAGCTGTGGATCCGGTGGGCCAACGAAGCGATCGCCCGGTGGAGAGCCTGGGACGAAGAGTGGTACGACCGGCTCCGGCTGCGCCTGTTCTTCACGACCGGCGACCTGATCCTCCGCCCCGAGCCGGAACCATGGCTCACCGACACCCTCCGCATCTGGGAGCAGCTCCGGGTGCCGCACGAGACGCCGTCGCTCGACGAGGTGGCGCGCCGCTACCCGCAGATCAGCCTGGAGGGCATGACGCTGGCGGCGTTCGAGCCGAACGCCGGCGTGGTGCGCGCGCGACGCGTGTGTGAAACCGTGGCGGAGATGTTTCGCGCCAAGGGCGGCCGCCTCATGATCGCGCGCGCCGAACCGGGCGCGCGCGCCGGCGGCCGCCTGACGAACCTCGCGCTCTCCGACGGCCAACGGCTTGCGGCGGATCAGTTCGTGTTCGCGTGCGGGCCGTGGCTGGCGAAGGTGTTGCCCGACGTGATGACGGACCGCCTGCGCACGCCGCTCGGCCAGGTGTTCTACTTCGCGACCCCGCCGGGAGACCAGCGTTTCGTCTATCCCAATCTGCCGAGTTGGAACGTGCCCGGCGTCACCGGCTGGGCCGCGCTGCCGCCCGATCATCGCGGCTTCCGGGTACGCACCGGCGGCGGCCGCCGCCCCGGCGCGCCGCGCCCCACCGACCCCGACGAGTCGGAGCGCTGGGTTCCGCCGGAAGCGGTGGAGCGTGCAGTCGAGTTCGTGTGCCAGCGGTTTCCGGCGCTCGAGCACGCACCGCTGCTCGAGACGCGCGCCTGCCACTATGAGCTGAGTGTCAGCCGCAACTTCATCGTCGACCGCCACCCGGCGCTCGAGAACGTGTGGCTGGCCGGCGGGGGGAACGCCGAGGGGTTCAAGTTCGGGCCGGTGATCGGGGAGTACATCGCGCGGCGCGTCCTCGGCAAGCCCACCGACCCCGCGGTCGCCGAGCAGCTCAAGCTGCCCCAGGAAACCTTCGACCCGGCGTCGGCGGGGTTCCGGGAAGACGACGAGAACTTCGGGGCGCCGCTGTAGTGCCTCACCGCCGCACGAACCGCTGTACTCGCTTATAAATGTCGACTTCCGTGGTGTAGACGTTGCCCCGCGAATCCACGGCGACGTTGTGCACCCAGCCGAACTGCCCGGCCATGCGCCCGCCGTGGCCGAAACTCCCCACCACGCTCAAGTCGTCCCGCCGTAGAATCCAGACCTTCTGGTTCGTACCGTCGGGCACGAGGAGGAACGCCTGCGACGTGTCGCGCGAGAAGGCAATGTCCCACACGGACCCCATCGCGCGCGTCCCGCGCGCCACAAACCCCTCACGCACGAACGTGCCGTCCTTCCGGAACACTTGAATGCGGTTGTTGACCCGGTCGGCGACGTACACCAAGCCGTCGTGCGCCAGGCGCACGGCATGGACGGTGAGGAACTGCTGCGGCAACGCGGTGGTGTCGTAGGTGGGCGGCCAGATGGAAGCGACCGTCGCATCGTATGCCACCGAGTCCCCGTCGACGGGGCGCCGGCCGTACGCGCCCCAGCGCCGTTTGTAGGCGCCGGTCATCGCGTCGAACACGATCACGCGACGGTTGCGGTAGCCATCGGCGACGTACACCTCGTTCGCCGCGACGTCCACATCGACCGCGGTGGGCTGGCCGAGCCGGACCGTGTCGTTGCTGCCTGCGGTCTCCCCGGGCCGGCCGATCTGCAGCAAGAACCGACCCTCGGAGGTGAACTTCAACACCACGTGATCGGCGCCGCCGTTGGAAGCGATCCAAACGTTGCCCGCGGCGTCAACGTGGATGCCGTGCTCGGTCCTCGGCCAGTAAGGCGCGCTTCCCGGCCCCCCCCCCCACGCCCGGACCACGTTGCCCTCCTGGTCGAACTCGATGACGGATGGGGCCGGCACGCAGCAGCTCGAGAGCGGTGGAGTCTGGACGGCCCCCACTTCCCGCGCCGTGAGCGTCCGCGGCCGGTGCACGATCCAGATGTGGTCGGTTGGTCCGACGGCGACGCCCGAGACTTGGCCGATGATCCAGTTGTTCGGCAGCTCCTTGGGCCAGAAGGGATCCACTTGGTACTGGGGCACACCGCCGCCCGCCCCGTCCCCGGGGCTCGGAGCTGGGGGCTGGGGCCCCGCCTCCCCACCCACTGTTGGCGGTGGGGGAAGAGGTGCTCGCATCGCGACGATCCGGTTCCGCAGGCGCCCCACGCGCTCAATCTCCACCTCGACGACGTCGCCTGGTTTCACCTTGTTCGTCTTGCCCGCCCGCGTCGGGTAGGTGCCGGTATAAATGAGATCGCCGGGCAGCAACGTGACGTACCGGCTCAGGTTACTGACCAGCTCCGCGGGGCTGTTGAGCAAGTCGCTCGTACGGCCGGTGGCGACGGTCTCCCCGTTCACGCGGATGTCGACCCGGAGGTTGCTGTAGTCCACCCCCGTGACGATGGCGGGGCCGAGCGCCGCCCAGGTGTCCACCGACTTGGAAATCAGGCGCGACGGTTCGTTCACACCCTGCCGCTCGGCGTACCACGTATTCTCGCTGTAATCGTTGCCGACGGCGACGCCGAAGATGTAGCCGGGCGCCTCGGCGGCGGAGATGTGGCGCGCCTTCTTGCCGATGACCAGCACCAGCTCGCCTTCCCAATCGAGGTTCGTCGCCTCCGGGGGGTAGTCGACGTCGCCCCCGTCGGCGACGAGGCTGGTGGGGAGCTTCGCGAACCAGCGCGGCTGCGGGACGCCCTGCTCGCGTCCCGGCCGCCGCGTGTTGATGGCCACGCCGAGCACCTTGGTGACGCGCATCGGATCGACCGGCGTGAGCAGCCGGACGTCGCTCACCCGGACGCTGCGCCCGGTCGCGCGTGGCGCGTGGAAGGGATCGCCCGTGAGCTGACGGATCGTTTCGCCCTCGAGCAGGCCGTAGGACGTATCGCGGCCCGCGGCGTAGCGGACGTAGCGAGTCAAAGACTGGGCGGTAAGGGGCGGTAAGGGGCGGTAAGGGACGGTAAGAACGGCAAGGGCGGCAAGGGCATTACTGGTTCTCATGCGGACCTCCCGCTCGCTGCTCCGGCAGCGCGACCGCCACCAGCTCCGCCGGCACGTCCGCTCCCGCGATGGCGACGACGATGTACTGCCGGCCCTCATGCAGAAACGTGATCGGCGCCGCGTTCGTCGCCGCCGGGAGCGAAATCTGCGCCACCTCCTGCCCCGTGGCCTTGTCCACCGCGTGGAAGATCGGGCCGCCGCCCCGCCCTTCCCCGTAGAAGAGCAACGTCCGCGTGACGAGCAGGTTCGCGTGCGCGTTCTTGCCGGTGCGGGGGACGCTCACGCCCTGCAGCGCGGGGTGGCTCTTGACGTTGTCCGGCGTATCGCCGTTCGGGATCATCCAGCGATGCTCGCCCGTGCTCAGGTCGATCGCGGTGATGCGCCCATAGGGGGGCTTGAAGAGCGGCAATCCCTGGGGACCGCGTCCGCCGGCGCCCGGACCGAGCGAGACGTAACGCATCTCGGACCGCTCGGGGTTGTGCTCGAGCGCCATCCGGCTCACTCCCCCCTGCGACGCCACGTACAGCATCCCGGTCTCGGGGTCCACCGCGCTGCCACCCATGATGTTCACCCCGCCGTTCGCGCCGGGCGCCTGGAAGGTGCACTTCGTGCCGTCCGCGGCATCTACGACCGACACGGGCGTGTAGAGCGGGCCCATGCGGCACTCCTTCGCGATCTCGATCGCTTGGCGGCGCAGCTCGGGGGTGAAATCGATCAGATCGTCCGTCGTGACGCCCTGGCGCTCGTAGGCGCGGGGCCTGGTGGGAAAGGGCTGCGTGGGCGAGGTCCATTCGCCGGGGGTGTCGGAGCTCCGAACCGGCCGCTCCTCAATGGGCCAGATGGGCTGCCCCGTCATCCGGTCGAACACGTACGCGAAGCCTTGCTTGGTGGTCTGGACCACGAGCCGGCGCCGTTGTCCGTTCACGGTGACGTCCACGAGGTTCGGGGCGGTGGGCGTGTCGTAGTCCCAGATGTCGTGATGGATCATCTGGAAATGCCAGATGCGTCGGCCGGTCTTCGCGTCCAGCGCGAGCACGCTCTCGGCGAAGAGGTTCGCCCCGGGCCGGTGGCCGCCGTACCAGTCGTTGTGGGGATGGCCGACCGGGATGTATACGATGCCGGTCGCGGAGTCGGCGGAGAACGGCGCCCAGGCGTCGTTTTTGCCCGCGACGGGCCACGAATCCCCGAGCCAGGTCTCGTGCCCGAACTCTCCCGGTCCCGGGATGAGGTGGAACGTCCACAGCTGCCTGCCGGTGCGTACGTCGAAGCCGCGGATCGTGCCGGGGATGTTCTTGAGCCGCTTCGGGTAATAGCCCTGCAGCGCCGAGCTGCCCACGACGATCACGTCGTTCACGACGATCGGCGGCGAGCTCGCACCGATCGCGCCTTCGGCCGGGTCGATGCCGTGGACGGACACGGCGCCGTCGGAACCGGCGGCGCGCGTGGGGCCGTTGTCGCCGTTCGTCTGCATGGGCCCCGGTTGGCCCGCCCACGGGACCAGGGCGTAGCCCAGTCCCTCCATGAGGTCCACGACGCCGCCGGTACCGAAGCCGGCAACGGGGCGGCCGGTCCGGGCGTCGAGCGCCACGAGGTGGTAGCCCGGCGTCACGACGAGGAGCCGCTCGCTGGTCCGGCGCCCGTCCGTCCAGTATGCGAGCCCCCGGCCCGAGAAGCGGCGCGGCGCTTTCTCCCAGCGCAGCCCTTCATCCATGCGCCAAGTCCACAACGTTTCGCCGGTCGCGGGGTCGATGGCGGCGACGTCGCGCCGCTCCCCGGCAACGGTGTACAGCACGCCGTTGGCATACAGCGGCGTGGCGCGGTAGTACGTCTCGGGCTCGGGGCCGAAGTTGGCGGCGCGCCAGCGCCACACGATCTGGAGAGACTTGGCGTTGTCGCGGGTGATCTGGTCGAGGGTGGAGTACCGGGTGCTGCCCGCATCGCCGCCCCAGAAGCGCCATTCGCCCTTCGCGGCGCCCGCCTGCGCCGCTGCGGCACGCGGCGCGACCAAGAGGGTGAGGGCGAGTGCTGAGCGGAGGATCGCTGTGCGGGCCATCACTGGTTTGGTGGAGGAGGCGGCGCCGACGGCTTGAATTCGAGACGCACCCGGCGCAGCGCCGCGTCGTCGCTGCCGAGCGCAGTGTCGCTCGGGGGGCAGCCGTTCAACTCGAGGATATAGGCGAGGACGGCGGCGTACTCGTCGCGCCGCAGGCGTCCCGGGTTGTCCTGCGGCATCTGCGTGCGGATCAGCTCGAACAGCTCGCGGGCCGTGCGCCCGGTCCAGGAGCGCTGGAAGGCCGCGTCATGGAACTGCCCCGTCGCGTGGCACTCCAGGCACACGCGCCGAAACACCGCTTCGCCGGCGCGCGCTTCCACCGCCGTGTACACGCCGGCGGCGACGGAGCGCGTGGCGGTATCGGCGGTTCCCTGCCCCGGCGCCGGCCGCGCGGCGGCGGCCAGGCCGAGCAGCACACCGGCGACGGCACGGCTGCGCTCGAAGCTCATGTGGCGACTACAGTATCCCGCCGCGCGAGTCCGAACGCTACCCCTGCTCACCGATCAACTCGCGGACGCGGTGCCGAGGGGCCTCACTCGACCGCTCCGTACACGCCGCGCCAAAACGCGTCGCGGGCGCCGGAGAACAGGAAGTCGGACGACTGAGTCATGACGATCGCGATCAGGTCGCGGCCGGGGTCGGTGATCCAGGACGTGCCGAAGCCGCCGTCCCAACCGTAGCGGCCCGGCACCCGCGAGACGGCGTCGGGCGCCGTGCTGATCGCGACGCCGTAGCCCCAGCCGTGGGTGTCAAAGAATCCGGGGAAGAATGTCGAGGCGCGTTTCTGCTCGGGGGTGAGGTGGTCCGTCGTCATGTCGCGCACCGACTGGGCGCTGAGCAGCCGGCGGCCCCCATGCACACCGCCGCTCAAGAGCATGCGCGCGAACGCGAGGTAATCGTCGACCGTCGATACGAGACCGCCGGCACCCGAGGGGAAGACCGGCGGGGTGGCGTACGCGCTGGCGGCGCCGTCGCGATCCATGCGGCTCTTCGTTCCGCTTTGGGGGTCCGTGAAGATCCCGCATCCGGCGAAGCGGCCGAGCTTGGCCGCCGGCACGAAGAAGTCGGTGTCGTGCATGCCGAGCGGCGTGGTGATGCGCTCGCGGACGAACGCCTCGAAGGGCTGCCCCGAGGCGCGGCGGATGAGGACACCCTGCAATAGACTGCCGGTGTTGTACATCCAGCGTTCGCCGGGTTGGTGCATGAGCGGCAACGTCCCGAACCGGCGCATCCACTCGTCCGGCGGATGGGGGGTCATGGGTACGGGCGCGCCATTGACGAGCTCGCGTTCGTCGATGGCGCGCTGGATCGGCAAAGTGTTATCGAACAGCAGGCCGAACCCAAGCGTAAACGTGAGCAGGTCCCGCACGGTGATTGCCCGACGCGCGGGCACGGTATCGTCGAGCGGGCCGTCGATGCGCCGCAAGACTCGGCGGTTGGCGATTTCCGGGAGCCACCGCTCGGCCGGCGCATCGAGCGAGAGCGTGCCGTCTTCGACGAGCATCATCACGGCCGTCGCGGTGATCGCCTTCGTCATCGAGGCGATGCGGAAAATCGTGTCGCGACGCATGGGCGCGCTGCCGTCGATGGCCGTCACGCCGACCGTGTCGACGGCGACGTCGCCGCCGTGCGCCACCAGCCAGACCGCGCCGGGGAAGTGGTTCTGGGCGACCTCGGCGGCCATCAAGTCGCGCAGCGGGAGGATTCTCGCCTGCAAGCCTCGCGTTTTCGCGCATCCGCCCAACGCGGCGCCCGCGATCGCGGAGCCGGATAGCAGGAAGAACTCGCGCCGTTCCATGGTGAAGGCTCCAGACCCACCCTACTGGTCCTCTACGGGGCGCACCTCGCACTCCCCCTCGAACGCCGGCCAGTGCACGCGGTGCAGTTCCATGAATTGCCGCGCCGTGCTAAGGGCCTCCTCCTTCGATTTCACCTCGAGGAGTGCATACCCGCCGACGATTTCCTTGGCCTCGGTGAATGGTCCATCCGTGACCTTCAACTTGCCGCCGCTCGAGCGAACTCGAAACCCCTCCGCCGTGGCCTTGAGTCCGGCCGTGTCCTTGATGGCGCCGCTCTTGAACCCTTCGGCGACGAACTCCCCCATCGCGTCCAGCAGTCCCTGGGGGATGGGTTGGGAGCGATAGCTCTCAGCGTGCTTGATAAGCATCAGGTATTTCATGATCTGGCCTCCCGAGTTCCCTGCAAGCATGGCGACCTCCCTTCCCTACAGGGCGTCGATTGAGGACCGCCGGAATCGACACGCAAGTGGTACCCAGCGTGTTGGTGCAAGGCGAAGGGCGTGTGCTCTAGGAATCCAGGAACTCGAGGAGATCCCGAACGACAAATGTAGGTTGCGGATCGCCCGGCTGCCGACCGCGGCCCGTGCGGTCGATCCAGACGGTTGCCAACCCGGCCGCGGTGGCTCCGCCAATGTCGCAGCGCAGACTGTCACCGACAAAGACGACCGCCGACGGGGGCGCGTCCAGGCCGGCGAGTGCCTGGTCAAAGAGCTTGCGCGAGGGCTTGATGCTGCGGGTGTCCGAGGAGAAGACGGTGATCGCGAAGAGATCGAGCACACCGGCCCGCGCGAATTCCTCGAGCCAGAGCGCCTTGTCCGACAGGATGTTGGCGACCAGGCCCATGCGGTGCGTGGCGGCCAGGCGCTTGAGCGCCAGCGCGTAGGCGTCGGGGATGCGCCCCCGTTCGTGCTCCGCGATCACGCGCTCGAGGAGCTTCAGCTCCGCCTCGGGCAGGTTGCGCGCGACGGGCAGGTCGCGCAGCGTATCCAACACTCGCGGAAACGAGTCGCAGCGAGCCGGATCCTCGTAGATCACGCCCATCGTCCCGAAGCACGCCGTGACGGCTCCCCGCACCACATCAGCCTCGAGCCGGCGTCCGCCCAGCGCGCGGTAGGTGGCCGCGTAGTCTTGGTCTGGACCGAAGCGATCGCCGCCGAACATGAGCGTGCCGTTCATGTCGAGCAGGACACCTGCGAAGCGGGAGAGAGTACCCGCGGGAGGGGGGACCACGATCGGGGAGGGTTGAGATGAAATGTTCGGATATTGAGAATGTCGTGACCGTTACCGCTGCGGCCGATACTCCCCCCACACGCGCCTCAGGACGTCGCTGATCTCCCCCAACGTCGCCCGCGCGCGCACGGCGGCGACGATCGGCTCCATCAGCGGCGCTGCCGCCTCTCGTGCGGCCGCCTCCAGCTCGGCCAACGCCCGCTTCACGCCTCCCGCATCCCGCCTGCGCCGGGCCGCGGCGACCCGTTCGCGCTGCGCCGCCGCCAGCGACGTGTAATCCGGCGCCGGGAGCGACGGCGCCGACTCGTCGGTGACGTACTCGTTCACCCCGACCACCACGCGCTGACCGGCCTCGACCGCGCGCTGCTGCTCGTAGGCGCTGTGGGCGATCGCCTCCTGGAAGAACCCGCGCTCGATCGCCGCCACCGCCCCGCCCTGCCGCTCGATCTCCTCGAGCAACGCGCGCGCCTCAGCCTCGATCCGGTCGGTCAGCGCCTCGACGTGCCAGCTCCCACCCAGGGGGTCCACCACCTCCGGCACGCCCGTCTCGTGCGCGAGCAGCTGCTGCGTCCGCAACGCGAGCGTAGCGCTCTGCTGGGTCGGCAGCGCCAGGGCCTCGTCGTAGGCGTTGGTGTGCAGCGACTGCGTCCCCCCGAGCACCGCCGCCATCGCCTGGATGGCGACCCGCACGACGTTGTTGAGCGGCTGCTGCGCCGTGAGCGTCGCGCCCCCGGTCTGGGTGTGGAACCGCAGCCGGCATGCCGCGTCGGTCGCCTGGAACTTCTCCTTCATCAGGCGCGCCCACAGGCGCCGGGCCGCGCGGAACTTCGCGATCTCCTCGAACAGGTCGGTGTAGGCCGCGAAGAAGAACGACACCCGCGGGGCGAAGGCGTTCACGTCCAACCCCACGGCGACGGCCCGGCGCACGTACTCGAGCCCGTTCGCAAACGTGAACGCCACCTCCTGAACCGCCGTCGCTCCCGCCTCGCGCATGTGATAGCCCGAGACCGAGATCGGGTTGAAGCTCATGCCTTCCCGCGTGCTGAAGCGGAAGATATCGGCCACGAGCCGCAGCGACGGCTCCGGCGCGTAGATGTACGTCCCCCGCGCGATGTATTCCTTCAGAATGTCGTTCTGGAGCGTCCCTTCGAGCTTCTGGTGCGGCACCCCCTGCTCGTCCCCCACCACCACGTACATCGCGAGCAGGGTCGCGGCGGTGGCATTGATGGTCATCGAGGTCGAGACCTGGTCGAGGGGAATCTCGTGGAACAGTCGCTCGAGGTCGTCCACAGTATCGATCGCCACGCCGGCGCGCCCCACCTCTCCCTCGGCCATCGGATGGTCGGAGTCGTAGCCCATCTGCGTCGGGAGATCGAAGGCGACCGAGAGGCCGGTCTGGCCCGCGGCGCGGAGGTGCCGGAACCGCGCGTTCGTCTCCTCCGCGGTGCCGAACCCCGCATACTGCCGCATCGTCCACAGCCTCCCGCGGTACATCGAGGGATGCACGCCGCGGGTGAACGGGAACGTCCCCGGCGCGCCGAGCGGATCCTCGCTCACGAGACGGCCGCCCGAGCCTCTGCGCTCATGATCTCGGTCGCGAAGGCGACGTCCGCCTTGCTCCCGATCACGAGGGGCGTGCGCTGGTGCAGCGCCACGGGGGCGACGTCGAGGATGTCCCGGCGGCCGTCGGTCGCCGCGCCTCCGGCTTGCTCCACGACCAGCGCCAGCGGCGCCGCCTCGTACAGCAGGCGCAGCTTGCCCTGCGGATTCTTCGTATCCGCCGGATACAGGAAGATGCCGCCCGAGATGAGGTTGCGGTGAAAGTCGGCGACGAGCGACCCGATGTAGCGCGCGTTCCTCGGCTCCACCCGGGCGTCGCCGTTCTTGAACGCCCCCGCCACCCGCTGCACCGCCGGGCTCCAGCGATTCCAGTTGCTCTCGTTCACGCTGTAGTACCTGCCGACCTCGGGCGTGCGGATGTTCGGGTGGGAGAGCAGGAACTCGCCGATCGTCGGGTCGAGCGTGAAGCCGTGCACTCCCGAGCCCGTGGTGTACACCAGCATCGTCGAGGAGCCGTACAGGATGTAACCCGCCGCCACCTGCTTCCGGCCCAGCTGGAGCAGGTCGCCGAGCGAGGCCTGGGACCGCGTCTTCGACACGCGCTTGTGGATGGAGAAAATCGTCCCGATCGAGACGTTCACGTCGATGTTGGTCGAGCCGTCGAGCGGATCGTACAGGATCACGTACTTGCCGCTGCGGGAGTTGGGCGGCACCATCATCGGCTGCTCGTCTTCCTCGGACGCCATGATGCAGACGCGCCCGGTGTGCTGGATCGCGTGCTGGAGGGTGTCGTGGGCGAACAGGTCGAGCTTCTGCTGCAGGTCTCCCGAGACGTTCACCGCACCGGCCGCGCCCAGGATGTCGGTGAGGCCGGCGCGGCGCACGTGGCGGGAGATGATCTTGGCGGCGAGGCAGATGTCGTACAGCAGGTTGGACAGCTCGCCCGTCGCCTCCGGGTGGAGCCGCTCCTGCTCCATGATGAACCGCTCAATCGTGATCACTTCGGACATCGAATGCACGCTGACCGTCGCTTGAAAAAGTGATCGTCCCCTGCCGGTCCGTCCGGTACACCGGGATCCCACGCGCCTCGAGCCGTGCGACCACCTCGGGCGCGGGATGGCCGTAACGGTTCCGCGCTCCCACGCTGATGACCGCTTCCTCGGGCCGCAGCTCGTCGAGCCACGCTTCGGAGGTGGCGCTGTGCGAGCCGTGATGGCCGACCTTGAGCAGGTCCACGTCGCCCACGCGGCCGGCCAGGCGCCACTCCACGGGCAGGCCGGCATCCCCGGTGAACAGCAGTCGCGCCCGTCCGTATTCCACGAGCAGCACGACCGATTCCTCGTTGGGATCGGTCGTCTGCGCCGCCCAGGCGCTGTCGGGACTCAGCACGGCGAACCGCACGCCGTCCAGCTCGAACCGGTCGCCGGTGCGCGCGGCACGCCACCGCGCGCCCGCCGTCTCGGTCGCGGCCAGGAACTCGAGGTACGGCGCCTCGCCCAGCGGCTCGCCCGGCTCGAACACGAGGTCCACGGGCAGGGCCTCGAGCACGGCTGGGAGCCCACCCACGTGGTCGGCGTGCGCGTGTGTCGCCACGACCACAGCGAGCCGCTCCGCCCCGCCACGGCGCAAGAATGGCACCACGACCCGCCGTCCTGCGTCGCGCTCGGGGGTGCGCGGGCCTCCGTCGATCAGCACGAACCGCCCGGCCGGCGTCCGTAGCACGGCCGCATCACCCTGCCCGACGTCGAGGAAATGTACGGTCAAACAGCGGCACTCTGAAAGACGGCGCCAGGCGGCGAATGACGCCGTCCATGCAAGGACGGCGCCGAGGAACGCGAGCCGGGCTCCTATCACCCAGTGGCGGCGCGGTGTGTTCCACAGCCACCACGCCACCGCCAGCACGCCGATCCACAGCGCCGCCGCGGGCCAGCCGGCCACCATCACGACGTGCCCGCCCGGAAGGGCGGCGGCCCAGCGCGCGACCAGGTCGAGGAGCGCGAGGCACAGGCCGGCACCGGCGGCGAGGAGTGCGGACGACAGCAGCAACGCGATGATCAAGCCCGGCACGGCCACGGCGCCGAGGGGGATCGCGACGAGGTTGGCGAGGACGCCGATCGGCGCGACGGTGCCGAAGGCGAGGGCGGTGATCGGTGCGGTGAGTAGCGTCGCCGCGGCGGCGGGGGCGATCAGGCGGACGACACGGTGGCTGCGTTTCGTGGCCCGCCCCGCCCAGATCACCGCGGCCACGGCGGCGACAGAGAGCCACGCGCCGACGGAGCGCACGGCCCATGGATCGATCGCCAGCACGGTGAGCGCGGCCAGCGCGACCATCCCGCGCGGGGCGACGACGCGCTGGCGCAGCCGCGCGATGCCGCCCGCCGCGAGCATCACGGCGGCGCGCGTGGCGGGCGCGGGCAGGCCCAGCAGCCAGCAGTACGCGGCGATGAGGGCCGTCGCCGCCCCGAACCGCGCGCGAGGCCCGAGGCCGAGCGCCCGCAGCAGCAGGCCGAGCCAGGCCGCGATGAAGCCCACGTGCAAACCGGAGATCGACAGGATGTGCGCGAGCCCGGCGCGCGCGTAGCGCTCGCGCACGCCAGCATCGAGCTCGGCACGGCGCGCGATCACGAGGGCGTCTACCAGCGGCGCCCGGGCCCCGAACAGCCGCGCGCTGCGCTCGGCCACCCGGTCGCGCAGCCCGCCACGCCCGCGCGGGCGCGCATCGAGCAGCCGCACCCGCTGCGCCACCAGAATCCCCCGCTCCCCCGCGCCGAGCCAGCGCCCCGCGACGACCCACGTCGTCCCGCCGTGCGCCGCCTGTCCCGCCGGCCACCGGATCTTCAGCGTTCCGCCGCAGGGGCCGCCCTGCACGTCCCCTTCGACGACGCCGCCGGCGGCGGGCGCGGGATCGCGGAGCCGCACCGTCGCGGCGCGAGTCACCGCTTCCTTCTCCCCCCTCCTTCCCCACACTCCCGCACACGTCGCCGCTCGCTCTCGCCCCGCCGCCGCTCCCCACAACGTCCCCGCAACGAGCATGACGCCGCACGCCGCGCCCGCGGGCGCCCGGCGCGCAAGCACCGCGACGCCAAGCAACACCGGCAGGCCCGCGTACAGCGCACCGCGCACCGCGAACGCGTCGAGCCCGGCCCACAGACCGGCTCCGAAGGCCACGGCAATCCAGAGAATCGGCGGCCGCACCGTCGCGCCGCCGTCAACGAAGCGGGAAGGTTACAGTTGGGCGGGCTTCGCCCCGCAGCGCGGCGCCAACGCCACCTTGCGGAATCCCTCGAGCAAGGCGACGTCGAGCTTCGCTTTCTCCTGATCGCTCTGCAGCGACAGCTCGGTGAGGATCTCCCCCTGCCGGGTAGAGACGTAGTGCGCCGTGAGCCGGTTGAGGGCGTACACGAGCACGTCGCCCCGGCAGGTGTCGCAGCCGCAGAAGGCGGGAAACTTGTCGCGCAGGCTGGCGTACTCCCGCTGCACGACCTCCCACGTCACGTTCGTCACCCCACGACGGCCAACTCCCGCTCGAGCGGCCACGCGGTGAACGTGGACCCGGTCGTGCCCGTGAAGCGGACGCGCCGGTAGGTCCCGATCCACGCATCGGGGCCCTCGACCAGCGCGACCTTGTTGGTGCGGGTGCGGGTCTGCAACAATCCGCCGCGCTTCGCCCGCCCCTCGACCAGCACCTCGTGCGTGGTCCCCACGAGGCCGACGTTCTTGCCGCGGGCCACGCGCCGCACGACGGCGATGAGCCGCTCGAGCCGCTCCGCCATGACCGCTTCCACCACGTGGTCCCGGAGCTTGACCGCGGGCGTGCCCTCGCGCACCGAGTACTTGAAGGTGTAGGCGTCGTCGAACCCCACGTCCTCGACGAGCGACAACGTTTCCCCGAAGTCCGCTTCGGTCTCGCCCGGGAACCCCACGATGATGTCGGTTGTGATGGCGATGCCGGCGACGGCCGCGCGCAGCGCCGCCACGACCTCGAGGAAGCGGGCGCGGTCGTAGCGCCGGAGCATGCGCTTGAGGACGCGGGAGCTGCCGCTCTGCACGGGGAGGTGGACGTGCTCGCACACGGCGGGCGTTTCGGCCATGGCGGCGAGGACGCGCCCGGTGAAGGCGGTGGGATACGGAGACGTAAAGCGCACGCGCCGGATTCCCGGCGCGGCACCCACGGCGCGCAGCAGATCGGCGAAATCGTGCTCGCCGTCGTGATAGCTGTTGACCGTCTGCCCAAGGAGCGTGACCTCGGTGGTTCCGGACTCGGCGAGGCGCGTGACCTCGCCCACCACGTCGGCCAATTTGCGGCTCCGCTCGGGGCCGCGCGTCATCGGAACGATGCAGAAGGTGCACCGATAATCGCAGCCGCGTTGCACCGTCACGAACGCCGAGGCCCGATCCGCGCGGGCCGGCGGCACGTCTTCGTAGTGCTCCCACCCCTTGAACTCGACCTCGGCGGCCCGTTCGCCCGCGCGTGCGCGCGCAATCAGCTCCGGCAGCCCGCGATACCCGTCCGGCCCGATCACCAGATCGACCTGCGGCACGCGCTCGAGCAGCCGGGGACCCAGCCGCTGCGCCATGCACCCCACGACGCCCAGCACGTCCCCGGCCCGCTTGTGGCGCTTCAGCTCGCCGATCCGGCCCAGCACCCGCTGCTCGGCGTGGTCGCGCACGGCGCAGGTATTCACGAGCATCACGTCCGCGTCGGCCGGATCCTCGGTGCGCACGTACCCCTCGCGCCCCAGGACGCCGAACATCAGCTCGGAGTCCGAGACGTTCATCTGGCAACCGTAGGTCTCGATGTAGACGCGGGGCATGGTCAGTCCACGGTGATGGCGAGGCGAGGGCGACCGTCCCACCGGTCCGTAGGAAGATAGACGGACAAGTAGTCTTCCGTCAGGACGTCCACCTTTCCCCCGAGCCGGCCCGACACGACCCCGTCCGCCCCCTGCCCGACCCGCCGCGCCCGGTACGCGCGCGCCTTCGCCTCGCCTAAGTCCCGGAGCTCATGCGCGCGTTCCCGGATGACGGCGGGCGAGAGCTGCTCCTCGAGTCTGGCCGCCGGCGCGTCGGGTCGCACGCTGAACGGAAACACGTGCAGGTAGGAAAACGGCAAGGCGTTCAAAAGCGTCAGCGAGGCGTGGTGATCGTCCTCGGTCTCGCCCGGAAAGCCGGCGATCACGTCGGCGCCGAGGCCGAACACCGGCAGGCGCTCCGCGAGCCACTCGATCCGCGCGCGGTAGGTCTCGGCCGTGTACCAGTGCCGGCCCATGCGCTTCAGGATCCGGTTAGCGCCCGATTGCAACGGGGCGTGCAGGTGGGAGGCGACGTGGCGCGGAGCCTCGATCAGGAGCCGGGCAATGCTATCGTCCACTTCGGTCGCCTCGATGGACGACAGACGGAACCGCACCTGAGGCACCGCGTTGATCAGGGCTTCGAGCAAGCTGCCGAGGGTTGTCTGACCCCGGGCGCGAGCCCGGGGAACACGAAAACCTGAGGCGTCGGGGGTTTGCTCCACCCCGGGCTGGCGCCCGGGGTCAGACAGACCTCTCTGCAGGTCCTGGCCGTAGGTGCCAATGTGGACACCGGTTAATACGATCTCTGAATGGTGCTCGGCGAGCGCCCGGGCCTCTTCCACGAGCTCGGGGACCGGCCGCGACCGGTTCGCCCCGCGCGCTATGGTCGTCGCACAGAAGGTACAGTGCTCGTCGCAGCCGTCCTGGATTTTCAATAGACCACGGGTCCGCCCCCCGCGTTGTAGGGGCACGACATGTCGTGCCCCTACGGCATCCAATCCCGCGGCCTGCATCACCATCGCTGGATCGGCATTTGCCACCACAGCCCGCACGGACGGCAATTTCGCGATCGCCCCGTCGTCCAAGGCCGCGGCACAACCCATCACGATGGTCTCCGCGTGGCCGACGCGCGACACGTGGCGCACGAACCGCCGCAGCTTGGCTTCGCTTTCGTGGGTGACGGTGCAGGAGTTGACGATGGCGAGATCGGCGGCGGCGGGATCGTCCACGACGGCGGCGCCCCGGTCGGTGAATGCCCGGCGCACGGCGTCGGTGTCGTACTGGTTCGCCCTGCAGCCGAAGGTGTGGAAGTAGACGTTCACGGCCGCACGGTGAGCCCCAGCACGAACGTCCACACGCGCTCCGACAAGCCGCCGCCCTTGCGCTCGAGGCGCTCGAGCCCGAAATCGAGCCGTCCCCGCCCGCCCGAGAACTGCTTCCCGAGCCCCGCCGCCAGACCGAACTCGGTCGGCGCCCTGCCGCCCGGCCCGAACGGGAGCTGCCCGCCGCGCACGCCGAGCCGCAGCGGCGACTCGACCGATCCCACCTCGCCCCCCAGCGACCAGGAGAAGGTGTCGTGCGAGTCGGGTCCCGCGCCACGCCAACGCCGCCACGCGACCGCCCCGGCCACCACCGCCTCCGTTCCCGCCCGCCAGCGCACGCCGCCGCCGAACGCCACCGGCAGGTCGGTGGTGGAGGCGGTGCGCCCGCGCACGTCGGCGGTGAGCTTCGTGTCCGAGCGGACCCAGCCCGCGAGCCGGAGGTCTCGCGTCACGTCGAGCAGCGCGCTCGCCGACCCGCCCAGTCCGCCGTACGCGATCTCCTCGCGCGCGGTCGACGTCCGGTACAGGGAATCGTCGAAGGTGCGCACCGCCGCGAGGCGGGTCGAGCCCGTGAGCCCGTGCAGCGCGACGCCGACCGCCAGCCGCGAATGCACGCGGGCGGCGGCCGCGAACCGCAGGTCGGCTACCGCGCCGTCGCTCGTGATTTCGTCGGTGACGCCGACGGGCTGTCCCCGGATGTCGATCGTGTCGTGGGTGAGCACGCCGAACGACTTGTCGAGGTAAGTGCCGAACCCGCCCGCGATGACGATCCGGCGCGTGATGGGCCCGGCAATCACGAGCGCAGGGAACCGGGACGCCCGCAGCGACGCTTCGGTGCCGGCGACGTCGACGGTGCGCCAGGACGTCCCCAGGGTCACACCGGCTGCGAGGCGGCGCACGTCGGCGAGTGGCGCTTCGAGCAGCGGCGAGAAGGCGTCGAATGGCGCGAACGCGCCGCCGGTGGAGCGGGCCCGGACGCTCTCGCCGCGGCCCGGCGTGCCGAGCCCCTGGATGCCGTACTGCGAATCTTGGGCAGTCAGGCGGTGCGGCGGACTGGCGGTCAGCAAGACGACCGCGAGCACGGTTGCGCCGACCGCCCTGTTCATGGGGTCCCTCCGCCGAAGGGGAAGCGCCGGACGTACGTGACGTGCACGGTCGGCCGCCGGGCCGTCGCGCGCGACGAGTAGAAGCGGATTTGCGTATAGCTCGCCGCTTCCGGGATCTGGCCCAACACGAATGCCGTCGCCGCCGTCGTATCACGCGCCCACGCCCGTATCACGTCCGTCACTTCGATGCGCACGGTATCCGCCGACCCGATGTGCACGGTCGCCCTCCCCGCGCTGCCGCTGAGGGGCGACTTGGGACCGATGTCGGTCACGACCGGACGCACGACGACGGTGAACGAGTCGCCCGCGGCTCCCGGAACCGGCCCGGCGGGCACGAGGAGCAACGTGGCGCGGACCACGTCCGTGGTGTCGCGCAGGAACGCGGGGATCCGCACGCGCACCAGGCTGCGCACGGCAGGCACGCCGCCGACCACGAGCGTCGAGTCGACGGCCCCGGCGTCGAGCGCGGGCGTGGGGGGATCGAACACGAAGTTGTCGAACGTCGCCCCGCGCAGTAGCGACGTGGACACCGTCGAGTCCGTGGTCGAATCGATCATCTTCGTGTAGTGGTAGAATCGACGCATCGTCGCGCCGTCGAGCCTTTCGTTGGCGCCCAGCGCGATGCTGGCAAGCGAGTCGGCCGCCACGCGGACGCCGAAGGCGAGCTTACCCGAATCGGCGACGCTGAACGGCGCCTGGAGCGTATCCAGCCGGAAGTACAGAATGAGCGTCGAGTCGGCCGGGGAGAACTGCAGGACGTGGCCGGCTCCGTCCGTACGAATCGTGTCGCCCCACGTCGCGACCGTCAACGAATCCACGACGTCCGGACGGGCCAACAACGAGTCCACGTTCAGGCTGTCGAGCGGCGGCGCGCCGAACTCCGCCGCGACACTGTCGAACGTCGTGGTCGAGTCGATCGTGATCGGCAGCCGGTAGAGCTTGAGCCGCAGGTTGGCGGTGTTGGTGTCGCGCCGCGCGATGTGCACGCGCACCCACGACGAATCCACGATACCCGGGCCGCGGGTCGTGTCACCGGAATCCGGCATCACCTCGGTGAACCGGTTCATGAGAAAGATCGCCCGGCTGTCGACACCCGGCAGGTCGGCGACCGCCAGGGCTTCGCCCTGGTATCCCTGCAGGTACCCCGCGTACGCCGAGTCCCGCACAATAATCGAGTCGAGGATCACGTCCTCGAGCCGGATCGAGTCGCGGGGGCAGAAGTCCGGGCACGCGCCCGGCGCGGTGATCCGCTCGGTGCAGGCACCGATCGCGAGCAGGAGGGGGAGGAGGATCGGTCGAGGGCACGGCGTCACCGGTCGAGGCTCTCCTTCGTGAACGCATCGGGCAGCAGGGCCGCCAGCGCCCAGCGGCGCTCGGTCTTCGGACCCGCCGCGATCACTTCCAGATTGAGACCGAACTCCGCGAGCAGCTGCCGGCAGGCGCCGCACGGCGCCGCCGGTGGATCGACTTCCGTGGTCACGGCCAGGCGCCGGAGCGACCGGGCGCCCGCCGCCACCGCCGCCCCCAGTGCCATCCGCTCGGCACAGATCGTCAGGCCATACGACGCGCTCTCCACGTTACAGCCCACGAACACGCGCCCATCCGCCGCCTCGATCGCGGCCCCCACCCGGAATTCGCTATAGGGGGCGTACGCGTTGCGCATCGCTTCTCGCGCCCGCGCCACGAGGTCGCTCACGACCACACCTCCCGCAGGAACGACACGCCGGCGCCGAGCCGGTCCACCCCGAAAAACTCCGCCACCGTCTGGCCCATGTCCGCGAAGGTGCGCCGCACCCCGAGCGCCGTGGGCCCCACCTTCGGGCCCAGCGCCAGCACCGGGACGACCTCGCGCGAGTGATCCGTGGAGGGCGTGGTCGGATCGTTGCCGTGATCCGCCGTCAGAATCACGAGATCGTCCGGGCGCAGCCGCTCGAAGAGCCGCGGAATCCAGGCATCCAGCTCCCGCAGCCCCTGATGAAACCCCGCCACGTCGTTCCGGTGCCCCCAGGTCTGGTCGAACTCGATCACGTTCACGAACACGAAGCCGGTGTCGAGGGTCTCCAGCGCCCGCTCGATCAGCCGGTAGGCGTCGGCGTTCGTGGGCGTGTGCTCGCTCGTGATGTTCCGGGCCGCGAACAAGTCGTCAACTTTGCCGATCCCCACGCGCGGCACGCCGCGCTCCGCAAGCCGGTCGAGCAAGGTCGTCCCCACCGGCTCGATCGAAAAGTCCTTGCGGCGCGCGGTGCGCCGGAAGTCCCCCGGCCGTCCCTCGAACGGGCGGGCGATCACCCGGCTCACCACGTGCTCCCCCACCAACAGCTCCCGGGCCACCGCGCACGCCCGGTACAACTCCTCCACGGGGACGGTCTGCTCGTGCGCCGCCACCTGAAAGACCGAGTCCGCCGAGGTATAGACGATCCATTTCCCGGTGCGCTGGTGTTCTTCCCCCAGCTCCGCGATGATCGCCGTCCCCGACGCCGCCCTGTTCCCCAACCACCCCCGCCCCGTACGACGAGCGAATTCGTCGAGCAACGCGGGAGGAAAGCCCGTCGGATAGGTCCGGAACGCCTCCTTCAGCACGACCCCGCAGATCTCCCAATGCCCCGTCGTGCTGTCCTTCCCCTGCGACGCCGGCTGGGCCACGCCATGCGCGGCGGTCGGCCTGACCCCGGGCGCAAGCCCGGGGATCTCGGGGCTCGAACGGCATCTCCCCAGCCCCAGCCGTTCCAAGTTCGGTAGGCGAAGCCCACCCACCGCGCGGGCCACGTTCCCCAGCGTGTCCGACCCCTCGTCGCCGTACGCGGCGGTGTCGGGGGCGGGCCCGATCCCCACTCCGTCCAGCACGATGATCGCTGCCCGCCGCCCGCCGCGGGTCACCGCGGAATCCGGGGGAGGCGGGCCCCGAGTCCGGTCAGAAACTCGTGCGGCAGCGCCCTGCTCCAGGCGGCGAATTCCTCCAGGGTAATCCGCTGCTTGGCCTCCTCGCCGACGAAGGTCGCAACATCTCCCACTTGCACCTCGAGGGTGCCGGTCTCGACGAGCGTCATGTCCATCTGCACGAATCCCACGATCGGACAACGCTTGCCGCGCAGCAGGACACTGGCCTGACCGCTCGCAGCGGCGTCGCGCCGAATGCCGTCCGCATACCCGATGCCGAGCGTCGCGACCACGGTATCGCGCGGAGCTACCCAGCTCGCGCCGTAGCTGACGCTTTCGCCCTTGCGCACGCGCCGCACGCTCAGGACCCGCGCCCGCAGACTCACCACCGGTCGCGGCGCGGCCAGACCCTCCGCGGGCGCTGCGCCGTACAGAAAAATGCCCGGGCGCACGAGATCGAACGCGAACTGCTTGCCACGCAGCGCGGCAGCGCTGTTCGCCACGTGCAAGATGGCCGGCCGCCGCGGCAAGCGCCCCACAGCCGTCAGGAACCGTTCAACCTGCCGCTCGGCGGATCCATCGTCCCGGTCGGCAGAGTGGAGGTGGGTGTAGCAGCCTTCGAACGCCGGCGTGTCGACCGCCTCTCCAAGCTCGTCCACTTCGTCCCAGCGCACCCCGGCACGTCCCATCCCCGTGTCGATCTCGACGTGGAAGGCGCCTTCGCTGCGCGCCGTCCACTCGAGGATGCTGCCGGCGTCGCCCAGGGCCGGCGTCAGACGGGAGCGATCGTAGTCGTCGAACAGCTGCGCGCGTGTCGGCAGGAAAACGAGAATCGGCCGCGTGATGCCGGCCGCGCGCAGCTCGGCTCCCTCCTCGATCGTGGCGACACCGTACCCCCATGGATCGAGCGCCTCGAGAGCCTTAGACACCAGGACGGCTCCAACCCCGTACGCGTTCGCCTTGACGACAGGGAGGAGCCGTGCGCCCGTGATCTGCGCGACCGTGCGGGCGTTTTCCACGAGGGCACCCAAGTCCACGTCGATCCAGGCCCGGCTGCCCGTTCCGCTCATTGACACCGTTCTCGAGGCGCGCGTATGATACCCGGCCTGGAGGCTAAATGCAAGGCGATTCAGCGCTTGGACGTGCCCTCGCACTCGTGCGCGACCTGCGGACCCGCTGTCCCTGGGATCGCGCCCAGACCCCTCAGACGCTCCGTCCCTACCTGGTCGAGGAGGCACTCGAGCTCGACCACGCGATCAAGACCGACGACCCCGCGGCGCTGCGCGACGAGCTGGGCGATCTCCTGCTGCACCTCGCGTTCCAGATCGTCATCGGCGAGGAGCGCTCGCAGTTCAACGCCGAGGTGGTGACGCGGGGGATCGAAGAAAAAATGTGGCGCCGCCATCCGCATCTCTATGCGGGCGCGCGCGGATCCGATCACGCGCAGTGGGAGCTGGTGAAGCGCCGCGAGCCGCGCGCGGGCGGCAAGCGCGGCACGCTCACCGGGCTCCCCTCCACCCTGCCGCCCCTGCTCATGGCCTACCGGCTGCAGGAGCGCGCCGCCGGCGTGGGGTTCGATTGGCCGGACGCGAGCGGACCCCGCGCCAAGGTGGACGAGGAGCTGCGGGAGGTCGATCGAGAAACGGGAAACGGGACACGGGATAGGTTGGAAGCCGAACTCGGCGATCTCCTCTTCGCCGCGGTGAATCTGTCCCGCAAGCTGGGCGTCGAGCCGAGCCAGGCGCTCGAAAAGGCGAACGCCAAGTTCACCCGCCGGTTCGAAGCCGTGGAGCAACTGGCAGGGGAACGCGGGCTGGAAGTGGGCCGGGCGAGTCTCGAGGAGCTGGACAAGCTGTGGGAGGAAGTGAAGAGACGGTAGGGGACGGTAAGGGACGGTAAGGGACGGTAAGAGACGGTAACCCCTACCGTCCCCTACCGTCCCCTACCGTCAGTCCTTATACGGATCGAACTCTTCCGCCCCCGCCATCACCACGATGAGCGGGCGGAGGGTGTGGAGCACCTCGACGGTCGGACCCTGAGCCGCGAGGACCTCGGGGAGCCGGCGGTAGACGTGCGGACTTTCGTCCGTGCCGCCACCCCGCAGCACGACGCCCTTCCGCTTCACCCAGGCCTGCATCATCTCCCGGGAGATCGCTCCTTCCTTGAGGACGCGGCCCTTGCGCGTGCGCTTGCCTGCCGCCGCGGTCCGGCTCATCACGCGGCCCGCCCCGTGGACGGTGGAGTAGAGTGCCCGCGCCTGCAGGTCGCGGACACCGGGGTCGTCGGTGGCCACCCCCTGGATGATCACCGCATCGTCGCCCATCGAGCCGCCCACGAACCCCTTTTGGCCCGGGAACGCCGGGGTGGCGCCCTTGCGGACGACGTGGAGCCGCTCACCGCCGTGTTCCTCCACCCACGCGAAGTTGTGGTGGTTGTGGACCAGCTCTTCCTCGCGGCCGCCGAGGATCCGGACGACCTTGCGCGCCACCCACTCGCGTCCGGCGTAGGCGTAGCGCCCGGCCAGGTTCATCAACTGCCAGTAGGCGTCGCCGACGGGAGTCCGGACGTCGAGCAGCGTCTCGCGTTCGGGCACGCGCTCGCCCCACGCGCGGTTCTGTCCCAGGGCCAGGAAGCCGTGCGCCACACCGAAGCCGAAGCCGCGCGAGCCGAAGTGGACGCCCACCCAGATGCGGTCGGCCTCATCGGCGAACACGTCCACATAATGGTTCCCGCTCCCGACCGTGCCGAGCTGGTCGCGCGCCTTGGCGCGCAGGCGGTCGCGCTCGTGCCGGTCGGGCACCGCGTCCCAGGCGGCGTCGGCGAACAGCGGGTCGTCGACCGGCGCGTCGTCGGCCTGGTTCTTCCGACCGACACCGAAGGAGAGCGTGGTTTGGATCTCATCGGCGAGCTCGCCGAGGCGGCCCTCGAGCTGCACGCGCCTCAGGTCGGTGCGGATCGCGGCGTTGCCGCAGGCGATGTCGAACCCGACGCCCACGACCGAGACCCGGTCGCGGTACGCCGCCACGCCGCCGATCGGCATGACGTACCCCAGGTGGCCGTCGGCCATGAGCGCCGCGCGCTCGGCGCGGCTCGCGACATCGTGGAGCTGGGCGAGGGTGTTGGCCTCGTGCTGTCCGAAAATCTGTGCCTCTGCCATATGCCTTCCTCCATCATACGCCCCTGATCCGGCCGGGGTGAGGGGGACGACGACCCCGCGGGCCCACCCCGGCCCCTGTCCGTGTTCAATAGCGCGGCGGCTCTTCCCGCTCGCGCTCCTCGCGGAAGCGGCGCCACAGCTCACGCGATTCCGGAGTCGAATGCTCCAGCTCCTCGATCGCGTCCGCGCGCACGCGGATGCGCGCGCCCGACAGGTCGACGAACGTGACCCAGCCGGGCCGCGGCCACCGGTCGAGCTGCTCCTCGACGTGCCGCGCCATCACCGTGCTCACGGCGTGGATGCACTGCCGCATGACGAGCACGTGATACTCGGGATAGAGGGTCTCCGGCCGGGTTTCCTCCGGCCGCTCCCCTTCCCGCTCGCCCTGCTCCCTCATGCTGCCTCCGATCGGCCCGGCCGGACGTTCCGTCCCCTTCGGGAGTCGCGGTCCTTCGGGGCCTTCCCGCCCGGACCGGGCCGAAAACAGTTCGCCCCACCACGTAGCCGGCACGGGGTGGGGCGAGCGCGCGTCGCGAGACGAGATGGGTCTCCGCTAGCGCTTCGCTCCCGTGCCGGAAGGGCATGCACCGGGTTTGCCCGCCAGGTACACGCCGCCCTGCCGTCGGAAGGCGAGCCTGCCGACGTCTGGCTGTCCGATCACCGTGAACTCCGCACTGTGCAACACGAAAGACCTCCCAGAAACACAAATCGCGTCACCGTGGCTGCTCGTTTGGCAACCGATGCGGGACGCGACTCCCTGAAGCGAAGACAACTTTATCCGCCGGCTTTCACCATGTCAAGGCCACAGTTTGTACAGCGTCCGCGGGAACGCGATCGCCTCCCGGATGTGCGGGATGCCGCAGATCCACGCCACGGTCCGCTCGACACCGAGCCCGAACCCCGAGTGCACAAACGTGCCGTACTTGCGCAGGTCGAGATACCAGCTGTACGGCTCTTCGGGGAGCCCTTCGGCCCTGATCCGCGCGCGCAGCTTCTCGTAGTCGTCCTCGCGCTGGCTGCCGCCGATGATCTCCCCGTACCCCTCCGGGGCCAGGCAGTCGTTGTTCAGCACCGTGCGCGGGTCGTCGGGATTCTCCTTCATATAGAAGGCCTTCACCTGCTTCGGGTAGTTGAAGACGAACACGGGGCGGTCGTACTGCTTGGCCAGCAGGGTCTCCGCGTCGCCACCCAAGTCCCGGCCCCATTCAATGTCCGAGCCCAGGCCTTTGAGCCTTTCCACGGCCTCGGTGTACGAGATGCGGTGAAACGGAGCCACCACGCGCTCGAGCGGCGCGGTGTCCCGCTCCAGCTCGGCAAGCTCGGCCCGCTTGCGCTCCAGACAGCGGGCCACGACGTACGAGACGAAGTCCTCCTGGAGCTTCATATTGTCGTTGGAGTCGTTCCAGGCCACCTCCGGCTCCACCATCCAGAACTCGGTGAGGTGGCGCCGGGTCTTCGACTTCTCGGCGCGGAACGTGGGACCGAAGCAGTACACCTTGCCGAGCGCGGCTGCGGCGGCCTCGACGTACAGCTGACCGGTCTGGGCGAGGTAGGCCTTGCCAAGGTCGAAGTATTCAGTAGCGAAGAGCGTGCCGGCGTGTTCGCCGATGGATCCTGTGAGGATCGGCGTATCGACGAGCACGAAGCCGCGCTCGTAAAAGAAGTCCCGAATCGCCTGGATCACTTCGTGCCGCACCCGCGCGATCGCCACCTGCCGCCGCGACCGCAGCCAGAGGTGGCGGTGCTCGAACAGGAAGGCGGTGCCGTGCTCCTTCGGCGTGATCGGGAAGTCCGCGCTCGGCCCCACGATCGCGAGGTCCGTGGCCTGCAGCTCGACGCCCCCGGGCCCACGCGCATCCGCGCGCACGGTCCCCGTGATCTCAACCGACGTCTCGTGGGTCAGGCGGCCGAACGCGTCCCACGCGGGCTCCGGCACGTCTTTCTTGGAGAGGACCGCTTGCAGGTAGCCCGTGCCGTCCCGCAGCACTACGAAAGCGATCTTGCCGCTCGAGCGGGTGGTCATCACCCAGCCCCGCACGGAGACGGTCCGACCTACCAACGACGGCAGCGCTTCGATGCGATGGCGTTCCGGCATAGGCGCGGCATACTAGTGGCGGCTCTCTGGGCTGTCAACGCAACGGCGTGCGTACCCGTCGTGAAGCCGGGCCCGACGCACCAGGAGCTCGCGTGGACCGCCTACCTCGGGAGCCCGCGCCACGACGCCTCTGCCGGCGAGACGCTGAACCCCGACCCCCGGCCGCTGTGGCACACCAACGTAGGCCGCGCCGTCCGCGGCAGCCCGGCGCTGGGCGAGACGATCCTCGCCGCCGGCACGGCCGACCGCAACGTCGTGCTGGTGGACCGCACCAGCGGCGAGGTCTTGTGGCGCCAGCGCCTGGACGGGACGATCCACGGCGGTCCCTTGCTCGACGACGACCGGCTCTACGTCGCGACCGAGGCGCAGCCGCAGGGCCGGGTGTATGCCCTCCGGTTGCGCGACGGCAAGCCGATCTGGCGGCGTGCCATCGGAGGCGCGGGAAGCGTGACGGCGCCCCTGGCCCTCGAGGGCGACGCCCTGTACGCCGGCACCGAGGACGGCACGGTCCTGCGGCTCGACGCCGAGCGCGGCACCATCACCTGGCGCCGGCAGCTGCCCGGCGCCGTGCGCGTAGCGCCCGTCCCGACGCCGCTCGGCCTCCTGGTCGCGACCACCGCCGACACGCTGTACTTGCTCGATCTGCAGACCGGCGTACCGGGGGACGCAGGGCGCGTTGCCACCCCCGGCACGGTGTTGGCGACGCCCGCGTTCGACGGCGATGGGGGAGGAGGCGGGCGCATCTATTTGGGCACGACCGCCGGCCGCATCCTGGCCGTGGGCGTGCCTGCGATGAGGCTGGTGTGGGAGGTCCCCGCGGGCGACGCCGTGTACGGCGCTCCCGCCGTCGTGCACGATACGCTGTACGCCCTGACGCGGAACGGCGCGCTGTGCATCATCCCCGTCAACAATCCCGCTGCCGCGGCGAAACACGCCCTCGACATCGTGGCGAAGGCGGGACCGACGCCGCTGGCGCCGGGAGCGGGCGTGCTGGTGGCGAGCGTGAGCGGCGAGGTGCTGCTGGTGGACGGAGCGACGGGCGCCATTCTGTGGCGGGCGCAGGTGGCCGGACCGATCGAAGAGCCGCCCCTGGTGCAGAACCGCCAGCTGGTCGTGGTCGCGGGGCGCGGCGGTATTCACGCGTACCGGTGATGCGCGAGACCTGGATCTGGCTGGCCGTCGCCCTCTGTACCCCGGGCGTTCTAACGGCCCAGCGCGACGACGTTGTGCGACGCTACGACGGTAGGTTGTACGCAAGAAGCGCGCAGGACGTACGGCGTACAACGTGGCGTCGTGCAACGGTGCACTACGGCAAGTGGCTCACGGCCGGTGCCGTCGCGGCGTTCACGGCCATGGCGGCGCACGAACATTCCTCGTCGCGCCGCGAGTGGAATCAACTGCTCGACATCTGCCGCTCCGCCGACGACGCGTGCGCCCGCGGCTCCGACGGGCGATACCTGCGCACCGACGCCGAGCTGCTGTACCAGAGCGCGCTGTCGTACGACCGGCGTGCCAACCGCCGCCTGCTCGGCGCGCAGGCCAGCCTGCTCGTGACGGCCGCCTTCTTCATCCTCGATCTGCGTGGACGCCACGACGAGCCGGACAACATCCCGTTCGTCCCCCTGAAGGTAACGGTCGAGCCGACGGGGGACGGTGCGGCGGTGGGGATGCGGATCGCTTTCTAGGTACCGGGTGCCGGGTGCCGGGTACCGGGTGTCGGGTGGTGCCAGGGTAGGACCCGGCACCCGACACCCGATACCCGACCCCTTCTAGCCCACTCTAAACAGCTCAAACCCTCTTTCGTACCGCGCCACAATCCGCTCACGGTAGGCTGCATGCTCTCGCCGCTCGAGCGCGGGGTCTTTCGCGATGATCGCCGCCGCCGCGCGGCGCGCCGCTTCCAGCAGCGGGAGGTCGGTGTCGAGGCGTGCGTAGCGCAACGGCACGCCCCCCGACTGACGCGCCCCCGCCAGCTCGCCCATCCCCCGCTCCTTCAGATCCAGCTCGGCAATCAAGAAGCCGTCGGTGGTCTCGCAGAACGCCTGCAGCCGCGCCGCCGCCTCGGGAGCGTCAGACAGCAGGATGCAGTGGCTCGCCGCGGCGCCGCGCCCGACGCGGCCCCGCAGCTGGTGCAGCTGCGCCAGCCCGAACCGCTCGGCGTGCTCGATCAGCATCACCGTGGCGTTCGCGACGTCGATGCCCACTTCGATGACGCTCGTCGCCACCAGGATGTGCACGGTATTGTCGCGGAACCCGCGCATCGCGGCGTCGCGCTCCTCGGCCTTCATCCGGCCGTGCACCAGGCCGACGCGGAACTCATCGAACGCCTTCGCCAGCTTCTCGGCCATCGTGGTGGCGGCCTTGAGATCGGCCCGCTCCGACTCGTCGATGACCGGATAGATGACGTAGGCCTGGCGCCCGGCGGCGCACTCGCTGCGGATGAAGTCGTAGATCTTCTTGCGCGCCGCCTCGGTCCGCAGCGCCGTCTTCACGTCGCCCCGCCCCGGCGGCCGCTCGCGGATCTGCGTCACGTCGAGATCGCCGTACAGGGTCAGGGCGAGGGAGCGCGGGATCGGCGTCGCGGTCAGCAGCAGCACGTCCGGCGCGTCACCCTTTTCGACGAGCGCCGCCCGCTGCTCCACCCCGAAGCGGTGCTGTTCGTCGATCACGGCGAGCCCCAGCCGGTGGAACGACACCGACTCCTGGATCAAGGCGTGCGTGCCGACCACCAGGCGCGCCCCCCCTTCCCCGATCCGCTCGCGCGCCGCGGCCTTCTCCGCCGCGGTCATCCGGCCGAGCAGCAACTCCGGCCGGATGGCGAGGGGCTCGAGCAGCCGCGTGAGCGTGGCACCGTGCTGCTCGGCGAGCAGCTCGGTCGGCGCCATGATCGCCGCCTGGTAGTCGTTCTCCGCGGCGAGCAGCATCGCGAACAGGGCCACGACCGTTTTGCCCGTCCCGACGTCGCCCATCAGCAGGCGGTGCATGCGCAGCGGCGCGGTCATATCGTCGGTGATTTCCCGCACCGCGTGGCGCTGGTCGGCGGTCAGCTCGAACGGCAGATGCTCCTTGAGGCGCGTCGTCAACTCCCGCTTCAGCTCGAACGTGATGCCGGCGCGCGCCCGCTTGGCGAGATGGCGCGCCCGCGCCTGGACCAGCTGCTGGTCGAACAGCTCATCGAACGCGAGCCGGCGGCGGCCCTGCTCCGTCTCCGCCACTTCGCGAGGCCGGTGGAGCAGTGCCAACGCGCGGCGCAGCTCGATCAGGCCGTGTGCCTCGCGAAACGGCGCCGGATGCGGATCCGCCGCGAGCGGCAGGAGCGCATCGAGGTGCTGCTGAACCAGGGCGCGAATCTGCCGATGGGTGAGCCCCTCCGTGGCGGGGTACACCGGCAGCACGAGGCCGCGGCCGGGCGCCTCGTCCCCGTCGTCCCCCTCCTCGGCGAGCACGATGAATTCCCGCGGTACGATCTGCCGCCCGTGATAGTACCGCACGGGCCCCGTGACCAAGAGCAGCTGGCCCTTGCGGATCTGGCGCTCGAGAAACGGGCGGCCGGGCCAGGCGCACTCGAGCAGCCCGCTGTCGTCCCGGAGCACCGCTCGAAACACCCGCAGGCCGCGCCGTGTGGGGAGCACGCCGGTACTGACGACGCGCCCCACGCACGTCACCTCGCGCCCCACGTCGGCCCGCGCCAGCGGCGTGACGGTCGTCGCATCGAGGTAGCGGTGTGGGACGTGATAGAGCAGGTCGCCGACCGTCTTGATGCCGAGGCGCTCCAGCGCCTCGGCCCGCTTGGGACCCACGCCCTTCAGGTACTGGACCGACGTGGAGAGCGCCAGCGGCATCAGTCGCCGACCAGCCGGCGCGCGTACGCACCCGCGTCGAACGGCTCGAGATCGTCCGCTCCCTCCCCCGTGCCGAGAAAGCGGACCGGCACGGGCACCGCGCGCTGCAGTGCCACGACGCTCCCGCCCTTTGCCGTGCCGTCGAGCTTGGTCACGATCAGGCCGGTGAGCGGCACCGCCTCAGCAAACACCCGCGCCTGCTGCACCGCGTTCTGGCCGATGGTGGCGTCGAGCACCAGCAACGCCTCGTGCGGCGCGCCCGCGTGCCGCTTTCCCACGACGCGCACGACCTTCTTCAGCTCGGCGAGCAGGCGCTCGTCGGTGTGCAGCCGCCCGGCGGTGTCGATCAGTACGGTGTCGATCCCCCGCGCCGCGGCCGCCCCCACCGCATCGAACGCGACCGCCGCCGGATCGCCTCCCCCGCCGACGAATGGGACGCCGAGCCGGTCGGCCCAGACCTCGAGCTGCGCGGCGGCACCGGCGCGGAAGGTATCGGCCGCCGCCAGCAAGACGCTGCGCCCCTCGGCCTGGAGCCGCCGCCCGAGCTTCGCGACGGTGGTCGTCTTGCCGGTGCCGTTGACCCCGAACACAAGTCCCACGGTCGGCGGCCGAGCGGCGCGGGCGAGCGGCGCGGCCGGCCCGGTGGACCCCAGCAGCTCCGCGACCAGGTCCGCGAGCGCGGCTTGATCGCGCGAGCCGCGCCGGTCCAGCTCGTCGAGGATCCGTTCCGTGGCCGCCACGCCGAAATCCGCCTCGAGCAGGACGCGCTCCGCCTCCGCGCGGGCGGCGCCGCGCTGCACGAGCCGCCGCCACAGGCCGCCGATCAGGGGAGCCCTTGCCGGCGGCGCCAGGCCCACTCCGCGACGAACGCCGCCACGGCGATCACGTACAGCCACCAGCGGTCGCGCAGCCCGACCCGCGCCACGCGCGCCTCCGGCTGCCCCGGTTGCGCCGCGAGTACCGGCGGCGCCGGCCGCCATTCGTCGGAATACTCCTCGGTCACCACCAGGCCCCGTTCCGATCCGCCGGCGAGCGCGTAGCGATACGCGCCCGGCGGCAAACGCAGCTCGGCGCGGCCGCCGGCATCGAACCGGAGCGTGTCCGTACGGGCAGTCGCGCCCTCACCCTGCAGCTCCACGACGAGCGGCCGTGGGTCTCCCGCGCCGGTCCAGCGCCACGCCATCGGCAGGCCGTTTGGGACTTCCGGCGCAACCGGAACCGCCCGCTCCCGGCTCCCCGCTCCCCGGTCTCCCAGCAGCCAATCGGCGAGGGCGGCGACGAGGCTGCGATATGCCTCCTCCGGCGCACCGCCCCGGAACGCCCAGCGCCACAGGCCCGACGCCGTCACGGTGGCGCGCCGCACGCCGCGGACCTCGGCGAGCGTTATGACCGGCCGCGGCGCTCCCCGCCGCGCCAGGCGGGCGGTGAGCGCCGTCATGGCTCCCCCCTTCGCCGAGTCCTGCGGCATGGCGTCCGCAACGGCGACGGCAGGCGGCAGGGAGTCCCAGGCGACGCCCGCCAGCGCTCCGGCGAGCGGGGAGGCGGGCGGTCGTTCCAGATACCAGTCGCCGGCTTGACCCCGCGCCGTGGGCCAGACGAGCTGCGCGGTGGGGCTCTCCGTGAAACGTCGCGCGCGCTCCGGGTCGCCGCTCAGCACCACGAGGCGAGCGCCTTGGGCCGCGCGGGCGAGATCGGCGGCCGGCACGGGTGCGAGCGTCGCCGCGTCACGCCAACGGCCCGGCTCGATCTCCACGAACGTCTTGACCGGTACGCGCGCGACGTCGCCGAGGGTGCGCGCCAGAAACCGCGTGTCCCAATCCGGAGGCGACGCGAAGATCACCGCAGCGGGCTGGGGGCTCACTTCGATCGCGAAGCGTCGCGCGTCGTCGCGGGGCTCGGGATCCCCGACACCGTCCAGGCGCACGTCGAGCACCGACCACCCCGACGGGAAACGGGAAACGGGAAACGTGAGCTCGGTTCCCAACACGCCGCTGTCCGGAAGCTCGACGACCCGCGACGCGACCCGCCGCCCGCCCACGCTCGCCGTCAGCGTCGCCGTCCGTTTCTCGTCTCCCGTTTCCCGTTTCCCGGCCGTTCCGTAACTCACCCGCAACCGGATGGTATCGCCGGCGCTCACGCGCCGTTGGCCCTCGACGGCCGCGACGAACGCATCGCGAAACGGGGGACGCGGGAGCACGATCATGCGCGGCCGGCGCAGCAGGTCGGCCGGGATGGTGCCGACGTCGGTCACGGCACCGTCGGTCACGACGATCACCTCGCCGCCGCGCGCCGCGGCGGCATCGAGCGCGGGGGCGAGGCGGGTCGCCCCATCGGCCGGGGGGGTGGTGTCGAAGGCCGCGACGCCGGCGCCGAAGCGCCACACGATGGCGTTGCGTTTCGCCCCGAGCGCGCGCGCCGTGTCGAGTGCCGCCCGCCAGGGCGCTCCCACGGCTCCCGACATGCTGAGCGAGGCGTCGAGCAGGACGATCGGCTGGATGTCAGAGGCGAGGGAACGCGTGGTACCCGGGTTCCACAGCAGCAGCAGCAGCGACGTCACGCCCGTCGCGCGGAGCAGCGCGAGGCCCGGGCTGGGGAGGAGGGTCACGCGAGGCACGCGAGCGCCTCTTCCACCGTGAATCGCGCTTCGTGCAACGCCCGACCCACGACGGCCCCGGCGAGTCCCGCGGCGCGCGCCGCGCGCAGATCGTCCAGCGATGCGACGCCGCCCGACACGATCACGTCGAGCCCGGGTTGCGCGAGCGCGCGAGCCCCGACCACGTCCGGCCCCGCCAGCGTTCCGTCGCGCGCGGCGTCGGCATACACGAGCGTGCGGGCTCCCTGGGCGCTCACGCGGCGCGCCAATTGCGCGGGGCTCGAGTCGGGCGGCAGGAGCGCCGGTCCCCCTCCCCCCCCTCCCCCCCCTCCCCCACGCGCGGCCAGGCGGCCACCCTTCGCGTCGATGCCCACGGCGAGCCGATCGGGACCGTGGCGGGCGAGCAGCCGGTCCACCAGCGCAGGATCCACCGCCGCCGCCGTGCCGATGACGACCCGGGCCGCACCCCAGGCGAGCATCTCGTCGATCGCTTCCTCGGTGCGCAACCCGCCGCCCACCTGGACGCGCACCGTACCGGGGGCGGCGCCGAGGAAGGCGCGGGCGACAGCACCGTTCGCGCCGCGTCCCAGCGCGCGATCCAGGTCCACGAAGTGGATCCAGCGCGCCCCGGCGCGAGCGAAGCGGTCGAGCGCGGCGAGCGGGTCGGCGCCCGACGCTGGCGCGCGCGCGACGCGCCCGCCTTGCACGTCAACGGCGGGGTAGAGCTCCACGGTTGTCGGGGAAGTTAATGGACCGTGGCGGCGACGGCCGGGACGGCCGGTGTGGTGGAGTGCGGCTCGAGCTCGACCAGCAGCTGGCCCCGCAGCGTGTCGAACGCCGCCCGCAGCCGGTCCGGGACCTTCAGCACCGGACCCGCGTCCTTACGCTGCGGGTTGGTCGGTCGGCCGTTGACGATGAATTCGTAGTGCAGGTGGGGACCGGTGGCGAGGCCCGTCGCGCCGACGTAGCCGACCCACTCCCCCTGTTTGACCCGGGCGCCGATGAAGACGCCCCTGCCGAAGGCCGAGAGGTGCCCGTATCGCGTCCGGATGCCGTTGCCGTGGCGGAGCTCGACGAGATTGCCGTAGCCGCCTTCCCGCCCGGCCTTGGTCACGACGCCGTCGGCGGTGGCGCGCACCGGCGTCCCGTATCCCGCCGCGTAGTCGGTGCCCTGGTGCGACCGCCACTGCTTGAGAATCGGGTGGTAGCGCCCCCCGAACCGGCTCGACACGCGGCGGAACTCGAGCGGCGCGCGCAGGAACGCCCGTCGGAGCGAGCGGCCCTGCTCGTCGTAGAACCCGCGGACGCCGCCGTCGGCCTCGAAGTAAAAGGCGTAGCTCGGCGTGTGCGCCACGTCGACGCGCGCGGCGAGGATGCGGCCGAAGCGCCGCTCGCCCTCAGATGACTCGAGCCGCTCGATCAGGACGTCGAACCGGTCCCCCGGGCGGAGATCATGCGTGAAGTCCACCTCCCAGTCGTACACGTCGGCGATCTCCCACGCCAGCTGCCGACGCTGCCCGAGCGGGAGGAACGAATCGCTGATCGCCCGATCGAGCGCGTCGTACAACGACGACTCGATCGTGCCCATGGCCCGGAGCCGCGTCACGGTCCACGGAATCGACTCGACGAGCTGCACCCATCCCGAGTCGCCGCCCCGGCGCGAGACCGCGATGCGCGATTCCGGCGCGGTACGGACCATGACGCGCTGCGTCACCGAATCGCCCTTCAGGCGCCGGAACTCGAACACCAGGCCGGGCTGCAGCCGACGCGCCGGGATGCCCGTGGCGGCCGCCAGGAACGCCGTGTAGGCCCGGCCGGTAATGCCGGCCCGTGACAGCACGTCGGACAGGGTCTCGTTGCGGTGCAGCGTGTCGGCGAACTCGTCGTACGCGCGCGTGATCACGAGGGGGCGGGCGGTGAGGGGCCGCCGTCCCGACCACGCCTCGTGCGTGCCCCACAGGAGCGCGCCCGCCGCGAGGGCGCCGGCAGCGACATAGTGACTGGTGCGCCAGGGCAGTCCCATCAATCCATCTGACGGCGGATGAAGGTCGGGATCTCCATCTCGTTGAGCTCCGGATTCCCACCAGGAGGGGTCGGCGCCGGGCGTTTGGGCGCGACTTCGGCCGGCTTCACGAAGCCCGGCGGGGGCGGCGGGGTCGGGCGCGCACCCCGCTCGCGGAACGGCAGCACGCCGGGCGCGGCGCGTCCCGGTGCCCCGGCTTCGGCCAGCGCGCCGGTGCGGTCGAACCCCGTGGCGATCACGGTGATCCGCACCTCGCCGTGCATCGCCGGGTCGTTGACCGCGCCGAAGATGATCTCGGCCTCGTCGCCCGCGGCGTCGTGGATCGCCTCGCTGATCTGGGTCACCTCGCCCAGCGTCATGTCTTCCCCGCCCGTGATGTTGATCAGGACGCCGGTCGCCCCCGCGATCGAGATGTTGTCGAGCAGCGGGCTCGAGATCGCCTGTTGGGCCGCTTCCATGGCGCGGTTCTCGCCGCGCCCCGTGCCCGTGCCCATCAGCGCCGCCCCGCCGTTTTGCATGACGGTGCGCACGTCGGCGAAGTCCACGGTCACGAGCCCGGTCACGCAGATGAGCGCCGAGATCCCCTGGGTGGCGTGCAGCAGCACCTCGTCCGCCTTCTTCAGGGCGTCCTGGAACGGGATGCCCTTGCCCACCACGGCGAGCAGCCGCTCGTTGGGCACGACGATCATGGTGTCCACGTGCTTGCGCATCTCGGCGATGCCCATCTCGGCCTGGCGCATCCGCTTGCGTCCCTCGAACAGGAACGGCTTGGTCACGATGCCGATCGTGAGGGCGCCGAGGTCGCGCGAGACCTGGGAGATGATGGGCGCCGCGCCGGTGCCGGTGCCGCCGCCCATGCCACAGGTGACGAACACGAGGTCCGCGCCCTGGAGCGAGTGGAGCACCTCGTCGCGGTTCTCCTCGATCGCCTGGCGGCCGATCTCGGGCCGGGCGCCCGCGCCGAGGCCGCGGGTGAGCTTCTTCCCGATCTGGACCTTGACGTCGGCCTTGTTGTTGAGCAGCGCCTGGGCGTCGGTATTGACGGAGATGAACTCGACGCCGCCGACGTGCTCGTCGATCATGCGGTTGAGCGCGTTGCCGCCGCCCCCGCCGACGCCGACGACTTTCATCCGCGCGTTCTGCGTGACCGTTTCTTCGAGTTCGAAGATCATGGCTCTCCCCGAGTGCCCGTGATCAAAAGAAGTCTTGCAGCCACCGCTTGAGCGGTCCGAACAGCTTGTCCACCCGTGCCCCGCCGAACAATACGCCCGGGGCCGCGCCCTGCGCGGCCTTGCGTCCCGCATACAGCACCAGCCCCACCGGCACCGCGTAGCGGGGCGCCTGCACGCTGTCCACCAGTCCCGAGATGCCGAGCTCGGGATGGCCCGCGCGCACCGGCACCGCGAACGCCTCCCGCGCCAGCTCCACCATCCCCGGCAGATGGGCGGTGCCGCCGGTCAACACGACGCCCGCCGGCAACCGGCCGCCGCCGTACCCCGCCCGCTCGAACTCGCGCGCCACCAGCTGGAAGATCTCGTCCACCCGCTGGTGGATGATGTGCGCCAGCAGCTCCCGCGACGCCTGCCGCGCGCCCTGGCCCGGCGTGGAGGGCAGGTTGATCATCTCGGCGGCGTCCACCAGCGGCGTGTACGCCGCGCCGTGCCGCTCCTTCAACCGCTCGGCGTCGGCCTGCGTCACGCCGAGTCCCTGCACCAGGTCGTTCGTCACGTGCGCGCCGGCGTACTTGAGCGACGCGAGGTGGCGAATCTTCCCTTCGTGGAAGATCGCCACGCCCGTCGAGTTGCCGCCCACTTCGACCAGCGCGACGCCCAGCTCCTTCTCGTCGTCGGTCAGCACCGCGTACGAGGCCGCGAGCGGCTCCAGCACCAGGTCGGCGACGCGGTAGCCCGCCCGCTGCACGCTCTTGCGCAGGTTCTGCGCGGTCGTGGCCTGCACCGTGACCAGGTACATCTCCACTTCGAGCCGCGTCCCCGTCATCCCGACGGGGTCCGAGATGCCGTGCTGCTGGTCCACCAGGTACTCCTGCGGGATGTCGTGCAGGAGCTCGTGGTCCCGACCGAGCGACACCGCCCGCGCCACCTCGTTGACCCGCGCCACGTCCTGACCGCTGATCTCATCGCCGCTCACCGCGACGACCCCGGTGGAGCCGCGGGCCGCCACGTGCTCGCCCGCGATGCCGCACGTGACCTCCGCGACCTTGACGCCGGCCATCCGTTCGGCGTCGCGCAGCGCCGCCACGACGGAGCGGCTCGTCTCGTCGATGTCCCGGACCATGCCGCGCCGCACGCCGTTGTTCTTCGCCACCCCCACGCCGAGCACCTTGGCGAGCGGCGTCCGCGGCAGGTCCCCCACCACCTCCGCAATCACCGCGCAGGTCTTGGTGCTGCCGAGATCGAGTCCGGCGACGAGCCGCCGCTCGGGCATCAGCCGCTCGCCTTCCGGCGCACCACCACCTGTCCGGCGTAGCGCGCGTCGAGCTCGGCGTACGGGCGCGCTTTCGCGGCCAGATCCCTCGCCACCAGCACCACGGCCTGTATGACCTCCGGCCCGGCTTCGCGCGTCAGCAACACGCGACGGGACCCTAATTCCAGAAGCACGTCGCCACGCCCGTATTTCCGCGCGGCACCGATGTCTTGAAACAGCACCGGATCGAACGCCTGGATCCGGGCCAGCACGCCGACGACACCGCTGTCGGCGACCTGCGCCACCGGGAGGTCGAGCCCGGCCCCCCCACCGCGGGCCGGGTCGAACGGTAACGCCCGGGCGGCGGCGTCCACCACGAGCAACCCGCGCGGCGCGGGGACGAACGCGACCGGCTCGACCTCCTGCACCGTCACCTTCAGCGCCGCCGGCGGCCGGCGCGCCACCCGCGCGTCCGCCACGCCCGCGAGCCCGCGCACCCGGTCGGCGAGCAGCCGCGTATCGTCGAACACGCTCGCCTCGGGCGACAGCCGCAGCGCCGCGAGCACCGCATCGGGATCGAGGTTCCGTACCCCGACCAGCTCCACCTGCCGCACGCGGAAGAACGCCAGCCGGCGCAGCAGCGACGGCGCCACGAGCGACAGCGCCAGCACGGCCAGCACCGCCCCACCCCAGCCCAGCGCGCGCCGCGACAGCCGCGGCAGCTTCGGCACGCGGAAGCGCGGTCTCACGTCGCGTTCCGCAACCGCTCGAGCAGCTCGGGACCCACGCGCGTGACGTCGCCCGCGCCCAGCGTGAACACCACGTCCCCGGCTCGCACCGCCCGCGCCACCTGACCGGCGAGTCCGGTGCGCTCGCGCACCGCCACGGTCGCCGCGCCGGCACGGATCGCGCCGCGCACCACCACGTCGTGCGTCACCCCTCCCCCCGCCGCCGGCTGCTCGCGCGCCCCGTAGATCGGCGCCACGACCACGACGTCGGCCGCCGCCAGCGCCTGCCCCAGCGCGTCGCCGTGCAACGCGGTCCGCGAGTAGAGGTGCGGTTGGAACACCGCCACCACGCGCCGGCCGGGAAACGCTTGCCGTGCCGCCGCCAGCGTCGCAGCCACCTCCGTCGGGTGGTGCGCGTAGTCGTCCACCACCGTGACTCCACGCGCTTCGCCGACCCGCTCGAACCGCCGCCCCACACCACCGAACGCCGCCAACGCCCCTGCCCCGGCCACCACATCCGCGTCCAGCGCGTGCAGCACGGCGAGCGCGACGGCCGCGTTGCGCACGTTGTGGAGCCCCGGCACCGCGAGCCGCAGCGGCACGGACCGTCCACCCGGCAGCTCCACCAGGGCGCGCGACCCGTCCGGCTGCTGTGTCACATCGCGGATCCGCACGTCGGCGTCCGCGCCCAACCCGACGCGCCACACCGGCACGCCCGCCTCGAGCCGGCGCGCCACGCGTCCGGCACCGGGGTCGTCGGCCCCGACGATCACGCGCCGCGCCCGCCCCGCGAATTCGACGAACGCATCGTCGAGCGCCGCCAGCGTGCCGTAGCACTCGAGGTGGTCGGCCTCGACGTTCCCTACGACCGCGACGGACGGCTGCAGCGACAGGAACGCGCGGTCGTACTCGTCGGCCTCGACCACGAACAGGTCCCGGCTGCCGACCCGGGCATTCCCGCGCCACCCAGCGACGCGGCCGCCGGCGAGTCCCGTGGGGTTTCGCCCGGCGGCCGTGAGCGCCTCCGTGACCATCACCGTGGTGGTCGTCTTCCCGTGCGTTCCTGCGACCGCCACGAGGGTCCCGCCGGCTACGACCTCTCCCAGGGCGTCGGCGCGGCGCACGACCGGGATGCCCGCGGCCCACGCCCGCTCCAGCTCAGGGTGCTCCCGCGCGACCGCGGCCGTAACCACGACAGCGCGGGCCCCCGCGACATGATCCGGATCGTGCCCTCGAAACACCTGAACCCCCAGGGCTGCCAAATCGGCGGCGCCTGAGAGGTCCGCATCGCATCCCGTTATGGCCACCCCGAGGTGCCTGGCGATGAGCGCCAGCCCGCTCATCCCCGCCCCGGCTATGCCCATGAAGTGGATCGGGCGGGGATCCCCGGGTCGAAACAAGGTCATCTGTGGGGGGCTAATATAGCAAATCTACTAAACTTGCGAAAGAGCGTGCGGCTTACCTGACCAGTGTCAAAATCTTCGACATGATCGCTCGGGTGGCGTCCGGGTGCCCCCGACTCCGGGCCGCGGCGGCGAGCGCCGCGAGTCGTGTCGGGTCGCCGGTCAGCGACGTAACGGCGCGCGCCAGCGACGCCGGCGTCAGCTCGCGTTCGACGAGCAACTCGGCGGCTCCGGCGGCAGCGAGTGCGCGCGCGTTGGACGTTTGATGATCGGCGGCCGCGGTCGGCAGCGGCACCAACACGCTCGCCTTCCCCCAGGCGCACAGCTCCGCGACGGTTATCGCTCCCGCTCGGCAACACACGAGATCGGCAGCGGCGTACGCGGGCGCCATGGGATCGAGAAAGCCGTACACGACCACCCGGCCCGGCACCACGAGCGGCGCGTACCGCGCCTGATGCGCGGCGCCGGTGCCCCACAACACGTTCACGCCCGACAACAGCCCGCCCATCACCGCGCGGGCGACGGCCTCGTTGAGCGCGCGCGCGCCTTGGCTGCCGCCGAAGATGAGCACCGTTGGCCGATCGGGGTGAAGGCCGAAGGCCGCGAGGGCGGCAGCGCGGTCCATTCGCTCGGGCGGCGCGACGGGATTGCCGAGCGTGAGCACCTCCGTACCGGCGCCGCGGTGCAGGCGGGCCTCCGCTTCCGGGAAGCCGAGGTGCACCTGCCGGGCGCGGCGCGCGAGCAGCCGCGTGGCGAGCCCGGGAAAGGCGTTGGCTTCCTGCACGACGGTGGGGATCCCGGCGCGCTGCGCGCGCCAGACTACGGGGCCCGCCGCGTACCCGCCGGTGCTGATCACGATGGCCGGCCGCTCGAGCGCGAGCACGCGCCCCGCCGCGCGCCAGGCGCGCACCGCGATCAGCGGCCAGCGCAGGTTGCGCCACCATGCACGGCGGTACAGCGGCTCGAGCGGGAGGAGGTGGAAGCGAAACGGGTGAGTGGGGAGGATCTGCGCTTCGATGCCCCGCGCCGCGCCGACCAGCACCGGCTCGGCGCCCTGGGCCGCCGCCGCCCGCGCCAACGCGAGCGCGGGCATGAGGTGGCCGCCCGTGCCGCCGCCGGCGATGAGAATTCTCACAACACCGTCTCGACCTTCTTGAGCGACTCCGCACGTCGCACTCCGCACTCCGCACGTTGCATTAGGAAGGTCTCCGCGCACGCCCAACGCTGACGAGCACACCGGTGGCGGCCAGGGCGACGATGAGGCTCGAGCGCCCGTACGAGATGAACGGGAGCGTCACCCCCGTCGCCGGGATCACGGCGAGCGTCACGCCGACGTGGAGCACGACGCTCAGACCGACCATCGCGGTGATCCCGGTCGCCAGCAGCTGGCCGAACGGATCGTCGGCCGTGCGCGCGATGCGGAAGCCGAACCAGAGGAACGTGCCGAACAGCACGGCGATCGCGAGCACGCCGACGAACCCCCACTCCTCCCCGATCGTCGAGAAGATGAAATCGGAGTAGGCATACGGCAGGTACCCGAGCTTTTGCTGGCCCTGCCCCACGCCCACGCCGAGCAGCTGGCCGGCGCCGATGCCGATGAGCGACTGCTTCACCTGCCAGGTGGCCTCGGTCGGCGCCGCGCCGGGGTTCAGGAAGGTGAGCACGCGGGCGAGGCGGTACTGCGCGCTCGCCACGGCGCCGTACATGAGCGGGACCGCCGCGGTCCCCAGCAACAGGAAGTGCCCGATGCGGGCGCCGGCGGTAAACAGCACCGTGCCCGCGAGAATCGCCACGAGCAGCGCCATGGACAGGTTCGGCTCGAGGAAGATGAGCCCGGCCACGGGGACGAGGATGACGAGGAACGGCAACACGCCGAGCTGGAAGGTGCGGATCAGCTCCCCCTTCTTGGCGGCGAGCATCGCGCACCATACCACCACGGCGAACTTGGCGAGCTCCGAGGGCTGGAGGCTGAAGAAGCCGAGGCTGACCCAGCGGCGCGAGCCGTTGAGGGTCGGCGTGATCGCGTGCGTGAAGGGGAGCAGCGGAATCACGAGCAACAGCGCGCTCACGCCGAGCAGATGCCACGCCCAGCGGCGCCAGCGGTGGTAGTCGACGCGCGCGAGCACGGTCGCGAGCAGACCGCCCACTACCGCGCCCACCGCCTGGCGGAGCGCGAAGCTCGCGCCGACCTGCCCGCCGGCCACCTTCACCAGGCTCGAGGCTCCGTACACCGCGGCGATCCCGAATACGACCAATACGGCCGTGACCACCGCGAGCAGCCGGCTCTCCCAGGCGCGGTCGGTCACATCTCCTCCACGAGACGACGAAATGTCGCCCCGCGCTCCTCGTAGTTCTTGAACATGTCGTAGCTCGAGCACGCCGGCGAGAGCAAGACCGCGTCGCCCGGTTTGGCCGCGCGGCGCGCGCGCGCGACGACGTCCTCGAACGTGGCTCCGCGCTCGAGCGGCACCTGCCCCCGGAGGTCCTGCTCCACAATCGACCCGGACTCGCCGTACGCGATCACGAGGCGGCAGCGGTTCTGGAGCAGCGGAGCGAGCCGGGTGTACGGTTCTCCCTTGTGGCGGCCGCCCAGCAGGAGCACGAAGGGGCGGTCCATCGCCTCGACCGCCACGACCGTCGAGGCGATGTTCGTCGCCTTGGAATCGTTGATCCACTGCACGCCACCCACCTCGCGCACCAGCTCGAGGCGGTGTGGGAGTGCCTGGAACGAGCGCAGGCCTTGGGCGATCAACCCGGGCGGCACGCCCGCCTCGCGCACGGCCAGGGCGGCGGCGAGGGCGTTGGCGACGTTGTGGTCGCCCAACAGGTGCAGCTCCTCGCGACGCAGCAACTCGCCGCCGCCCCCGCCCTCCCCGCCCTCCCCCCCCTCCCCCCCCTCCCCCCCCAGCCGCAGCAGGTGGGCGGCCGCTTCGTACCAGGCGTCGGCCGGCTTCCGGAGCGAGAACGCCGCGCGCCGCCCCAGCGCCCCGCGTGCCAGCTCGAGCACGGCCGCGTCGTCGGCGTTCAGCACCCAGACGGCGTCGTCGCGGGCGTTGCGAAAGAGCAGCCGCTTGTCGGCGTAGTAGGCCTCGACCGACGGATACCGATCGAGATGGTCGGGGGCGAGGTTCGTGACGATGCCGACGTCGGGGGCGAAGTGCGGGCTGTCGTGCAGCTGGAACGACGACACCTCGACGCTCAACCACTGGTAGCGGTCGCCCGCCATCGCAATGTCCGCGAGCGGGCGGCCGATGTTGCCGCCCGCCGTCGCCCGCAGTCCCGCGACGCCAAGCAGGTGGGCGACCAGCGCGGTGGTCGTGGTTTTGCCGTTGGTGCCGGTGATGGCGATGCAGCGCACACCGCCCGGCAGCGCGCGGAAGCCCAGGTCCAGCTCGGAGACGATCTCGACGCCCGCCTCGCGCGCCGCCGCGAGCGGGGGCGCGTCGGGCGGGACGCCGGGGGATACGACCACGCCCGCCGCCGCGCGGATCTTGGCGAGGTCGTGGCGGCCCACCTCCACGTCGACACCCGGCAGGGCGCGCAGTTGCGCCACGGCCGTGCCGGCGTACGGGTGATCGGAGCCGTCGCTCGCGTACACGCGCACGCCCTCGCGCGCGAGCAGGCGCGCCGCCGCTACGCCGCTCTTCCCCAGGCCTACGACGGCCACGACCGCACGGCCGTCGCGCCAGGTCTCGGGCAGAATCATCTGACTTTCAGCGTGGCCAGCGCGATCATCGCGCACAGCACGCCGAGGATGTAGAAGCGCATCACCACCTGGGGCTCCGCCCAGCCGATCTTCTCGAAGTGGTGATGCAGCGGCGCCATGCGGAAGACTCTGTGCGCATCCGCGTACTCTTTGCCGCGGCGCTTCTTGTTCCAGCGGTACACCGACACCTGGATCATCACGGAGAGCGTTTCGGCCGCGAACACGCCGCCGGCGATGAGCAGCAGGAACTCCGCCTTGAGCAGGATCGCGACGGTGCCGAGGGCGCCGCCGATGCCGAGCGCACCGGTGTCGCCCATGATCACCTGGGCGGGGTGGGCGTTGAACCAGAGGAAGCCGAGCGCCGCTCCCATCAGCGCGCCGCAGAAGATGGTCAGCTCGCCGGCGCCGGGCAGGTACAAGAGGCCGAGCCAGCGCGTCGCGTCCACGCGCCCGAAGAGGTAGGCGAAGATCGCGAACGCGCCGGCCGCGATCGCCGTGAGTCCCGTCGCCAATCCGTCGAGCCCGTCGGTCAGATTCACGGCGTTCGAGCTCGCGGTAATGACGAACGTGACGAAGCCCAGGTAGAGGGGCCATGGCAGCACGAGCAGGATGTACTTGAAGAGCGGCAGCTGGGTCGACGCGGGGTCGACGCGCGTGTACAACGGCGAGAAAATCAAGAGCAGCCCGAGCGCGACCCCGAACGACACCTGTCCCGCCAGCTTCCAGCGGGCCACGAGCCCCTGGGACTTGCCGCGCACGATCTTGAGGTAGTCGTCGAGGAAGCCGATCGCTCCCATCCACAGCATCGCCACCACGGAGACGATCACGTAGCGGCTGTCGAGCCGCGCCCACAGCAGCGTCGGCACGACCGTGGCGAGGATGACGATGAGTCCCCCCATCGTGGGCGTGCCCTGCTTGCTCAGATGGGTCGCCGGGCCCTCCGCCCGGATCACCTGCACGACACGCCGCTCGCGCAGCGTCCGGATGATCCACGGGCCCAGTACGAATGCCACGAGCAGCGCCGTGACGGTCGCGCCGGCCGCGCGGAACGTGATGTAGTTGAAGAGATTAAAGAAGATGTGTTGCCGGGCGAGCGGTGCGAGCAGGTGATAGAGCACTGTCGTGTGCCTCCGCCCAGTCAGGTGAGGTGTCGCAGCACCCGCTCCAGCGCCACGCCGCGGGAGGCCTTGAGCAGGACGATCTCGTTCCCGGTGAGCGCCGCCCGGAGCTTCGGCCCCAGCGACTCGGCGTCCGGAGCGGCGATGATCCGCTGACCCAGTGCCGCGAACGCCGGCACGAACTCCCCCACGGCGGCGACGAGCCCCGGCTTCCGAGCGGTGATTTCCGCAGCGGCCTCGGCGTGCAATCTTGCACTTTCCGGCCCTAACTCCAACATCGTCCCCACGACCACCGCCAAGGGCCGGCCCCGCCGCCCCGCCAGCCACGCGCCGAACTCCACCGCCCGCCGCAGCGACGAGGGGTTGGCGTTGTAGGTGTCGTCAATCACCGTCAGGCCTCGGAGCTGCACGAGGCCTCCCCGCCCGGCCGGTAGCCGCACGGCGGCCAGGGCCTCGAGCGCGGGGCCCGGTTGCGCGCCTGCCTCCCGCGCCACCGCCACCGCCAGCATGGCGTTCTCGATCTGGTGGAAGCCCGGCACGGGCAGGGTAACCGTCCGGCCGGCCCAGGTGATCCGGGGCCGCCCGTCGTCGCTCAAGTCGGCGTCGTCCGGGTGCACGTCCGCTGCCGGGTCCCGACCCGCCACCACCGTCCGAGTGTGTCGGCGCGCCAGCGCCGCGAGGGGGGGCGGTTCGGTGCCGACGACCGCCAGCGGCACGCCCTCGAGCAGCGCGATCTTCTCGCGCATCACGCCCTCGAGCGACCCGAACCCCTCGACGTGGGCGTAGCCGACGTTCGTGATCACCGCGATCGTCGGCTCGATGATGTCCCGCAGCCGCGCGATCTCCCCCGGCACACTCGCCCCCGCTTCGACGACGAGGGCGTCGGTGTCCGGGGGCGCACGCAGGATCGTGAGCGGCACACCGACCAGGTTGTTGAGGTTCCCTTCCGTGGCGTGCACGCGCCAGCGTGTTGCGAGCGCCGCGCGGATCATTTCCTTGGTGCTGGTCTTGCCGCTCGATCCGGTCACCGCGACGACGGGGCCGCCCGCCGGCAGCAGCCGACGCCGCGCGCGCGCGAGGCGACCCAGCGCGATGAGGGGGTCCTCGACCTCGAAGTACGGCAATCCCGGCACCGGCGGCGTGCCCCGCTGCACCACCGCCGCCGTCGCGCCCGCAGCCCTGGCCTGCGCGAGAAAATCGTGCGCGTCGAAGCGCTCGCCCTTCAGAGCCACAAAGAGGGTATCGGGTATCGGGTGTCGGGTGTCGGTGGACACGTCCCTGAACGTCAGCCGCGCCGGTGCGCGACTCCCGAGCGCCTCGGCCACCTGGTCGCTGGTCCAGGACGTCATTCCGCGCCCAGCTCCCGAACCACCACCCGCTCGTCGAACGGCTCCTTCAGCGTCCCCACCACCTGGTAGGTCTCGTGCCCCTTTCCCGCGAGGAGCACCAGGTCCCCGTCGCGGGCGAGCCCGAGCGCCAACGCGATGGCCTTGCGGCGGTCCACCTCCCGGTGGTGCGGCCTCCCCTGCATGCCCGCTTCCACCTCGTCGAGGATGCGGTCGGGATCCTCGGTGCGGGGGTTGTCCGACGTCGCGATGGCGATGTCCGCCAGGCGCACGCACACCTCGCCCATGGGCGCCCGCTTCCCGGGGTCGCGGTCCCCCCCCGCCCCGAATACGACGATCACGCGCCCGGGCGTGATGGGCCGCACGGTTTCGAGCGCGCGCTCCAACGCGTCGGGGGTATGCGCGTAATCGCGCAGGACCACGCATGGCCGCGTGGCGATCCGCTCCATGCGACCGGGCACTTGCGGCGCGCGCGACAGCAGGTCCGCCACTTGCTCGACCGGGAGCCCGAGGCCCACGGCGCAGGCCGCCACCCCCAGCGCGTTCGCCACGTTGAAATGGCCGAGCAGCGGGAGGGCGACGGGCGCGCGCCCCAGCGGGCCCGCCAGATCGAAGCGCGTGCCTGCCCCGCCCTCGATCACGTTGCGCGCCGTGACGTCCGCCTTTTCGCGCTCGCCGAAGGAGATGCGGCGGTGTCCCGTGACGGACCGGAGCTTCTTCCAGGCAGGGTCGTCGGCGTTCACGACTTCGAGCCCGTCGGGTGCAAGGTAGGTGACGAGGCCGGCCTTGGCGTGGAAATAGTTCTCGAAGGTCTTGTGGTAGTCGAGATGGTCGCGGGTCAGGTTCGTGAAAATCGCGGCGCGGAACACGAGGCCGTCCACGCGGCCCTGATCGAGGCTGTGGGACGACACCTCCATCGCCGCGCCGCGGGCCCCGCGGTCCACCAGCGCGGCCAGCGTCGCCTGGAGATCGATGGGACCGGGGGTCGTGAGATTGCCGGCTTCACTCTCGACGGGCGCGCCGGCGGGGTCGAACGCGCCCAAGGTGCCGATCGACCCCATGGGCCACAGGGCCGCGAGGACGTGGCGCGCGAGGGTGACGGAGGTGGTCTTGCCGTTCGTCCCCGTCACGCCGACGAGCTCCAGCTTGGCGGCGGGGCGCCCGTACCACGTCTCGGCGGCCACGGCCGCGGCGCGGCGCCCGTCGCGCACCTGGATCTGCGGCAGCGCGACGGGCTGCGGGGCCTCGACCAGCGCGGCCGCCGCTCCGCGCGTTGCCGCCTCCGCCACGAAGGCGTGCCCGTCCTGCACCGCGCCGCGCACCGCGCAATAGAGGGTGCCGGGTGTCAGGTGCCGGGTATCGGCGCTGATACCCGTGATCTCGGGAAGGGAGGAAGGCGCGGCGACCAGGAGCTGGGCGCGGCCGAGCGCCTCGACGATCGCACGGAGCCGACTCAGGGACGCGGCTCCGCGAATACGGTCACGGTCGAGCCGGCCGCGGCGCTGTCTCGGGCTGCCGGCCAGGTGTGGTGGACGAATCCCCAGCCTTTGAGGACCACGTGGAAACCGCGGCGATGCAGCGCGCGCACCGCCTCGCGCAGCGGGCGGCCCGTGACGTCGGGAACGGCGCGGCGGGGCGGAGGCTGCGCGCGGGCGCTGTCCGGCGCGTACGGCCAGGTCACCACGTACGGGACGATGCCGTCCGGTTCCTCCAGCTCGGCCCGCTCCGCCGTGGGCGTCACGTTCGAGAGCCGCGCGCGATCCAGGGCGACGGTGCGGGCCGCCAGCGCCTGCTCGAGCATCGAGCGCGTCATCGGCGCGGCCGTCTGGGCCGCGAAGTAACTCCCCTTCTGGGGGTTGTCGATCTTCATCACGACGATGAGCTGGGGATCGTCGGCGGGGAACAGCGCCGCGAACGACGCCGTGTACTGCCCCGCCGCGTAGCGCCCCTCGACCACGCGGCGCGCGGTGCCGGTCTTGGCGGCGAGCTGGAAGTTCGCGAGGGCGGCCCGCTCGCCCGTGCCCCCCGCGCCGACCACGCCCCGCAGCAAGTCCCGCAGCTTGGCCGCCACCGCGGGAGTGACCACCCGGCGCACCGGCTCGGGACGGTGACGGTACAGCACCGCACCGGCCGGTGGCGGGGTGCGCACCTCGCGGATCAGCGTGGGCTGCAGCAGCACCCCGTCGTTGGCGATCGCGCCGTACGCCGCCGCGAGCTGCAGGGGCGTCACCGCCAGCTCGTAGCCGATCGCGAGGCTCGCGGCGCTGGGGCGGGTCCACTCGCGCGGTGGCCGGAGCCGCCCGGGCGACTCGGCGGGAAACTCGATCCCCGTGGGAGCCCCGAACCCGAAGCCGCGCAGCGTCGTGTACTGCTCGTCGGGCCGGAGGCGCGCGACGAACTTGACGAGGGCGATGTTGCTCGAGACGCGGATCGCGTCGGCGAGGGTGAGCGACGGCAACGGGTGCTCGTCGGTCACCACGCGGTCGGGGAGGCGATAGCGCCCCCCCTCGCCCGATACCCGGTCTCCGGGCCGGATCCGGTCGAGGGCGATCAGCGCCGCCGCCGCGAAGATCTTGGCCAGCGAGCCCGGCTCGAAGGTCTCGGTGAAGGCGCTGGGGCGCGCGGTCCCGTCGCGGCGGATCGAAGCGACGGCCAGCACCTCGCCCGTGACGGGATCGAGCATCACCACGTCGCCGCCGTCGGCGTCCATGCGCTCCAACGCATCGACCAGGGCCCGCTGCGCGATTTCCTGCAGCTCGGCGTCGATCGTGAGCACCACGTCGTGACCCGAGACCGGTGCGGCGATCAACCGCGCCGGGGACTCGTACTCGCGGCCCGCCCGATCCTTCAGGACGACCGCCGCTCCCGCGGTCCCGGCGAGCAGGCTGTCGAGCAGGCGCTCGAGGCCCGACGCGCCGCGGCCGTCGTCGCCCACGCGGCCGATCACGGCGCGCGCGAATTCGGGCGACGGGTAAAAGCGCCGCAGGACTGGCTCGAGATGCACGCCCCGCACGGCGCGCAGCGGCTGCACCTCCTGCGCCGTGTACGGGCCCGCGAACCAGGCGTAGCGGCGGCGCAGCGCCCGATCGACGTCGCCCGGGGAGGCCCGCAGCTGGCGCGCGAACTGCGCCGCGTCGCGGCGCGGATCGCGCAGCTCGTTGGGCGCGACCCCGACGTGATACGTCTCCTGCGTGAGGGCCAGCGCGGTCCCGTGGCGGTCGAACAGCGTCCCGCGCCGCGCCTCGAGCACGACGCGCTCGGTGCGCTGGGCCGCCGCCTCGGCGGCGTGACGCCGGCCCTCCACGAGCTGCACCTGCGCGGCGCGCGCCACCAGCAACCCGAGCGCCGCGAACAGGCCGATCTGCACCACCCCGAGCCGGACGACGGGCTTCGCCATCGTCAGTGGAGACGAGGGGGGGGAGAAGGCGGAGGAGCGGGACGCAACGGTGCGGCCTGGGGAGGAGGCGCCGTGCCCGGCACCGGCAGCAGGATGATCTCCGTGTCGGCGGGGAGCCGCAGGCCGAGGCGCTGGGCGCGCGGCAGCAGCACCGCCCGGCTCTGGGCCGTGCGGATGCGCCGCTCGAGGTCGGCGCGGCGCCCCTCCAGTTGCGCGCGCTCCTCGCGCAGGTCGGCGAGCGCGCGCGCGGCGTTGAGCGACGCGGTCTGCCGAGCAATGACGGCCCAGAGCGCGGCGAGCAGGGCCACGAGCCAGAACGCGAGCCAGTGCCGGCCCTTAATCATGCGCCTCGAATGCGCGGAACTGCGCCGAGCGGGCCCGCGGGTTCGCCGCCACCTCGGCGGCGTCCGGGACGATCGGCTTCCTGGTGAGCGCGCGCCCCAGCGCGCGCCCGCGGCAGGTGCACACGGGCTGGCGCGGTGGGCAGACGCACGCCCGGCTCCAGTCGCGGAACAGGTGCTTGACGATGCGGTCCTCACCCGAGTGATAGGTGATCACGCCCAGGCGCCCGCCCGGCACGAGGGCTTCCCGGAACGCCGGGAGGGCGGTCGTGAGCTGCTCGAGCTCGCCGTTCACCGCGATCCGCAGGGCCTGAAACAGCCGCGCGAAGTGCGGCGGGCCCGAGCGCGGCCCCAGCACCGCGCGGATCGCGTTCACGAAGTCGTCGCTCAGCGCGAACCGCGCCGACAGCCGCCGCCGCAGGATCTCCTTCGCGAGCGCGCGTGCGCGACGCTCGTCCCCATACGTGGCGAAGGCCTCGGTGAGCCGCTCCGCCGGCCAGCTGTTCAGGATGTCGCGCGCCGTCGGTCCGCCGGGCGTCATCCGCATGTCGAGCGGAGCCCCCGGCCGAAACGTAAAGCCCCGCTCGGGTGTGTCGATCTGGTGCGAGCTGACGCCGAGATCGAGCAGCACTCGATCGGGTCGGAAGGCGCCGACGGCGGCGAGCACCGCGTCGTCGGCGAAGGGCGCCGTGACGTACCGGATGCCGTCGTCGCCCAGCCGGGCGCGGGCCGCGGCGACGGCGGCGGGGTCGCGGTCGATAGCGAGCACCTCCGCCCCCGCAGCCCGGAGCAGCGCGGCGTGCCCCCCGCCGCCCAGCGTCGCGTCCACCGCCCGCCGGCTCCCCGTCGCCCAGCTGCGGACGGCGTCGGCGAGGACCGGGAGGTGGTAGGCGGCGGTGGTGGACACCCTCCAAAATACGACGGCTCCGCCTGCCGAGGCAGGCGGAGCCGGGTGATGCGTCCCGCGACGCGGGTTCAGGCGGGGCTGACGGGGCTCGAACCCGCGACCTCCGGTGTGACAGACCGGCACTCTAACCAGCTGAGCTACAGCCCCCTGCGGCGGAGCGCCGCAATATAGACCCGGCCCCAGGCCAATTCAATGGCGGCTCAAAAACTCCGGCACTTGAACGCTTCTCGCACCTGCTGCCGGGCCTTCTCATACTGCGCCACAAACCCGAGCATCTGGTCCGCCGTCGGCGGGTGGACCCGGCGGCCGAGGGTCAGCGCGGCTTTCGTGCGATCCAACCGGTCGAAGATCGCCTTGGCCTTGTCGCACCGGGTGCGATCGGAGGCCTTGAGCTTGGTCATTTCTTGATACGGCTTGCCCAGGGTCAACACCGACGACAAGCCGTACCAGAAGCTGGCATTGACCCGCACCTGGAAGCGCGGCCCTACGGTGTCGACCGCCGAGCGCGGCGCCACCACCTGCAGCAGCGTGTCGAGCCAGGGGTAGGCGCGGTCGTAGGCCGCCGCCTGCGCGAGCTTGGACCCGGCCCCCAGCATGATGACCGCTGCGGTGAGCCGCTGGCTCGAGTCGGACGACGTGAGCCCCGGCGGTAGGTAGCTGCGGGCCGAGTCGAGCCGGTCGGCGAATGCCTGCTGCATGGACCGCACGCAGAGCGAGTCCTTGGCCCGCGTGCACCCTCCCGCCCGAGCGGTGTCGTAGACCGCATGGTCCACGATCGCCTTGGCGACGAGCAGGCTGAGGGTTGCGTCCCCGTGTCCGAGGGACAGCGCCCGCCGGTACACGGCCAACGCCGAGTCGACGTTGCCGGCCAACTCGAACGCCGCGCCGCGCGCCTTCAGGAAGCTCTGGTCGTTCGGGAAGTTCCGGACCGCGGCGAGGGTGAACGTGAGTAGGCCCTGCGTATCGGCCGCCTGCTGCGCCGCGCCGATGCCGGTCTTGATGAACGCGGTGTCGCGCGCGAGGCTCGAGTCGTGCGCGAGCTGGTCGAGGAGGCCGCGGACGGCGCAACGGTAGAGTCCGCCCTCGATGCAGAGACGGGTCTTCTGTTCCAGCATCTGCTGGTCGGCGGGGCTGACGGCCAAGCCCTCGTCGAGCAGGTCGACGGCGCGTTGGTACTGTTTCATCTGCCGCAGCAGTTGCGCAATGCCGAGGCGCCGAGACGTGTTCCGCGGCTCGCCGCGCAGCTGCATGATGAACGCGTCGATCGCCTTCAGCGTGTCGCCCTTCTGCTGGTAGCCGCGCGCGATGTTCTCGAGCGCGGTGGAATTGAGCGAGTCGCCGCGCAACGCGCGCTCCGACGCAGCGATCGTGCTGTCCACGGGCATGCGCTGCGCCTCGTGCACGGTGGCGATGCACAGGTGGGCGCCCGCCGAGGTGGGATCGATCGCCAGCGCCTTCTGAGCCGAGGACATCGCGCGCTGGAACTGACCGCGCTGGCGGCTGGCGGTGCACTCGCGCACCTGCTCGCTCGCGCGGATGATCGTGTTGAGGCGCTGCGCGATCGTTTCGGCGAGCGCCTGCGACGTACCGGGGTTGCCGTTGTTCACCGTGAATCGGGCGGCCATGCCCGAGCCGGCGATGTCGGCCACGTGAATCGTGGCGGTCAGCGTGCTGCCGCTGCGCACCAGCGATCCCGTGACGTAGGCCTGCACCTGGAGGAACCGCGCCAGCTGCGCCGCCTGCTGATCGTCGAGCAGTCCGTCGCAGGGGAAGCCCGACGCCGTCAGGGCCTCGCACAGCTTGGCCTTGGTGATCACGAGCACCTTGTACTTCGCCAGCTGGGCGATGCGCTCGCGCACGAGATCGGACACGGCGATGCTCGTCGCCGAGTCGCCGCCGGGCGCCGTCAGGGGGAGGATCAGCAGCTTCTCGGTCGGCTGGGTGACGGCGAGCTGAGCGGGAGCGGCTCCGGCGGCTCCCGCCATCAGCGCCACCACCAGACAGAACTGTCTCACGCGATTGAACCTCCGTTACAGTCTGCTACCCCAGTGGGCGAAGAGGGATTCGAACCCCCGACTTCCTGCGTGTAAGGCAGGCGCTCTGAACCGCTGAGCTATTCGCCCGCGCCACACCGGCTCGCTAGAGAGCCAAGCCTACGGGAAAGAAAACGCAGTAGCCGAGGACGAGCAAAATCGGCGCGAGCGTCGTGGATCCCTTCGACAGGAGCCAGTAGCCCACGACGAGCGACACCACGGCGGCTCCGAGGCAGACATAATTCTTCGGCCCGAAGCGGAGGCGCGAGCGCGCCAGTGTTTGCTCTGGCATAGGGGCAGGAGTTTACGGGGCAATTCCATGCTCGTCAAGCACTTGGCCCTCGTCCAGGGCGGCGCGGCGGGCGCGGTCGCGGCGCCGCCGCCATCCCACCAGCGCCCCGAGCACCGCGCCGATCGCAAGCCAGAAGAAGCCCATCGCCGCAGCCCAGGAGACCCAGCCGTAGCGCGACGCCACATCGCGCTGCCAGCGGACCTCGAAGTCGCCCGCGGTCACGTGATAGGTGGTCCGGAGCGCCGCTTCGAACGTGGGCGCTTCCGCCAGGTTCGCAATCAGCGGATCCAGCCCGCGCTCCCGACCCCAACGGTACAGCAACAGCACCGCCGTCGTGGCCAGCGCGTACCCCGCCTCGGCGTCGCCGCGCCCGCCCCGCAGGGCGCGGTCCACCTCGTCGAGGTTCATCCGCACGCCGCGCGCCAGCTGCCAGTTGAGGCGCAGCGCGTCGAGCCGGTCCCACTCGCGCGCCGCCACCGCCGCGTATCCCTCCTCGAACCACAGCGGCGGCCGGCTGCCCACCCGCCAGCGCAGCGCCAGGTGCGCGAGCTCGTGTCTGAGGGCGGTCGGGCCGACGGACGGACGGTCGGTCAGCAACACGACGACGCCGACGTCGGGGAACGCGGCTCCTTCGCTCCAGGTGGGGAGACGGCCGCGGGTGAGCGAGTCGAACGTCTGCCGAGTGGGCGCGAGGAGCAGGCGGATCGGGCGGTCGGGCAGCGCGCCGATGCCGGGAAAGCCGCCGGCGCGGTCGGCGGTCTCCGCCAGGGCGACTGCGAGCCGCTCCTGGCCGGGCCAGGCCACCGCGGTGACGCGACCGACGGTCACCGCGGTCGGGCCCTGGAGCAGCAGGGCGAGCAGCGCTAGTCGCGCGGCGGCTCCTCACCCCGGCCGACCAGCTCCAGCATCTCCTGACACTTCTTGCCCCAGGGGTTGAACTTGTTGGCCGCGAACCCGGCCTGCCAGCGCTGCTTCGCCTGGTCCTGCTCGCCCGCGAACCAATGCGCCCGGCCGAGCTCGTAATAGGCCTCGATGAGGTTGGGACCGAGCTTCAGGGTCTTCTGGAAGAACGACTGCGCGTCCTCGTACATCTCGCGCTGCAGGTAGACGAGGCCCAGGTAGAAATGGGCGTAGAGGGTCGCCTTCTTGTCGTTGTCGAGCCGGATCGCCTTCGAGAGGTGCTCGATGGCTTCTCCGAAGATCCGCTTCTTGAGGCAGATGTACCCGACGTTGATGCGCGCCAGGGAGTTGGCCGGCTCCTTCATCAGGACCTTTTGGAAGGTCTGGAGCGCGTCGTCGTAGTCCTGGTGCAGCATCTGCGCCCAGCCGAGCAACGACTCCGCCTGCGTCTCCCCGGGGGAGAGCTGCAGGGCCCGCTGCAGCGCCTGGATGGCTCCCGCGTGGTCGCCGAGCGAGATGAGGCTCCAACCCTTCTCGATGAAGGTCGACGCGCCGATGTGATCGGCGTGGACGGCGGGGCGCTGGCCCGTGAACTCCGGGGCCGAGGCCTCCTTGGTGTCGGCGGTAATCTGCTTGTACCGCTCGACCAGCTGCCGAATGTCGTCCTTCAGCTGCGTCAGCTCGCCGAGCAGGCCGTCCACCTTCTTGAAGTACGTGATGATCTCGCGTTTGGCGGCCTCACGCTCGGCCGACCCCGGAGCGCCGTCGAGCTGGCGGGCGATCGCGTCGTACTCCGCCCGCAGGGCGGCGAGAGGGGAATCGCTCATGGCAAACTCATTTCAGGGCCAGCTTTTCTTTGGACGTCAGCAGCTTGTTGGTGTTGAGCACGATGATCGTCCGGCCGTTCGACACGACGACGCCGGCGATGTACTCCGCCGCGAGTCCCTTCACGATCCCGGGCGGCGGCGTGACCGCCGTGGCGGGGACCTGCATCACCTCGGTGACCGCGTCCACGACGATGCCGATGCGGCCGCCGTCGAACTCGAGGATCACGGTGCGCGTGTCGTCGCGCAGCGCCGCCGCCGCGCCGAGGCGTTTGCGGAGATCGATCAGCGGCACGGCCGCGCCCTGGTACTGGAGCATGCCCTCGAGGTACTCCGGCGCCTTGGGCAGGGGCGCGGGCGCCTCGTAACGCAGGATCCGCTCCACTTGAAAGATGTTGAACGCGAAATCCTGGCCGCCCACCCTGAAGGTGACGAGCTGAACGTCATCGCCGGCGCTGCTGGTCATCCGATGCGGTCTCCCAGCGCTTCCAGATCGAGTATCGGCACGAGGGTGCCGTCCTGATCGGCCACGCCCGCCGCCCACGGCAACGACTGGCCAGGCGGTACGGGCAGCGCCTCGTCGCGGACCACGGCGTCGGCATCGTCCACCTCGAACGCGACCTGGCGGGCGCCCAGCTCCACCAGGACCACGGTGCGGCCCGTCTCGGCCGGGACGGAGCGACCGCCCAGGAACGCCCCGAGGTGGATCTGCGGCACCAGGTGCCCGCGCAGCGGGGTCAGCCCGCGGACGGCGGGGAGCGCGCGGGGCACGTCCAGGATCTCGCCCGCGTCCGCCACCTCGAGCACCCGGGCGACCGGCAGCCCGTACGGCTTGCCGTCGGCGTGCACCAGGAGATACCCCTTCACCGCCGGCCTCTCCCGCCGCGGCGCAGCAGCTCGGCGGCGACGCGGTCGGCAATCTGGCCGAGGGGCAGGACCGCGTCCACTCCCCCTGCCTGCACGGCCGCCACCGGCATGCCGGCGATCACGGCCGAGTCGCGATCCTGCGCGACGCCGCCGCCGCCCGCGTCGTGGATGGCGCGCAGGCCATCGGCCCCGTCGCGCCCCATCCCGGTGAGCACGACCCCGACGCTCCGGGCGCCGAACGCGTGCGCCACGGATCGAAACAGGTGGTCGGCCGCGGGCCGGACGCCCCACAGGGGCGGCGACTGATCGAGGACGATGATCGGGCCATCCGCGTTGAGGCGCACCCGCATATGATAATCCCCCGGGGCGACGTATGCCGTGTCGGCGACGACGGGGGCGCCGTCGGCCGCCTCGACGACGCGCAGGCGGCTGATCGAGTCGAGCCGCTCGGCGAGGCTGCGGGTGAACTTGGGCGGCATGTGCTGCACGATGAGCACCGCCGCGCCGCGGCCGGTGGGAAGGCCGGGCACCAGATCGGCGAGGGCGCGCGGCCCGCCGGTCGAGGCGGCGACGGCGACGGCCAGCGCGGCGCGGCCGCGCAGCGCGAGCTCGGGAGGATGGTGCACCGGAGCGGGGGGCCGCGCCATGACCCGGACGCGCGACACGTCCGCCGCGAGCGCCCGCCGGACCGCGGCGACCAGCTCGGGGGCGAGCGTCGCCAGCGCCGCCCGGCCGGAGTCGGGGGGCGGTTTGGCGACGATCTCGACGGCGCCGAGCTCCAGGGCGCGGATCGCCGTGGCCGTGCCCGGCCCCGCGTGCGCGCTCACGACCACGATCGGCCGCGGCGCTTCGGACATGATGTACCCGATGGCGCCGAGCCCGTCGAGCTCCGGCATCTCGAGATCGAGGGTGACAACGTCGGGATCGTACTGGTGGACCTTGCGGACCGCGTCGACGCCGTCGCGCGCCGTGGCCACGACGCGGAATTCGCCGGTCTCCCGCTCCCCGCCGCCCAGCACGTCCACCAGGACGCGGCGCATGAGGGCGCTGTCGTCGGCGACCAGGACCGTCGGCTTCCGGTCAGATGACGGCAAGGTCCGCTCCCACCGACCGGATCTCGACCCGGCCGTCGGCGACGTGAAACCGCACGCTGCGGCCGCGCTCGCCGCCCACCGACTCGCGCACGATCGGGATGGAGGCGGCGCGCAGGGCGTTGCGCGCCGCGACGATGTTGCGCTCGCCCATCTGGATCGTTCCGGGGGTCATGAGCTGGCCGAACATGCTGGCCCCGCCGGCGAGCTTGGCGACCAGGCGGCGCGGGTCGGCGCCCAGCGCCCTGAGGCGCTCGACCAGCAGCGGCACGGCCGTCTCGGGGAACTTGGCGAGATTGGTGGCGTCGTGAGCCAGGCTGCGGGACGGGAGCAGGACGTGGGCCATCGCGCCGGCGGGGGCTTGCGGGTCGTGCAGCATGATCGCCACGCAGGAGCCGAGGCCCAGCGTGACGATGACGCCGTCCCCGCGCTCGGCGGCCCAATCGGCGACCTTTACGATGACCTCCTTCACGCCGGCTTCGCGTAGATCCGCTCGCGCGGGTCCACCAGCGTAAGGCGCTCGCGCGCGGGCCCGAACAGCGTTTCGACCTTGCCGAGCAGCAGCAGGCCGCCCGGCGTGAGGGCGTCGGCGAAGGTCTGGAACAGCCGCTCCTGGGCCCGGCGCTCGAAGTAGATGACCACGTTGCGGCAGACGATGAGGTCGTACGGCGGGCGGGGCGGCGCGTCGCGCATCAGGTCATGCGCGAGCACGTGCACCAGGGCGCGGATCTGGGGCAGCGGCTGGCGCAACGGGCCGGGCGTGAAATAGCGGCGTTGCAGGTCGCCCGGCATTTCGCTGAAGGCGCTGTCGGGGTAGCTCGCCTGGCGCGTGCGCTCGAGGCTGAGCCGGTCCACGTCGCTGGCGTCCACGCGGGCCCGCCCGAGCAAGTCCTCCTGCCCCGCCTCGCGCGCCACTTCCGCGAGGGCGACGGCGATGGTGTAGGGTTCTTCCCCCGAGGCGCAGCCGGCCGACCAGATGCGGAGCTGGCCCTGGCGGGCGCGCCAGCGCGCCGCGAGGTGGGGCCGGGCGAGCGCCTCCCACGTCTCGGCATTGCGGTAGAACTTCGTGACGTTGATGGTGAGGGTGTCGAGCAGCGGCTCGTATTCGTGCGGGTCCGCGTCGAGCAACCGGCTGTAGTCGTCGTAGGTGTGGACGCCGCGGGCGCGCATCCGCACGGCGATGCGCCGCTTCAGGCACTTGTCCTTGTACGACTCGCAGCTCACTCCTCGCGTCCGCGAAATCTTCTGCGTCAGCGCCAGGAACGCGCGCTCGTCCTGCGGGGAACTCACGACAGCGTGCTCAGCGTGTCCAGATTCGCTTTGACCAGCTCGTGCTTGGGGTTCAGCGCGAGCGCCCGGCGCCACAACTCCCCGGCATGCTCGCGGTCGTTCCGCTTGTAGGCGATGTTGCCGAGCTTGAAGTACACGTCGTCGCCCAGCTGGGGCGACAACTCGACGGCGCGCTGGTACAGGTCCCACGCCTCGTCGTAGCGCGAGGCGCGATAGGCGAGGTCGCCCAGGTTCTTGGACAGCTGGGGCAGCGAGGGCTCGTCGCGCAGCGCCCCCCGCGCGAGCTCTTCCGCCGCCGGCAGGTCGCCGGCCAGCTCCTTCAGCACCGCGAGGTTGTTGCGCAGCACGGCGTGCTGGGGGAACGCCGCGACGGCCTGCTCGGCGACCTGCTCGGCGACTTCGAAGTCGCCCGCGGCCGCGGCGGCGAGCGCCCGCGCCCAATACCAGATGGCCGGGATCTGGTCGGCGAACAGCTCCCGGGCGCGGTCCAACCGGCCCGCCGCGCTGCCGTGGTCGCCGCGTTTCAGCGCCGCGATGCCCCACCCCACGTAGGCGCGCGGGTCGGTGCGCGCCCGCGACGCCGCCTCCGCGTAGGCCGCCTCCGCGTCCTCCAGGCGCCCCAGCTGCTCGTACGCCAGCGCGAGATTGTGCAGCACCGCCGGGCGCGAGCCGCCCTTCTCCGCGGCGAGCCGCAGGGCATCCATCGCCTCGCGCCAACGCGCCTGCTTCAGCGCCACCAGGCCGATGAAGAAATGCGCGTTCGCGTCGGTCGCGCGCAGCTCGGCCACCCGGCGGAACTCGCGGGCGGCTTCGTCCAGCATGCCCGTCTTGTAGAACGCGATGCCGAGGTTGCGATGCTCCTCGACCCGCGCGTCGGTCATCTTGAGGTCCTCGGCGCTCGCCGTCCGGCCGGCGCGGTGCAGGAAGCCCGCGGTGGTGAGCCCGTACAGCGCTTTGCCCACCTCGAACTCCCCCAGCCCGGAGTCCTCGATCAGCTGGTTGACGTCGCGGGAGCCGTCGAGCAGCGGCAGCAGCCGGCCCTGGGTCTCCGTCAGCTTGGCGTCGCTGATGGCCAGCCGGTCGCGATCCACGATGAAGATCAGGTCGAACGAGGGGATCTTCTTCTCGATCAGGCTCCACTCGTCCACCCGGCGCGCGCCCTCGAGCAGCAGCGACTCGGGATTGATGGAGACGAGGAAGTCCTGCTGCTCGGGCCGGACGTCGGCCTCGAAGTTGAAGGTCCCCTGCGTCCAGGTGAACAGGTAGTACACCGACTCCTCGATCTGCATCCGCATGTAGCGCTCGAGCTCCTGCTGCGTGATGACGGCCTGCGCCACGAGGATCTCGCCGAGCTTCTTGTCGCGCTCCTTCGCCTGGCGGTGGATCGCCGCGTCGAGCTGCTCCTGCGTGATCTTCTCATGCTTGACGAGGATGTCGCCCAACCGGTCGCGCCGGTTGACGATCGACGCGTAGCAAATCCGTCCCTTGTCGAAGTAGATGTAGCCGAAGTTCGAGCGGTCGGCGATCGAGAGGCAGCCGCTCTTCTGCCCCAGCGCCAGCAGCTGGAGCACGTCGGGGAGCGAGGCTTCCTTGAGCGAGCCCTTGATGGCCATCAGCGGGTGTCCTCCATCACCCGGTCGGCCGCGGCGGGCCAGTCCCACACCATCTTCTCCCGGCTGCGCACGCCGCCCGCGGTCGACACGACGATGCCGCTCGTCCGCAGGCCGCCGGAGCGCCGCGCCGCGGCGGGCGGCTGGCCCTCCAGCACCTCGCGCGCCAGGCCGGCCGTGACCGGATGGTCCTGCGCCGCCGCCGCCGTGACGACGCGCTGGACCAGGCCCGTCAGGCTGCGCACCGAGTCGGTGGGGCGGTCGGCCAGGTAGTCGAGCAGCGGCGCCTCGGCCGGCACGCTGTGCTGGGCGAGCATCCGCTCCAGCGCGGCGCGGCGCAGCTCCCGGTCGGGGTCGGCGATCTCGGCGACGAGCCCGCCCTCGAGCCGCGACACGATGCGCTCCTCCAGCCCCTCGAGCGTGTTGGGGTGCGCGGGCGCGGTGAACACGAGCTGGCGGTCGTTGTCGAGGAACTGGTTGAAGAGATTGAACAGCTCCTCCTGGGTCCGGTCCTTGCCGGCGAGCAGCTGGATGTCGTCGAGCAGCAGCGCGGTCGCGCGCCGATACCGCGCCCGCCACCAGTCCACGCGGTTGCCGTCGATCGCCGCGATCAGCTCGTCCACGAACGCCTGGGTCGACAGGCAGGCGACGACGGTCCCCGGCCGGCGGGCCAGCTCGAGGCCGATCGCGTGCAGCAGATGCGTCTTGCCGAGTCCGCTCCGCCCCACCAGCACGAGTGGGTTGTATTTCTTGCCCGGGGCGTCCATCACCGCGCGCGCCGCGCCCAGCGCCACCTGGTTGGACGGCCCCGCGACGAACGCGGCCAGGGAGAACGCTGCGGACGGGGCCGGCGGCGGCGCCGCGCCCTCGTGCACCTTCGCGGCGGCTTGCTCCGCCTCCACGAGCCGGTCCGGATCGCGGAACACGCTGTCGCCCGCCGCCTGGGGATCGAGCGCCCCGACCTCGACCTCGAGCGCCTTGAGCCGCTCCACGTCCTGGACGTAGGCGGCGATCGCCTCGTCCACGGCGGCGGGCGTGTCCTGCTCGAGCAGCTTCTCCAGCCGGGCGGTGCGGTAGCCCTCGCCTTCCCAGCGGAGCACCGCCTCGGCCACCCGCGCGCGCCACGCCTCGACCGCCTTCCCCACGGTCACCGCGACGTCGGTGAGGAATTGCGAGAACTCGTCGGGCCGCGAACCACCGGCGGCGGCGGTCGGTGCGGCGGTGGTCGGGGCGGTCGCGGCCGCGTCTGCCCCGCCGCCGGCGATGCCCAGCAGCTGGCGCGCCGCCGCGGCAGTCATCGGCGTCTCGTTCACCGCCTGGTAGGCGACGAGCCGGTTGAGCGCGCCCATCAACTCGCGCACGTTGGGAAAGTCGACGCCCGCGGCGGTCTCCAGCACCCCCGGCTGGAAGTGCGCGCCCCGCTCCTCCGCCTTACGCCGCAGGATGGCCACCCGGGTCTCGTAATCCGGGACGCCGATGTCCACCACGAGGCCGCCGGAGAAGCGCGAGATGAGGCGCTCGTCCAGGTCCGCGATCTCGCCCGGCGGGCGGTCGCTCGTCAGCACGATCTGGTGGCCCGCCTGCTGCAACGCCTCCGTGAGCCGCAGCAGCTCGGCCTGCATCTCCTTGCGGTTGGTGAGGAACTGCACGTCGTCGACCAGCAGGCCGTCCACGTTCTGGAACCGCCGCCGGAAGGCGTCGCCTTGCCCCGCTGCGATCGCCGCGTGGAACGCCTCGACGTACTCGTCGAGCGTCAGATACTCGATGTTGAGCTGGGGGGCGAGCGCCTTGGCGCTGTGACCGATGGCCATCAGCAGGTGCGTCTTCCCGAGCCCCGACCCGCTGTAGATGAAGAGGGGATTGTAGGCCGACCCCGGGTTCTCGGCGACGGTCCGGCCCGCCGTCACCGCCAGCCGGTTCGCCGAGCCCACGACGAACGTCTCGAACGTGAATTTCGGGTTGAGGGTGCTGGTCACGCGGCGCTCCCGGCCGCCAGCTTTTTCAGGACCAGCTCGGAAATGGCCTTGAGGGTTTCGAACACGCCCTGCCCGTGCAGCGCATCCGCCGCGAAGCTCGGCACGCCGCGGAAGTTGAGCGCGTCATCCAGCTCCGCCGGCGTGAGGATCAGCTCGCGCGGCAGGTCCTGCTTGTTGTACTGCATCACCAGCGGCATCGTGCGGACGTCCACCCCGTGCTCGAGCAGGTTGCTCTGCAGGTTCTGCAGGCTCTCGAGGCTCTCGTCGAGCTGGCGGGCCTGGCTGTCGGCCACGAACACGACGCCGTCGGCCCCCTGCAACACCAGACGGCGTGTGGCGTTGTAGTATACCTGCCCCGGGACCGTGTACAGCTGGAACCGGGTCGAAAACCCGGAGATCTGGCCGAGGTCGATCGGCAGGAAGTCGAAGAAGAGCGTGCGGTCGGTCTGCGTGGCGAGGGAGACCATTCGGCCGCGGCGCGCCTCGGGCACCCGCCCGTACACGTAATGCAGGTTGGTCGTCTTGCCGGACCGCCCCGGTCCGTAGTAGACGATCTTGCAGGTGATTTCGCGCGTCGTGAAGTTCACCAGGGACACGGCTATCTCCCAAACAGCGTGTTGAGGCTCTCGCTCAGCTCGCGCTCGAAATCCGCCGCCAGCACCTGCTTGGACACGGCCTTGGGACTCGCCGCCTGCAAGTCCGTCGCCATTTGCTCAAAGAATAACTGCACCAAGCCGAGAGATGAAACGTCGAGATCGTAGACCGCCAGCACCACGACCGCTCCGCGGTCCGTCGCCAGGCTCGACAGGAAGATGCCGTGCCGCTGCCCCTGGTGGTTCAGGGCGGCGAACGGCGCCTGGCGCAGCTGGCGCGCCAGCTCCGCGGTCGAGGCCATGATGGCGGCGCCGAGCGCCGCCGCCGACATCACGTCGACGGCCCGCGAGAATCCCGACTGCGCGAGCACCTGGCCCGCGGGCGTCATGAGCAGCACGAGCCGCACCGACGCCTCGCGAACGAAGTCCGTCAACGGCCGCAGCGTCCACCCTTCGACCGCGCGCGCCGTCATCCCACCGCCTCCGCGGCCCGCAGCAGCTCGAGCCGCACCAGCCCGATGTTCACATCGGGCTCGGCGACCGCCACGATCAGGAGTCCCGAAGCCCCTCCCCCCGGGACGACCAGCAGGGCACCCTGCTCCGCCTGAAGATGCCAGAACACGCTGATGCCGACGCCCGCCGCTTCCATCGCGCGGCGCAGCCGTCCCGCGAGGCTCGCCGCCAGCGCCGCGACCGCCGTTCCCTTGATGCCTTCCATCAGCTGCTCGGCCACCACGAGCCCGTCGTCGCCCGACACCAGCATCGCGCCGCGCACGCCGCGGACCCGTGTGATCAGGTCGAGGGCGTGGCGGAAGGCGGCGGCGGTCATCCCTGCCGCTCCAGCCAGCGGCGCGCCGTGGCGGTGGCGCGCTGGGCGAGGATCGCCAACCGGCCCAGGGGCACGCCGCGGTCGCGCACCACGAGCAGCAACGATTCCTTGGAGGGCTGGGCGAGGTGCACGTTGCCGTGCTGCCCCTCCGCCGAGAGGCCGGCCCACGCGCCCAGCCCGAGCAGCTTGACCGTGCGCGCCGCTTCCTGCGACACGCCGGCGAGGTAGGCGGCGACGGCGTCCGTGACATCGGCTCCGGCGGGGTTCCGCAGCGCACCGCCGAGCACGCGGCCCGCCGCGTCGATCAGCAGGAGGCCTTCGTGGGCCCCTTCCAAACCCGCGAACACCCGCGCGTCATCGAGGCCCCCGGCCGTCGGTGCTGGCGCGGCCGGCTCGGGGGCGGGACTCGTCGTGGGAGACGGCGGACTCACGCCGCCGCGCACCATCGCGAGCGCCTGCGCGATCGTCGGGTCGTCGGGTTCGTAGCGCTCCGCCGCCTCGAGGTGCGCCTCCGCCTGCGCCAGGTCGCCGACCTTGAAGTACAGGAAGGCCAGCCCCTTCAGCGCGCCGATGTGGCCCGGCGCGATGCGCAACGTCATGTCCCACTCGTCGAAGGCGCGCTCGTAGTCGTGCTTGTCGGCGAGCAGGCGGGCGTAGAGGTCATGGGCGTCCGCAAGGTGCGGATGGCGCTCCAACCCGTTGAGGGCGACACGCAGCGCCGCGTCGACTTGTCCCTTGCGGCGCAGCGCTTCGCCCAGGCGCAGGAAGACGAGGCTTTGCGGATCCTGCGCCAATTGTGTGGACAGGGCACGGATGTCATCAGCCATGGCTCCCCGCCCCCATCGCCAGGAACACGCGTGCGGCGTCGCGCGCGCGGCGCACCGCGGCCAGCTCGGCGCCCTCCTGCTCGCCCTGCCCCGCCAGCCGCTCCCACTGATCCCAACTGTCGACCGCCTCCGCGAACCGGCCCAGGGCGACGAGCGCGTACCCCAAGTGGCGGTGCGCGGGGGCGAGGAGCGGGTCGAGCCGCAGCGCGCGCCGCAGCTCCTCGACCGCCGCGGGCGCACGGCCCTGCGCGAGGTGGAGCCGGCCCAGCAGCAGATGGACCGTCGGGTCGTGAGACTGGATGGTGGCCGCCTGCTCGGCGGCGGCACGCGCCGCCTCGAAGTCCTTGGCCTCGAGGGCGCGCTCGGCGCGCGCGACCAGCTCGGCCAGCTCGCCCCCTCCCCCTCCCCCTCCCCCTCCCCCTGCCCCCGTCGCCACCCCCTCGCCGGCGCCCGCCGCAGCGGCACCGGGCCGGCCGGGCCTCGTGCCCGGATCGAGCAGCACGATGACGCCCGCGCTTTCGAGACCGAACAGCGTCTTCGCGACGTCGAAGTCCGAGCGGCCCAGCTCGGTGGCGAGGGTCCGCACGTCGCGCCGGCCGTCGATGAGCGCCAACACCTCCCACTCGGGGGGCAGCAGGTCGAGCTCGCCGCCGCCCGACTCGGGCGGCGGTGCGAGCGTCGGGACGACGCCGACGTGCGCGATGCGGGTCTCGATCCGGGACCACTCGTCGATGCGGCGCGCGCCTTCCATCAACAACGCTTCGACGGGGATGCGGACCGCGATCTCGGAGGGGACGTCGGTGATGGGCCCCTCGCTGAACGAGAAGTAGCCCTCGTTCCAGCTCATCACTTCGAACACGACTTCCTCGATCTGGAAGCGCACCTGGCGCTCGACCTCGCGCCCGGTGATGGCGCCGAGGGCGACGAGGATCTCGCCGAGGCGACGCTTGTCCCCCTGCCGCTGCTGCATGTCGCGGGCGCGCTCGAGGTCGGCTTCGGTGATCTTCCCGGTGCGCAGCAGCAGCCCGCCCAACGGATGGGGGTTGCTGCGGATCTCCGCGAAGATCACGATGCCTTCCTCGAAGTAGATCGTGCCCTGGTTGTGCCGCAGCTCGGAGGTGACGCGCAGCGCGCCGGTCTTCCGGCTGAGATCGAGCAGCTGGAAGACGTCGTGGATCCCGAGCTCGCGGAGCGGTCCCTCGATGGCCATCGGTCAGGCCGCGTCCGAGGCCGAGAAGATGTGCGCCAGGTCGAGCGCGGTGCGGGCGTGCGCCCGGGCGCGCTGCGCGTACGGCCCGCCGGGGTCGAGCCGCGTGACGCGCTCCCACGCCTCGACCGCCTCGGGATAGCGGTGCAGCCGCGCGAGGGTGACGCCCAGATAGAACAGGGTCCCGACGTGCTCGGGGTCGAACTTGAGCGCGCGGCGGAACGCCTCGAACGCCTCCGCGTGGCGCTTATCGTCGATCAGGGTGCGGCCCAGCAGCAGGAGCGCATCGAGATCGTACGGGTCCTGCTCGAGCATGTCCGCCAGGCGCACGATCGCGTCCCGCAGGCGCCCGGAGCGCCGCAGCAGGTCGGCCAGGGCGAGGGCCGCTTCGTGGAACGTGGGGAGGGCGTCGAGCGCCCGCTCGTAGGCCTGCTGCGCCGCGGCCCAGTCTTCGTCGCCTTCGTGCAGCCGGCCCAGCTCGAGCCACACCTGCACGAACCCGTGATCGAGGTCGAGCGCCGCGCGGTACGCCTGCCCCGCCCCGCCGCGGTCCCCGACTTTGAGCGCGACGTCACCCTGGAGCTTGTGCAGGTCGGCGCGGCCCGGGGCGCGCCGCTGGGCTGTCTGCAGGGCGGTGAGGGCGCCGGCGGCGTCGCCGGTGGCGGCGCGCGCCTTGGCCGCGGACACGAGCGCCTCGACCTCTTCGGGCGCGCGCACGATCAGCTGCTCGGCCAGCGGGAGCGCTTCGGCCGCCCGTTGCATCGCGAGCAGGCTCTGCACTTCGCCCAGCGCTGCCGCCGCATTGGCCGGATCGAGGGCCCGGGCCTCGCGGTAGCGCTCCAGCGCTTCGCCATGGAGCCCACGCCGCGCGAAGATGTCGCCGAGCAGCGAGGCGGCCGCGCCGCGATCGGCGCCGCGCTGCACCGCCCGGGTCGCTTCCGCCGCCGCAAGGTCCATCAACCCCTTGCTGACGTAGTCGCGCGCCAGCGCCAGCGGGTCGTCCTTCGACTTCCGTGCCGCCTCGGCGGCCGGCGGCGGCGCCAGCTCCTGGAAGATGTTGTCGAGCAGCCGCTGGTCGAAGGCGAACTCCGTCCCCAGCGTCTCCGCGGCCACGTCGGCGGAGATCTCGGGCACGACGCCGATCGTCGCCGTCTCGTACTGCAGGTCGATCGCGAGCGCGAACTTCTGGGACACGTAGTAGGGATCCAGCTCGAGCGCGCGTTTGGTGGCGCGCAGGGCACCGTCGAAGTCGCCCAGGTTCGAGAGCGTGAAGCTCAGGTTGTAGTGCGCGCCGGCGTTGTGCGGATCCGCTTCGACGGCCCGCACGAAGGCGTTGCGCGCGTCGGGGAAGCGCTTCAGCTCGACCAGCACCAGCCCGACGCCGTTCCACGCGGCGGCCGAGTCGGGCTGGGCGGCGAGCACCTGGCGGTAGGCCTCGAGCGCGAGCTGGAAGCGGCGCAGGTGCGTCAGCAGCAGGGCGAGGTTGAGCCGGCCCACCGCGAAATCGGCGCGCAGCTGCAGCGCGCGGCGGAACGCTTCGATCGCGTCTTCGGTGTCGCTCTGGTGGGCCAGCACCACGCCGATGTTGTTCCACGCGAGCACATACTCCGGGTCCACCTCCGCCGCCTGCCGGTAGGACGCGAGCGCGTCGGCGCTGCGCCCCGCCTGGTGCAGCACCACGCCCCGCTCGTTCCACAACTTGGGGGAGTCGGGCACCTCGCGGATCAGCGCTTCGTACAGCTCGAGGGCGTCGGGGAAATCGCGCTTCAGGAGATGCACCTCGGCCATCGCCTGCAGCACCAGGCGGCGGTCTTCGCCCCGCTCCAGCGCCAGGCGGTACTCCCGCAACGCCTCCGTGTAATAGCCCTTCTGGCGGAAGGCGAGGCCCAGGTTGTGGTGCGCCAGCTGGCTCCCCTCGGCCACCTCCGGCGCGGGCGCCTCCCGCGCCTGCCGCTCCTGGCTCGTGCGCTCGGCGCGATAGCGCTCGAGCGAAAGATTGGTCTGCGCCCGCGCCAGCGGCGGGTTGAGCTGAATGGCCCGCTTGGACGCCGCGCGCGCCTCCTGGTGGCGCCCCATGTCGCCCAGCACGAACGCCATCAGGTAATGCGCGTTGGCATTGTCGGGGTTGAGGGTGATGGCCCGGTTCAGCGCCTCGAGCGCGGGATCGTTCAGCCCGCGGTTGTAGTAGACCTCACCCAGGTAGAAGTGCACCACGCTCGAGTCGGGCTCCTGCTCCGCGGCGCGCTGCAACCATTCGGTGGCGACCTCGAGGCGGCCGCGGCTCTTCTCCGCCAGGCCGAGCTGGATCATCGCCGCGACGTCGGTGGACCGGTGGGCCAGCAGCTCCTCGAATTCGGCGACCGCCTCCTCGAACACACCCAGGATGGCGTAGGTGCGCCCCAGCTCCCAGCGCGCGTCGCGGTCGTCGGGGGCCTGGCGCAGGCGCTCCTCCAGCTCGGCGACGCGGCGGTCGTAGAACCCGGTGTTGTGGTAGGCGATCTCGAGGTTGCGCTGCGCGACCTGCATCTTGGAGTCGAGCTCCAGCGCGCGCGTGAACTCGGCGATGGCCTCGGGGATGAGGCCCTTCTGGTAATAGAGAACGCCGAGGTTGTTATGGGCGCCCGCGTCCGACGGGTCGATCCGACGGGCGAAGGATCGAAGGACCGCGACGTCGCGCTCGGACAGCGTCAAGTCAGGCGGATGGCGTCGAAAATAGCCTTGAGCGACGCCAGGTCGGGGAGCAGCAGGAAATGGCCGCGCAGCCCCTCCTCGGAGTCGATGCTGAACTCCGTCTCGACGCAGAACACGAAGTCCCGGT
>DASYRJ010000068.1:0-7258 GCA_036004525.1 Gemmatimonadales bacterium | reverse complement strand
ACCACGGCGCGACCGGACCGGATCTCGTCCTTGAGCACCTCACCGATCAGGCGCTCGCTGTGGCCGTCGCCGTACGCCAGGGCGGTATCGAAGAATGTGATCCCGTGGTTCGCCGCTTCACGCAGGGCATCCCTGCCTTGCGCGTCGTCGACGCCGCGCCACTGCTCGCCGCCCAGGCCCCAGCCGCCGAGGCCAAGCTCGCTGATGTGGTAGCCGGTTGGGCCGAGCGCTCGCGTCTTCACGCTCGCCCCTTGTGTTGAGGTATCCGCATAGGACGACAAAACTATGCCCCACGCTGCCGGCTCCGCCCCCCTACTTGACATCTAAGAACTACACCTGTAAATCTACTCCTGTAGATCAACCCCGAGGCCACGCATGCCCGAGCGCCATCAGCTTACCGAACTGCAGCTCGCCATCCTGCGCGTCATCTGGGACAAGGGCGAAGCCACGGTCCAGGACATCTGGGAAGCGCTGCACGCCGAGCGCGGGCTGGCCCAGACCACCGTCGCCACGATGCTGTCGCGCCTCGAGCGCCGCGGCGTCGTCACCCGGCGGGCCCCCCCCCAGTCGCGCCAGTTCCACTACCGCGCTGCCGTGACCGAACAGGAAGTGCAGCACTCGATGGTCGGCGAGCTGACTGAGCGTCTGTTCGACGGCGACGTCACCGCCCTGGTCCAGCACCTGCTCTCGGGCGACGACGTGAGCCCGGGGGACATCGCCAAGATCCGCGACATGATCGAGCGCGTCGAAACGAACACCCCGGAGCCCAAATGAATCCCATCGCTTCGAACGTGCTCGCGTGGCTGCTCACGTACCTGATCCACAGCACGGTACTCCTGGGCGTCGCCTGGCTTGTGACCCGGGGCCGCCGCCTCGAGCCCGCGGCCTCGGACCTTCTCTGGAAGGTGGCGCTGCTCGCGGGGCTCGTGACCGGCACGATCCAGTCGCGCCTCGAGCTTTCGACGCCGACGGCGGTGACGCTGCCACCCCCGGCCGCTACGGTGGCCCAGGGGGCTCCGGCGAGCGGGTCGGCGGCGGCCGCTGAGCAGGCTCCAATAACCCCGGGCTCGCGCCCGGGGTTAACCCACCCGACTTCGTCCCCACTGTCGTTGCCCCTGGTCGCCGTGCTCCTCTGGGCCGTTGTCGCTCTCGCGTCGTCGCTCTATTACGTCGCGCGACGGCTGATCCTGATCGGCCGCCTGGCCGATCGCCGCCCCGTGACGGGCGGGCCCCTCGCCGCGACGCTCGCCGAGCTCCGGCACACCACCGGATACCGGCGCCGAGTCCACCTCACGATGGCCCGGACGATCTCGAGTCCTGTGGCTCTCGGTCTTTCCGAGATCTGCGTGCCCGAGCTGGCGCTCTCCGAGCTCGGCATGGAGCAGCAGCGCAGCATGTTGGCGCACGAGCTGGCGCATCTGGCGCGGCGCGATTCCCTGTGGCTCGCCGGCGCGAGCCTGATCGAGCGTGTCTTCTTCTTCCAGCCGCTCAACCGGCTCGCGCGCCGCGAGCTCGAGACGACGGCTGAATACCTGAGCGACGAGTGGGCCATGCGAAAGACCGGATCGGCAGTTTCGCTCGCGAAGTGTCTGGCCACGGTGGCCGAATGGATCCAGGCCTCGCCCCTGGGCGTGCCGGTCGCGGGGTTGGCCGAACGACGCTCCCTCCTGGTCTCCCGGATCTCCCGGCTGCTCGAGGGGCGCCTGCCCCAGAACCCCGCTTCGCGGATCGGCTGGGCCGCTCTCGCGACGCTGGGCGTGGCAGTGACGATCGCCGCGGCCCCGCGTGTGGCCTCACCCCCTGACCCCCTCTCCGCGATGCGGAGAGGGGGGACGACTGCGATCATCCAGGACACTGGGGCCGCGACGCAGTCCTCCCCCACCGTTCCCCCTCTCCACGTCGTGGAGAGGGGGTCCCTAAAGGACTCCCTGACGGTCGCAGGGGGTGAGGCGGCGAATCAGGACACCAGCGTGGTGAACGCCCTCATCGCTCGCCTGAAAGACGAGAACGCCGGCGTGCGCCGTGCCGCGGCGAACTCGCTCGGACGGCTGGGCGACCTCCGCGCCGTGGCGCCCCTGATCGCGGTGCTCGCGGACTCGAACGCCGAGGTTCGCGCGCAGGCGGTCGACGCGCTGGCGGACCTCGAAGACCCGAGGGCCATCGGCCCGATTGTGGCCTTGCTCAAGGACCCCGTCGCCGAGGTGAAGCACAATGCGCTCTCCGCCTTGTCGAACTGGGAGCAGGGCGTGCCCGCGGCGGCGGTCGCGGCCCTGTTGGATGACCCCGACGCCGAGGTGCGCCGCGAGGCGGTCAATCTCCTCGATCACCTGCACGCCCGCTCGGCGGGCAGCGCCATTGCCCGGCTGGTTCACGACCCGTCGGCCGATGTGCGCAGCGCCGTCGTGCAAGCGCTGGGCAATCTGGGCGAGCAGAGCGGCGCCGCCGCCATTACGGAGGCATTGAGCGACGCCAACGCCGACGTCCGGCAGGCGGCGCTGGGTGCGCTCAACGACTTGAGGGCCCCGATCGCCGAGGCCACCCTGTTGAACCTGATGAAGGACACGAACGCCGACGTGCGCCAGCGCGCCGCCGAGCTGGCCGGCGAGCGCTCGGTGATCGCGGCGATTCCGGCACTGCGGCGCTTGATCGACGACCCGCGAGGCGACGTGCGCGAAGCCGCCACCGAAGCCCTGGGCCACATCGCCGACCCGGCGGCCCGCCAGGCGCTGCAGGCGGCGTTGCAGTCGCCCGATCCCAAAGTCCGCCGCGCTGCGGCCGAAGCGCTGGGGCAGGATCCATGATGCGCGCGCTGCAGGTCTTGATCATCGCGGTGGCGGCGGGCCTCACGCCCTTACCCCCTGCGACCGTGCCCTCACCCCCTTACCCCCTCTCCCATTCTGGGAGAGGGGGAACGGCGGAGCGGCCCGGCGCCGACTCCGCGCGCGTCGCGACGCTGCTCGCCGCGCTCGCGCGCACCGATCCCGTGATCTGCGATCTGATCGGAGACCAGCTCGGCAACTTCTGGTGGGGCGGCCACCCCGGGGGGGGCCGCTTGGGGCGTTTCGACGACGCGCCCAACGTCCAGGGAGCGAAGGATTCCCTGGTCGGGACCATCACCGATCCGCGGGCGCTGTCGCTACTGGTCGCGTCGCTCGGCGCGGACAACCAGTGCGTGCGACGCGTCGCGGCGAAGCTGCTGGGGCAAAGTGCCGTGTCTCCTAACCGGCTCAACGAATTGCTTGACAACCCGTCGCCGCGCATTCGTGAGAGCGCCGCCTACGCCGCGGGCGTCGGGGAGCGGCGCGAGACGATCGCGTCGCTACAACGCCGGCTGGCGGATACCGCAACGGGGCCCGCGGCCATGGCCGCGTGGGCCCTGGGCGAGATGCAGGATCCTGCGTCGGCTGTCGCCTTGCAAGGTGCGGTGCATTCCACATCGCCGCGCGTGCGGTTGGCAGCGGTCTGGGCGTTGGGGGAGTTCGAGGACGCGAGTTACGCGAAGGACGTGCTGCCGTTCCTGCGGGATGTGGACCCGATCATGCGCGCCACCGCTGCCGAGGCGCTCGGGCAAATGAAGAGCCCGCGCGTCGGTGCCGCGCTCGTGGGGGCGCTCACGGACCGCAATGACGCGGTGCGGCTCGCCGCTGTCGGCGCGCTCTCCGACATGGAGGAGCGGTCGGCGGTGGGGCCGCTCGAGGGGCTACTCATCAACGATTCCGATGCCGAGGTGCGGCGCGAGTGCGCCAGCGCCTTGGGCAACCTGAGCCTGGCGCGCTCGCTCGAGCCCCTGGCTCGCGCGCTCGGCGACCCGGATGTGGACGTGCAGCGTGAAGCCGCGGACGCCATCGGCGACTTGGACGACGTGATCAAGGCGCCGCCCGCGCTGGTGCGGGCATCGACGGCGCCGGACCTGGAGCTGCGCCGCAACGCCACCAAGGCGCTCGCCCACATCGGCGATCCCGCCACGGTGCAGGCGCTGGCGGACCGGCTGGGTGACGCCGACAAGGAGGTCCGCCTCGCCGCGGTCGAGGGGCTGGGCGAAATGCAGGTCGCGGCCGCCATTCCGGGGCTGACGCGGGCGTTGAACGACCGCGATCCCGAGGTGCGGCGGGCAGCGGCGGAGGCGTTGGGGAAGACGCCGTAGCGGAGTCAAAACACCAGCACGCGCTCCGCCCAGCCAGTCCAGTCGGCGAGCTCCTCGAGCGAGCCGCGCCGGGCCCCTTGCGCCAGCTCGGCGTCCCCGATCCCTCGAGCCTCCATACAGCTCCCGCACACCGCCACCGCGCCGCGCGCCTGCGCCACGACGCGCACCATCCGCTCGACGTTGTAGTGGCCCTGCGGCAGCGTCTGCCCGGCTTTGGCGCACGCGGCCGCATCGCCCATGAGAAAGACGCGGACCTCTTCGCCCTCCCGCTTCACCAGCGCCCCGGCGAGTCGGAGCCCATTGTAGCTGCGCTCCGACCCGTAGGGGGGATCGTTGAGGATGACGAGCGTCTTCACTACGGCTTCTGCGCGGTGAACAGCACGGCCTTGACTCCATAGGCCTCGGCCGAGTCCTGCGTCGAGGCTTTGCGAAACCGGAAGCCTGAGACCACGGCCGACTTCACCCGCTTGAACCCGGCCTCGTCGAACAGCGTGAACACCTCTCCCTCCGGGAGAGCGCCGCCAATTCAGCTGGCCCAGAGCTTGGGATCATTGACGATCGACTGCGACAGCTGTTTGGCGCTCACGATGTCGGCGATCGAGACTCGCCCCCCCGGCTTGAGCACGCGATACACTTCGCCGATCACACGCCGCTTGCGAAACGAGAGATTGATCACGCCATTCGAGATCACGACGTCCACGCTCGCATCGGGGAGCGGGATATCCTCCATCGTCCCCTGGCGGCACTCCATCGCGCCGCCTGCGACCTTGGCATGCGCCTCGGCTTTGGCGCACATGTTGGGATTGAGATCGATGCCGAGGACGCGGCCTTTGGGCCCCACCTGCCAGCCCGCGATGATGCTGTCGAGCCCCGCGCCGCTGCCGAGATCGAGCACCGTCTCGCCCGGTTGCAGCCGGCTGCGCAGGTGCGGGTTCCCGACCCCGGCGAACGACGCCACGGCGCCGGCCGGCGCCCGGTCGAGCCAGTCGCGCTCGTAACCGAACATCTCCGCCGCCGGCCGGCCGTGGAAGAAGTGGAACTCCTCCTCCGGATGGTCCGCCACCTCCTGATACATCCGCAGGACTTCCCCCTTGATGACCCCCTCCAAGGGCGCCTGCTCGGTCATTCGTTCCCCGCCGGCTTCGGCGTGCGCGGATCGTCGGCCGGCTTCACGTATGTAATGCTCCAGGGGCCGACGCTGTGCAGCTGAAGCGTGACGCCCTCGGGACCGGCCCACGCGGAATGCACCATCTTGGCGGGCATCGCGGCGAAGCTGCCGGCGTTCAGCGCCGTGCCGCCGGTGTACGTCGGCTGGTCTCCCATCCCGACGTTGAGCGTGCCCGAGAGGACCGTGACATGCTCGATGACCGAATGCCAATGCGGCGGGATCCGGTAATTGGCGGGGAACCTGAGCCGGAACGTCAGCGGAACGGCCTCCGCCGGGTTCCCCTCGAGCAGCACGAACTCGGCGCCCGGCGGTAGCGACGGCGGTCCGGGCGCCCACGTGAGACTCGCCGCGTGGGCGACGACCACCTGAGAGGCCGGCGCCGGAGTTGCCGACGCCTGCGCCGCGAGCCCGGCCGGCAGACCGGCGAGCGCGGCAAGTGCGACCATGGAGCGGAGCGACATGTGCCCTCCAGTGAGTTGGATAGCACATCCTCGCCCATCTCTCGACATAGGACAAATACGACGTATCTATGTATTATATCGGTGAAACCTTATGATCAAACCGGGCCTCACGCTGCATCGGCTGGAGCTGTTCCTCGCCGTGCTGGACTCGGGCGGCGTCGCCCGCGCCGCGCAGGCCCGCCACTTGAGCCAGCCGGCGGTCTCCGAGCACGTGCGCGGCCTCGAGGGGTTCTTCGGCGTGCAGCTGTTCGAGCGGGCCGGACGCGGCGTCCGCCCGACCGCCGCAGCGCACCTCATCGAGCCGTTCGTCCGCCAGGCGCTCGGCCTGATGACGAGCGCCGGGCAGGCGGCGGTCGAACTGCGGGGCCTCCGGGCGGGGGCGGTCGCGGTAGGCGCGAGCACGACACCGGGAACGTACCTGCTGCCGGCGGTGCTGGGACGATTTCACACCGCGCACCCCCAGGTCGCGCTCACGCTGCGCATCGGCGACACGCGCGAGGTCGAGCAGTGGGTCGCCGCGGGCGCCGTGGAGCTGGGCGTGATCGGCGCGGCGCCCGTGCGTCTGGGAGTCGCCGCCGAGCCGTGGGCGAAGGACGAGCTGGTGGCGATCGTCCCGCGCCGCCATCCCCTGGCGCGCCGGCGCACGCTGCCGGCCGTGGCGCTCACGGACGAGCCCTACATCGCGCGCGAGGAAGGATCGAGCACGCGCGCCGTGGCCGAGCAGCTCCTCGCCGATCGGGGCGTGACGCTGCGGCCCGCCATGGAGCTCGGGAGTACCGAGGCGGTGCGCGAAGCCGTCGCCGCCGGGCTCGGCGTGTCCGTCGTCTCCCGTCACGCCGTGCGGCCGCGCGACCCGCGCGTGGTCGCGATCCGCCTGCAAGGCCGTCAGTGGGTGCGCGACTTGCTCGTGATTCGTCGTCAGGGAGCGCCGCTCAGCCCCGCTGCCGCGCGTCTCAGGGAGATGCTGCTGCGGAGGTGAGGCAGGCCGTCCCCCTCTCCCTTCGGGAGAGGGGGGACGATAGTATCGGTCGACCCGCTTCCTCTCGCCTCTACGGAGGGCTCATGCGACGGGTGCGCTATTCAGTGGCCATGAGTCTGGACGGCTACATCGCCGGGCTGAAGGGCGAGTTCGACTGGATCCCCATGGATCCCGACATCGACTTCGGTGCGCTGTTCAAGAACTACGACACGGTCTTGATGGGCCGGAAGTCCTACGAGGCCGCGCAGCGGCAAGGGAGCGGCGCCATGCCAGGCATGAAGACCTACGTCTTCTCGAAGACGCTGCGCCAGGACGAATGCCGCGACGCGATCGTCTCCGCCGACCCGAAGGCGATCGTGACCGACTTGAAGAAGAAGAAGGGAAAGGACATCTGGCTGTTCGGCGGCGGCGAGCTGTTCCGGAGCTTGCTCGCGCTCGGCCTGGTGGACGAAGTCGAGGTGGGGCTCGTCCCGGTGCTCCTCGGCCGCGGCCTGCCGATGCTGCCA
>DASYRJ010000067.1:0-27806 GCA_036004525.1 Gemmatimonadales bacterium | reverse complement strand
GTCCTGGGTCTGACTCCCGGGCCGGTCACGATCACAGCCACGGTCGAGGGGCGGAGCGGCACCTCGGCGGTGACTGTAGCGCCGGCGCCACCGGGCAGCTCTGTGGTGCTCGTCGGCGCGGGCAACATCGCGCGCTGCGATAAGGCTGGCGATGAGGCGACGGCCGCGTTGCTCGACGCCATCCCGGGTACCGTCTTCACCGCCGGCGACAACGCCTACCCGAGCGGCTCGACGGCGGACTACACGAACTGCTACGATCCCACCTGGGGCCGGCACCAGGGCCGTACGCGTCCCAGCGCGGGAAACCACGACTACGACGACGGGGTCGGGCAAGCCTACTTCGCGTACTTCGGGGCAGGCGCCGGCGACCCGGCCAAGGGCTATTACAGTTACGACCTCGGCGACTGGCACATCATCGTGCTCAACAGTGCGACGGCGTCCGTGTCCACGGCCGCCGGCTCGCCCCAGGAGCAGTGGCTCAGGGCCGACCTCGCCGCCCACGCGCAGCGTTGCACCCTCGCCTACTGGCATCACCCGCGCTTCTACCAAGGCACGTTCGGAAAGAACTCTGCGATCAAGCCTCTGTGGGACGCGCTGTACGAGGCGAAGGCGGACGTCGTGGTGAACGGTCACTTCCATCTGTACGAGCGCTACGCCCCGCAAACGCCCACCGGCGAACGCGACGACGCAGGGGGAATCCGGCAGTTCATCGCTGGCACCGGCGGGGCCGGCCACGACGCTTTGGTCGAACCCAATCCGAACGTCGAGGTGCGCGACAACACCTCCTGGGGCGTGTTGAAGCTCACGCTGCGCGCCGGCGGCTACGATTGGCAGTTCGCGCCCGTCGCCGGCGCGACCTTCTCGGACGCCGGCAGCGCGGCGTGTCACTCGGCCGCGCTGACCCCGAACCAGCCGCCCACGGCGCGGCCCGGCGGGCCCTACCAGTCCGAAGCCGCGGTCGCGTTCGACGGGAGCAGCTCGAGCGATCCCGACAACAACCTCCCGCTCAGCTACGGCTGGAACTTCGGCGACGGCGCCACGGGAACCGGCGCCACCCCGACACACACCTATGCCGCCAACGGCAGCTACACGGTGACGCTGACGGTCACGGACGCCAAGGGATTGAGCGGCGCCGCAGCCACGACCACGGCGACGATCAGCAATATCGCGCCCACGGTGGGTGCCGGGCCGGATATGTCCGCGCTCGCGGGCGCCACGCTCACGCTGAGCGCGACGTTTAGCGACCCGGGCGCCGGCGACGCGCCCTGGGCATACACCTTCGCCTGGGGCGACGGCTCGACCAGCAGCGGGAGCACCAACTCCCAGGCGTCGGCTATCTCGGCCGACCATTCCTATAGCGCCGCCGGCCAGTACACGGCACGGGTCACCGTCACCGACAAGGATGGCGGCGCCGGGTGGGACGAGGTGCTCGTCACGGTTTCCCCGTCGAGCACCCCCCAGGTGTTCATCGGCGCGGGCAACATCGCCTCCTGCTCCAACGATCGCGACGAGGCAACGGCGAAGCTCATCGACGCCAACCCGGGGACCGTGTTCGCGCTCGGCGACAACGCCTTCCCGGACGGCACGCTGACCGACTACAACAACTGCTACGGTCCCACGTGGGGCCGGCACAAGAGTCGCACCCACCCGACGCCCGGCAACCACGAATACACGAGCGGCACTGGCACCGGGTACTTCGACTACTGGGGTGCCGCGGCTGGGGTGCGGAACAAGGGCTGGTACAGCTACGACCTGGGCGACTGGCACATCATCGTGCTCAACGACCAGGTCGCCTTCGGTGCGGGATCGGAGCAAGAGGTCTGGCTGCGGGCCGACCTCGCCGCAAGCACCAAGCTCTGCACCCTCGCCTACTGGCACACCCCGCGTTTCTTCTCGTCCACGTTGGCTGGTTGGACCAGCGACGGCGCGCGGAAGATTCTATGGGACGATCTCTACGCTCGGGGTGCCGACATCGTGCTCAACGGGCAGCAACACCAGTATGAGCGCATGGCGCCGATGCGCCCCGACGGGACGCGGGACGACGTCAACGGGATCCGGAGTTTCAACGCGGGCACGGGCGGCGAAAGCGCCGGCCTCCCGACCGCGATCCATCCCAACAGCGAGACGATCAGCGCGGCGTTCGGCGTCCTGAAGCTCACGTTGGGACCCGGTAGCTACAGCTGGCAGTTCCTGACCATCCCGGGATCGACCTACACCGACTCGGGGTCGGGGAGTTGCCACTGACCGCGCTGCCCCGGTGGTCCGGCTCCGCAGGCCCACCGCGCGACGACCGCGCGGCGGGGGCGGAGCCGCTTGCGCTGCTCCGGGTGCTCGCGGCCGTGCTCGCGGAAGTGGACCTGAAGTACTGCCAGTGGAAGGGCCACGCAAAGCGGGAACGCTGGGGGACCGGCGCGGGAGACGTCGACCTGCTGGTCGAGCGGCGGTCGGCGGGGCGATTCGTCAGCGTGCTGTCGGACCTGGGGTTCAAGCTCGCCGTGCCGCCGCCCGAGCAGCAAGTCCCGGGCGTGCTGTCGTACGTCGGCCTCGACGTGCCGACGGGCCGGCTGGTGCACGTGCACGTGCATTACCGGCTGGTCATCGGGGGCTTTTGGCGGACGACGTATCGCGTGCCGCTCGAGCGGGCCGTGCTGCAATCGACGGTGGAGACCGACGTGTTTCGCATCCCCTCGCCCGAGCTGGAATTTCTGCTCTTCGTCCTGCGGCAAGTCCAGCGCTACACCCTCCGCGACGCGCTGCGCGAGCCTCGGTGGCTGCGCGGTGTGCAGGCGGAGCGGTGTTATCTCGAGCAACGTGCTGACACCGCCCGCGTGCATTGGTTGCTCGCCGAGCACCTGCCGGAGGTCTCCGCGGACTTCTTCCAGCGCGCCGTGCGCTCGCTGGTCGAGCGTGGCGCATCCTGGCAACGCCCACTGTTGCACCGCGAGTTGCACCGCCGGTTGCGCGCGCACGCCCGCCCGCCCCTGCCGTTCACGCGCCTCACCGTGGCGGTCCGCGAGATCGTGACGCTGCGCGGCCGTCTCGGAGCGCACATGTCGGGCAAGCACCTGGGAACGGGCGGCGTGGTCATCGCGCTGTCCGGCTCGGACGGCGCCGGGAAGTCCACCTGCGCGCGGGAACTCGTGGCCTGGCTGGCACCGCATTTTCGCGCCGCCCACGCGCACCTCGGCAAGCCCCCGCGCTCCCTCGCGACCCTGCTCGTGGGCGGAGCCCTCAAGGCAGCGCAGCTCATCGAACGGTGGGTGCCGGCCCCCGCGACCTATCTCGACCAGCTCCGCCGCGTCGCGACGGCGCGGGACCGTTATCGGCTGTATGAGAAGGTTCGGCGCATTGTCCGCAACGGCGCGCTGGCCGTGTGCGAGCGGTATCCGATCCCCAAAGACAGCCTCTTCGCGGGCCCGGCGATCGCGCGCGACTTGCCTCCCGGCCCCGCCTCCGCGCTTACGCGGCTGCTGATGCGCGTCGAGCGCCGCTACTACGAGCTGATGGTGCCGCCGGAGCTGCTCGTGGTGCTGCGCGTGGACCCCGTCACGGCCGTGCGGCGCAAGACCACGGAGCCCGCGGACTACGTCCGGGAGCGCGCCCGCGCCAGCGGTACGATCGACTGGGCGCAGACCGGCGCGCACATCGTGGACGCCGCGCGTCCCCTCGCCGACGTGCTCGCCGAGCTCAAGACCTACATCTGGTCGGCGGTCTAGGACCCATGACGGCCACCACAATCCCGTCCGTCGCGGGCAGGCGACGCCTCGTCGAGCTCGTCGGGCCGGCGGGCGCGGGCAAGACCACAGTGGCGCGGCTGCTGCGGCAGGACGCCGGGGTGCGCGCGGCCCCCGGGCTGTGGAGCTTGCCGCGCGGCCCGCTCGGTCTCAACGCCCTACGCCTCCTGCCGCGTGTGCTCGGCTTCTACCGCGCGTTCCCAGGACAGGTGTGGGCAGAAATGAAACAGATCGTCCGGCTCGACACCCTTTACCAGGTGGTCGGCGCCCGGAACGGCGCCGCCGGTCCCGTGCTGCTCGACGAGGGACCGGTGCTCGCGCTCGGCTGGTTGACCGTTTTCGGCCACGACCGCGTACGCCGGCCGGCGTTCGCCGCCTGGCGGGAGGCCGCCGTCGCACGCTGGGCCGCGGCCCTGGACGTCGTCGTCCTGCTCGACGCGCCCGATCCAGTGCTCGTGCGCCGGATCCGCGAGCGGACGAAGCCGCACGATGTGAAGTCCAGATCCGACGGGGCGATCGTCGAGTTCACCAAGACGTACCGCACCGCCCTGGAGGCCGCCGTCGCCGCCCTGAGCCGGCCCGGCGGCCTCGCCGTCGTCCGGATCGACACGGGCGACGACGCGCCCGAAACGACCGCCGCCCGCGTCCGCGCCGCGCTCCTTCGAGTCACCGATGGCGACTGACGCGCCCCGCTTCGCCCAGCCCCTGCCGGCCGGGGCGCGGGCCACGCTCACCCACCGAGCCACGCTCACCGCCGTGGCGTCGCTGCTCGACTACACGGCCCGCGCCGGGGTCGGGCTCGTGACCGTGCCGATTCTCGTGAGCGGTCTCGGCCGGTCCCTGTACGGCGTGTGGGAGATCCTGAGCCGCCTGATCGCCTACATGACGGGCGCGGACGGCCGCCCCACCGAGGCCCTGCGCCTGACGATCGCGAACCATCTCACCCGCACGGACGACGACGCCAAACGCCGGCTCGTCGGCAGCGCGGTATTCGTGTGGCTCCTGTTCCTTCCCGTCATCGCGGCGGTGGGCGCCGTGCTCGTCTGGCTGGCGCCGACCTTCGCGAAGGTCGCGCCCGCGGAGCACGCCCTGGTGCGGGTGACCGGCTTGCTGCTCATCGCCAGCTTCCTCCTGGGCAGCCTCGCCTCGATCCCCGAATCGGTCCTGCGCGGCGCGAACCTCGGGTACAAGCGCATGGGCTTCCAGGCCAGCCTGAGCGTCGTCGGCGGCGTGTTCATGACCGGCGCGGTGTGGCTCGGCCTCGGGTTGCGCGGCCTGGGCTGGGCCCAGGTGGCGCTCGCCGTCGTGACCGGCGTGTGCTACTGGTGGCTCGTCCGCCAGTTCGTGCCGTGGTTCGGCGTGGCGCGCCCATCCGTGGCGGAGGTCAAGTCGCTCCTCCACATGAGCGTGTGGCTCTCGGCGGGCGATGTGGTCGCCAAGCTGCTGCTCGCGAGCGACGTGCTGGTGCTCGGCTTGCTCGTCTCGAGCTCCGCGGTCACCAGCTACGTGCTCACCGGCTACTCGGCGCGGCTCGGCGTCAACCTGTACGCGCTCGTCGCCAGCGCGGCGACCCCCGGTTTGGGCGGCGTAATCGGCGAGCGGCAGCACGGCCGCGCGGCCAAGATCCGGGAGGACTTGCTCGCCGTGACGTGGCTGTTCGCGACCGTCGTCGGAGCCACGATTCTGGTCTGGAACCGCGCGTTCCTCGGCCTCTGGGTGGGCAACCAGAACTACGCCGGGGTGTGGCCGAACGTGCTCATCGTCCTCGTGACCGCTCAATCGGCGTTCATCCGAAACGACGCCTACGTGATCGACGCGGCGCTGCGGCCGCGCCTCCGCGTGCTCGTGGGCACGGCCGCGGCGGCGCTTACGCTCGCGTTGATGGTGCTGCTGACGCCCGCCCTCGGGATCGTCGGCATCTGCCTCGGCCTCCTCGGGGGTCGAGCCATCCAGACGGTCGCCTATCCGATCATCGTGCGATCGTGCCTGGGCGCGGCCGCTCCCTCGCAGTCGAGCGCCACGGTGCAGTGGACGCGGCGGCTGCTGACCATGGCCGCGCTCTTCGCGGGCGCGACCTGGCTCGGCCAGCGCGTGTCGGTGTCGGGCTGGGCGACCTGGGGGGCGGGCGTGGCCGTCACGGTGCTGCTCCTTCCCGCGCTGACGTGGGCCGTGGGCCTCAATGGCGCGGGACGGCATGCTGTGCTCGAGCGGTTCCGAGGAGCCTTCGAGGGAGTGCGACGGTGGCGCCGCTAACCGCTCCTCGGCCGCGGCTCCGGCCCCGCCCCGCGCCAGCGCCGGCCCCCGCCCCCGCCCCCGCCCCCGACGTGCATGTCAACCGCCTGGTCCGGTGGGCCCTGTACGCCATGGTGTTCTCGATCGCCTTCGAGCTGCCACAGCGGCAGAGCCTCCCTTTCGAGGTGCCCACGCTCGTCGCCGCCGTCTTCCTGCTGACGACGGTGCTCCAACCCCGCGTGGCGTACGGCCGCTTTCCCAGCCCGGTGGGATGGTTCCTCGCGTACTTGTACGTCCTGGTGCTTGCTGCCGCGGTCCAACACACGGAGTACGGCACCGAGGTGCTCAAGCTATTTCTGGTGCTGCTGCAAAGCATCCTGGTGTTGTGGAGCGCCTCGAATCTGATGCGGAACGAGGCTGTCGCGCGCGGCGTGTGGATCTCCCTCGCGCTCGCTTGCGGCGTCCTCTCGCTGCTGTCCCTCGCCGGCGTCGGACGCACGGCCCACGTCCAGTTCACGGGCGGGGAGCGCCTCACCGTCTTCGGCCAGAACGCCAACAACACGGCGATGATCCTGGCGGCAGGCTTGACCGCGCTGGGCGGCCTCGCGTACGCGCTGCACCCCTCCTGGCCGCGCCGCCGCTGGCTGGCGTGGCCGCTGGCCGGCGCGATCGGCCTGGCCATGATCGAGACCGGATCGCGGGGCGGCCTTCTATCGCTCGGGGCGGGCCTCCTCGTCTTCATGCTCGGCGGGCGCAGCGCCTGGCTGCGGATCCGCAACATCGCCGTCGGCGCCATCGCGATCGGCGCGCTCCTGTGGGCCAGCTACGCGTCGACCCTGATGCGCAACCGCTTGGAGCTGACCGCGGAGCAAGGCAACCTGGCAGGACGGGAGCGCATCTTCCCCGAGCTGCTGCGCATGTTCCGCGAGAAGCCCCTCATCGGCTGGGGGCCCATCACCAACAAGTACGAGCTGGGCCTGCGGCTCCACGAGATCCGGTTTCCCCGGCGGGACGCGCACAACATGGTGCTCGAGGTGCTCACGTCGGCCGGGGTGCTTGGCACCGTGCCGTTCCTCGTCGGCGTCGGTGTCTGCGCGCTGGCGGCGTGGCACGCCCGCCGCCGCCTGCACGGCATCCTCCCGGCCGCGCTCGTGGCGCTCGTGCTCGCGGCCAACATGAGCGGCAACCGCATCGCCAGCAAAGTCTTCTGGGTCGTATTCGCGTACGCGATCGCCGCCGCGACCTACCCGGCCGATCGCAGCCGCCAGGCCGTGAGGGGCACATGAGGCTGGCCGTCTTCACCAGCAAGTATCCCGCGCGCGTCGCCACCTTCTTCGAGCGCGACATGCGAGGTCTGATCGACGCCGGCGTCGAGGTCGACGTGTTTCCGATTTACCCGCTCGATCCCGCGATGTGGCAGTACAGCCTCGACCTCCTCCAGGAAACGGTGCTCCCCCGTGACCGCGTGCATCACCTGAGCCTGCCCCAGGCGCTGCTCGCCGGGCGGTCGTGGCCTCCCCGGCGCGCCGCCACGGGGTTGCGCGACGCCGCAGCGGTCACCGCGTCCGCCCTCCGGTTCGGCCCGATGGCGTTCGCCAAGAGCGCGTACGTCATGCCCAAGGCCTGGGCCTGGGCTCGGCAATTCCCCGACACCTTCGATCACGTGCTCGCCTATTGGGGCAACTACGCCGCAAGTTGCGCGTACGCGTTCCACCGCCTGACCACACGCCGGACGCCGTTCTCGATCTGGCTCCATGCCGGCACGGACCTGTACCGCAAGCCCGTGTTCCTGAGGCAGAAGCTGCTTTATGCCGACAGCATCATCACGTGCATCGACTTCAATCGGTCGTACGTGGAGGAGCACTTCGCCGACATCGCCCCGCGGGTGCGCGACAAGATCCACGTGTCCTATCATGGCCTGGCCCTCGCGGAGTTTCCGTATGCCCCGGACAGCCGGCCGGAGGCACGCGTGCTCGCCGTCGGCCGGTTGGCCCCCGAAAAAGGGTACGAGTACCTCCTCCGCGCCGCCGCCGACCTCGTCGGACGGGGCGTGCCGCTCGACGTCGAGATCCTCGGCGACGGGCCCGAGGCGCCGGCGTTGCGCGCCCTGAGTGCAAGTCTCGGCATCGCCGACCGCGTCCGGTTTCGCGGCTGGGTGCCGTTCTCCGAAGTGCGCCGCGCGATGCAGCAGGCGACCGTGCTCGTGCAGCCCTCCGCGGGCCTGGGCGACGGGTTGCCCAACGTGATCCGGGAGGCGATGGCGCTCGGCACGCCCGTCGTGGCGTCGCGGATCGCCGGCATTCCGGAGGCCCTGGACGACGGCCGCTGCGGGGTCCTGGTCCCCACGAGGGACACCACCGCGCTCGCCGACGGCCTCCAGCGCCTCCTCGCCGATCCGGTGATGCGCCGCTCCTACGCGGCACGGGCCCGGCGCCGCACGGAGGAGCTGTTCGATATGAGGAGCAACGGCAGGTGCCTCGCGGCACACCTGCGCGGTGTCCAGGAGCGCGCATGCTGATCACCTTCTCCGGCCTCGACGGTGCCGGCAAGTCCACGCTCATCGCGTGGCTGCAGACCGAGCTGGAGCGCCGCGCGCGCCCGGTCGCCGTGTTTCACATGAACGACCACGTCGGCGTGTACGCCTATCTCCGCGCGGTCCGCGACCGGGTGCGGCGCCCCCGCGCCCCGGCGCGCCCCGCCGGCCCGGCGGCCACCGCACCGCTCACGCGCGGGCTCGTTGCCGTCCGCAATGCGGTCATCTGGAACAAGCCCCTGCGCCGACTGCTCTACCCGATCGACCTCGCCGTCTTTTGGGTCTACCGGCTGCTCGTCGAGAAGCTGCGGGGACGCGTTCTGATCATGGATCGCTACTTCTACGATTCACTCGTGGACGTGTCGAACGGGCGTGGGACGCGCTGGCTGCGCTTCCTGGCGCGGCTCACACCCACGCCGGACCTCGCCGTGTTCCTCGACATCAGTCCCGAGGAGTCGTACGCGCGCAAGGGCGAGTACTCGGTCGAGTACCTGCGGGCGCGCTGGCGGCACTACCGCGCGGTGGCCCCGTGGGTCCGCACGGCGCTCGTCCTCGACAACCGCGATCTCGCCCACACACAGCGCATTCTCACGCGGGCACTCGAGGAGCGGCGCGCATGGTGAAGGCGGTCTTGCGCCTGTTACTGGAGCCGAACCCCGTCGGTCCTGCGGACATGCCCTGGGACGATTGGGTGTCAGTGCTGGAGCGCAACGCGGTGCTGTTGCGCGTCGTGCGCCGCCTGGAGACGCTGCGGCGACCCATTCCACCCGGCCTCGCTGTCGCGGCGTTACGTGAGCGGGCGCGCGTCGCTCGTGTGTTCCAGTTGATGCGACGGATTGCGGACGCCTGCGATCGGCACGGCGTGCCGCACCTATTCCCCAAAGCGTTCGCCAATTATCCTGACGCCGGCGGCGACATCGACTTGCTCGTTCCGCTCTCGAGCGATTTCGATCCACTGCTCCTCCGCCTGGCTCACCTCGCGCCGGAAATGGGCAGCGCGGCACTGTGGTCCGGCAGCCGGGTGTATCGGTTTCCGGACGAGGAGCTCACGCTGGACATCCATCACGGGCGCGTCGGGCGCGTCGGCGAACACCGAGATTTGGCCATTCGCCTGATCCGCAACCGCCGGCCCGTTTCGCTCGCCGGTACCGAGTGGTGGACACCTTCGCCGGAAGACGAACTCGTGTTCCAGGGATTCGAACGGATTGCGGGCCGGCGGTCGTTCCGAATCGGCGATGTCCTGAACGCGATCGGTTTGGTGCTGCGGCCCGACCTCGACTGGAACGCCGTGCGCGAGACGGCGCGCGTATCGGGCGCCGGGCCCAACCTGTCCTGCTACCTGGCCTACATCGCGCAGATCCATCGCGAGGCATTGGGCCGCGAACTCCCGCTGCCAGGGATGGGCGCGACCAGCAGCGGCTGGGGCCGCGCCGAGTTCACGCGTGGCGCCTTCCGCTTTCCGACAATGCGCGTGAGTGGGGCGCTGTACGCGCGCGCGTTCGGCTCGGCCATCGCTCAGGGCCGGCTGATCGGTGCCGGCCGTCTGCTCCTGCTGCCGCTCGCTGCGGCTGGTGCCGTGTGGCGGCGGCTGGCGCCAGCCCTCGCCGGAGCCGAGCGATGAGCGGCTTGCTCCTCAAGCTCTATCATCAGCTGCCGCCGCCGGCCCGCTCGGCGGCCGCGACACTCCGCGGCTTGTACCTGCGGGCGTGGCGCTACGGCGCCGGCAGCGAACGGCTGGTGGAGGAGGCCCTCGCCCGCGAGAGCTGGACCGCGGCCCAATGGCAGACCTGGCGGGACGAGCGCCTGGCGCACGTCCTGCACCGGGCGGCGACCCGCGTGCCGTACTACCGGGCGCAGTGGGAAGAGCGGCGGCGGCGCGGGGATCGCGCCGCGTGGGATGTCCTCGAGCACTGGCCGATTCTCGAAAAGGACGCGCTGCGCGCCCAGCCCGAGGCGTTCGTCGCCGACGACTGCAACCTGCGCCGCATGTTCCCCGAGCAGACCAGCGGCACGACGGGCAAGCCGCTCCGCCTGTGGCGCCGGCGGGAGACGGTGCAGGGCCTCTATGCCATCGCCACGGCGCGTACGCGTTGCTGGTACGGCGTCGCCCCCGGGGACCGATGGGCGCGCCTGGGCGGCCAACTCGTGACGCCCGTCGCCCAGCGGCAACCGCCCTTCTGGGTCTGGAACGCGGCGCTGCGCCAACTCTACATGTCCACCTATCACCTGGCGCCGGCGCTCATTCCGCACTACCTCGACGCCCTCGCCGAGTACCGGATCGTCTCGCTGTCGGGGTACACGTCGTCCCTGCACGCGCTCGCACAGGAGATCCTCCGGCTCGGCCGCACCGATCTTCGCATGAAGGTCGTCATCACCAACGCCGAGATCGTGACTGGGGAGCAGCGGGAAACCATCGGGCGCGCGTTCCAGTGTCCCGTACAGGAGACGTACGGCATGGCGGAGGCCGCCGTGGCGGGCAGCCAATGCCCCGCCGGCCGCCTGCACCTGTGGCCGGAGATCGGGATGCTCGAGGTGCGGGACGACGACCGGGCCGCTCCGCCCGGCGAGTTCGGCGAGTTCGTCGCGACGGGACTGCTCAACGCCGACATGCCGCTCATTCGCTATCGCACGGGCGACTGCGGCCGGTTGTTGGCGGACGATGCACCGTGTGCGTGCGGGCGCCGCTTGCCCGCCATCGCATCGGTGGACGGCCGCACCAACGATCTCCTCATCAAGCGCGACGGGCGCAAGGTGTTCTGGTTGAACCCCGTCTTCTATGGGCTGCCCGTGCGCCAAGGACAGATCGTGCAGGAGACCCTGAGCCGGATCCGCGTACGGTACGCGCCGACGCCGGAGTTTACGCCGCCGGTGGGAGCGGAAATCGCGGCGCGGCTCCGCGAGCGGATGGGCGACCTCGAGGTCGTACTGGAGGAGGTTACGGAGATTCCGCGCGGGGCGAACGGGAAGCTGCGCGCCGTCCTGTGCCAGCTCTCCCCAGCCGAGCGGACCGCCGCCTTGGGCGGGGGTGGTAACGGAGGCGCGCTCGCGCCCGCCGCGCCCGCTCCAGCGCGCAGCCGCCGCGTGCTGGTGCTCGACGGCCACCGGAACCAAGCCCTGGCGTGCGTGCGCTCGCTCGGCCGAGCCGGCCACACCGTGTTCGTCGCCAGCCACCTCTGGTGGCCGCTCGCCGCCTGGTCGCGCTTCAGCACCAAACGGTTCCACCTGGCGGGCGAAACGGTGGCGGCCTTCGCCGCGCTCCGGACCTGGGCGCAGCGCAACCGCATCGACGTCGTCCTTCCCGTCACCGAGCGGGCCTGCCTGTTGTGCAACGCCGAGCGGGAGGCGTGGGAGGCGGCCGGTATCGCGGTCGGCTGCGGCCCGAGCGACATGCTCGCGCTGGCCTTCGACAAATCCCAAACCCTGCAGCGGGCCATGGCCTGCGGCGTCCACGTGCCGGCCACCGCCTTCCCCACGTCGCTCGAGGAATGTCGCGCCGCGGCGGAGACGATCGGGTACCCCTGCGTCGTCAAGCCGAGGTTCAGCAACGCGTGGGACGGGACCGCCTTCGGGCGCGACCGGGGGACGGCGTACGTGACGCGGCCGGAGGAGCTCGAGACGGCGGTGCGGGATCGCGTGCAGGGATCCCACTGGCCGCTGATTCAGCGCTACGTCCCCGGCCAGGGTAAGGGGGTTTTTGCGCTGTGCGACCGCGGGCGCGTCGTGGCCTGGTCCGCGCACGAGCGGCTGCGCGACGTCCGGCCTTCGGGGTCCGGCAGCAGCGTGCGCCGCTCGGCGCCCCTCTCGCCCGGCCTGCGGGACGCCGCCGAGCGCTTGCTGGCGGACTTCGCGTGGCACGGGCCCGTGATGCTCGAGTTCAGCGACGACGGCGTCCACCCGCCATGGCTGATGGAAGTGAACGGCCGCTTCTGGGGCTCGCTCCAGGTCGCGATCGCGGCGGGCACCGACTTCCCCGCGCTCTGGCTGCGGACGCTGAGCGGGGAGCACCTGCCGGCGAGCGAGCAGTATCGGACGGGCGTGACCCTGCGGTGGCTGTGGGGAGACTGCAAGCGGCTGCTGCACGTGCTCCGCGGACCGCCCCGGGGCTTCCCCGGGACCTACCCCAGCCGGTGGGAGGGACTGAAGGAGTTCTTCGGACACCAGCCGCCCGACACCCGGATGGAAGTGTGGGACCGGCGCGACCCGTGGCCGGCCGTGGCGGAATGGCTGCAGGGCGCGCGCGAGCTGTTGGGGGTCGGATGAGCCACCCCTTCGTCAGCGTGATCGTGCCTACGCGGGACGAAGAGCGCTACGTCGTGGCGACGCTCGACTCGATCCTCGCGACCGCCTACCCGGCGGATCGCTTGGAGGTGCTCGTGGTCGACGGCCGCAGCCGGGACCGCACCGCCGCTCTGGTGGCCGACTACGCGGCGCGCCACGCCGCGGTGCGGCTGCTCGACAACCCGGCGCGGACGGCGCCCGCGGCGTTGAACGTCGGCATTCGCGCAGCGCGGGGCGAGATCATTGTCCGGATGGACGCCCACGTCGTGTATCCGGTCGAGTACCTGCCGCGCGCCGTCGCGGCGCTGCTCGAGACCGGCGCCGACAACGTCGGCGGCGTCATCGTCACGCAGCCCGGCGCCGACACGCCGATGGCTCGGGCCATCGCGGTCGGGTTGTCGCACCCCCTGGGCGTCGGCAACTCGTACTTCCGGATCGGCACCGCCGAGCGGCGTTGGGTGGACTCGGTGCCCTTCGGCTGCTTCCGGCGGTCGCTGTTCGACCGCGTCGGACTGTTCGACGAGGAGCTCGTCCGCAACCAGGACGACGAATTGAACTTCCGCATCCAGCAGCGTGGTGGCCGCGTCCTGCTCGCTCCCGATCTGGTGGCCGTGTATTACGCGCGCCCGACCCTCCGGCACCTGGCGCGGATGTACTTCCAGTACGGCTACTTCAAGCCGCTCGTCGCGCGCAAGGTGGGGCGGATCATGACCGCCCGGCAACTGGTGCCGTCCACGTTCCTCCTCACTCTGGGGGCGGCTGCGCTCCTCGCCCCGTGGTACGCGTGGGCGGCCATGGCCGGCGGCGTCGTAGCGGGGACGTATGCGCTGGCCGTCGCCGCGTGTGCCCTCGCGGTCGCTCCGCGCCAGGGCGTGCGCGCCGCGCTGGCCCTCTGCGCCGTGTTCCCGGTGCTCCACCTGAGCTATGGGCTCGGCTTCCTGCGCGGCATCATCGATCACGTCCTGCGCCGGGGTCGTCCCGCCCACGATCCCGCCGCCCTGGCGCCGTCCCGATGACGATCGCCCACGCCGTGCGGGCCGTCCCGTTGGTGGTGCGCGAAGCGTCCGCTGAGGAGCTGCGGCGCTGGGACGAGCTGGTGGGGGGGTTCGACAACCACCGCGTCGTGCACACACTGGGGTGGCTGCGCTCCCTCGAGGACTGCCGGCTGGGCGCCCCGCGGTTCCTCGTGTTCGAGAAGGGGGGCGCCGTCGTCGCCTGCCTTCCGGGACTGCTCGTCCATATCGGCCCGCTCCGCCTGTTCGGGTCGCCGCTACCCGGGTGGCAGACGGTGAGCATGGGCCCGGCGTTCGACCCCGCGCGCGTCTCCGCGGGCGAAATGATGCGTCCGCTGGTGCCGTTCCTGCGGGAGCATTACCACGTGCACCACGTCGAGATCCTGTCCAACGCGCTCGACGACGCATCCATGCGCGCGGTGGGCTTCCGCGGCCAGCCAGTGCCCACGTTTCGGGCGCGGCTGTTTCCGGGGGACGAAGCGCGGGCGCTGAAGGCCCTCAAGGACAGCGCGCGCCGCAACGTGCGCCGCGGCAAAAAGCTCGGCCTGATCGTGCGGTTCGAGACCGACGAGGCGTTTGTCGACGAGCACTTCGCGCAGATCGAGGAGGTGTTCGCTCGGGGTGGACACAGCTTGCCGTTCACAAAGGAGCGCGTGCGGCAGTACTTCCGGCACATGCAAGTCGCCGGCCACTTGATCGCGTCGTCGGTCTACCTGCCGGACGCCACAACGAACATCGCCACCGCCATGTTCACGATCGAGCGCAAGGAACTGTTGCTCTGGATGTGGGCGCACCGCACCCGCTATCGCTGGTATCGCCCCACGGAGCTCATGACCTGGACCGTGATGCAACGGGCGATGGACGCCGGATGCGACACCTTCGACCTGATGGGCCGAGGCCACTTCAAGAGCAAGTTCGGCGCCGAACCCGACCTCACGAAGCGCCGCTGGGTGTGGAGCCGCTACCCCATCCTTACCATCGTCCGGGACTTAGCGGAGCGCGGCTACCGGTGGCAGCAGGCCGTGCGCGGTCAGGTGCGGCGCTGGGCCATGCCCCACGCCACACCGGTCATCCCGGAGCAGGCCGAGCCGGAAGAACCGGCGACGTCGTCGCCGGTGGCGCCCAATTCCCGCCGCAGGTCCCGGCCAGCCGGCCAGCCGGCGCCGCTCGCGTGCGTGATGGGGGACATCGATCTGGTGCGCGCCGTGGCGCTGGGCGACATCCCCCTGGTGGTCGCGACGAAACCCGGGTCCCCGGCGCGGTATTCCCGCTACGCGCGCCGCTCGCTCGACTGGGCCGACGCGTGGGAGCAACCCGACGAGGCGATCCGGCTGCTGCTGCAGTTCGGCGCGGCGCAGGCCGCCCCACCGGTGCTCTTCTACGAGGAAGACCGGGAGCTGCTGCTGATCTCCCGCCATCGCCGCGAGCTGGCGACCGCGTTCCGCTTCGTGGTGCCGGACGCGACCCTGGTGGAGGATCTCGTCGACAAGGAGCGCTTCCAGATCCTCGCGGCCCGCCTCGCGTTACCGGTGCCGCCCGCCCTGGCGCTGGACCCCGGCCAACCCCTGCCGCCCGAGGTGCGCGCCCTCCGGTTCCCCATGATCGTCAAGCCGCTGACGCGGCGGACCGCTCAATGGGCGCCGCTCGCCGGCTCCGCCAAGGCGATCGAGGTGCGCACGCCGGCCGAGCTGGGCGCCCTCTGGCCGCGGCTCGCCGCAGCGGGCATTCCGGCCCTCGCCCAGGAGATCATCCCCGGCCCGGAGACGGCGATTGAGAGCTATCACGTGTACGTCGATACGCAGGGGCGCATTGTGGGCGAATTCACGGGCCGGAAGATCCGGACGCTACCGGAGGCCTTCGGCGACAGCACGGCGCTCATCACCACCGACGCTGCCGACGTCGCGGAGCTGGGCCGCGACCTGGTGCGCAAGCTCGACCTCCGCGGCGTGGCCAAGTTCGACTTCAAGCGCGGTCCCGACGGGTGCCTCTACCTGCTGGAGGTGAATCCGCGGTTTACGCTGTGGCATCACCTGGCGGCCGTCGCAGGTGTCAACATTCCGGCGCTCGTGTATGCCGATCTCGCCGGCCTCCCGCGGCCGGCGGCGGACCGCGCGCGCGCCGGCGTGCGCTGGTGCAAGGTGTGGCGCGACCGGGCCGCGGCCCGCAGGGCGAACGTGCCGCTGTGGCGCTGGCTCGTCTGGGCGCTGGCCTGCGAGGCAAAATCGGGCCTCGCGTGGGACGATCCGCTGCCCCTGGTTCGTGCGGCGCTGCATGCGGCCGGCCCACGTCTCATCGCGCCCATGCCGAGCCTCGGCGCGGCCATACTGCAAACATGCGTGGTCTAGGGCGTCACCCGCGTCACGACGAACACGTCGAACGCCGGTCCCGTCACGGGCGCTGGGGAGCTCGCCATGCCGATGGGCGTCGGCGGCGTGACCGCGCCGAGCGGAATCGTGATCGTGCCGCCGCCATACGTCCCGCTGGCGAGCGCCGAGCCGAACAGGTTCTGCACGCTCCGGACCTCGTAGTGATCGCCGCTCGTCAGAATCCCCGCGACGTTCATTGCGGCGCTCGCCTGCCCTCCCCAGTTGTACACGACCACGTAGCCCAGGCCCGGTTGGTAGACGCTGGGCCGGGCAAACACCTGGGTGGCCGCCGGTATCCCGGCGATGGCGGTGTCGGTGGCGGCGAGCCCGCTCGCCGTGCGGAAGTTCGCGAACGTGGATGCGCTCCCGTCGGCGAAGCGCCAGGCATTCGCTGTCGGATCACGCCAGTTCGTGTTATTCCCCCACGTGTAGCCACCATCGCTCGTGTCGACGACGTTCACGAGGACTCCCGACCCCACCCAGGTGTTGGCGCTGATCGTCGCCGTCGCCCACAGACGCATGTCGAACACGGGCTCTCCGCCCACGACTACGTTGCCCCGGGCGAGCACACCGGCGTTTTGCGTCGTGGAGTAACCCAACTTGAAGTTGGCGACCATGCCGGTGACGCTGGACGAGTAATAGGTCAGGTTGCTGTCCACCACGGCGCCGCTCACCGGCTCCTCGCCACCAACGAGCAGGTTACCGGCCTCCGAGGTTCCCGCGATCGCCAGCGCCCCGTTGTTGAAGGCCACGTTCCCCTTGACCGTGATCCCCGCCAGCGCGCCGGCGCCGAGGTTGCTGTACTCGTGCAACCCGAACCCGAACTGGTTGAACATGACGTTGTCGCGCACCAGCTTGGTGCCGCTATTGTTCTTGGTGTAGATCGCGTGACCGTGGCCCCGGTCCGAGGCGTTGGCCTGATACCCGTTGTTATAAATGATGCAGCCGTAGATCTCGACGTCCGTGGAGGCGGCGGCCGTATAGATCCCAACGCCTCCATCATGCACCACCAGATGGATCAGCTTGATGTGCGAGGTATTGCGCACGTACACCACGTCATTGCGCAGGCTCGTGCGCCCGGTCGTGCCGATCTGGATCTCGAGCCCCCAGTACCAGGTGTACGAACCGTCGATCTTCAAGGTCTCGCTCGCGTCGGTGCCGTTGAGGACCACGCGCTCCCCCGGATACGCCCGGACGATGATCGGCGCCGCGGCCGTGCCCGTGAGAGAGCTCGTGAAGATTCCGGTGTAGGTGCCCGCGCGCACCCAGATCGTGTCCCCGGGGTTTACCTGACCGCCGGCCCCGCTCAGCGCGTGGGACAGGCTCCAGGGGTTCGCGTTGCTCCCGTCGCCGCCGCTCGTGCCGGCGGTCGTGACGTAGTAGCCGACGTGCGTTCCCGGCGGGGGCGGGGGCGGGGGCCCGGCCGGACTACGTCCGCACGCACCGGCGCCGAACAGCGCGGCGCCCAGGATCAGGGATCGACGCATCGCGAACCAACCTCCTTTGGCGGGGCGCGAACTTCAAACATACGCCGCGCCGCGCGGGTCAGTAAGATGTCGCCGCCTCTTCCCTGGAGGGCTGCGCGCGCGCATGCTCCACGTGCGCAAGACAGGCGAGGTCGAAGATGTGCGGCATAGCCGGCCGGTTTCATCCCGTGGCGCTACCGCGTGCGCCCGGCTGGTCGGCGCGCGCCGACGCCCTGCTGGTGCATCGCGGGCCGGACGGCGGCGGCCACTACGGCGACGAGCGCTGCGAGCTGGTCCATCGCCGGCTGGCGCTGATCGATCTCTCTCCCACGGGCCACCAGCCGATGGCCAACGAGGACGAGAGCGTTCTCGTGATCTTCAACGGCGAGATCTACAACCATCAGGAGCTGCGGGTGCAGCTCACGGCTGCCGGCCACCGGTTCCGCGGCACGTCCGACACCGAGGTGCTCGTGCACCTGTACGAGGACCGCGGGGAGCGGCTGGTCGAGGATCTCCGCGGCATCTTCGCCTTCGCGATCTACGATCGGCCGCGCGGGCGCCTGACCCTCGGCCGTGACCGGTTCGGCGTTAAGCCGCTGTTCTACGCGCAGCTGGACGGGCAGTGGGTATTCGCGAGCGAGATCAAGGCGATCGCCGCTCTGCCCGGGTTCCGCCCGACGCTCGACCGCCAGGCCTGCTACGATTTCCTGGGCCTCGGCTACGTGCCAGAGCCCGCCACGGGCTTCGGCAACATCGCCGCGCTTCCGAGCGCGAGCACGCTGACCATCGCGCCCGAGGGTCACTCCCTGCGCCGCTACCACGAGGTCGTCGCTGAGCCGAACGGGCATCGGGACCTCGGCGCCGTGTCCCGCATTGCCGAAGAGCGGCTCCTCGCCGCCGTGAAGCGGCAGGCGGTGGCCGACGTCCCCGTGGCCGCCCTGCTGTCCGGCGGGATCGATTCGTCGTTGGTCGTCGCGGCCCACCGCCGGGCCACCGGCGAGGCGACGACCACGTTCAACGTACGGTTCCCCGACCGGCGCTACGACGAGACCCAGACCGCGCTCGCCGTCTCGCGGCATTACGGCACGCGCCACCACACGATCGATCTCGGCGACTGGGCCATGACGACCGACTCGCTGCTCGATCTGTTCCGGCACTTCGACCAGCCGTTCGCCGATACGAGCCTCGTCCCGATGTACTGGATCGCGCGGGCGGTGCGGGAGCAGGGGATCATCTGCGCGCTGTCGGGCGACGGCGGGGACGAGGTGTTCGGGGGCTACGCGCGCTTTTGGCAGGTGGCCTCCATCGCGCGGCTGATGCGTTGTCCGCCATGGCTGCTCCATCCACTCGCCGTCGCCGGGGGGCGCGCGACGCGCTGGAGCCGCGACTGGGGGCGGCGGCTGGTGAAGGCGGTCGAGCTCGCCCGCGCGGGCCGCGCCAACCCGGCGATCGTCTTGGCCGGCTTCTCCAACTATCTCACCGAAGACCAGAAGGAGACCCTCGTCCCGCCCGATGCGCGCGCCGGACTCGCTGCGGTGTACCGGCATTTCGACAGCCACGGTCCGGCTGGCACGGCGGACCTCGAGACGCTCTCCCAACGCATCACGGAGAGCTGCTTCGCCGTCAGCCTGCCGGGGGACATGCTCCGCAAGGTGGACATGATGAGCATGCGCGCGAGCATCGAGGTGCGCGTCCCCCTGCTGGACGAGGACGTCGTGGCGCTCGGCGTGTCCCTGCCCCACCGCCTGAAGTCCACAGGGCACACCGGCAAGCGGGTCCTCCGCGCACTCGCGCATCGCTGGCTCCCCCAGGAGGTGGCGGTCCATCCGAAGCAGGGCTTCAGCGTCCCGCTCGACGTCATGGTGCTTCCCGGCTTCCACGACGCGCTCGATGCACTGCTGCTCGGCCCTGAGGCCCGCACCCGCCCCTTGTTCCACGACGCGCTCATGCGCCGCTGGCTCGCCGATTTCCGCAGCGGCGCGAGCCGCGCGGGCGGCCAGATCAGCCGCGGCGGCCTGTACCAGCGCGTGTTCACCGCGCTCGCCTTGGAGCTGTGGCTGCGGGAGTACCGGCTCACATGGTGACGCGCGCCGGCCGGCCGGAGGTCGCCGCCCTGATGTACCACGACGTCGTGGACGATCCCGCGGCGTCCGGGTTTTCGCGTCCCGGCGCACTCCCCTACAAGTTGACCCGCGCAGCGTTCGGCGCGCATCTGGACGCGATCGCCGCGGGCGGCTGCCCGCCCACACGCGTCGATGCGGTCGACATCGCCGAGCCCGGTCGGCGCCTGCTACTCACCTTCGACGACGGCGGCGCGAGTGCGCTCTGGATTGCCGACGCGCTCGAGCGGCGCGGCTGGCGGGGCCACTTCTTCATCGTGACCAGCCTCATCGACCGGCCCCGATTCCTGACCCGCGCCGAGATCCGCGACTTGGCGAGCCGCGGCCATGTGATCGGCAGCCACTCCCATACCCATCCGGACATCTGTCGCGACCTGCCGGCCGACCGCATGCTCGCGGAATGGCGGGTGAGCCGGGACGCGCTGGCCGACCTCCTCGGTCAGCCCTGCCGATCCGCCTCGGTGCCGGGTGGCGACATCTCGGGCCGCGTGCTCCGCGCCGCATCAGTCGCCGGCTACCACTACCTCTTCACGTCCGAACCGTGGCTCACGCCCCATTGGGTCGGCGGCGCGTGGGTGTTGGGCCGTTTCGCCGTGAAGACGAGCACGTCGGCCCGACGAGTGGGGGAGCTGGCTCGCTTCCGCGGTTGGCAGCTCGCGCTGTTCCAGCGCCGGCTCAAGGTCGCCGCACGCCGAGCAGCGGCCCCGTTGTATCGCCGCTACGTGGCGCGCAGTACGCACGACGCGGCCTGGGACGCAGCCCTGTGACCTTCCGACTCCGCTACCGCCCGATCCCCGGTCTCCCGCGCCTCGCTTGGGCGGCCACCGCCGACCCACGCTCCGGGAACGTCGACGTGGCGCATGGGTGGGCCGTCGAGTGCCGCGACGCTTGGCTCGTCGAGGGAGTGTGGGACGGCGACTTCACCGACGGGAAGTTCGACGCCAGCGACCACTTCTTCGGCAGCGGCCTCCGCATCGAAGACGATCGGCTGTACTTCGTGGCATCGACCGGGCTGTGTGATCGGTTGCTGTGGACAGAGTACCGTGGTCGGCTCCACGTCTCGAATTGCCTGCCGCTGCTGCTCGCGACGACCGGGGCGCGCCTCGACCCGCGGCACGACTATCGCCGCGAGACACTCGCCATCCGGCAGGGCGCGGGAGACTATCCGGACAGCTTCGTGGTGGATCATCCCGAGATCCGCGCCTTCGGCCAACTCTACGATGGCTGCCTGGCGCTCGATCCGTCGGGCAGGACCGAGCGCGTCAACCGACGCCGGGCAAAGCGGTTCCGCTCGTACGCCGAATACCGGACGCTCGTGCGCGACGCCCTGCGCCGTTTGCGGACGAATTACGCGAGCGAGGCACGTCGCACGCCGATCCAGGCGTTCGTGACCGTTTCCTCGGGCTACGACTCCGTCGCCGCCGCCGCGCTCGTCGCCGAGCTGGACGTCACGGCCGCGTTCACTTGCCCCCGGTCGAATTCACATCTCCCCGCGTGGCTCGCCCCCGGTGCGACGATCGACGACGGCTCGGCGATTGCGCGCACCCTGGGTCTCCCGCTGCTCGCGCCCGACGCCGGTGAGCCGGCGCCCGCCGACGAGCGCTACTTCCTGGCGGCCGGCTGCATGCCGCCGACGCTCGCGCTGCACCCGCTCGCGTCCTTCCTGGGGCGGAGGCGCTCCGCCGCGGTCGTGTTCACGGGGTTCGGGGGCGATGACGTGTGGGAAACCGAGGCGGAACGCGAATGGCACGAGCGGGGCGTCGTCCGCGGGGACCCCGCTGGGCTGGGGTTGTCGGAGATCCGGCTCCAGAGCGGTTTCAGCAATGTCAGCGTCCCCACGCTCTGCAGCCGGCACATCGCGGACCTCGACGCGGTGGCGGCCGACCCGGAGATGGACCCGTGGCGACTCCTCAACGAGTACGACCGCCCGATCCCGCGACGCATTGCGGAGATGGCCGGCGTCGCCGGTACGGCCTTCGGCCAGCGGAAGAAGGCCGTCGTCGCCGTGTACCACTATCCGGTCACGCGCCGGCTGCGCCCGTCGTTCGTCGCGTACGTGCGACGCACCCTCGGGGTCGGCTGGGCCTTCCTCCGTCTCCACGACGGGCTGAACCGGCTGGCCTATCCGTTCGTGCGGGTGTGGCACCTGATCGACCGCGCCTTGTTCGGCGGCGATCGCGTCCTCGCCCCCCGGACGCCGCATGCCTTCTTCTGGCCGCAGTACGATTTCGCGCATGCGCTGTTTCTGTGGGCAGCCGAGAGCCTGAGCACCGAGCTCGCCGCGACGGTGCGGCTCGACGCCGTCCCTCCGCTCCTCCCTTCCTCCGCCACGGCCGACGTCACGCGTCCCGCTGTGGTGTCGTGTTGACGGCCATGCGATTCGCGTACACCCCCGTCCCCGCGTGGCCCTCGCTGGCCTGGCTCGGGTCCTGCGCGGTCGGCAGCGAAACGGTCACGGTGCTGCACGGCTCACAGGTGGAGACGACGCCCGAATGGTTTTGCGAGGCGGTGTGGGCCGGCCCGTACGACGCCGGGGACTTCGACCGCACCGACCTCGTGTTCGGGTCCGGGGCTCGCATCCGCAACGGGGCCGTCATCTGGGTCTCGGCCGCGTCCACCGTGGACCGGCTGCACTGGCTCGAGCGCGGCGGGCAGGTGTGGCTGTCCAACTCGCTCGCGTGCCTCCTGGCCGCCACGGGCGGCACACCTGACCCGACGTACGCGGCGTACTTCGAGGACTTCAAGTCGATACGCTGGGGTCTCGCGCACTACAAGCCCACGCTCGCCACATCCCACGGGCCCGTGCACCTGACGTACCACGACAACCTGGTGTGGGACGGGCGGATGCTGCAGCCGGTACACAAACCGGCGCCGCGACGCGATTTCAGCTCATTCGCGTCCTATCGCGATTTCCTCGTCGGCACCTTGACCGGGATGGCCGCGAATCTGGCAGACGCCGCCCGCCGTCTGCCCTACCGCATGCTGGGCACGATCTCGTCGGGGTACGATTCTGGCGCGGTGTCGGCGCTCGCGCGACATGCCGGACTCGATGAGGCGGTCACGTTTGCGACACGGGACGGTAGCGCCCCCGACACGGGGACGGCCGTCGCAGCCGCCCTGGGCATCCGCCTCGACATCGTGCTGGCGGACGCCTGGCGCGCGATCCCGCTCGCCGAGATCCCGTTCCTCGCGGCCGACGGCAAGGGCGAGGACGTGTACGTCGCCGGCGCGCGCTCGTGGTTGGCGGGCCGGGTGCTGCTCACTGGCTTCCATGGCGACGCCGTGTGGGGGCTCGACCCCCCTGGGCTCGGTGCCGACCTCGTCCGCAAGGATCAGTCCGGGCTCGACCTGTGTGAGTTCCGTCTGCACGCGGGATTCATCCACGCACCCGTGGCATTCCTCGGCGCGCAGCAGGTCCGTGACATCCACGCGCTCTCGGTATCGCGGGAGCTCGCCCCCTGGAACCGGGGCCGGGCCTACGACCGCCCCTTCTGCCGCCGGGTCGTCGAAGCCGCCGGCGTGGCACCGCACGAGTTCGGCAAGCGCAAATACTCATCGTCCGTGCTGCTGTTCGCACGCGACTCGTTTCTCACGCCGCCGGCCCTGGCGGACCTGCGCCAATGGCTCGGCGCGCAGGCGGACCGGTGGCAGAGCCGCGGCCGCACGCCGCCGCCTCTCGATCCGGCCCCGCTGGCGCCGTGGCTTCCCTGGACCCGCGCGGCCGCGCGGATGCTCCTCCCGATCGCACGCGCCGCCGTCCACGTGGCACCCGCGCTCCGGGACGTCGGCGAGCGCGCCTTGCGCCTCAGTCAACTCGAGCCGCTGTTCCAGTACGCCTTCCCCTGGGCGCTGGCGCGGGTCATCGAGCGATATGGCACCGTCGGTGCGCGGAGCAACCTCGCCGCGGGCGGGGTCGGCGACCGTGTTCGTGCGACCCCCCTCCCTGTGGCTCCCAAGACGACAGAGCCGCCCACGCGCGGCGCGAGCGGCTCTGCCTCCCCCTGACGGCGCCTGCCTTCCGGTTACGGCAGGATCGTCACCAGGAAGACGTCGAAGTACGGTCCGGTGCGCGGCGACCGCGATGACGTCAAGCCCACGGGCGTTGGCGGCGTGACGCCGCCCAACGGAATGCTGACCGCGCCGCTGAACTCGCCGGTCGCGACGGGCGCCCCGTACAGATTCTGCACGTTGCGCACCTCGTAGCGCGCCCCCACGGGCACGATCCCCGACAGATCCACGGAGACCGCACCGAGCTGCGACCAGTTGTACACCGTCACGGTCGCCCGCCCCTGTTCGTAGGCGTTCGGCCGGACGAACACCGCCGTCTGCCGGGCGGCGGGGCCCGCCGCCAGCACCGTATTTCCGCTCACCGTCGCGTTGGTCCACGTGCCCTGCGTGATGCCGCTGCCGCCCACGACGTAATTCCCCGTCGCGCGCAGCCCGCTTCCGGACCCGAGCGTGAGATTGGTGCCGGTGAGCCCCGGCGCCATGTAGGTCATGTTCGCGAGCATCGTCAGGTCGTTCGCGGGCGGCTGGCCGAGATTACCGATGTTGGCCGATGTCCCGCTGGAGGACAGGGTGCCATTGTCGAACGAGACGTTTCCTTCGACCCAAATGTTGTTGAGCAGCCCGCTCCCGGTGTTCGTGTACGCGTGAATGCCGTACCCGTACTGATTGAAGATGACGTTGTCGCGCACGACGAGCGGGCCCACGTCGCTCTTGATGTACAGCGCGTGCCCATGCCCCCGGTCCGGTCCCTGCCAGCCGTTGTTGTACCAGATCGAGCCGTAGACCTCCACGTCGGACCGCGCCGAGTAGTTGAAGAAGGCAACCCCACCGTCGTGGACCACGAGATTGATGTACTTATTGTGCGACCCATTGTTCACGAGCAGGTTCGGTCGTGCGTTGTTCGACGTAGTGCTGAACGTACGCGTCGGCTCCGAGTTCATCAGCTCGAGGCCCCAGAACACCGACCACGAGCCCGCCACCACGAACTGGTCGCCCGTGTATCCGGCGGCGTCCACCGTCGCCTGCTCGCCGGGGTATTGCCGCACCACGATCGGTGCGCCACTGAGCCCCGTGAGGGTGCTCCGGAAGCCGCCGCGGTACGTCCCGCCGCGCACCCACACCGTGTCACCGGCGTGGATCCGCCCGCCCGCCGTGCCGAGGGCGTAACTGAGCGTCCACGGCCGGCTCATACTGCCGGTATTCGCGCTCGAGCCGTTCGGCGACACATAGTAGCCGGCGTGCACCACCGGCGCCGACACGGCCGTCACCGCCACGGTCGCCGTTCCGCTCTTGCCCTCGCTCGTCGCCGTAATCGTGGCCGTTCCGGACGCGATCGCCGTGACGAGGCCGGCCGCGCTCACGGTCGCGACGGCGGTGCTGCTCGACGTCCAGGACGTCGTGCGCCCGGAGAGGACGGTGCCGGCGCTATCCTTCACGGACGCGGACAACTGCACCGTCTTCCCCACCTCGAGGGTCGCCGTCGCAGGAATCACGCTGACGGATGCCACGGCTGGGGCGGTGACCGTGATCGCGGCGGTGTCGCTTGCCCCACCGCTCGTCGCGATCACCAGAGCGCTCCCTGCCGCCAACGCCGTCACAAGACCGGCCGCCGACACCTTGGCGATCAGGGTATCACGGCTCACCCAACTCATGGTCTGCCCCGTCAGAATGGTCCCCGCTGAGTCCTTGGCCTCGGCCCTTAGTTGTACGGTGCCCCCGATTGTCAGGCTCGCCGCCGCCGGCGTCAGCACCACCGACGCGACCGGCGCCGGGTTGGCCGGCGCCACCAGGATCAGCCCCACGTAGGGCTCGGCGGCCCAGCCATCCACGCCCGAGTCGAAGTCTATGTCCCAGCGCAACAGCTTGTCGCCGGCCGAGTCGATGACGGGGCCGGCGAGAATCGTGCCGAGCGCGCCGGGGGGTTGGGTTCCGAGCAGCGTCGCCGACACCGACGGGCCGCTGCGAATGTTGGCCGTACCAGAGGTCTTCACGCGATCGCCGGGGGCGAACGATGTGACGGACATGGTGGGAAGGGAGGAAGTGATCGTACCGGTGGGATCATCGTTGCAAGCCGCCCCCGCGCCGAGGGCGAGGAGCAGGAAACACCTTCCGATGGCGAGCCGCTTCGACAGCTTGGGCTTGAACGTCATGGCAGCAACTCCTCAAGAAAAACGTGATTCCGGGCACGGCTCGGCCCACGCCGGGAAGCCCCGAAAGGGGGCCCGGGTTTGGCAGGGCGAATGAGCCGCTGCGACTACTGCAAAACGGTGGTGACGATGAAGACGAGGACGTCGCACATCCCCTTCGAACAGCACCGCACCTACTCCTCCGGTCCAGGATGGGCGCCCCGAAGGGCGCCCAGACCGGAAGCCACACAGCCGCTACAGCTACTGCGAGACGATCGTGACGACGAAAACGTTGAAATACGGGCCGGTCGTTGGTGCCGGCGAACTGCTCATGCCGACCGGCGTTGGGGGCCTGACCCCGCTCATCGGGAGACTGATCGCGCCACCGCCAGTCCCGCTGGCGACCGGCGCCCCGAAGAGATCCTGCACGTTGCGCACTTCATACCGGACGCCGGGCGGCACGACGGCCGACAGGTCGACCGTCACGCTCCCCTGGCCGCTGGGGTTGTAGACGATGACGTTGGCGCGACCGGGCTCGTACCGGTTCGGGCGCACGAACACCCGCACGGCGCCCGTTGCGCTCGCCGACAGCTCGGTGTTCCCCGTCACGGTGGCGTTCGTCCACGTGCCCTCGCTGATTCCGGCTCCGCCGACCACGTAATTGCCCGTGCACACGAGACCGTCGCCCGATCCCAGCACGAGGTTCGACCCCGACAAGCTCGGGGCGAAGTACGTCATGTTGTCCTGGACGCCGAGGGTGTTCGCCAACGGCTGGCCCAGGTTGCCGATGTTCGCGGATGTCCCCGTGGATGACAGGCTGCCGTTGTCGAACGAGACGTTGCCCTCGGCGTGGATGTTGTTGAGCAGCCCGCTCCCGGTGTTCGTGTAGACGTGAATGCCGTATCCGAACTGGTTGAAGATCACGTTGTCGCGCGCCACGAGCGGCCCCACGTCGCTCTTCAAGTACATCCCGTGGCCATGGCCGCGGTCCGGCGCCTGCCAGCCGTTGTTGTAGATGATGCTGCCGTAGATTTCCACGTCGGACTGGACGGAATAGTTGAAGAACGCCACGCCGCCGTCGTGGATCACGAGGTTGACGTACCTGTTGTGCGGCCCGTTGTTGACGATGTTGTCGGGCCGGTAGTCGTGATTGATGAGGTCGGTGTAGCGCGACAGCATCGTGTTCGTGAACTCGAGACCCCAGATGACCGACCACGACCCCGCGACCACGAAGTTGTCACTGGTGGCGTTGACCCCGTCGATGATCGGGCGCTCGCCCGGGTAGGCGCGCACCACGATCGGCGCCGACGCCGTGCCGGTGAGCGTGCTGCGGAACGGCGCGAAGTACGTCCCACCGCGCACCCAGACCGTGTCGCCGGGCTGGATGCGCCCCCCCGCTCCGCCCAGTGCGTAGCTCAGGGCCCAGGGCTGGCTCGCACTCCCGTCACCACCGCTCGTGCCATTCGTCGCCACGTAATAGCCGGAGTGCGGCGGCGGGGGCGGCGCGACGGACACCGTGATCGCCGCTGAGCCGCTCTTCCCTTCACTCGTCGCCGTGATCGTGGCCGTGCCGGCCACGACACCCGTGACCAGCCCGCTTGCCGAGACCGTGGCCACGGCCGCGTTGCTCGTCGCCCATGCCACCGTGCGGCCCGTGAGCGCATTGCCGTTCGCATCCTTCGGCGTCGCGGTCAGCTGCACCGTCTGCCCCGCTTGCACGCTCGCCGAGGACGGGGTCACGGCAACGGAGGCCACCGGCACGACGGTCACCGTGACCGTCGCCGTCCCACTCTTCCCTTCGCTCGTCGCCGTGAGGGTGGCGCTGCCCGCCGTCACACCCGTCACCAGACCGCTCGCCGAGACCGTCGCGACGCCGGTCGCACTACTCGCCCAGGTCACCACCCGCCCCGTCAGTGCGTTGCCCGCTGAA
>DASYRJ010000066.1:0-11844 GCA_036004525.1 Gemmatimonadales bacterium | reverse complement strand
CGCGCGGCGCCCAGCGGACCGGCGGCGTGCGCCGCCACCCGCGCGAGCGCGGCGGGAAACTCGAGGGTGTCCAGCACGGAGCCCAGGGAGGCTATCCGGCCAGCTCCTCGCGCACGATCTGATTCACGACCTTCCCGTCGGCGCGTCCTTTGAAGCGGGGCATGACTGTCCCCATCACCTTGCCCAGGTCGGTGGCGCCGCCCGCGATCGCCTCGCGCACCGCAGCGCGGATCTCTTCGGGCGGGACCGCCGCGGGGAGGAACTCCTCCAGCATCCGCACTTCCGTCAGCTCCACCGCCGCCCGGTCGGCGCGCTGCGCCTGGTCGTAGTGCTCGGCGGCTTCACGCCGGCGCTTGATGCCGCGGCGCAAGACCTCCACAGCGTCCTCGTCGGAAGCGGGATGGTTGAGCTCGATTTCTCGGTTGCGGAGGTCGGAGAGGATGGTAGAGAGAAGCAGGGTGCGCGCCTGGTCGCGTCGTTTTCTGGCTTCGTTCATCGCGGCGCGCAGCCGCTCCGGCAGGCTCGCCACGATTCAGGCGTAGCGCGGGCGGCGGTTTTTGCGCCGCGCCGCGTTCATCTTGCGCTTGCGGCGCTCGCTTGGCTTCTCGTAGTGGCGGTGCTTCCGCAGGTCCGCCAGGATGCCCGCCTTCTCACACTTCTTCTTGAAGCGCTTCAGCGCCCGCTCAAAGCTCTCGTCATCGTGAATGATGACTTCCGGCATGGCTCCCTGCGTTCCTAACTGTGAAAGATTGCGAAAGTTAGCCCCACGTCCCCCCTCTCCGCAATCGCGGAGAGGGGGTCAGGGGGTGAGGTTACCCCGGCGGCCACTTCATCGCCCGCCCGCCGAGCAGGTGCAGGTGGAGATGAAACACCGTCTGGCCGCCGTCGGGGTTGGTGTTGACCACCACGCGGTACCCCCGCGTCGCGATGCCCTTCTCCGTGGCCAACTCGCGCGCGAACCCCAGCATCTCGCCCAACACCTTGGCGTCCTTCGCGTCGTTCAGCGAGCCGATGTGCGTCGTCGGGATGATCAGCAGGTGGATCGGGGCCTGCGGGTTCGCGTCGGTGAAGGCGAGCATCCCGTTGCCGCGCTTCACGACCTCCGCGGGGATCTCTCCCGCCGCGATCTTGCAGAAGATGCAGCCGCTCACTGCTCGCCTCCTCCCATCCCGAAGGCCCGCCGCAGGTCATCCCACAACCGCCGCCCGCTCCCTTCGGCCGAGGGCGGGGCGCTTTCGATCTGCGCCAGCTGCTCGAGCACCCGGCGCTGCTCCGCCGTCAGTTTCGACGGCGTCCAGACGTGCGTGCGCACGTGCAGGTCGCCGTGGCCGCCCTCCCCCAACCGCGGCAGGCCCTTGCCCCGCAGCCGGTACACGGTGCCGGTCTGCGTACCCGGCTGGACCTTGAGCGTCGCCTGACCGTACGGGGTCGGGACTTCGATCTCGGCGCCGAGCGCGGCCTGCGTGAACGACAGGGGCAGGTCGTACACCAGGTCGTCGCCGTGGCGCTCGAAGCGCGGGTCTTCCTTGATGTCCAGCACCGCAATCAGGTCGCCGGCAGGCCCGTTGCGGGGCCCGGGGACGCCCTGGCCGCGCAGCGTGAGGTAGTGATGGTCCGCCACGCCCGCGGGGACGTCGATCTGCACCGTCTTTTCGGTCTTCACGCGCCCGTCGCCGCCGCAGCGCGGGCAGGGGCTCGGCACCACCGTCCCCTCCCCCGCACAGGTCGGGCAGGGCGAGACGGTGAGAAACTGGCCGAAAATCGACTGCGCGTGGCGCCGCACCTCTCCCGATCCGCCGCAGGTGTCGCAGGTGACGGCGCGCGTCCCCGCCCGCGCGCCGCTCCCCTTGCACTCGGCGCAGACGTCGAGGGTGCGCACGCGCACCGTTTTCGTGGCGCCCGCCGCGACCTCGGCGAGGGTGAGCTTGAGCGCCACCTTCAAGTCCTGCCCGCGGCGGCGGTCTCGTTGGGCGGCCTGGCCTCCGCCGAAAAAGGCGTCAAGCCCGCCGAGCCCGCCGAAGTCCCGCATGAACACGCTCAGCGCCTCGGACAGGTCGAAGTGCGAGTAGTCGAAGCCACCCCTGCTGGCCCCACCGCGAATGCCCGCCGTCCCATAGCGGTCGTAGGCGGCGCGCTTCTCGGGATCGCGCAGCACCTCGTACGCTTCGGTGATCTGCTTGAACTTTTCCTCGGCGGCCTTGTCGCCGTTGTTGCGGTCGGGATGGTACTCCATCGCGAGCTTGCGGTAGGCCTTCTTGATCTCGGCTTCGCTCGCCCCCTGCGGCACGCCGAGGACGGCGTAGAAGTCTTGCGTGGCGGCCATCTATTCGAGCAGGTCTCCCACCAGCTGTGAGGTGTGGTCCACGAGCGCGGCGATCTTGTCGTACGGCATCCGCGTGGGGCCCATCACGCCGATCACACCCGACAGGGTGCCGAAGCGGTACGACGACGTGACCAGGGTGAACGCGGCGAGCCGCGGGTCGGTGTGCTCGCGGCCGATCGTGATCGTGAGCCCTTCGGCGCCGCGCGCGGCCAGCGCCTCGCGCAGCAGGTCGCGCCGCTCGGTCACGTCGATCAGGTCCTGGAGCCGCTCCTTGGTGGCGAACTCGGGCTGCACCGTGAGCGGTTGCGTGCTGCCCAGCAACACACCCGTGCCGGGAGGGGGCGCATCGAACAGGTCCTCCGCCTCCTGCACGAAGATATTGAGCAGCTCGGTCGAGCCGGGATCGGACACGGCATCCCGCAGGCGCTGGGCGAGGGTGGTGCGGATCTCGCGCAGGGTCAGCCCCGCGAGCCGCTCGTTCAACACGCGCGCCACCTGCCCCACCGCGTCGGCCGCCATCTGCGACGGCACCTCGACGAAGATCGTCCGCACCACGCCGCTCTTCAGCGCCAGCACCAGCAGCAGTCGCTCGGAGGAGACCTGGAGCAGATCGAGCCGCTCGAGCACCGCTTCCTCGATGGACGGGCTCACGGCGACGCCCAGCTCGTTGGTGAGCACCCCCAGCACCTGCGCGGCCCGCGCCAGGATCGCTTCGATGGCGGCCCGCTCCCCCACCAGCTCGTCGCGAATCTGCTCCGACTGCTCGCGCGCGACGCGCGGCGGCTTCATCAGGGAGTCCACGTACACGCGGTACGCCTGGTCGGTGGGAATGCGCCCGGCGGAGGTGTGCGGGTGGTAGAGGTAGCCCTTTTCCTCCAGATCGCTCATGGTATTGCGGATCGTGGCCGGGGAGAGGCCGAGCTGGTGGCGCTTGGAGATAGTCCGGCTGCCCGCCGGCTCGGCGGTCTGCACGTAGGTTTCGATGACGGCCTCGAGCACCTGGCGCTCGCGGTCCGTAAGCGACGCGGTCACGATGGGCTCAACCCCTTTGTGGCAAACAATTTAGCTACAAGCTCATCGAGCCGCAACCAGCCCTCGGGCGTGCACCGCACCCTGCCCCCCTGCTCCACCACCCAGCCCCGCTCCACCCAGGCGGTAAGGGGCGGTAAGGGACGGTAAGGGGCGGTTAAAGACAGCCCTTCGGACGTGCGCAACGCGAGATAGATCTGCTCCAGTTCGCGTTGCTCGTCCGTCAGAACCTCTTCCGACTCGAGAGGTGACTGGCCGGCGGCGATCGCGCGTCGATAGGCCTCCCACGCAGACAGGTTCCAGCGGCGCGTCCGGCCGTCGAACGAATGAGCAGCGGGACCCAGGCCCAGATAGGGCGATCCCGACCAATACGTCGAATTGTGGCGTGAAATAAACCCGTGAAGTGAAGCGTTGGAGACTTCGTAAAACTCAAAGCCGTCAGCGGCCAGCCGTCTGTGAGCGAACAGGTACTCCTCGGCATAACGCTCTTCGGTCGGTGGGCGTGTCGCGCCTCTCGAAATCCACCGATCGAGGGGAGTTCTCGGCTCCACAGTCAGGCCATACAGAGAGATGTGAGAAGGGAGAAGGGAGATGGCCTGATCCAGATCCCGCGACCAGTCGCGGTGCAGCTCCTCAGGTAACCCGAAGATCAGGTCGAGCGAGATGTTGGCGATCCCGGCGCCCTTGAGCGCATGCACGGCGGCGCCGATGCGGGCCGAGTCGTGGGAGCGGTGCATCCACTGGAGCACGCGGTCGTCGAACGATTGCGCGCCGAGGGAGACGCGGTTGATGCCGGCGGCGCGCCAAGCGCGGGCCGCGTCCGGAGTGACGTCTTCCGGGTTGGCCTCGAGCGTTACTTCAGCGTGCGGCGTAACGGCGTCTCGCGTGCGGCGTGGATCGGTGAGTTCGTGCAGGACAGTCGAGATCGCTTCGGGCGGAAGCAATGAGGGCGTGCCGCCACCGAAGTAGATGGTCTGAAGGCCGTCCAGCGGAACCGTTGCCACCTCCGTGAGAACAGCGTCGACGTAGTCCAGGACGGGGACGCGTTTGCGGACCGCAATCGAGAAATCACAGTACGAGCAACGGCGCTGGCAGAACGGGACGTGGACGTAGACGTGGCGCACGACCTACAAACTAGCGCGGCGTGCGACGTGCGGCGTGCGGCGTGAACCCTCCCTTGAAACGCCGCACGTAGTCACGCAACACGCCGCACTCTCAGGTGAGCCCAAACACCATCCCCGGCCCCTGCCTCACCAGGCCACGGAGCTCGAGCTCGGTCAACGCCCCCAGCACATCCGCCGCACCGGTGCGCGCCAGGGCGACGAGCGCGTCCACGTGCTGCGGCTCCGTCGTGAGGCGGCTCCACAGGGTGAGCTGGAGGCCGGAGAGGTCGGGCGGCGGGACGCGGGGCGCGGGGGTGGCGAGGGCCAGGGCGGTGTCGGCGAGGCCGCCGCCCAGGCCCATGGCCTCGAGGATGTCGGCGGCGCAGAGCGCGGGATGCGCGCCTTGCTGGATCAGCTTGTTGCACCCGACGGAGGTGGGGCTCGTGATCGGGCCCGGCACCGCGAGGATGGCGCGCCCCTGCTCGAGTCCCGCGTCGGCGGTGGAGAACGCGCCCGACTGCACCGCCGCCTCGATCACCACGACGGCCCGCGCCAGGCCGGCGATCAGCCGGTTGCGGCGCGGGAACGAGCCCGCGTGCGGCCGGTCGCCCGGCGGATGCTCCGTGACGAGACAGCCGTGCCGCACCATTCGCTCGTACAGCACCCGGTTCGCCGCCGGATAGATCACGCCGAAGCCGTTCCCCAACACCCCCACGCTCCTGCCGTCCGCATCGAGCGCCGCCGCGTGCGCGATCGCGTCGATGCCGCGCGCCATGCCGCTCACCACCACGGCCCGGCGCGCGACCGCGCCGGCGAGCAGCCGCGCCGCTTCGGCGCCGTAGCTCGTGTGGTTTCGGCTCCCGACGATCGCCACCGCGGGCCGCCGGAGGAGTGAGACGTCGCCCCAGGCGTACAGCACCGCAGGCGGATCGCGCACATCCTCGAGCTGCGGGGGGAATTCGGGGTCGCTCGGCAGCAGCGCGCGGGCGCCGCCTTCCCCGAACTGGGCAAGCCGGGCGAGGAGCCGCTCGCCGTCGGCGGGCGACGCGGCCTTGATCGCCGTCGCCGCCGCGGTGCCGATCCCCGGGAGCGGCGCGAGCGACGCATGCGGCGCCGCGAGCGCCGCCTCCGCCGAGCCGAACGTCCCGACGAGGAGCCGCAGCCGCTGCGAGCCGATCCCCGGCACGAGCGCGAGCGCCAGGTAGGCGGCTACTTCAGGGTCCGCCACAGGGTCTCCAACAGGTCCGCCAGCCCCTGGCGAGTGACGGCGGAGATGGCGAGGACCGGTGCGCCCGCGTCGGGTATCGGGTATCGGGTATCGGGTCTGCACCACCCGGCACCCGGTCCCCGGCACCCGGTACCAAGTCTGTCTTCGTGACTACCACCACGTGCGGCTTGGCGGCGAGGGCGGGCGAGTACAGCGCCACCTCCCGCCGCAGCAGGTCGTACGTCGCCTGGGGATCGGGGCTGTCGGCGGGCACCAGCACCGCGACGGCGCGCGTGCGCTCCACGTGCTGCAGGAAGCGCAGGCCCAGTCCCTTCCCTGCGTGCGCGCCCTCGATGATGCCCGGGATGTCGGCGACCACGAACGACCGGTGCCCCGACAGACCCACCACGCCGAGGTGCGGCTCCAGCGTGGTGAAGGGATAGTCGGCGACCTTGGGTCTCGCCGCCGAAATCACGCTGAGCAGGGTGCTCTTCCCCGCGTTCGGCTCGCCCAACAGGCCGACGTCGGCGATGAGCTTCAGCACCAGCTCGATGCGCCGCTCCTGGCCGTACTCCCCCGGCTCCCACTCGCGCGGCGACTGGTGCGTGGGGGTGGCGAAGTGCTGGTTGCCGCGGCCGCCGCGGCCCCCCTTGGCGACGAGCAACGTCGCGCCCGGCTCGAGCAGCTCGCCCAGCAGCTCGCCCGAGTCGGCGTCGCGCACCTCGGTGCCCGGGGGCACGGGCAGGTAGACGTCGGCGCCCGACTTGCCGGTCATGTTCTTGCCCTTGCCGTGCTGGGCGCGCTCGGCCTTCCAGCGCGTGTGATAGCGGTAATCCAGGAGGGTAGCGAGATTGGGATCGACCTTCAGGTAGACGCTGCCCCCCACTCCCCCATCACCGCCATCCGGTCCCCCCTTTGGGACGAATTTCTCGCGACGGAAAGAGCTTGCTCCTGAGCCTCCGGCCCCGGCGACGACGTGGACCACGGCGCGATCTATGAACATTGCGGATTGCCGATTGCGGAGGCGTGCGGCGTGCGACGTGCGGCGTGCGGCGCAGCACTCGGCGTTCCGCGCGCACGGCGAATCGAAAGCACCGTCTTCGCGACGATGTGTCTCGCATCGTCTCGCAACTGTGCCACCCGCTCCGGCTTCAGCAGTCCGGCTTCGACCGCCAACTCGAGCCAATACTCCGACTCATCCGCTTCTTCTTCAACAATCCCCATTTTGGCGATGAACTCTCTACGAGAGCGGGCACGACAGGCTGCCCGGTAGTTCGCGCCGACGGAGGTTCCAGATCTCATGAGCTGGTCACCGATCACCCAGCCGGCGCGCCTATGAGGCAGCTCTTCAACAAGACGAACGATCGCCAATGCGAACGACTTCGTCAGTTCGTTCAATCGTACAGGCGACACGACCTCGCCTTTCTACGCCGCATGCCGCATGTCACACGCCGCCCTCGAGGTTTCGAGAGCGCACGTCACTCCACATCTCCCAGAGCTTCAACGCGCGTTCACTGGTTAGATCCGCCTCCACCACTGCAAGCACCGCATCCACTTCTTCCCGCGTCGATCCGGTGTTCAAGGCCCCCCGCAAGTGCGCATGCAGCTGGCGCGGTGCATCAAGCATGGCGATCGCCGCCAGCGTGCACAGCTCGCGACGCTTCGCGTCGAGCCCCGGGCGGCCCAGGATCTTCCCGTACGCGTCCACCACCACCAGCGGCTCGATCGCGGGATGCAGCGCCCGCAGATTGAGCAGCAGCTTGTGGTACGTCCGCCCGTACACCTCGGCGCACGCCTCCTTCCCCCGTTGCACCCACCGCTCCCACTCGGCGTGGGCGACCGGTTCCCCCGTCTCCTTGGGCGGCCCGGCCACCGCGCGCCACACCCCGAAGGCCACGAGGGCGAGCGGGTAGCCCACGTTGAGGAAGCTCTGGAGCAGCAGCTCCTCAACCCACGCCGCCGGCACGTTGAGGGCGCGGGCGGCGATCATCCGCTCGCGCAGCGCCGCCTCGTCGCCGGTCGCCGTCGCCGCGGCGATCCGCACGAGCGCAACGGTTTGGGGCTCGAGCCCCGCCTGGCGTTCAGAGTTCACATTACCACTCCGCACCCCGCACGCCGCACTCTTTTCATCGCGACAGCCCCCCATTTACACGCATCTCTCCCACCGTGTCCCCGCGCGAGTTCGTGATCGGCCGCGCCGTGAGCGACGCCGGCTGGGGCTTCAAGCCCAACTCCCCCAGCACCGCGGCCATCGCGAGCGCCGAGGCTACGCTGTGGCCGTCCTCGACCTTGAGGGCGACGCCCAGCCCTTCGCGGGTGAGCAGCGCGCTGTACACGCCCTCGGCGCCGACTTTGGTGATCACCCGTCCGGGGTGCGCGCGCATCATGTCGGTACAGGGGCGGCCTTCGCCGGCGATCAGATCTGGATGCACGAGTATGGCTTCGACGATTCGGGACACGGGAAACGAGAAACGGGAAACGTCGGTGCCACCACGTGTCTCGTTTCCCGTTTCCCGCGTCCCGAGTCGAGCATACGCCCCCGCCATATTGCGCAGCGGAAGCGCAAAGCAAGCGACCCCGCACCCATCCACCGCCACTCCGATCCGCTCCACCGGCACCTCCGTCCAGCGGCTCACCGCGGCGAGGCAGCGCTGCTGTACGGGGTGCTCGATCCGCGTGTAGAACGCGGTGGGCCAGCCGTGGTGCCGCGCGAGCGCCAGCATCCCCGTGTGTTTCCCCGAGCAGTTCGAGTAGACGGCCGTCAGGCGCACGCCGTGGGTCTCGTAGTCCTTCGCGACGGCTTCGGAGAGGGGCCGGTGCGGCCCGCACATCAGGTCCCGCTCCGAGCAGCCGATCTTCCGGAGGAAGTCGCGCACCAGGGCCACCTGCGCCGGCTCGCTCGAATGCGACGCGCAGGCGAGCGCCAGGTCCTCGCGGCCGAGCCCGAACCGATCGGCCACGCCGTCCTCGACGAGGGGGAGCGCCTGGAACGGCTTCGCCGCCGAGCGCCAGAAGGTGACGAGACCGGGATCGCCGGCATGGGCGACGAGCTCGCCTGCCCCGTCGACCACGGCGACATGGACGATGTGGCGGGACTCGAGAATCGAGCCGCGGTAGCTCTCGACGAACATGGGGGCGAAGAATAACGGCGGCGCTAGGATAAGGCGACGCTAGGTCAAATCGACGCTAGATTGGGCGACGATGAACGCCCGGGCTCGCCTCCTCCTCGCGTCGCTTCTCTTTAGCGTCGCCCTTTTTAGCGTCGCTTCACTGTATGGCCAGGATGCGTCTCCGTATGTCCCCTTGACCTGGTGGGGCACGCCCTATGTCGAGCACCTCATCGCCCGCGGCCGCATCGCCGATCCGTCGCCGCTGACGCGGCCCTGGCGCGAGGCGGACCTGCTGCGCGCGCTCGAGGCGGCCGACAGCGCCGCGCTCAGCCGCGCCGAGTGGAGCGTGGTGCGGCGGCTCCGCACCGAGCTGACGCACCGCGAGCAGGGCCCCACCGTACGCCTCGGCGTGCACGCCGGCGTCGCGGCCGGCTCCTTCGCCCGCCGCGATCCGCTGCGCGCAGCGGGGACGGGACACGGCACCGTCTCAGGCGGCGTGTCGGTGGCGCTCCGCTTCGGCCCCCTGATCGCCGTGACCCACCCGTACGTGGATACGCGCCTGAAATGGGATCCCGACTACGAAGGCAAGAAAGACCGGGTAATCGCTGGGCGAAACGCCGAAGCGTACGTCAGCGGGCAGTGGCGCTACGGGGAGCTGTTCTTCGGCGCGCTCGATCGGAACTGGGGACCGCCCGCGCTCGAGGGGCTGCTGCTCTCGCCCAGTCCCTACAGCTACGACCACCTGGGCGTGAGCCTGGGGACGACGGGCGTGCGGCTCGAGGGCGTCCTGACTCAGCTCGACGACCTCCCCGACACGAGCGGCGCGCTCAATCACCGCTACTTCGTGGCGCACCGGCTGGTATTGCGACCCCCCGGGCATACGACCGTGGCGCTGTGGGAGGGCAGCCTGCTCGCCGGGCCGGGTCGTCAGCTCGAGCCCTGGTTCGCGAACATCCTGACGTTGGGCCTGTTGGCGCAATACGACCAGCAGGTCCAGGTGAACAGCTTGCTCGGCATCGATGTCAGCTCCCGCATCGGGCCGACTCGCGTATTCGGCTCCGTGCTGATCGACGACATCCAGATCGATCGCTCGTCGGCGACCGACCGTGAGCCGCCGCAATATGGAGCCACCCTCGGCGCTCAAGGCGCGTTCTCGGGACTCGCCTGGACGGCCGTTTACACACGCGTCGCAAACCTCACCTACCGCACCGACAATCCCGCCGAGGCCGTGATGCGCCGCGGCGTGGGCCTGGCGCGCAATTTCTCGGACTACGATCAGCTCACCCTCCGTGCCTCCCTGCTCACCGCGCACCGCGCACTGCTTACGCCTGAGGTCACCCTGCTGCGCCAGGGCGAGGGCGATTTCCGCCTCCCCTACCCGCCCGTCGCCGCGTATGATTCGACGCCCGCGTTCCTGTCCGGCGTGGTCGAGCGGACGGTGCGACTGGGGCTTGCCGCGCGGTGGGATCGCGGCTCCGTGAGCCTGGCGGGCGACGGCGGGGTGCACCTGATCCATAACGCGAACCACGTCGACGGAGCGAACGAGACGCGGTGGGTGGGGAGCATCGGAGTCACGTATCGGTATCGGAAGGAGAGGTTAGTGCCATGAGATGTGCGGAGTGCGGGGTGCGGCGTGCGGCGTATCAAGGGGAGGTCGCTCGGCGCGCGACGCTCACCGTAAGACCCCGCACGCCGCACGCCGCACGTTGCACGCCGCACGCCGCACGTTGCACGCCGCACTCCGCACGCCACACGCCGCACTCCGCACGCCGCACGCCGCACCCCGCACGCCGCACCCCGCACCCCGCACGCCGCACGTTGGGGTTTATTTGACCCGCGACCGCATCGAGGCCCTGCTCCGCAAGATGGCGGCCGCCCGGGTCGTCGTCGTGGGCGACGCGATGCTCGACGTCTATCTCGTGGGCGACGTGGATCGCGTCTCGCCCGAGGCGCCGGTGCCGGTGGTGACGGTCCAGGGCCGGCGGCACGCGCTGGGCGGCGCGGCGAACGTGGCGGCGAACGTCGCCGCGATCGGCGCCGAGTGCCGGCTCGTAGCCGTGATCGGCGACGATCCGCGCGGCGACTCGGTCCGCACCGAGCTGGTGAGCGCCCGGCTCACCGACCGGCATCTCGTGGTGGCGGGGTCCCGGCCCACGACCTCGAAGACGCGCGTCGTGGCCCGCGGCCAGCAGATGTTGCGCATCGACGAGGAGGTCGAAGAGCCGATCGCCGCCCGCACCGTCGAGCTGCTCGCGGCCGAGCTGGAGCGCGCGATGCAGGACGCCGACGCGCTGCTGATCGAGGATTACAACAAGGGGACGCTCGTGCCGCCGCTGATCGAGCGCGGCCTCGCGCTGGCGCAGAAACGGGGCGTGCCGGTGGTGGTGGACCCGAAGTACAAGAACTTCTTCGCCTATCGCGGCGCGACGGTGTTCAAGCCGAACCGGCGCGAGCTGGAGCAGGCGATGGGCGCGGCCCTGGATCTCGCCCACCCGGACGCGCTCCCATCGACGCTTGGGAAGCTGGCCGTGGACAATCTCCTGCTGACGCTGGGCCCGGAGGGGATGATGCTCGTGACCAAGGACGGGGAGATCACGCGCATCCCCACGATGGCGCGCGACGTGTACGACGTCTCGGGCGCGGGCGACACCGTCACGGCGTGGGTGGGGACGGCGCTGGCCGCGGGCGCGAGCGTGCGCGAGGCGGCCCATGTCGCCAACTTCGCCGCGGGGATCGAGGTGGGGAAAGCGGGGGTCGCGACGGTGTCGCCCGCCGAAGTGCTCGCCGTGCACGAGCAGTTCTACGATCAGCTGGGTAAGTTGCGGCGAGGGGGACTGCTGTGATGCGGGCCCTTAGCTCAGCGGTTAGAGCAGCGGACTCATAATCCGTAGGTCCCAGGTTCAAATCCTGGAGGGCCCATTTCGGACGGCCGAGCGGCCCGGCGGCCGGACGGCCGGCGAATACCTCAGCAATCCCGAAGCCTATTATCTTTAGTTCGCGTCTATCGATCCGGCCGTCGGGCCGTCAGGCCGTCCCAGTTTCGGGTGGTTAGCTCAGCTGGTTAGAGCGCCG
>DASYRJ010000065.1:0-9234 GCA_036004525.1 Gemmatimonadales bacterium | reverse complement strand
GACGTCGTGGTCGCCGCCCTGCTGGGCGCCGAGGCGTTCGGGTTCGGCACGGCAACCGTTGTGGCGCTGGGGTGCGCCATGGCGCGGCATTGTCATCTGAACACCTGCCCCACCGGCATCGCGACGCAGCGCCCGGACCTGCGGCGCAAATTCCGCGGCACGCCGGAGCAGGTCGTCGCGTACTTCACGCTGATCGCGGAAGACGTGCGGCGCATCCTGGCGGCCCTGGGGCAGCGGCGCCTCGACGACATCGTCGGGCGGGTGGAGCTGCTCGAGCGGGTGGATCGCCCCGAATCCCCGCGCGCGCAGCTGCTCGATCTCTCGTTGCTGCTCGAGAAGGCGGCCGCCGGCGAGCCCGAGCGCCCGAGGCGCCGCACGGCCGCGCGCAACGACCGGCCGGGTGTGGTGTCGCTCGATGCCGAGATCCTCGGCGCGTTGGGACCCGCACTCGATCGGGGCGAGCCGTTCGGCGGTTCCTACCGCATCGGGAATCATCATCTGACTGTCGGCGCGCGGATCGCGGGCGACATCGCGCGCCGCTCCGGCCCGTCCGGACCGGCGGCGCCCGTCCGGCTCCGCTTCACGGGCAGCGCGGGGCAGAGCTTCGGGGCGTTCGCCCTGCCCCGCATGCAGCTGCGCCTGGAGGGCGAGGCCAACGATCACGTGGGCAAGGGGCTGTGCGGGGGCGACATCGTCATCCGGCCCTTCCGGACCGCCGCCTACACCGAGGGCGGCCGCCCGCACGTGATCCTCGGGAACACGGCGCTGTACGGCGCTACCAGCGGCCGGTTGTTCGCGGCCGGCAGCGCGGGAGATCGCTTTGCGGTCCGGAACTCGGGCGCCGTCGCCGTGATCGAGGGCGCGGGTGATCACTGCTGCGAGTATATGACCGGCGGCGTGGTCGTGGTGCTCGGGCCGGTAGGCCGAAACCTCGGCGCCGGCATGTCGAACGGCGTGGCCTACGTGCTGGACGAAGGGGAGGTCCCGCTCGCCGCCCGGTGCAACCCGGAGATGGTCGTCGTGGCCGATCTCGAGGCGGCCGACGAGCGGCGCCTGCAGGCGCTCATCCGGCAACACTATCAAAAGACGGGAAGCCGGCGCGCCCGCGGCATCCTGCAGGGTTGGGCCATCTATCGCACGCTGTTCAAGAGAGTGTCGCCGCCCCCGCCGCCCCCGCCCCCGCCCCCCGCCGCGCCCGTGCCGGCTGTGGCCGCGCCCGAACCGGCGGATAACCTCGCACCAACTGGGAGCCCGGTATGAAGCTCATCACCACCATTGTCCGGCCCGAGCGCCTGCCCGAGGTCAAGGCGGCGCTGTTCCGCGCCGGGATCACGGGCATCACCCTGAGCCGCGTGAGCGGGCACGGCGGCGAGCACGAGCTGCTCGAGCAATACCGCGGCACGGCGGTCGTCATGGAATTCCGCGAGAAGGTGAAGATCGAGATGGTGTGCTCCGAGCCGTTCGTGGAGCCGTGCATCAAGGCGATCCTGTCGTCCGCCCGCACGGGCGAAGTCGGGGACGGGAAGATCTTCGTGCAGCCGATCGAGCGAGTGATCCGGATCCGAACGGGCGAGGTGGACAACGCCGCGCTCACGGCGGTGAACGCCCAAGAGGTGCAGCAGGCGGCGATCAAGGCAGCGGGCATGGGAGGGGCGGCATGACCCAGGACGCCGTCATCTCCGCGGGGGATACCGCGTGGGTGCTCGGCTCGAGCGCCCTCGTGCTCCTGATGACCGTTGGGCTCGCCTTCTTCTACGGCGGGCTGGTCCGCCCGAAAAACGCACTGAACACGATGATGATGAGCTTGGTGGCGCTCGGCGTGATCGGCGTGCAATGGGTGCTGGTGGGGTACTCGATCGCGTTCGGGCACGGCAACCCGTGGTTCGGCGGATTCGCCTGGCTCGGCTTCCGGGGCGTCGGGGTCGAGCCCGACCCCGCGTACGCCGCCACGATTCCCCTCCAGGCCCACGCGATGTTCCAGGGCATGTTCGCCATCATCACGCCGGCCTTGATCTCGGGCGCGATCGTCGAGCGGATGCGGTTCCGGGCGTACATCGTGTTTCTGCTCCTCTGGGCGACGCTGATCTACGATCCGCTGGCCCACTGGGTCTGGGGGGCCGGCGGGTGGCTGCAGAAGCGCGGCGCGCTCGACTTTGCGGGCGGTACCGTCGTGCACATCAGCGCCGGCGTCTCGGCGCTCGTCGCCGCCTGGATGCTGGGCGCGCGCAAGGACTTCCGCCGCGTGCCGATCGCGCCCCACAGCGTCCCGCTCGTCTTGCTGGGCGCTGGGCTCCTGTGGTTCGGTTGGTTCGGCTTCAACGCCGGATCGGCGCTGGCCGCGAACGGCCTGGCGGCAGTCGCGTTCGTCAACACCAACAACGGCGCCGCCGCGGCGCTCGTCACCTGGGCGCTGCTCGACCTCGTCCGCACCGGAAAGGTCACGGCGGTCGGCGCCGCCACCGGCGTGGTCGTGGGCCTGGTGGGGATCACACCCGCCGCCGGCTACGTCTCCACGCTCGCGGCGTTGGCGATCGGCGCCCTGTCCGCGTGCGTCAGCTACATCGCCATCCAGATCCGCTCGCGCACCCGGCTCGACGACGCGCTCGACGTCTTCTCCTGCCACGGGCTCGCGGGTACGGCCGGCGCCTTGCTGACCGGCGTGTTCGCGTCGAAGCTCATCAACCCCGCTGGCGCCGACGGGCTGCTGGCGGGCAACGCCGGGCAGGTCCTCGTGCAGCTGCTCGCCGTGAGCGCAACCGTCGTCTTCGCGGCGGTGGGAACGGCGGTCATCCTCAAGGTGGTGCAGGTGACGCTCGGTGCGCGGGCCGGCGTGCACGAGGAGATGACGGGCCTCGACCTGAGCGAGCACGGCGAGGAGGCCTACTTCGGCGGGGGCGCCCTCGGCGGGAGCGTGGTCGTCCAGGAGATTCCCGCGAAATAGGTGGTGGACGGGGGTGGATAGTTGTAGTGTTCTCCCCCATGACCGCCAAGGCTTCGCCGGGCCGTTTCAAGGTCGGCCTCGTGCAGATGCGGATGGCTGCCGACCCGGCGGCCAACCTCGCCAAGGCGATCGCCCAGGTGAAAGCGGCCGCGCAGCAGGGCGCGGCGCTCGTCTGCCTCCCTGAGCTGTTCCGCACGCTCTACATCGGGCAGCGCGAAGACCACGCATCGTTCGACCTCGCCGAACCCGTCCCGGGGCCGAGCACGGAGGCGCTCGGGAAGGTCGCACGCGAGGCGGGGGTGGTGGTGATCGCGTCGCTGTTCGAGCGCCGCGCCGCGGGCCTGTATCACAACACCGCCGCCGTGATCGACGCCGACGGCACGGTCAAGGGGATCTACCGCAAGATGCACATCCCCGACGACCCGGCGTACTACGAGAAGTTCTACTTCACGCCGGGCGACCTCGGCTTCCGCGCGTTCGACACCCGCGTGGGTCCCATCGGCACGCTGGTCTGCTGGGACCAGTGGTACCCGGAAGGCGCCCGCCTCACCGCGCTCCAGGGGGCGAATGTCCTCTTCTATCCGACCGCCATCGGATGGCACCCCGCCGAGAAGGCGCAGTACGGCGCGCAGCAGCTCGACGCGTGGCGCACGATCCAGCGCAGTCACGCGATCGCGAACGGCTGCTGGGTGGCCGCGGTGAACCGGGTCGGCTTCGAGCAGCTCGATGGGCAGGGAGCCGGACTCGAGTTCTGGGGCCACTCCTTCGTGGCCGATCCGTTCGGCGTCGTCGTAGCGGAAGCGCCGGCGGACCAGGAAGCCTTGCTGGTCGCGGAGGTGGACCTCGCGCGGATCGAGGAGGTCCGCCGCAACTGGCCGTTCCTGCGCGACCGGCGCGTCGACGCGTACGGCGGCATCGACCGCCGTTTCCTCACCGACTAGACGCGTGCCGGGCTTCCGCATGCCGGCCGAGTGGGAGCCGCACGCGGCGACCTGGATCGGCTGGCCCCACAACAGGAGCGATTGGCCCGGCAAGTTCGCGCCCATCCCGTGGGTGTACGCCGAGATCGTCCGCAAGCTCTCCCCGGGCGAGCTGGTGCGCATCCTCGTCAACTCCGCCGCCCACGAGGCGGAAGCGCGTCGCGTGCTCACCAAAGCCCGCGCCGACCTCGCACGCGTCGAGTTCCTGCGGTTCCCCACGAACCGCGGCTGGACGCGGGACTTCGGCCCGATCTTCGTCAGGCAGGACGGCGCCCTGGTGATCGTCCGATTCCACTTCAACGCCTGGGCCAAATACCGCGACTGGAAGAAGGACGACAAGATCCCCGCACTCGCCGCGAAGCGCCTGAAGCTTCGCGCCGTCGAGCCGAAGATGGACGGCCGGCCCGTGATTCTCGAGGGGGGGAGCATCGACGTGAACGGGCGCGGCTCGCTGCTCACGACGGAGGAATGCCTGCTGCATCCGACGGTGCAGGCGCGGAACCCGCACCTGCACCGCGCAGATATCGAGGGCGTGCTCGAGGACCACCTCGGCGCGACCAACGTGCTCTGGCTCGGCCGCGGGATCGCGGGGGACGACACGCACGGCCACGTGGACGACGTGTGCCGATTCGCCGGCCCGCGCACCGTGCTGCTGTGCCGCGAGGACGATCCGAAGGACGTCAATTACGAGCCGCTCGCCGAGAACCGCGAGCGGCTCCAGGGCATGCGCGCCGAGGACGGGTCGAAGCTCGAGGTGGTCGACCTGCCGATGCCGGCGCCGGTCGTGTTCGACGGGCAGCGCCTGCCGGCGAGCTACGCGAACTTCTACGTGGCGAACGCGGCGGTGCTGGTGCCCACCTTCAACGACCCCAGGGACCGCGTGGCCCTGGGGATTCTCGGGGAGGTGTTCTCAGACCGCCCCGTGGTGGGGATTCACGCCCTGGATTTGGTGTGGGGGCTCGGCACGTTGCACTGCCTGACACAACAAGAACCAAAGGCGTTGGAATGATGGAAAGATGGAACGAGAACGTTCGTTCCACCTTTCCATCCTTCCATCGTTCCATCAGGTTCTCAGCGCCCCGTCGATCGCGTCGGCCACACCGGCGAGATCGGCCAGCAGGTGTGCGCGGGCGTGCAGACTGAGGCCGTCCGTGGTGCGAACGCGCCGCAGGCAGCTCTCGATGACTTCGAGCGCGGCGCAGAGGTAGACCGTCGCCTGATCGGCCGCGATCCAAATCGACTCCAGCGCGCCGAAGCACAGCCCGGCGAGCTCGATCACGAGCCGCTCGGGGCTGCGGCGCTCGATCCCGGTTGGAGGCCGTTCGGGCGGGTCGACGCGGACCGGAGCCACGTGCCAATGATCCGCGTCCATGCAGCACCCGACCCACAGACTTTCGGGCGGGGCGACGCGGCCCCAGCGCTGCAGCAATCCGGCAAGATCGAACTCAATAGCATGCCGCGGCGGCTCGGGCGCACTCACGATCTCGGCCACCGCCCGACCCCCGTCGGCCATGCGCCACAACGCGACCACACGGCCTCGGAGAGCGGCACTCGCCTGATCGAGCAGGGCGCGGCGGCGGTCGGCGAGCGTATGGAGCGAGGATTCGCGCATGGCGACCTCCTCGGCAGGTGTGTGCCTAGAAGACGGCCCGCCCCTGCGGAGAGGTAACGGTCGCCGCGCGTATGGCCCGTGGGTGTGTGATCGCAGTCACCACGCACGGAGGCAGGTCATCTCAGGGCAGCTGCCACACCTCCACTCTGTTCCCCTGGAAGATGGGGATCAGCACGCGGTTCCGCTTCGCATCGTAGCCGATATCGGCCGGGCTCGGCACGCCGGTGATCACCTTCACTTCCTGGCCGGTCTCGTAGCTCGACACCGTCGAGTCGGCCCAGCTGGACACGAGGATCCGCGCGCCCGCGACCTCGACGCCGTCGAACTGGCCCGGCCCCTTGGCGATGACGCTGGGCGCACGGTCACCCGGCTTCCACGCCATCACCGACTTCCCGCCGAACGACACCACGATGAACCGCTTGCCCACCGCGTCCAGCGTGATCCCGTTCGGCTGGCCGAGCGTGTCCCCCCGCACCGCCACGGTCACCTTCCGGTCGGGGCCGACGCGGAAGATTCGATCCGGCCCGGGGTGGAGCACCCTGCCCACGTCGTCGAACCGGATCCCGGTGTCCGTGATGTAGAGCGCGCCGGTCGGCGCGATCGCGACGTCGTTCAGAAAGACCGCCCCCAGGCTGTCCAGCTTCACGCTGTCGAGGGGGGCGCCGGTCCGCGCGTTGAAGGCGCGCACGACGTCGATATCCGCCACCCACAGCGTGTCCCCTGCAACGGCCAGGCCTTTCGGACCATTGAGGGTCGCGCCCGCCCGGCCGCCCTCGATGAACTTGAGGTTCTCGATCGCCCCGTCGGGCCGGACGCGGCTGATGAAGCCGTTGTTGTCCTTCGCCGTGGGGCTGCCGTTGATGTTCGAGACGAAGTAGATGTCCTGCGCCGTGTCGTGCAGCACCGATTCCGGCACGAGGAACCCCACCACCACCCCCACCTTCCGGCCCGGCGCGGAAGCAGCGGGGACGGGGGCAGCAGCCTGGGTGGACTCGGGAGCGGCCGCGACCGCGGTCGTGTCCATGGTCTCGGACCCGGGGCGCCTCCGCTCCACCGGTTGGCAGGCAGCGCCAAGGGCGGCGAGCGCCGCCCACGCAAGGATCACTCTCATCGGTGCTGTTCCTCCTGGGCCAAGGCCTGGATGTGTCGCAGCACTCGCAGGTGGATGCGCTGGACGAGGTAGTCGGCGTAGAGCGTCCAATATACCTGCGGAAACATCTCCACCTCGTACGACGTCCGCCCCTCGAGGCGCGTGCGGCCGCCCGGTAGCGGGATGAGCCGAAACGCGCCGTGGGTCGCTCGGAAGTACCCGTCGAGGTGCGGGGGGTTCACTTCGCGATAGGGGCTCAACTCGCGCATCGGCGGTGCCTGGTCGATGATGTCGAACGCCAGGAGCCGTCCCTCCTCCCAGGCAGTGACCGGCTCGACGAAGCTCCCCGTGGTGAAATCGCAATAGCGCGTCGCGCCCACGCCGGCTCCCTCGATGCGCCCGCGTGTGGGCGCCGCGACGCCGGCCCGGAACACCCACTCCTCGGGCGGCGGGAGGTCGGGGAACGAGACGACGTGCCGCCAGACCACCGCGGCTGGGGCGTCGATCTCCACGACGCTGACGACCTCATGCCGCGGCACCGGCACGCGGGGCGACGGCTCCAGCGCGACGAGTAGGGGCGCGACCAGCGCCGCGAACCCGGCGCCTACCCCCCGGCCCGGCTCGACGGACCGCTGGGCCACGAGGCGCCCGAGCAGGGCGCCCGGCCACGCGACCACGAGCGCGAGCGGCACCGCCATCGCGACGCAGACAATCCCTTCCAGCGCGAACACGACGAGCGCGCCGCCGGCGATCGTTACGCTCGCAAGCCCGACGATGATCGACTCGCCCACCGAGCGGGGAAACCGGCGGTTGTAGATATACGAGCTGATGTAGCCGATCGTGAACGGGACGCCCAAGAACAAACCCGTCGAATAACTGCGTCGAAGGTAAACGCCAAGCAAAACCGTCAACACCGTAATGCCCAGCGACGCGGCCACGCCGAGCATCGCGCTCTGCAGCCGGTGGTCGACCTGCGGCGGCGGCTCCGCGACCGGCCACGTCACCTTCGATGCCGGAGGCGCCAGCGACAGCGCGAGCATCAACAGGTAGTTCACGACCGGGACGAAGAACAGCAACGCCACCCAAGGGCTGCGGCCTGCGTGGACCGCGCGCCGCATCGTCATGCTCACGCCGATCCAGATGAACGGCAGCGCGAACGTCACCAGCGCCGGCCCCAGCCAGGCCGCGCTGCGGAACAGCGCCTCCCGTGCGCTCCACAACGGATTCAGGTAGTCGAGGGGCGTCCAGAACCGTCCCGCGACCAGCCAGGTCACCCCGGCGTCCACGGCGTACTTGAACGCCATGAGGCCGAGCCCGTGTGTGAAGTACGTGCGCCGGTCTACCGGCTCGCTGAAACCGAACCAGAGCCGCAGCAGGCGGGTCACGTCAGGCTTTCGCTTCCTCCAATTCCTTTTTGCGTGCTTCGGTCACCTTGGCCGCGACCTCGGGGGGGGCCTGCTCGTAGGTGTGGAACTTCTGACGGTAGGTGCCGCGCCCGTGGGTCAGCGAGTGCAGCGTGGTGGCGTACTTGTCGAGCTCCGCTTCCGGCACCAGCGCCCGCACGCTCGTGAGCCGGCCTTCCTTTTGGGTGCCGAGGATCTGGCCGCGGCGCGACGAAATGTCGCCCATCACCGCCCCCTGGTACTCGTCGGGCGTCGACACTTCAATCTCCATAATCGGCTCGAGCAGGACGGGCTTGCAGCCTGCGCTCACATTCCGGAAGGCGAGGATGCCCGCCATCTTGAACGACATCTCGTTCGAGTCCACGTCGTGGTAGGAGCCGTCGTACACCTCGACTTTGAAGTCCACGACGGGATAGCCGGCGACGGGCCCCTTGTGCGCCGCCTCGATCACGCCGCGCTCCACCGCCGGGATGTACTGGCGCGGGATCACGCCGCCCACGATCTCGTCCACGAACTGGAACCCCGAGCCGCGCGGCAGGGGCGCGATGCGAATCCAGCAGTCGCCGTACTGGCCCCGGCCCCCCGTTTGCTTCTTGTGCTTCCCCTGGCCCTCGCCCTTGCCGCGAAACGTCTCGCGGTAGGCGACCTTGGGCTTGGCGAGCTGGGCGTGCACGCCGAACTTCCGGGCGAGCCGCCCGACCACGATCTCGAGGTGGCGCTCGCCCAACCCCCGGATCAACGTCTGCCCCAGCTCGGCGTTGAACTCGTGGTGGAAGGTGGGGTCCTCCTCGTGCAGTTTGTGCAGGCCGGTCGACAGCTTGTCCTCCTCGCCGCGCTGCTTCACCTCCACCGCCACCGCGATCACCGGCTCGGGGAACGGAATCTTGGGCACCACGACCGGCGCGTCCTTGGTCGACAGGGTGTCGTTGGTGTGGGTGTCGCGCAGTTTCGCGACCACGCCCAAGTCCCCCGCGTGCAGCTCGGCGATCTCCAGGCGCTCCTTCCCGACCGGGACGCACAGGTGGTTCAACTTCTCGGCCGCCTCCCGCGGAGCGTTCCAAACGTCCTGGCCGTTCTTGACCCACCCGGAATAGATCCGGAAAACGGTCACGTCCCCGACGTGCGGCTCGGACACCGTCTTGAACACCTGCGCCACGAGCGGTCCCTTGTCGTCGGCTTTGAGGGAGAGATGCTCCGCGCTGCCCCAC
>DASYRJ010000064.1:0-25359 GCA_036004525.1 Gemmatimonadales bacterium | reverse complement strand
TCTTCGAGAACGTGGGCTCGGCCCGCTTCCAGAGCCCGGACTTCGGCGACTTGAACAAGTCGTTCGGACTGTCGTTCGGAAACAAGAGCCGGCTCTTCGGGAAGGACGGCGGCTACACGTTCGGGCTCAGCTACTCCTTCTCCACGAACGCGAGACGGGAGGCGCAGTTCTTTCCGAGCCTGGCCGCGGACCTCTTCCAGTACGACTTCGACGCCGACGTCGGGACCCAGAGCGTCCTGGGCGGCGTGCTCGGCAGCTACGGCATCAACCTGAGCCCGACCGACCGGCTCTCCCTCAAGGTGCTGGCGACGCAGAACACCGACGACGTGACGACACGGGTGACGGGACCGTTCGACCTCTCGACGAGCGGCTTCGCTTTGATCGACCGGCTCCAGTTCGTCGAGCGCACCCTCGTCAACACCCAGCTGAAGGGCGAGCACAAGGTGGGGTGGGTCGGGGACGGAAGGCTCGAGTGGGAAGGGACGTTCGGGCTCGCGCTCCGCGACGAGCCGGACACGCGGCAGACCTGGTACGTGAGCCCGACTGGCCAGCCAGGGACATTCACGTTCAACGAAGCCGGCAACAACAACCGGTTCTTCTCCGATCTCACGGACCGGCTCTACCAGGCCAACGCCAAGCTCAGCTCGCGAGTCGGCCTGTTCGGCGGCGAGGCGTTCCTGGAGGTGGGCGCCCACGGCGGCTACCGCACGCGCGATTTCGAGGCCCGCCGCTTCTCCTACGAGGGTGCGGGTCCGTCCGTCCGTGGCCTGCCTCCCGATCAACTCTTCACGTCGGCGAACATCGCCGACGGGGACCTGCGCTTCTTCGAGAGCACCCTGGCCACGGATCAGTACGACGCCAAGGAGACGAGCTCGGCCGGGTTCGTGAGCCTGGACTTCGGCCTCGGGGGGCACGTCCGGGTCACGCCCGGGATCCGCGTCGAGCAGAACGACACGCAGGTCGACGCCTTCGATCCCCGCAGCGGGACCGCCGTCACTCCGCTTTCCGCCGACCTGTCGACAGTGGAGCCGCTGCCGACCCTCAGCGTGCGCTGGGAGCCAACGCCAAACCAGGTCGTCCAGCTCTCCGGGTCGCGGACGATCGTCCGACCCGACTTCCGGGAGCTCGCCCCGTTCCGGTACGACGACTACCTCGAGAGCACCTTCGGCAACCCGTTCCTCAAGAATGGCGAGATCTTCAACGGCGACCTGCGCTGGTCGCTCTTCCCGGGACTCGGGGAGATCGTCTCGGTGGGAGTGTTCTACAAGCGGCTGAACGACCCGATCGAGATCGTGCGGCTCCCCACGAGCGGTACGAACGTGGGCTCGCCCGAGCCCTACAACGCGCCCTTCGCACGGATCCTGGGCGCCGAGCTCGAACTGCGGCAGGACCTCGCCGAGGTGGGTCTGCCGGGGCTGGGCCTCTCCGGCAACGTCTCGGTCGCCGACTCCAAGGTGACGCAGGACGAGCCGGTGGAGGTCTTCCTCGGCTCGGAGGGGGCCACGGGCCCCGATCTCCTGAACCCGGAGATCTTCACCAACCGCGAGCGTGCGATGGTGGGGCAGTCGGATTACCTCGTCAACGCGTCGCTCTACTACACGTTCCCCGGAGCCGGCACGACCGCGACCGTGCTCTACAACGGCGTCGGCAAGCGCCTGTTCCAAGTTGGCACTCGAGGCTTCGAGGACATCTTCGAGGAGCCCCGTCACAGCTTCGACGTGACGCTCGAGCAGCCGCTCTTCCAGGCGATGACCGCCAAGCTCTCGGTCGAGAACCTGATGAACGCCCGGTATCTCTACACGATCGGCGACGACACGTACCGGTGGTACAAGGCGGGACGGCAGCTCTCGGTCAATCTCGGCTACACGTTCTGAGCCTCGCGGCGAGGGCTCGCGACGATCGCAGGACGGCCGCCGCATCCAAACCGAACCTCAACGCAAACCATCAGGAAAGGACCGGAATCGATGCGCGCTCGCTCTCGAGGTTGGACGGGGCTGGCACCGGTCGCGCTGATCGCGCTGCTGGCGCTCGTGGGCATCGGGTGCAGTGACGACAACGGCGACGACGGAGGCGGACCGGGCCCGGGTCCGCGCGAGGCGACCTTGAGCGGGACGATCGACGAGGACCGCACCCTCTCTGCGGATACGACCTATACGGTCCAGGGATTCGTGCGGATCGCACCCGGGGTGACGCTGACGATCCCCGCAGGCACGGTTCTGCTCAGCGACCCCGATTCGAGAGGGACGCTGATCACGCGCCGCTGCGACTCGAACTCGCCGAGCGCGCAGCTGCGGATCCTCGGGACGGCCACGACCCCGGTGATCTTCCGGCCCAAGGTGGCGGAGGGCACGGCCCGCGAACGCGGCCTGGCGGGCGGCATCGAGCTGGCCGGCTGCGCGCCGGTCAACCTTCCGACCGGGGAAGGCATCTCGGAGGGCGTGAGCGAGCCCTTCGGCGGCGACAACGCCGACGACTCCAGCGGCGAGATCCACTACCTGGTCATCGAGTTCGGCGGCCGCGAAATCGCCCCCGACAACGAGATCAACGGCTTGACCTTCAACGGTGTCGGCGCCGGCACCGTCGTGGACCACGTGCAGTCGCACTTCATCGCTGACGACGGGTTCGAGTGGTTCGGGGGCACGGTCAACGCGAGCTTCCTCGTCAGCTCAGCCAATGACGATGACAATTTCGACTGCGACAACGGCTGGGTGGGCGGACTCCAGTTCGGGTTCGTCATCGAGGATAAGAACCTGGGCAACCGCGGGGAGGAGTGCGATAACGACGCCAATGGCAGCGCCAACGAACCGATCACCAATCCCAACTTCTGGAACATCACCTACATCGGCGGCGGCCCCGGCCCAGGAAACGGAACCGGAATCAACAATGGGGACAAGAACGACGGTCTGTACATCCGGCGCAATTCGGGGAGCCAGGTCCACAACGCCATCATCGCGAATTGGACCAACGTGGGCGTGTCGATCGACGGCGACGGGTCGTTCGCGAGGCTCGCCGACGGGACGCTGACAATCGACAACCTCCTCTTCTTCAACAACCGCTTTCTCGGGAGCCCGGCTGCCCAGGCGGCCACGGACCCGATCGAGAAGAACATCAACCGCGTCGCGAGCGGCGTGTACAGCACCGACGGCATCGCCGACGCCTTTGCCGGCAGCACCTTCGTCTTCGCCGACCCGCAGCTCACGTCGGTGGACTACGAGAACCCGATCGACGGCACGCAGCCGAACCCCTTGCCGCAGTCGGGCTCGCCGGCCCTCGACCCGGCCAGCGCCGCCACGCCGAGCGGTCCCGGGGTCGTCGATGGGTCGGCGACCTATCTGGGCGCCTTCGGCTCGGACAACTGGATCGACGGGTGGACGACCTGGGATACGCAGTAGCCCGGGGGAGGCCGAGAGGGAGGGGGCGCGAGCGGTCCGGCTCGCACCCCCTCCTCTTGCTCGTCTGTCTGGCGCTCGGTGTCGGCGGCTGTGACCGGAACGCCGGCTCGACCGCGTTCGAGGACCGCCGCGCCGAGCGAGCGGCCACTCCCGCGGACACGGCGCGCGGCTACGACATCCCGCGGCTTCCTCCCGACCGGCTCGTGCTGTCGGGAGCCGCCGCGGGTCTCGACGGGCTGCTGCGGACCGTGGAGCGGGCCCTGGCCGAGCACGACACGACGCGGCTGCGGTCGCTCATGGTCAACGCCCGCGAATACCGGGACATCCTGTTCCCGGCCTTCCCCGCCGCGCACCCGCCGATCAACGCGCTGTGGGACGAGGTCTGGCCGATGCACATCACCGACGCGGAGGAGGGCCTCCGGCTACTAGTGCGGCAGTATGGCGGAAAGCGGATCCGCATCCTGAGCGTAGGCTTCGAGAAGCCGGACCAGGACTTCGTGAACTTCACGCTCGACGAGACCAGCCACGTCGACGTCGAGGTCGACGGGAAGCGCGTGAACGACGTGCGGCCCTTCGGCTCCGTGTATCATGTCGGCAACCAGTACAAGGTGCTGTCCTATCCCGACGACTGACGCCCGACGCCGTGTCCAGCCGGCCGTAGCCGGCGTGGCGCAGTCGGCTGAGCATGAGACAGGGGGCGGGGTTCGCCGGACCCCGTGACCCCTCCGAGGCGCGCGGACTTTCTCCCCCGAAGGCCGCGCGTCCTCTTTTTCACCATCTGTCGACTTTTTCACCATCTGTCGACGCTCCGCCGTCGGCGACCCGCCGTGGTTGACCCCTCTCGACTCCCGCCCTAGGTTGTCGCACGACATTCCCGGCGATGGGGTTCGCCACCGCTCCCTGCGGGGAGCTGATGACTCCTACTTCACCCGTGAGGGTCGGTAGGAGTCTTTTTTTGCGGAGCCGGAGGTCCGAATGGGCCAGTGGCGGGAGACGGTGATCCGCTTCCTCCTGGTCGTGCTGGGGTCGGGGATCGGCGGTGGTTTGCGCCTGCTGCTCTCGGTGCTGATCCAGACCAAGCTCGGGCCGGTCTTTCCCTACGGCACCCTGGCCGTGAACCTGGCCGGGAGCTTCGCGCTCGGCGCGTTCTTCGCGGTCCGCGAGCGGACGCTCCTCCTCGGGCCGGACCTCTGGCTGTTCCTCGGCACGGGCCTGTGCGGCGGTTTCACGACCATGAGCACGTTCAGCTTCGAGACGCTGGCGCTCCTGCGGGAGCGCGAGCTTTATTACGCCGGGCTCAACCTGACGCTCACGCTGATCGGCTGCCTGGCCGCGGTCGCGGCGGGCTATCTGACCCTGAGGATGTTCACGGGGCTCCCCCGATGAGGAAGCTCGAGGGCGAGCAGGTGTTGCTGCGGATCTTCCTCGGCGACGCGGACCGGGTCGGACACCGCGCCGCCTGGGAGGCCATCCTGGAGCTGCTCCGGGCGCGCGGCCTGGCCGGCGCGTCGGTCTTCCACGGCCAGGCCGGGTTCGGGGCCTCGACGGTGATCCACACCGAAAAGCTGCTGGAGATGTCGGCCGACCTTCCGGTCCTGGTGGAGGCGGTGGATGGAGCGGAGCGCATCGAGGAGGTGCTGCCGGTGCTGGAGGAGCTCATCCGCGACTGCGGGGTGCTGATCACGATGGAGAAGGTGCGCGTGATCCGCTACGAGAAGAGGAGGTCGTGAGGTGACCGGGCCGGACTGGCCGCGCGGCGAGGCCGGCGAGGAGGAGCCGTGCCCGCCCGACCTCGGGGCCGAGGAGGAGGCCGGCGGATCCGCCCCGCCGGAGAGCGCGGGCCCGGGCGAGCCGCCCATCGGGCGCCCCACGGGGAACGTGCTCGGAACGCTGATCGCGCCCGACGTCGCGGAGCTCCTCGCCGCGCGCCGCTACAACCAGGCCCGCCGCGAGCTCGTCGTCCTGGAGCCCGCCGACATCGCCGACGTCCTCTCGACTCTCGAGGACGAGCAGGAGGCGCTCGCCTTCCGGCTCTTGCCCCACGACCTCGCGGCCGACGTCTTCGCCTACCTCGATCCGGAGAGCCAGGAGGCGCTCCTCTCCAAGCTCACGAACGAGCAGGCGGCGCGGCTCTTGAACGAGATGGATCCCGACGACCGGACGGCGCTCCTCGAGGAGCTGCCGGGGCCCGTGGCGCGCGGCCTGATCGCCATGATGAGCCCGAAGGAGCGACGCATCACCCAGGCCATGCTCAACTACCCGCCGGGCACGGTCGGCCGGCTCATGAGCCCCGACTACGTGCGGGTGAAGCCCGAGTGGACGGTCGAGCACGCGATCGAGCACATCCGCAGCGTGGGCCGGGACGCCGAGACCGTGAACGTCATCTACGTGACTGACGAGCAGGGTGTCCTGATCGACGACCTGCGCATCCGCCAGTTCCTGCTGGCCGACCCCCGGCAGACCGTCCAGTCGATCATGGACCGGAACTTCGTGGCCCTGCGCGCGACCGACGACCAGACCGAGGCCGTGCGCGTCCTGCGCCGGTACGACCGATCGGCGCTGCCGGTCGTGGACTCGCGGGGCGTGCTGCTCGGTCTCGTGACGGCGGACGACGTGGCCGACGTGGCGGAGGAGGAGGCCACGGAGGACATCCAGAAGCTGGGCGGCTCGGCGGCCCTCGATGCCCCCTACCTGAAGACCGCTTTCCACCGGATGGTGCGGAAGCGCGCGGGCTGGCTCTCCGCGCTCTTCCTCGGCGAGATGCTCACGGCGACCGCGATGGCCTTCTTCGAGGCGGAGATCGCCCGCGCCGTCGTGTTGGCGCTGTTCGTCCCCCTCATCATCTCGAGCGGCGGGAACTCCGGCTCCCAGGCGTCGACGCTGGTCATTCGCGCCATGGCGCTGGGCGAGGTGCGGCTGCGGGATTGGTGGCGGGTCATCCGCCGCGAGCTCGCCGCCGGCCTGGTCCTCGGGGCGGTGCTGGGCACCATCGGGTTTCTGCGCATCGTGGTGTGGCAGATGGTGAGCCCCATCTACGGCCAGCATTACCGGCTGGTCGCGGCCACGGTGTTCTGCAGCCTGATCGGCGTGGTGACGTTCGGCACCTTTGCCGGATCGCTGCTGCCGTTCATCTTGCGACGCCTGGGATTCGACCCCGCGAGCGCGTCGGCGCCCTTCGTCGCGACGCTCGTGGACGTAACGGGCCTGGTCATCTATTTCACGGCGGCGAGCCTCATCCTGCGCGGGACCGTGCTGTAACGCACCGTCCCCGTTATCTTTCCGGAGGCATGCACACCGACGACATCCTGGCGGGACTCGAGCGGGGAGATACGGCGACCCTCGCCCGCGCCATCAGTCTCGTGGAGAACCAGCGCGACGGGTTCGAGCGGGTACTCTCCCACGTGCATCCCCGGCTGGGGCGGGGCACGACCCGCCGCATCGGCATCACCGGGCCTCCCGGCGCCGGCAAGAGCACGCTCACCGAGCGGCTCATCCAGTGCTACCGGGCGCAGGGTCTCAAGGTCGCCGTCGTAGCGGTGGACCCCACCAGTCCCTTCACCGGCGGCGCCCTGCTCGGCGACCGCATCCGCATGGAATCGGCGAGCCTCGACCCGGGCGTGTTCATCCGCTCGATGGCGACGCGCGGCTCCGTGGGCGGTCTCGCCACCACCACCGAAGAGGTAGCGGACGTGCTCGAAGCGTTCGGGTTCGACCGCATCCTGATCGAGACGGTGGGCGTCGGCCAGACCGAGTTGGACATCGCGGGCACCGCGGAGAGCACGGTGCTGGTGCTCGTCCCCGAATCGGGCGACGGCATCCAGACGTTGAAGGCGGGCGTCATGGAGATCGCCGAGCTGTATGTCATCAACAAGAGCGACCGCCCCGGCGCGGACAAGCTGAAGCAGGAAGTCGAAGTGATGCTGGGGATCCGCCGGGGGAATGCGTTCGCGCATGTGCCAGCGCACCACGGACGGCCTGACGGCCCGACGGCCAGACGGGCGGCAGCCGGTGAACGGCCGTCCGGCCGTCCGGCCGTCCGGCCGTCGGACCTGTGGGAGCCTCCCGTCCTCATGACAGTCGCCTCCAAGGGCGACGGCATCACCGAGCTCGTCGCCGCGCTCGACCGGCACTACGCGTACCTGACGGCCAGCGGGAAGCTCGCGCAGCGCCGCAAGCGGCGGCTGGCGGAGCGCACGCGCGCGGTCGTGAACCGCGCGATCCGGCAATGGATCTGGGACGAGACGCGGGCCGAGGAATTGCTGGCGGGGCGCTTGGACGAAGTAGCCCACGGTGGCCGAAGCCCGTACGACGTCGCGGCGGAGATCCTGGATCAGGTGCGGGCCGGCGTGGCGGGGGGAACGGCAGGGGGAGGGCGCACGGGATGAGCATCGACAAGAAGCCGGTGTACACGCCGGCGGACCTGGAAGCATCCGACGTCGCCCGCCAGCTCGGCCGGCCGGGTGAGTATCCGTTCACGCGTGGGATTCATCCCACGATGTACCAGGGGAAGCTCTGGACGATGCGCCAGTTCGCCGGCTTCGGCAGCGCGGCGGACACGAATCGGCGCTACAAGTTCCTGCTCGAGCACGGCCAGACGGGCCTGTCGGTGGCGTTCGATTTCCCGACCCTCATGGGCTACGACTCCGACCATCCCCGGGCCGAGGGTGAGGTGGGGAAGTGCGGGGTCGCGATCTCGAGCCTGGCCGACATGGAAGAGCTGTTCCGGGGGATCCCGCTGGACCAGGTCTCGACCTCCATGACGATCAACGGGCCGGCCGCGATCCTGTTCTGTTTCTACGTGGCGGCGGCCGAGAAGCAGAGCGTACCGATCGCGAAGCTGCGCGGCACCGTGCAGAACGACATCCTGAAGGAGTACATGGCCCAGCATGCCTGGGTCTATCCGGTCGAGCCGGCGCTCAAGATCATCGTGGACATGTTCGAGTGGAGCGCGGAGCACACGCCGCTCTGGAATACCATCTCGATCTCGGGCTATCACATCCGCGAGGCGGGCGCGACCGCGGCGCAGGAGCTGGCGTTCACCCTGGCGAACGGCTTCACCTACGTGGAGCGGGGGATCAGCCGGGGGCTCGACGTGGATCGCTTCGCCTCCCGGCTGTCGTTCTTCTGGGACATCCACAACGATTTCTTCGAGGAGATCGCCAAGCTGCGCGCGGCGCGCCGCATCTGGGCGCGCCACATGCGCGAGCGCTACGGCGCGAAGCAGGCGCGCTCGTGGATGATGCGGTTCCACAGCCAGACGGCGGGGGTGACGCTCACGGCCCAGCAGCCGCTGAACAACATCGTGCGGGTGGCCTATCAGGCGCTCGCGGCGGTGTTGGGCGGCACGCAGTCGCTGCACACGAATTCGCTCGATGAGACCCTGGCCCTCCCGACGGAGCAGGCGGTGCAGGTGGCGCTGCGCACGCAGCAGATCCTGGCGCACGAGACGGGGGTGGCGGAGGTGATCGATCCGCTGGGCGGCGCCTACTTCATCGAGGCCCTCACGGACCAGCTGGAGCGGGAGGCGGAGGCCTTGTTCGCCGAGATTACGTCGATCGGCGGGGTGGTCCGCGGGATCGAGAGCGGGTGGTTCCAGCGGCAGATCGCCCACTCGGCGGCCGCGTTCCAGCGCCAGGCGGAGGCAGGCGAGAAGATCGTCGTGGGCGTGAACGAGTTCATCGCCGACGAGGACCATCCGGTGGAGATCCTGAAGGTGTCGAACGACGCCGAGGAGGAGCAGAAGCTGCGCATGGCGCGGGTCCGCGCCGAGCGCGATGCCGCGCGCGTCGAGCGCAGCCTCCAGGCCCTGCGGGAGGCGGCGGAGCAGGACCGCAACGTGATCGGTCCGATGCTCGACTGTGCCCGCGCCTACTGCACGCTGTACGAGATTCGCCACGCCCTGGAGCGGGTCTGGGGCGCCTACCGCGAGCCGGTGTTCTTCTAGGGCATGAGCGCCCTGCCCGTCGTCTCGAGTGTGCAGGACGTGCGCGCGGCGGTGGCCCGGCTTGCGGCGCTCGAGCCCGGCCCGCACTGGGTGGTCTGCTGCTACCTGAAGCTGGAGCCGCGCGACAAGACGCGCGGCAAATACCTCATCAAGATGAAGAACCGCGTGCGCGAGACCGTCGCCGCGGTCGCGCACAGACCCCTCGAGCGTGGCGAGCGGGAAGCGATCGCCGCCGACTTGCAACGCGTGTTGGCGTACTTCGAGGAGCCGACCCACCTCCCGCCGTCGCGTGGCATCGCGATGTTCGCCTGCTGGGGCCTGGGCCTCTTCGAAGTACTGGCGCTCCCGCACGTGCATCGCTCGCGGCTCGCGGTCGAACGGACGCCGCTGATCCGCGAGCTGGTCGCACTGGAGCAGGAGTTCGGGACCATTCTCGTCGCCGCGTGCGACCGCACCGCCGCGCGTTTCTTCGAGGTGACTGCGTTCGACTGCGTCGAGCTCACCGCGCTCGCCGGCGTGGAGGCGTCGCGCGGCGGCAAGTTCCACGGCCCCCGCCAGGTCATGGCCCGCTCGGGCGCGCCGGCGGGCAGCGCCGGCGAGCACAACTACCACATGCGGATTCGCACCGAGCGGCAGCGGCTGTACGCCCAAGTCGCAGACCGGATCTTCCAGATCCACAGCCAGCGGCCGCTGTCCGGCCTCGTGGTGGCGGGGAGCGGCGTGGATGCCGCCGCGCTCATCCCTCATCTGCACACCTACCTGCACGACCTGGTCCTGGGCGTGGTGAAGCTGAACCCCAAGCGGGTCACCCCCGCCGAGGTGCGCGACGCGGCGCTGGCGCTGCGCGAAGAGCGCGAACGCGCCTGGGAGCGAGCCCACGCCGACGCCGTGAAGGAGGGGCTCGCGACCGGATGGGCCGTGAACGGGATCGAGGCGACGTTCAAGGCCCTCGCGCGCGGCCAGGTCCGCACGCTGCTCGCCGACGGCCACGCCGACGACCCGCGGATCGACGACGCGGTCGAGGAGGCCCTGCGCCAACACGCGCAGGTGGACGTGCTGTACGACGACAAGGCGCGGCGCGCCGTGGACGGCCTCGCCGCCCTGCTCCGGTTCCGCCGCTGATGCCCCCCCCCCCCGCTCCCGGCCAATCCGCATCCTGGTCGCCAAGCCCGGGCTCGACGGACACGATCGGGGGGCCAAAGTCGTAGCCGCGGCGCTGCGGGACGCCGGCATGGAAGTGATCTACACCGGCCTCCACCAGACCCCGGAGATGATCGCCCAGGCGGCGATCCAGGAAGACGTGGACGTGGTCGGCTTGTCCATCCTGTCCGGCGCGCACATGACGCTGTTTCCCCGCGTCCGCAAACTGCTCGACGACGCCGGCCGCCGCGATGTCCTGCTCACCGGCGGCGGCATCATCCCCCCGGAGGACATGGCGGCGCTCGAGCGGCAGGGGACGGGCAAGCTGTTCGGCCCCGGCACGCCGACGTCGGAGCTCATCAAGTACATCCAGGAGTGGGCGGCGGACCATGTGGCCGCGTAGTCCCGCACACCGCGCACCACGCCCCACGCCCTGTTTCCCGTGAGTCGGCTGAAGACGCTGACGGCCGAGTATCGGGCCCTGAAGGCACGGCTCGAGCAGGGGGGCGGGCCGGAACGCGTCCGGCGCCAACACGAGCAGCACAAGCTCACGGCGCGCGAGCGCGTGGCGGCCCTGCTCGACCGCGACGGCCCCTGGGTCGAAATCGGCTTGCTCGTCGCTTACGACCAGTACGACGGGCAGGCTCCCGCCGCAGGCGTCGTCACGGGGCTGGGCCGCATCGGTGGCCGCCCGGTGGTCGTGGTGGCGAACGATGCCACGGTCAAGGCGGGGTCCTGGTGGCCGGAGACGATCAAGAAGATCCTCCGGGCTCAGGAGATCGCGATGCGCCAACGCATCCCGATCGTCTACCTCGTGGACTCCGCCGGCGTGAACCTGCCCTACCAGGGCGGCGTGTTCCCCGGGCAGTACGGCGCCGCGCGCATCTTCTACTACAACTCGATCATGCGGCGCTACCTCAAGGTGCCACAGATCGCGGCGGTGATGGGGCCCTGCATTGCCGGGGGCGCCTACCTGCCGGCGCTCTCCGACGTGATCTTCATGGTCGACGGCACGTCGTTCATGGGCCTGGGCGGCCCGAACCTCGTGAAGGGCGCGACCGGGCAGGTCGTGGATGCCGAGGCGCTCGGCGGCGCGACGACGCACACCGCCGTCAGCGGGGTCGCGCACTACCGCGCCAAGGACGACGCGGAGTGCCTGGCGCGGATCCGCGAGTACGTGGGGCGCCTTCCCCATGGGCCGCCGCCGCGCCGCACCTATCCCGCGCCCAAGCGCGACCCGCAGGAGCTGTACGAGTTGATTCCTGCCGACCACCGCATGAGCTACGATGTCCGGGCGATGCTCGAGTGCTTGCTCGACGCGGGGCGCCTCGACGAGTTCCAACCGGACGTCGCGCCCGAGATGATCTGCGGGCACGGCGGGATCGAGGGGCGGGCCGTCGCACTCATCGCCAACTCGCGCGGCGTCATCAAGGCCAAGCAGAAGGGCGAGGCCCCCAAGATCGGAGGCATCATCTACACCGAAAGCGCGGACAAGGTCGCCTACTTCATCGAGAATGCTGACCGCGAGCGCCTGCCGCTGCTCTTCATCCAGGACGTATCTGGCTTCATGGTCGGGACGGAGGCCGAACATTCGGGGATCATCCGGGCAGGCGCCCGGTTCGTCGAGGCGATGGCGACCGCCACCGTGCCCAAGCTGGTGCTGACCGTCAACCACGCCTCCGGCGCGGGTTACTACGCGATGGCGGGGCAGGGGTTCGATCCCGACTTCATCGTGTCCTGGCCCACGGGCCGCATGGGGGTCATGGAGGGTGAATCGGCGATCCAGGCCGTGTACGGCGCCGACGCCGCCCACCCCGAGAATGCCGCCGCGGTCGAGGCGATGCGCGCCGACTACGAGCACCAGCTCGACGCGAAGTTCGCCGGCGCCCGCGGCTTTGCCGACGCGATCCTGACGCCCGACGAGACGCGCGATACGCTCGCCTTCCTGCTCGAGGTGTCCACCGAATTCACCGGCCCCCATCTGGGGGCCTTCAGCCTGCCTCCCCAGCCATGATCCGCTTCGTCCTGCTGCTTAGCTGGCTTGCAATGGCGTGCGCCGGCGGCACCGCCCCTTCCAACACCAGGCCGACGCCGCAAAAGGACCGGCCGACCCCGCCAGCGCCCCGCGTCGCGCCGCCCTCGCCGGGAGCGCCCGCTGATGCCACGCGCGCGGAGCCGGCGGTCGAGCCGCCGGTCGCGTTCCTGCTCGGCCTGATGCCGCTGAAGAGCACGGGGGTTGAAGCGTTCCGCGCCGCGCACCCGACGTATGACGGGCGGGGTGTGCTCATCGCCGTGCTCGACAGCGGCCTCGATCCGGGCGTCGCGGGCCTGATCACGACCAGCACCGGCGCGCCGAAGGTGCTGGACCTGCGGGACTTCTCGGGCGAGGGGCGCGTCGCGCTCACCCCAGCGCCCTCGGGCACCGACGGGGGCATCGTGGTCGCGGGGCGGCGCCGGGGAGGCGCCGCGCGCATCGGCCGCCTCACGACGGCCACGACCTGGTACACGGGCGTGTTCCGCGAACTGCCCCTCGGCCCCCCCCCCGCGGGCGACGTGAACGGCAACGGCACGAATACAGACGTTTTTCCAGTCGTCGTGGTCAAGGCGCCGGACGGGTGGGTCGCGTTCCTCGACACTAACCTCGACGGATCGTTCGAAGACGAGATGCCGCTGCACGACTACCGGCAGGGGCGGGAGACGATCGCGCTCGGCACGCGACCGCTCACCCTCGTCGCGAACTTCGCCGAGGCGGAAGGCACGCCGATCCTCGATCTGTTCTTCGATACGTCGGGTCACGGGACGCACGTCGCCGGGATCGCCGCGGGCCACGACCTGTTCAACGTGGCCGGCTTCGACGGCGTCGCCCCGGGGACGCAGCTCCTGGGCCTCAAGATCGCGAACAACGCGCGGGGCGGCGTCAGCGTCCACGGCAGCATGCTGCGGGCGATGAACTACGCCGCGCGCTTCGCCGCGCAGCGCAACTTGCCCCTCGTGCTCAACTTGAGCTTCGGCGTCGGGAACGAGCACGAAGGGCGGGCGGTCATCGACTCGATCGTCAACGCCTTTCTGCTGACCCACCCCGACGTCGTCTTCGCCGTCAGCGCCGGCAACGACGGCCCCGGGCTCTCCACGATGGGATTCCCCGGCTCGGCAGACCTGGTGCTGTCCGTAGGCGCGTCGTACCCCGGCGTCTTCGCCCGAGCGCCGCAGCCCGGTGTCGCCCCCGCGCGCGACGTGCTCGCGTGGTTCAGCGCCCGGGGGGGCGAGCTCGCCAAGCCCGACGTGGTAACGCCCGGCGTCGCGTTTTCGGTCGTGCCGCCGTGGGCAACCGGGGACGAGATCAAGGGCGGCACCAGCATGGCGGCGCCGCACGCTGCCGGACTCATCGCGTGCCTCGTTTCGGCGCTGGCGCAGGACGGGCGCCGGGTGAGCGCGTCAGAGCTCTCACAGGCGCTCCGCGTCTCCGCCCGGCGCTTCGGGGGCGGGGGAGGCCGGGCCGTGGACCAAGGGGCTGGACTGCCGATGCTCGAGGCGGCCTATCAATGGCTCCGGGCGGGACACCAGGGATCTGAATACGCCGTCCGCGCTACCAATGGCGTGTCCGCCGCCTACCGGCGCGACGGCTTTGCCGGCCCCGCGGACACCGTCGAGATCTTCACCGTCCGCCACATCGCCGGCCTGCGGGCGGCGCAGTTCGTGCTGCGGGCAGACGCAGCGTGGCTCGCGGTGCCCAATACCGTCGACGCGGCGCCGCGCACGACGGAGATCCCGGTTGCCTACTCGCGGGCCGCGCTTGCAGGCCCGGGCCTGTACGTGGGGACCGTGACCGCCCGGAACCCCAGCGACACACTGGCCGGTCCGCTGTTCACGCTCGTCAATACCGTCATTGTCCCGTACGACCTGAGCGCGAAACCGCTCCAGGACGAGGGGCGCAGCATCCCGTCGGCCGCCGTGCAGCGCTATTTCCTGCGCGTGGCGCACCTGGGCGCGACGCTGCGGGTGACCGTGATCGTTCCCGACTCGGCGCGGCAGCAGGCGACGGTGCGGCTCTATGAACCCAACGGCGCTCCCGCGCGGGCTGCCCCGGACGAAGTCGAGGTCGGCGGTGACACGGGCGGGACGGCAGTGATCACCGTGCGGGGGGAGGATCTCGTACCGGGCGTGTACGAGCTGGACATCGTCGCGCCGCCGCTGGCGGCCGCGACGGTCACAGTCCGCGGAGAGCTTGGCGCGGTCGCCCTCGGGGCGTCGGCGGGAGGGCTGGAGGCGTCGAGCGTGACTGATGGCACGGTGACCGGTCGCGCGACGCACCGGCTCGTGGGGGCGGAGCGGGAGTACGCGGTTTCGGGTCGTGGGGAGCCCGCCGAGACGTTGCTGGTGCGCGCGCCGGCGTGGAGTGGGCAGACCCGGGTCGAAGTGGACGTGCAGCTGTCACCGGATCTGTGGGACGAGCTCACGGACTTCAGCATCACGGTGTACGATTCGACCGGCCAGCAGGTGCCAGGCGCCAATGAGGCGGTGAACTACGCGTTCGGACGGCTGAGCTTCGCGCTTCCGGCGGCGCTGGCCGGGCGACCGCTGACCGTCGAGTTGTACCCGGCATTCGCGCGGCTCCCCGGCCACTCCTGGCAGGGCGCTGCCCGCATTCGGTTCCTCGGCGCCGAAAGGCCCATCGGCGACGCAATCGACGTGACGGTCGTGGCGGGCGGGCGGGCCGTGCTCGCGTTGCCGACCGCGCCGGCGGCGCTGCCGCTGTCGGACGGGTTCGGGGCGCTGCTCGAGACCCGGGTCATGGGCACCGGGGGGGGGGCGGAGGAGGCCGCGCCCGCGATCCGCCGCACCGCGTTGGAGCGCGGGGTCCGGTGAGATCGCCGGTCCGGATCGCGGCGGGACAGGGGTTTTGGGGCGACTGGCTCGAGGCCCCCTACCGTCAGGTGACCGGCGGGCCGGTGGATTACCTCATGATGGACTATCTCGCCGAAGTGACGATGTCCATTCTGCAGAAACAGAAATCGCGCGATCCGTCACTCGGGTACGCGAAGGATTTTCTCCCGCTGATGGAGCGGATGCTCCCCGTGTTGGCCGAGCGCCGGATCAAGGTCACCGCGAACGCGGGAGGCGTGAATCCGCGCGCCTGCGCCGCTGCGGTGGCAGAGGGGGCCCGGCGGCTCGGGCTCCAGAGCAAGCTCAAGATCGGCGTGGTCAGCGGCGACGACCTGCTCGACCGATTGAACGGGTTGATCGGCCGCGGGCACGACCTGCGGAACCTCGACACGGGGCGCCCGCTGCGTGACGTGCGAGACCGCGTGGTCTCGGCGAACGCCTATCTGGGCGCCTGGCCCGTGGTGGAGGCGCTGCGGCGCGGCGCGGATGTCGTGATCACCGGCCGCGTGACGGACACCGGCTTGACCCTCGCGCCCCTGATCCACGCTTTCGACTGGCGGGCGGACGCCTGGGACCTGCTCGCCGCCGGAACGGTCGCGGGCCACATTATCGAGTGCGGCGCGCAAGCGAGCGGCGGGAACTGTCTCGTGGACTGGCAGTCGATCCCGGACCTGGCGAACGTCGGCTATCCGATCGTGGAGGCATCGGCCGACGGCACGTTCGACATCGTCAAGCACCCGCGGACCGGGGGTAGGATTAGCGTGCCCGGCGTCACGGAGCAGCTGGTCTACGAAATGGGAGACCCGCGCGAGTACATCACGCCCGATTGCGTCGCCGACTTCACGACGATCGACCTGGCGCAAGTGGGCAAGGACCGCGTGCGGGTGTCGGGGGTCAAGGGGAAGCCCGCGACCGACAAGCTCAAAGTCTCCGTCGCCTACTTCTACGGCTACAAGGCGGTGGGCACCTTGGTCTACGCGTGGCCCGACGCGCTCCAGAAGGCCGAAGCGGCAGATCGGATTCTGCGCGAGCGACTGAAGGGCCTGGGGCTCGCGTTCGAGGCGATCCACACCGAGTTCCTGGGTGTGGACGCGACGCACGGCCGGCTGGGGCGCGAGGCCGTGGACAGCGCGACGCTGCCCGAAGTGCAGCTGCGGATTGGTGTGCGGGCGCGGGAGCAGGCCCCCGTCGAGCGATTCACGCGGGAGCTCGCGCCGTTGATCCTCAACGGACCGCCCAGCGTCACGGGATTTGCGGGAGGGCGGCCCAAGCCCGAAGAGATCGTCGCCTATTGGCCGGCGCTGATCGACAAGCAGGTGGTCAAGCCGATGGTGGAGGTCGTCGAGGTGTGAAGAAACGACTCCTGGAGCTTGCCCACGCGCGCTCGGGTGACAAGGGCGACACGGCCAACGTGGGTCTGATCGCCAAGCACCCCAAGTACTATCCGCTCCTCGTCAAGCAGGTGACGGCGGCGCGGGTCGCGCGCCACTTCAAGGGGATGATCACGGGCAAGGTCGAGCGGTTCGAGCTGCCCAATCTTCGGGCCCTGAACTTCCTGCTCCATGGAGCGCTGGACGGGGGTGGGACGATCTCGCTCAAGACCGACGCGCAGGGCAAGGTGTTTTCCACGGCGTTGCTGCGCATGGAGATCGAGGTGCCCAAGTGACCGAACGGAGCGACCGCGTCCTGACCGCGGTGGCGGGTGGCGTGCTCACGGCGACGCTGAACCGCCCCGACAAGCGCAACGCGATCGACCGCGCGATGATCGACGCGCTGCTCGCGGCACTCGAGCGCGCCGATCTGGACGCCGAGGTGCGGGTCGTCGCGCTACGGGGGGCCGGGCAGGACTTCTGCGCCGGCATGGATCTGAAGGAGCTGCTGGCCTCCGCGGACCATTCCGTCGAGCAGAACCGCGAGGCGGCGCTGCATTTCGGCGGACTGTTCATCCGCATGCGCCAGGTGCCGAAGCCCGTGGTCGCGCTCGTCCAGGGCCGCGCCCTCGCGGGCGGCTGCGGCCTCGCCACCGGGTGTGACGTGGTGCTCGCCGCGGAATCCGCCCAGTTCGGCTATCCCGAAGTCCAGCGCGGGTTCGTCCCGGCGATCGTGATGACCATATTGCGCCGCGCCGTGGGGGAAAAAGTCGCGTTCGACCTCGCGGCGACGGGCCGTCTGCTCAACGCGAGCGAGGCCGCCGCGTCGGGCCTGGTCTCGCGCGTGTACGAGGACGCCGACTTCGAGGATCAGGCCGGCGAAGTGCTGCGGGCCCTCGCGGCAGCGAGCCCCACGGCCCTCGCCCTCACGAAACAGCAATTCTATCAGCTCGACGGCTCGAGCTTCGAGGCCGGCATCCAGCTCGGCGCCGACGTGAACGCCGTCAGCCGCAAGACGCCCGATTTCCGGGCGGCGCTGTCCGCGTTCCTCGACAAGTGAGTCGTGCATTACCTTTAGAGGCCTGTGATGTACGATCCGCAACTGGTCCAACCAATGCGCGAGGAGCTGACGCGGGCCGGCTTCGCGGAGCTCCTGACCGCCGAAGCGGTGGATGAGGCGCTGCGCGGGACACCGGGCACCGCCCTCGTGATGGTGAATTCGGTGTGCGGCTGCGCGGCGCGCAACGGGCGGCCCGCCGCGATCCTCGCCGCGCACCACCCACGGCGCCCGGCGCGGCTGTTCACCGTGTTTGCCGGGCAGGACGTCGCCGCGACCGAGCGAGCCCGCAGCTACTTCACGGGGTACCCGCCGTCGTCGCCGTCTATGGGGCTGCTCAAGGACGGCGCGCTCGTCTTCATGCTCGAGCGGCGACGGATCGAGGGTCGGCCCGCGCCGGAGATCGCCGCCGACCTCATCGCGGCGTTCGACCGCCACTGCTAGCCGGACTGCCCCCGGACCTCCCGGCCGCGATCGACGAGGCCTGGGCGCGCGTGCGCGCGGCGCCGGGCTACCTCACGGAGCGCGAGGCCCGGTTTCTCGCCCTCGCCGCGGCCTGCAGCCCGGTCCCTCCCCCCGCCGTCATCCTCGAGATCGGCAGCTTCAAGGGAAAGTCGACCGTCGGGCTCGCCTCGGTCGCGAGCCGGTACGGGCTGGGACAAGTCGTCACGGTGGATCCCCATACCGCTCCGTCGGTGACGGATCCCGATCTCGCGGGGCAGGCGTCGTCGTGGGAGGATTTCCGCGCGACGCTGCGCGCCGCCCGACTCGAGAGCGCCGTGGAGGTGCATCGCACCTTCTCGCGCGATCTGGCCCGGTCCTGGAACCGGCCGATCCGCGTCCTCTGGATCGACGGGGACCACACCTATGCCGGCGCCAAGGAGGACGTCGATCTCTTCCGCCGGCACCTGTCCGACGGCGCGATCGTGGCAATGCACGACGTGCTGCACAGCTTCGAGGGACCGATTCGCGTGTTCGTGGAGGAGCTGCTGGCTGCGGACGACTTCGGCCCCGCGGGACTGTGCGGGTCGATCGGCTGGGCACAGTACCGCCCGCGCGACGGCGGGCGTTGGCGCACGACCCGCGCCGGGCTCGCGCGGCGCGCCGCGCGGCTGATCCCCCTCGTGCAGCGAGGCCGCGAACTGCACGGCCTCGCAAAGCTGCGGTACAAGTTGTGGCGCGCGCTCGTGCCGCACGATACGGTGAGGCCGGAGGAGTGGGTGCAACTGGTGCGCAGTGAGCGGTGAGCGGTGAGCGGTACGCGGGAGAGCGTCCCGCGCACCGCGCACTGCTTACCGCTCACGTGTTCAGAGGATTCTGCCCCGCCGCACGCGGAAGTCCACGATCTGCTCCATCCAGCTCCACACGGAGTCCTGACGCTCGGGTGGCGCACCGGCCTTCAGATGGCGCTTCCAGCCCTGCATCACCTGCTCGTCCTGCGTCCAGATCCGCACGCGTTGACGCTTCACCAACCGCTCCCAATTCTGCGCGACGCTCGGCGTGGCGTAGAGCAGGCGCACGCTGACGCTGCGCGAGAGATACTCCAGCGGACTCATGTCGACTTTCGAGTACAGCTCCGCCGGCGACATGCGGCGCGCGCCGGGCATATCGGGCATTCCGTCGGAGAACATCACGATGTTGAGCGGCGAAAGTACGAGGTTCTGGCGCTTGATGTGCACCGAGACCCGCTGGAAGAACGCGTTGAAATCCGTCAGCGGGTCCGTTTCCGGGAACCAGCCGCGGAGGTCGGCTGCGATCTGATCCGGAGACTTGCCGGTGAAGTCCTGGATCGGGTGAAAACTCTTGGGCTCGCCGACCCGCTCGCCGCCGAGCGTGCCGACGAAGAGATCCGTGACCGGCTTGAGCTCGCCCGCGGCGTTCAAGTGACCCCAGATGTACAGCGACGCGAACTGGATGGCCTCGTCGAAGTACGGGCTCTGGCGGTAAGATCCCGACACGTCGAGGCCGATGACCAGCGTCGAGCGGGGGGGCGGCGCGTTCGCGGGCCGCTGGCACGTGACCAGCGTGAGCGCGAGCGCCACGGGCACCACCAGCGGGCGGCGCATCAGTGGCTCCCTTCGGCCGCGTGCTTCCCGGCAAAAGGCGTGCTCGCCAGCACGTCATCGATCGACCGGAACGGCAGCTCGAACCAGGGTCGTCCCCTGACCAGCACGATCAGGAAGTTGAAACCAGCGGCGAGCAGCTGGAGGATCGGCAACGACATCAGTTCGAAGACCTCCCGGCCCTCCTTCTTGAACCACTCACGCTCGGCCTTGAGTGCACTGATCGGCCCCTTCCAGAAATCCATCTCCACAGGGGCGCCGCCGGCACCGCCGCTGCCCGCCACGGCAAACGCCTGCCGCCCGAGGAGGCCGAGCATCGCCGGCGCGCCGAAGCGCCCGAACAGGAACCAGGTCATCCCGCGCACGCCCACCCAGGCGAAGAACGCCAGCAGCAGGGTTCCCACCACGCCCATCTGCATCCCCTGCTGTGCCAGCCACGGCGTGATGGCGTCGACCAGCTCGCGGTACAGGAACAGCACCTCGAACATCGCGACCGTGATCTCCACGAGGATCATGAAGACGATCTGCCCGACTTGCCGCTCCTTGATCGCGTCGTTCAAGACCTGGATACACGCGAAGCTGCCCGCGATCAGCACCCACAGGAACAGCCACAGCAGGACGGTCAGGAAGAAGGCGTTCACCTCGTAGCCCGTGAGGTCCGCGAGCAGCTCGCTCATCGTCGGTTTCAGGGTGAACGTGAAGATCGTGGCTTCGATCGCCGACCACGCGATGAGGAGGAAGAACGCCGCCCACGGCACACCGGGCCGGCGCGACGTCGCGTCGAGCATGGCGAGCGGCGAGGTAACCGCCCCCTTCAACGTGCCCCACACGAGCTGCACGCCGAGCTTGAGCAGCCCCCACAGCCAGCCGAAGAACACGACGAGAAACCGCACCAGGCCGGCCCAGTAGAACCACATCATGCGGGCGGCGTCCCACCAGGACATCAGCAGTCCCGTCAGCAGCGAGCCGGTGCTGCCCAGCCGGAACGGAATCGTGTACAGGGAGACCATCGTCCCCCAGACCCCAAGGACGAGGACCGCGGCGGGCGGCACGAGCAGCAACGCCTTGGCGACGATGGCCCAGAACGAATCCCCGCTCAGGAGCCACGCGAACACCACGGCCTGCCAATCGATGATCCATGATACGCCCGCCCAGATCCAGCTCACCACGGAGGAGAGGATGTCACTCCATTGCTGGCTCTGAAGCCTGCCAACGGGGTCTTGCATGTATGTGCCCCCCTACTCGGGGTGGGAATGCTCGGATGGCGGCTGGAAGGGCGCTGCGCGCCGCGCGAAGTCGGGACACATTGATAACGAGGGTCCCGCTGCTGTCAAGCGCCAGTCGGGTGATGCTGGTCACGGGGGGCGTGCGACTTGCGTAAAATGCCCGAACGGCGCTACTCATCTGAGGTGCCGGACGAAACGCCCAAGCGCCTCATTGTCGTTGGCGACCGCGTGTTGGTCACGCCGGCGGAAGGGGAGGAACGCACCAACGTCGGCCTCTACCTGCCGCCCACCGCGCTCGAAGGCCGCCAGGTCCAGGGGGGACGCATCGTCGCCACGGGGCCGGGGACGCCCATGGCCGAGCCAGCCAGCATGGACGAAGAGCCGTGGAAAATCCACGGCGCCGAAGTGAAATACCTGCCGATGCAGGCGGAAGTGGGCGACTACGCCCTGTTCTTCCGGAAGGCCGCCGTCGAAATCACGTTCGAGGGCAAGACGTACCTGGTCGTCCCCCAGGCCGCGATTCTCGTGCTCGTCCGAGGGGGAGGGGGAGGTGGGGCAAGCCATGGTTGACATCGGGTGGGCGCGCAGTCGCGGCAACAAGGCCGAAAACCAAGGGCTGCGCCGCGGCGCCTGGTACCGCGTCGTCGAGGACGCGAAGAAAGAGTGGGTGGTGCTCGACGTGCACCATGTCGAAGTCCGGGTCCCGCGCGATGACCTCGAGATCCGCAAGGAGGTGCCCAAGACCTGGAGTGTCGTGCGCGAGCCGCATCTCGTTTGCCCGTCGTGCGGCAAGCGCGACGTGGTCGCCGAGGGCCTGAAGGAAGCGAAGTGCCCGGAATGCGGCCGGACGCACGCGATCGACTGGAAGGATGCGGGCTGATAAGAGGCGGTCAGAGGCGGTCCCCTTTACTGCCTCGTCCCGACGGGTACCATCATCCCCAAACTGCGCACGAGGAATGCCCACCGATCCGCCTGTTCTTCGATGATCTTGGCGGTGGGTTTGCCGGCGCCATGACCGGCCTTCGTTTCGATGCGGATCAGCACGGGCGCCGGGCCGCCCTGCGCCGCCTGAAGGGCCGCGGCGAACTTGAACGAGTGGCCCGGGACGACCCGATCGTCGTGGTCGGCGGTGGTCACGAACGTCGCCGGATAGCGCGTGCCGGCCTTGAGGTTGTGCAACGGCGAATAGGCATACAGGTACGGAAACTGGGCCGTACTGTCCGCCGACCCATACTCCGTGACCCACGCCCAGCCGATCGTGAACTTGTGGAACCGCAGCATGTCCATCACGCCGACGGCCGGCACCGCGGCGCCGAACAAGTCGGGACGCTGCGTCATCGCCGCCCCGACGAGCAGACCGCCGTTCGAGCCCCCGCCGATGGCTAGCCTGGGCGGGGACGTGTACCCCTCGGCGATCAGGTACTGCGCGGCGCCGATGAAGTCGTCAAACACGTTCTGCTTCCGGCCGAGCATCCCCGCCTGGTGCCACTCCTCCCCGTACTCGGCACCGCCGCGCAGGTTGGGGACCGCGTAGATCCCGCCCAGCTCGAGCCAGACCAACACGCCGATCGAGAACGCCGGCGTGAGGTTCACATTGAACCCGCCGTAGCCGTACAGGTACGTCGGATTCGAGCCGTCGCGCCGCAACCCCTTCTTGTAGGTGAGGAACATCGGCACGCGGGTGCCGTCCTTGCTCCGGTAGAAGACCTGAACGGTCTCGTAGCCCGCGGGGTTGAAGTCGATCTCCGGAGCCTTGAAGACGCCCGTCTGGCCGGTCGTGAAGTCGTGCCGGAAGATCGTGGTGGGGTACAGGAACGAGGTGAACGCGTAGAACATCTCCGTATCGCGCCGCTCCCCGCTGACCTGGACGATCGAGCCGAGCGTCGGGAGCTCCAGGTCGCGCAGCGGCCGCCCGTCCAACGCGACGAGCCGCAGACGCGAGTGCGCGTCGTGCAAGTAGCGCGCGACGAAGGTGTCGTGGATGATCTGCACGCCCTCCAGCACGTCGTCGGCCTGCGGGATCACCTCACGCCATGCGCTGCGCTCAGGGTGTCGCGTGTCGACCGCGATCACGCGCTTGCGCGGCGCGGCGAGATCGGTGGCGAAGTAGAAGACCGGCCCGTCGTTGCCGACGAACTCGTACCCGGCGTCGAAGTCGTCGAGCAGGCGCACGACGGAAGCATCGAGGCGCGGGCGCCTCGGGTCGCCGAGATCGGCGTAATAAACGCGGTTGCGACGGTCGGTGCCGAGCCAGACCGACATGACGAGGTAGCGGCCGTCGGCGCTCACCTCCGCGGCGAAACCCCAGTCGCGCTGGTCGGGACGCTCGTAGATCAGCGGGTCCGCGGACTGGTCCGTGCCCAAGCGGTGGTAATAGACCTTCTGATCGCGGTTCACCGCGAGCATCGGGTCGGCGCCGCCAGCGGGCGGCTCGGGGTAGCGACTGTAGAAGAACCCCGCGCCATCGTGCGTCCACGTGGCGCCCGAGAACTTGATCCATCGGAGGTGGTCCGGCCGGTCGCGGCGCGTGGTGACGTCCCGGACCCGGAACTCCTGCCAGTCGGACCCGCTGCCCGACGTGCCGTAGACCAGCAGGCGCCCGTCCTCGGACAGCGCGAGCGTCGAAAGCGCGACGGTGCCGTCGGCCGACAGCACGTTGGGATCGAGCAGCACCTCGGGCTGCGCGGCGAGCGAGCCCTGCGTATACAGGACCGATTGGTTCTGGAGTCCTGAGTTCTTGAAGAAGAAGTAGCGCCCGCCCTTCTTGAACGGCGCGCCGTATTTGGGATAGTCCCACAGCGCCGTGAGCCGGCGCTGCAGCGCAGCGCGCTCCGGGATCTGCTCGAGGTAGGCGAACGTGACCCGATTCTGCGCCTCGACCCAGGCGCGTGTCTCGGGGGAGTCCACGTCCTCCAGCCAGCGGTATGGATCCGCCACCCTGGTCCCGTAGTAGTCGTCCACCACGTCGGCCCTGCGAGTGGGCGGGTATTGGATCGTCTGCGCGTCGAGCGTCGAAGTCATCACGAGAGCCAGCACAGGGAGTACACGGAATCGCGTCATGGCGCGTAAACGTGGTCCGGCGCGCGGTTTTGGGGTAGGGGGGCGCGGGCGCGGGATGCTAGGGTGGCAGCTGTGCCAGGGTTCCGGGGAGGATTGGACGCCGCGCGCAGCGTGCTGGCGGAGCGGTTCGGGCATCCACGTTTCCGAGTGCACCAGCTCAAGGTGCTCGGCCCCTTGCTCGCCGGGCGGAACGTCCTGGCCGTCCTGCCCACCGGCGCGGGCAAGTCCCTCTGCTATCAGGTCCCCGCGCTCCTCGGCGCAACGGGGGGACTGACGTTGGTGGTCTCGCCTCTTATCTCGCTGATGCAGGACCAGGTCGGCGTGCTGCGGCGTCGCGGCATCGCGGCGGCGTACCTGAACAGCCAGCTCGACGCAGCCCAGCGTCGCACCGTCGAAGACGCGGTCGCGCAACGCCGCGTGGCGCTCCTCTACTGTGCCCCGGAGCGCCTCGGCACCCTCGTCCGGCTGCTGCACGGCGCCGGCGTACCGGTGTCGCTCCTCGCGGTCGACGAAGCGCACTGCATCAGCGAATGGGGCAACGAATTTCGCCCCGTGTATCGCCGGCTGGGCGTGTTCCGCGCGCAGCTTGGCCGCCCGCCCACGATCGCCCTCACCGGCAGCGCCACGCTCGCGGCGCGCGCCGACATCCTGACGGTGCTCCGCATCCCCGACGCGGAAGTCGTGGTCACGTCGTTCGACCGGCCGAATCTCGTGTTCGCGGTCGAGCGCGTGCGCGACGACCGGGCGCGATTCCAGCGCCTCCGCACGATGCTGAAGGCCACGAGCGGTGCGGCCATCGTGTATACGCCGACGCGACGCCTCACCGAGCTCGTGACCCGGGCGCTGCTGCGGGGGGCGGGCATACGGGCGGCGCCCTACCATGCCGGGCTCACCGCGGGCGTGCGCCGGCGGGTGCTGCGAGCCTTTCTGGGCGATCGGGTCGGGACCGTGGTCGCGACGTCGGCGTTCGGGATGGGCATCGACAAACCGGACGTGCGGCGGGTCATTCATTGGGGACCGCCCCGAACGCTCGAGGCTTACTACCAGGAGGCGGGGCGGGCGGGGCGGGACGGTCGGCGGGCGGAGTGTCGGGTGCTGTGGCGCCGCGCCGACCTCGCCTGGGGCGACCTCAGTCCGGCGATGCGGCGCTACGTCGAGACGCGGCGGTGCCGGCGACGGATGCTGCTCGAATACTTCGGGGAGCGGCTGGAGCGGTGCGGTGG
>DASYRJ010000063.1:0-2273 GCA_036004525.1 Gemmatimonadales bacterium | reverse complement strand
CCGCGCCGCCCTGGGGCTCTCCGAGGAAACGGACGCCACCATCCTCGTGGTGTCCGAGGAAACGTCGACCATCTCCATCGCCTCCAACGGGCGCCTCTACCGCCCGCTCACCGCCGATCAGGTCCGGGACGTGCTCACGGGGGCCGTGCGACGGCTGGAAAGCCTGAGCGCGGCGGTCACCACCGAGGCTTAACCTAAGGTTCGGGTTGTTTCGGGTCGGACCGTTCGGTACTATTCCCGGCTATGAATTTTGCCGGCTTGCCGGAGCGGCTCGCGCACATACAGAGCGAGATCGCGCGACGGTTGGCAGCCGGCGGCTGGTCCCACCGGGTCACGATCGTCGCGGTGACGAAGGGGTTCGGGCCCGAAGCGGTCCGGGCGGCGGTCGCGGCGGGCCTGGCGGATGTCGGTGAGAATCGCGTGCAAGAAGCGACGGAGAAGATGTCGCAGGTCCCCGACATCGCCGCGACGTGGCATTTGATCGGTCACCTGCAGCGGAACAAGGCGAAGCTCGTGCCCGGCCGTTTCGCGCTGGTGCACTCGGTCGACTCGCTGGATCTGAGCGAGGAGCTGGGGCGCCGCGCCGCGGCCGCGGGCGTGCGGCAGCGGGTGCTCGTGCAGGTGAACCTGGCCGGCGAAGAGCAGAAGAGCGGGTGCGCGCCGGAGGAAGCTCGGGCACTGGTGCGGCGGGTGGCCGCGCTCGAATCGCTCGCACTCGAAGGATTGATGACCATGGCGCCGTTGACCGACGAGGTCGAAATCCAGCGGCGCACGTTTCGCGGCCTGCGGCAGTTGCGGGACGCGTTGCAGGAGGAGGAAAAAGTATGGCTACCGAGCCTCTCGATGGGGATGTCCGCCGACTACGCTACAGCGGTCGAGGAGGGAGCAACGGTGATCCGATTGGGTACCGCCCTATTCGGCGCGAGGACGACGGTGGAGTGATCGACGACAGTTTCCACCTGACGCCGCTCGACGTGCGGCGCCAGGAATTCCGCCGCAGCTTGCGCGGCTACGAACCGCTCGGCGTGGAAGACTTCCGCATGCGCGTCGCCGAGGAGCTGGAGCGGGTGCTGCGGGAGAAGTCCGTGCTCGAGGAGCGGGTCGCGGCGCTCACCGAGCAGCTGCGCGTGTTTCGTGAGCGCGAAACCGCCATGAACGAAGCGCTGGTCGCGGCGCAACAGCTGCGGGAAGAGACCCGCACGTCCGCCGAGCGCGAAGCACAGGTGATCCTGCGCGAGGCCGAAGCCGAAGGCCGCCAGCGACTCGACGCGGCCGACCGCGACGAAGAGGACACGCGGCAGCGCCTGGCGGAAGTGCAGCGCCAGTTCGCTGCGTACCTCGCCGGATTCCGGGCGCTGCTCGACCGCCAGCTGGCGGAGCTGCGCATCCTGGAGGGCGATCGGTAGTGATGGTGGCGGAGGCCGTGCGGGCGATTCACGCCCGCACCGAGCGCGTCCCCGCCCCCGAGGTCGCCGTGATTCTCGGTACCGGGTTGGGCGGTCTGGCGCGGGACATTCACGTCGAGGCGGCCATACCCTACGCGGACATCCCGGGGTTCCTGGTGCCCACCGTCGAGAGCCACGCCGGACGCCTGCTCGTCGGCACGCTCGGCGGCCGGCACGTCGCGGCGCTGCAAGGACGCTTCCACTCCTACGAGGGGTACGCCCTCGATGCCGTCGCGTTTCCCGTGCGCGTGCTGCACGCGCTGGGCGCCCGCACGTTGGTCGTCTCCAACGTGAGCGGCGGCATGCACCCGCTCTGGTCGGCCGGGGATCTGGTGCTGCTCGCCGATCACATCAATCTGCTGGGCGACAATCCGCTCGTCGGGCCGCACCGGGAGGCGGACGGTCCGCGCTTCCCCGATCTCACGGACGCGTACGACGCCGGGCTGCGGGCGCTCGCGCACGCGGTGGCCCTGGAGCAGGGCGTGACCTTGCGCGAGGGCGTGTACATCGCGGTGCAGGGGCCCAATCTCGAGACCCGCGCCGAGTACCGGGTGTTGCGCGCGCTGGGCGGCGACGTGGTGGGGATGAGCACCGTGCCGGAGGTCATCGTGGCGCGGCAGCTCGGGATGCGCGTGCTCGGCCTCTCGATCATCACCGATCTGTGTCTGCCGGACGCGCTCGAGCCCGCGTCGGTCGACCGCATCCTCGCGGTCGCGGCGGCGGCGGAGCCGCGCTTCACGGCGCTGGTGCAGGGCATCATCGCCCGGTTGAACTGATGGGCTACACGCCGCTCGCCAAGGACGTGCGCGCCGACGCGCTCGAAAAGGA
>DASYRJ010000062.1:0-40108 GCA_036004525.1 Gemmatimonadales bacterium | reverse complement strand
GAGGTCGCTGCCGCGCGCGTAGAGCACCCGCGTGCGGTTGCCGACGGCTTCGCGGATCCCGCGCAGCGGCGTGACGGGGTCGGTCGGCGTGCCGTTGTAGTTGCCGAGCAGCATCTCGGCCTGATCGGCGTTCGGCCCGATGACCGCGATCGTGCGGAGGTCCTTGCGCAGGGGAAGCAGACCGCCGGCGTTCTTCAGCAGGACGATCGATTCGCGCGCCACCCGGCGCGCAAGGGTGCGGTGCGCCGGTTGGTCGAGCACCGAGAACGGAATCCGCGCCCAGCGGACCGCTTCCGGCGGATCGAACATGCCGAGCTTGAAGCGCGCCAGAAAGAGCCGCGTGACGGCGGTGTCGATTTCCTGCTCCGTGATGAGACCCTGGTGGACTGCGTCGACGAGGCTCGCGTAGGTGCGGCCGCACTCCAGGTCGGTGCCGGACTTCACGCCCAGCGCGGCGGCCGCGGCCGCCGTGGGGACGATCTGGTGGCGCCGGTAGATGTCGTCGATCGCGCCGCAGTCGGACACGACGTAGCCGCGGAAGCCCCACTCGCCGCGCAGGATGTCGTGCAGCAGCATGTCGCTGCCGCAGGCCGCCTTGCCGTCCACCCGGTTGTACGCGCACATCAGCGAGTACGCCCCGCCCTCGCGGATGCCGGTCTCGAAGTGCGGGAGGTAACTCTCCCGCAGGTCCCGCTCGCTCACCACCGCGTCGAAATGGTGGCGGTCCGGCTCGGGGCCCGAGTGGACGGCGTAGTGCTTCACCGTCGCGACCGTTTTCAGGTACGTGGGATCGTCGCCTTGTAGTCCGCGAATGAATTGCACGGCGAGCCGGCCCGTGAGAAAGGGATCCTCCCCGTACGTCTCCTGGCCGCGGCCCCACCGGGGATCCCGGAAGAGATTGATGTTCGGCGACCAGAATGTGAGGCCCTGGTAGCGCCGCCGGCTTCCGTTACGGGTGTACTCGTGGTACTTGGCGCGCGCTTCGTCCGAGATCACGGTGGCCATGCGGAACACCAGGCTGTCGTCCCACGTGGCCGCGATACCGATCGCCTGCGGGAACACGGTCGCGGTACCCGATCGCGCGACACCGTGCAGCGCCTCGTTCCACCAGTTGTATTCGGGAATGCCGAGCCGCGCGACGGCGGGGGCGACGTCCTGCATCTGGGAGACTTTTTCCTCGAGGGTCATGCGACCCACGAGATCGCGCGCGCGCGCGTCGAACGACGTCTGCGCGGCGGCGTCGAACGCGCCGCAACCAACGAGGACGGGGAGGAGCAGCGGGCGCATGAGTCTCGGATCGAGCTTGGCGCCGATCGGCGCTCCTCGCAAGCGTCGCCCTGTCGCTCGCGCGCAACATCCCCTTAGCTTATGAACCCATGGCTGACGTGGGCGGCCTGGTGATCCGGATCAAGAAGAAGACCGACGGCTCGGCGGCTCTGAGCTGCCGGCGGGCCGACGGCTCCGTGACGTGGCAGCGCCAGGAGGGGCAGCAGGGGCGCTTCTTTCCGCTGCACGACCTGACGCACTACGCCGTCGAGACCGTGCTGGGGCATTCCCGCGGATTCTACGGGTTGGTGGCCGAGGGTTGGGACCTGACCGATTTCGGTCACCCCTGGCCGCGGGGCCCGCTCCCCGTCGAGGCGCTCGCCTCGGAGCAGATCGTCGGCTTCTTCGACCAGGAGCGCGCAGCCGGGGTGGAGTGGTCGGCGGCGGAGCTCAATGCGTATTTGAAGGGTGCGTGTGTGATCACGGACGACGATCTCCGGCGGGTCCGCGACAAGCGCCGCGACCTGTTCGCGCGGTGGGCCGTGCTGCCGGCCGGCGAGACGCTCGAGTTACCATGACACCCGACCTCGAGGACTTGCTCCGTCAGCTCGAGGCGATCAAGGCCGAGGGCCACGCGGTCTGTGCCGGCCTCACCGAGTCGCAGTTCAACTGGCGACCGGGTCCGGCGCGCTGGTCCATGGCGGAGTGCCTGGTCCACCTGAACGTCGCGGTGACGCGGACGCTGCCGGCGTTCGATCGCGCCATCGAGCAGGGGCGTGCGACGGGCCGTGTGGCAGAGGGCCCGTTTCGCTACGGCTGGTTCGCGAACTGGATGGTCCGCTCGATGGAACCGCCGCCCAAGCGGCGCATGAAGACATTTCCCATCTTCGAGGTCCCGCCGGCCGCCGTGCACGCGCTCGCGCAGGTGCTGCCGGAGTTCGTGGCGGTGCGGGATCGGCTGGCCGAGCGGGTGCGGCGGTCCGACGGCCTGGATCTGAAGCGGGTCAAGGTCGTGTCGCCCGTGACCCGCCTCTTACGAATGCCGCTCGGGGCCTACTTTCGGTTCGTCGTCGCGCACGATCGCCGGCATCTCTGGCAAGCGAAACAGGTCCGCACGGCTTCAGCGTTCGGTCAGGCGTGACCTTCGGCTTCCCGTCGCAGCAGGGCTGTCTTCCGATCCACCCCCCAACGGTATCCTCCCACAGCTCCGTCTTCCCGCACGACGCGATGGCACGGGATGACCAGGGCGGCGGGATTCCTCGCGCACGCCTGCGCGACCGCCCGGATCGCCGTGGGCCGGCCGATGCGGCGCGCTACGTCGGCGTAGGACCGGGTCTCGCCGTAAGGAATGCGCTGCAGCTCCTGCCAGACCCGCCGCTGGAACGCGGTGGCGCGCACGTCGAGCGGGAGGTCGAGGTGCGGCTCCTGTCCGTCCAGATGCCGCAGGACGGCCGACACCCACGGTTCGAGGCCCGTGCGATCGCGGCGCATGCGGGCGGCAGGGAACTCGGCGGCGAGCTCGGCCTCGAGGGCCGCGGCGTCGTCGCCCAGGCCGACCCGGCACACCCCGCGGGGCGTGGCGGCGACGAGAACGTGGCCCAACGAGCAGGGGACCACGACGAATGCGATGTCCGTGGCGACCCCGCCGCGGGCGTAGGTCGCGGGGGTCATGCCGAGCTGGGCGTCGGCGCGCTCGTACACGCGGCTCGGCGACCCGTATCCGGCTTCGTAGACGGCTGGGCTCACGTGCGGTCTCCGTTTCAGTTCGTGTTTGAACCGCGCCACACGGCGGGCGTCGCGGTAGGCCTTGGGTGTGATGCCGACGACCCGTTTGAACGCCCGCAGCAACTGGTGCGGGCTCGTGCCGAGCCGGGACGCGAGCAGGTCGAGCTTCGGTGGGTCCGGGGCGTCGAGCAGCCGGCACGCCTCCCGCACCAGCGCAACCGCAGGGTCGGCGCCGTTCCGGTCGGCCGGCCGGCAACGGCGACAGGCGCGGAAGCCCTCCCGCTCGGCGGCCTCGGGGATCGGGAAGAAGCTGACCTGCTCGCGCCGCGGGCGGCGGCTGGCGCACGAGGGGCGGCAGTAGATGCCCGTGGAACGCACCGCATAGACGAAACTGCCGTCGTAGCGACGGTCACGGGCGAGGACGATGCGCCAGCGCTCGGTGGGGCTCAGGGTAGAAGCGGTAGCGGGGCTCACGCGGCAAAACATAGCGTGCTGCGAGACCGCGATCTATCCGCTTTCTGCCGGTAAATCGCTTGCCCAGGGGGTGAGGCCTACTGCCAGGGCTCGTCCGCCGAGGGGCCATAGATCGACGGCACCTTGCCCCCCGCCATCCGCAAGTACACCGAGAGCTGCCCCCGGTGGTGGACCATGTCCATCAACAGGAACCAGAGGAAGTCGAGGCGCCGCGTGTCGCTCTGCTGCTTCGGGCCCGTGAACGTCTTCACCGTCGTGTTGAGATAGGCGTCGTCCGCCTTGCGGACTTTGTCGGCGAGCGAGCGAAAGGCCCGCTCGCATTCGGTCACGATGCCGTCCCAGCTGCCCGGTTTGGGCGGCATGTTCGGGGGCGGGAACTTGAACTCCCCTTCCACCGCCTGACCGCCGCCGACCCCCTCGAACACGAAGTTCCAGGCCAGGTCCTTGGCGGCGCGCGCCTTCTCATGGGGCTTCAAGTCGGCTTTCGCCGCGGGGTAGGCGCGCAGCACCTTCAGGGTGACCGCAGACTCGCGCTCCCACGTGTTGAGGAACTGCTGCTTCTCGCTCATGACTCCTCCGTGTGTAGCTTTGTCGGAAGGTCGCACCATCCGGAGGGATGCACAATGCGCGACTGGGCGCTGATCCTGGTCCTGGCGGTCGCCGCGCTGGGGGGACTCGTGGGGGTGATCGTGGCGTTACGCCGCTCGCTGGCGCGCGAGCGGGCGTTGGCGCGCACCGACGACGTGACCGGCGTCCGCAACGCCCGCGCCTTCCGGGAAGCGGCCACCGCCGAGATCGAGCGCGCCCGCCGGTATCGGCACCCGTTCACGGTGGCGTGCGTCGATCTCGGACACCGCGTAGGCGACGGCGTGCTGAAGTCGGCCGCGGCGGCCCTGCGCGCCGCGCTACGCGCCACGGACTTCGTCGCCCGCCTGGGCCGGGATGAATTCATCATTCTCCTGCCCGAAACCCCGTCGGCACCGGGGCGGCTCGTGCTCGAGAAGCTCCGCGCAGGACTCGGCGACATCCGGGCGGCCGACCGGCCGCTCGTCATCAGCATCGGCGGCGTGACCTTTCTCAATCCACCCGCCGGCGTGGACGAGATCATCCGCGCCACCGACGAGCGGATCGCGGACGCCAAGTCCACCGGGGCACCGTCGCACGTGACGTGGAACGTCGTGGCGGGCGAGCGGTGAAGCGCCAGAACATCTCGAGCGGGGCCCCGTGGGAGTCTGTGGTGGGCTATTCGCGCGCGGTACGGGTGGGGCGGGTGGTGCACGTGGCGGGCACCACCGCGACCGACGCCGCCGGACGGATCGTCGGCGCCGGCGACCCGTACGCCCAGGCGGTGCAGGCCCTGAAGAACATCGAGCGGGCGCTCGCGCAGGCTGGGGCCGGCGTCGAGCACGTCGTCCGCACCCGCATGTACGTGACCGACATCGCGCACTGGGAAGCGGTGGGGCGCGCGCACGGCGAGGTATTCCGCGAGATCCGGCCCGCCGCCACGCTGGTGGCGGTGACGCGCCTGGTGGATCCCGCGATGCTGGTCGAGATCGAAGCGGAGGCCGTCCTTCCCGAATGAGGGTCGTCATCAGCGGCGCCACGGGACTGATCGGCTCCGCCTGGTCGGCCCGGCTCGCGGCTGCCGGGCACGAGGTGGTGCCGTTGGTCCGCCGCGTTCCGGGCCCGGGCGAGCGGGCGATCGCGTGGGATCCCACCGCCGGCACGATCGATCGCGCCGCGCTCGACGGCTGCGACGTCGTCGTCAACCTGGCCGGTGAGAATGTCTTCGGCCGCTGGACCGCCGCCAAGAAGCGCCGCATCCGCGACAGCCGCGTGCGCGGAACGCGCCTCGTGAGCGAGGCGATCGCGGGACTGGCGCGGCGGCCGCGGGTGCTGCTCGCGGCCTCGGCGATCGGGTTCTACGGCGACCGCGGCGCGGAGGAGCTGACCGAGCGGAGCACGCCGGGCGACGACTTCCTGGCGCAGGTGGCGCGGGATTGGGAAGCGGCGGCCGCCCCCGCGGCGGCGGCCGGAGTGCGCGTCGTGAACCTGCGGTTCGGCGTCGTGCTGACCCCATCCGGGGGCGCGCTCGCCCGGATGCTCCCCGCCTTCCGGCTCGGCCTGGGGGGGCCGGTGGGCAGTGGGTCGCAGTACCTGAGCTGGATCGCACTGGACGACGTGCTGGGAGCGATGGCGCACGCCATCGCCACCGACGCGCTCGCGGGCCCGGTCAACATCACGGCCCCGCGCCCGGTCCCGCACCTCGAGTTCGTGCGCACGCTGGGCCGCGTGCTGCGGCGCCCGGCGGCGCTCCCGGTGCCGGTCCTCGCGCTGCGCCTCATGTTCGGCGCGGAGGGCGCGGCGTTGCTTCAGAGCGGCCAGCGCGTCCTGCCGGCCCGGTTGCTCGGGTCGGGCTTCCGGTTTCAATTCGAGGCTCTCGAACCGGCGCTGCGTCACTTGCTTGCCGCCCCCGCCGGCCGCCCGTAGTATCGGGCATGCCGCTGCCCCCCCTCGACGCCTACACCGGCGAGACCGACGCCGCCGAGCCGTCACCGGTCAGTAAGCGCTCGCGGGGCGTCGCGCTCGTGCTCGGCGTCGTGGGCGGATGGCTCGGCATGCACCGCTTCTACGTCGGCAAGCCGGGCACGGGGCTGGCCATGATCTGCACCCTCGGCGGGTTCGGGATGTGGTGGCTCTACGACCTGGTGCTGCTCGCCGCCGGCGACTTCCGCGACCGTGACGACCTGCCGCTGCGGAACTGGGGCGTGGACGAGCCCCCGGGGTTTGGGTTTGCGGGAGGAGGAAGGGCCGCCGAGCGCCGCATGGCGGAGCTGGAGGATCGACTCGAGGCGCTCCGCGGCCAGTTCAACGAGCTGGCGGAGCGCGTGGACTTCGCTGAACGCATGCTGGCGCAGCAGCGCGAGCGGCCGCAGCTCCCGCGGGGTTGACCGAGAGGTGCCATGAAGGTCGCCGTGCCCAAAGAGACCGCCGCGAACGAGCGGCGGGTCGCGCTGGTCCCGGAGACGGTAGGCCGCCTCGTAAAGGGCGGCCTCTCCGTGTTGGTGGAGCGGGGCGCGGGGAGCGGGGCCTTCTGCCCGGAGGAAGCGTACGCCGCTGCCGGCGCGATCGTCGTCGCCGACCGCGCCGCGCTGCTCGGACAGGCGGACGTGGTGCTCAAAGTGCAGCCACCGGCGCCGGCGGAGGTCGCCCTGTGCCGGGAGGGCGCCGCGCTCGTCGCGTTCTTTCAGCCGGGCGCGGAGCCGGCCCTGGTTCAACAGCTCGCCGCCCGCCAGATCACGGCGTTCAGCCTGATCCTGCTCCCGCGCATCACTCGCGCGCAGCCGATGGATGCGCTCTCGTCGCAGGCGACGGTCGCGGGCTACAAGGCCGTGCTGCTCGCGGCCACGACCGCCCCGCGCTTCTTCCCGATGCTCGTCACCGCCGCCGGCACCCTCGCGCCGGCGCGCGTGCTGGTGTTGGGCGCGGGCGTGGCCGGACTGCAGGCGATCGCCACGGCGCGCCGCCTGGGGGCCGTCGTTTCGGCGTTCGACGTGCGCCCGGCGGTCAAGGAGCAGGTGGAGAGCCTGGGCGCGCGCTTCCTGGCCATGGAGATCACCGAGAGCGCCGAGACCGCCGGCGGCTACGCCAAGCAGTTGTCCGAGGAGACGCACCGCCGCGAGCTGGCCTTTCTCGCCGAGCAGGTCAAGGCCGCCGACATCGTGATCACCACGGCCCTGATTCCCGGCAAGCCGGCGCCGCGCCTCGTCACCGCCGACGCGGTGCGGGGCATGAAGCCCGGGTCCGTGATCGTCGACCTGGCGGCGGAGGCGGGAGGCAACTGCGAGCTGACCGAAGCGGGGACCGAGGTGCACCGCGACGGTGTGACGATCCTCGGGCCCCTCAACCTGGCGAGCACGCTCCCCAACCACGCGAGCCAGATGTACGCCAGGAACGTGTCCAGTTTCCTGCTGCACGTTGTCCGGGACGGCCGGCTCGATCTCGATTTCTCGGATGAGATCATCCGCGAGACCTGCGTCACCCACGCCGGGGAGGTAAAGAAAGCATGACATCGCCGACGGTCGACTACTGGTCGATGGTGTTCGTGTTCGTGCTCGCGACCTTCATCGGCTTGGGGGTGATTCGCCGCGTGTCGCGGCTGCTGTACACGCCCCTCATGTCCCTCACCAACGCGATTTCGGCCATCGCGGTCGTGGGGTCGCTCGTCGTCGCGGGCGCCGACTACCCGGTGACGATCCGCATTCTGGGCGCGGTGGCGCTGTTCGCTTCGATGACAAACATCGTCAGCGGGTTCCTGATCACCGATCGCATGCTGAAGATGTTCAAGAAGCAATGACGAACACGATCGCCCAGGTCGCCGCCGTCCTCGCGACCGCGCTGTTCATTTTCGCCCTGCACTGGATGAACGACCCGAAGACGGCCCGCCGCGGTGTCGGGGCGGGGGTCGCGGGGATGCTGGTCGCCGTGCTGGCGACCTGGATCCAGCCCGAGATCGTCCACCACGGATGGGTCGTGCTGGCGATCCTGGCCGGGTTCCTGGTCGGCGTCCCCCTCTCCCAGGTGCCGCTCACGGCCGTGCCGCAACGGACCGCCCTGTCCCACGCGTTCGGCGGGCTCGCGGCCGGCCTCGTCGGGACGGCGGAGTACTTCCTCGGCCTGACGGAGCACCCGGCGCAGCTCACCGCCTTCCGGATGAGCGCCATCGTGGCCGAGGTGATCCTCGGGTTCCTGACATTCACCGGGAGCCTCATGGCGGCGGGCAAGCTGCAGGAGGTCAAGTGGATCCCGCAGCGACCGGTGACCTATCCCGGACAGAACGTCGTCAACATCGGCGTGCTGGTGATCGCCGTGGCGCTGGGCGTGCTCGTCGTCGTGCACCCGACGGCTGCGTGGTCGGGACACGTCTTCTACGGGATCGTCGGGTTGGCCGTGCTGTTCGGCGTGCTGTTGATCATCCCGATCGGCGGCGCCGACATGCCCACCGTCATTTCCATTCTCAACTCCTACGCCGGCCTCTCGGCCGTCGCGATGGGCTTCGTGCTCGACAACAAGCTCCTCGTCACCGCGGGCGCGCTCGACGGCTCGAGCGGCTTGATCCTCTCGATCATCATGTGCCGCGCGATGAATCGGTCGTTCGCCAACGTGCTGTTCGGCGCGTTCGGCACCGTGCAGAAGACAGCCGCGATCGGGGAGCAGAAAGCCTGGAAGCAAGAGACCGTCGAGGGCGCCGCGCAGCTGCTCGAGCAGGCGAATCTCGTGGTGATCATCCCGGGATACGGCATGGCGGTGGCACAGGCCCAGCACAAGGTGCGCGAGCTGTACGACCAGCTGACCAAGCGGGGGATCTCGGTCAAGTTCGCCATCCACCCCGTCGCCGGGCGGATGCCGGGCCACATGAACGTGTTGCTCGCGGAAGCGAACATCCCGTACACGGCGCTCGTCGAGATGGACGAGATCAATCCCGACATGCCGCAGTGCGACGTCGCGCTCGTGATCGGCGCCAACGACGTCGTGAACCCCGCCGCGCGCTACGCCAAGGGCAGTCCCATCTACGGGATGCCGATTATCGATGCGGACAAGGCGAAAACGGTGCTCGCCATCAAGCGCAGCAAGAACCCGGGCTTTGCCGGCATCGACAACGAGCTGTACGTGCAGGACAACACCTGGATGCTGTTCGGCGACGCGAAGGCCGTCCTCGGCGACCTCGTCAAGCAGCTGGCGGGCGGCGGCATGCACTGATGGACACCGCCACTCTCGCCCTCATCGGCGTCGTCATCGTCGTCGCGGCGCTGCTCTCCGGGGTCGTCGAGCGCACTCGGTTCCCCCAAGTCGCGCTCTTCCTCTTGCTCGGCCTCGTGATCGGGGTGTTCGGGTTCGGGCTCGTGGACTTCGGCCTCGATTCCCAGATCCTCGAGACCATCGCGACGCTCGGCCTGGTCCTCGTGCTGTTCACGGACGCCGTGTCCGTGGACATCCGCGAGGTGCGGCGCCACCGCACGCTCGTCCGCCTCGTCCTGGGGCCCGGGACGCTGGTGACGGCGGGGCTCATCGCGGTGGCCGCCTGGGGGTTGCTCGGTCTCGCGCCCGGCCCGGCGGCGATCCTCGGTGCCGCGCTCGCCTCGACCGATCCCGTGATGATGCGCGGGCTGCTCCGGAGCGGCGATGTGCCGGTCGCCGCGCGCCAGGTGCTGTCGCTCGAGAGCGGGCTGAACGATTTGGTCCTGCTGCCCATCGTGCTCGTCGCGATGGCGCTCTTGGGCGGGAGTGCGACGGGGAACTGGGGTCGAGCGGCGCTCAACCTGTTGGTCGTGGGGCCGGGGGCCGGAGTCGCGGTGGGGTTCGTGGGGGTCGTGCTGCTCGACCGCATGCGGCGCTGGGTGGGGGTGCGGCGCGACTACGAGTCTCTGTATGCCCTGGGCCTCGCCTTCACGTCGTACGCGCTGGCCGAGGCGGCGCACGGCAGTGGATTCCTCGCCGCGTTCGCCGCGGGCCTCACCATCGCGGCCTCGGACGCGGAGCTGTGCGACTGCTTCCTCGACTTCGGCCAGGCCGCCGCCGAGATGTTCCTGCTCTTCACGTTCGTGGCGTTCGGCAGCTCGCTGATCTGGACAGGGCTCGCGGGGATCACGTGGCGCGGGCTCGCGTTCGCTGTGCTGGCGCTCGGTCTGCGGTCGTCCGTCCTCGCGGCGGCCCTCCCCCGGAAGGGACTCGATCCGCGCAGCCGCCGGCTGATCGTGTGGTTCGGGCCCCGGGGTCTCTCGACATTGCTCCTCGTCCTGCTCCCGGTGTTCGCCGGCCTGCCGGGAGCCGACCGGCTATTCGCGCCCGCGGCGCTCGTCGTCCTCCTGTCGGTCGTCGTCCATGGGGGGGCGCTGATGCTGGGGCGGAAGCCGGGTGGCGAGCGCGCCCCGCCACCGGCGGAGCCCGCGGCAGAACCCGTTGCGCGCCGCGAGCGAATCGCGCTCGCCGAGCTGAAGGAGCTGCAGGCGCGCGGAGAGCCGGTCGTGCTGCTCGACGCGCGCAAGGAGCGGGCGTGGACCGAGAGCGACCAAAAGGCCCGCGGCGCGTTGCGCCTGCCTCCGGACGGCGCAGCGCGGCGCGCGGCGGAGCTGGCGCTGCCGCGGCACGACTGGCTGGTTGCCTACTGCGCTTGAGCGAACGAAGCCACAAGCGCCCGGGTGGCGCGAGAGCTGCAGCAGGCGGGGTGGCCCAAGGCGCGCGCGCTCGTCGGCGGGTGGGACGCGTGGCGCGCCGCGGGGATGCCGGTCGAGCCCAAGTAGTGCGTCATGTGGCGACGCCGCACCAGTTGACGGCGCTGCGGAGGCGTGGCGAGGTTCGCAGGGGAACGTCCCCTCGCCTCAGGAGGATCGCCTATGCACCGCGCATTGCTAGCATGTCTGGCCGCGGCTCCCGTGCTCGCGGCATGTAGTCCGCTGGACCGCTCCACCGTTTCCGCTCCCCAATTCGCCCACGTGCAGGACCTCGACGGCATCCCCGATCTCATCGTCGACGCGCCACGCCTGGCGACCAGTTGGGTCGTGTACGACCAGACCTTCGACGCCGGCGTGTGCAGCGTCATCGAGGGGGGCGTGCTTGCCGGCGAGCATCGCGTTGTGCGGTTCACCGTCACCACGCCGAACATCGGGGACGCCGATGTATTCGTGGGCGATCCGCTGGCCCACATGGATCCGAACGGGGACGGCGACTTCAGCGACCAAGATGGGCTCTTCGAGTTCGCGTCCTGCCACAACCATTTTCACTTCCGCCACTACGCCACGTACGAGCTGATCGATCCCGCCACCGGACATGTGTGGAAGTCCGCCAAGCGCGGGTTCTGCATGCTCGACATCACGCCGTGGGAGACGGACGGCGGCGTCACGTCCTGGGTGTACCGCAGCTGCGGCACCAGGACGCGGCACGGCTTTCAGGGGATCAGCGTCGGCTACGCCGACACGTACGTGAAGTCGCTCGGCGGGCAGTACTTCGTGCTGGACGGCGGCGACAACCAGGCGCCGGTCCCGCCGGGCCAATACCTCATCCGGATCACGGTCAATCCGCCCTTTACGGCGGCCCCCGGGGAGCCGTGCCCACACGTCGACCCGCACGGGTTCTGCCACCAGCTCCTCGAGAGCAACTACGACAACAACGTGGGCGAGGTACTCGTCACGCTCCCCGACCGGCCGGGGAAGACCGGCTTCGGCCCCGCGGCGGGGACCCAGACCGACGACGACCTGATCGACGACGAGAACCGGCCGGACAAGTAGGGGCAGGGCATGCCGTGCCCCTACTGACGGGAACCAGCGGGGCCCGATATCATATCGGGCCCCTTTTCTTGAGATCGGCATGCGACTCGGCACGCCCGACTACGTCATCTTCGGCGTCTACCTCGCGATCACCATCGCGGTCGGCCTCTACCTGGCCCGCAAGGAGGACGATACCGCCGACTACTTCCTCGCGGGCCGCGCGCTGCGCTGGTGGATCATCGGCGCGTCCCTCATCGCCACCAACATCTCCACGGAGCACTTCGTGGGCATGGCGGGGTCGGGGTATCGCTACGGCCTGGCGATCGCGAGCTACGAGTGGATGGCCGCGATCACGCTGGTGCTCGTCGGGTGGTGGTTCCTGCCCACGTTCCTGCGGCACGGCATCTACACCATGCCGCAGTTCCTCGAGGTGCGCTTCAACGCGCACGCCCGCGGGGTACTCGCCCTCTACCTCCTGCTCGCCTACATCTTCGTCGCGCTGGCGACCGTGATCTACTCCGGCGCGCTGGCGCTGAGCACGCTGTTCGGCGTCAAGGTGTGGATCGGGATCGCGCTGCTGTGCGGCGTGACCGGCCTCTACACGATCTACGGCGGGCTCAAAGCCGTGGTCTTCACCGATTTCGTGCAGTTCCTCTTCCTCATCGCGGGCGGCGTCGTGACGCTCGTGCTCGGCCTCCGGGCGATCGGCGGCGTGGGGAAGCTGCTCGAGGCGGCGCCCGAGAAGTTCCACACCGTGCTGCCGCTCAACCACCCCGAGCTGCCGTGGTTCGGCGTGTTTTTCGGAGGGCTGTGGATCGCGAACCTGTTTTACTGGGGCTGCAACCAGTACATCACCCAGCGCGCCCTGGCCGCCCGGAGCCTTAAGGAAAGCCAGCACGGCATCCTGTTCGCCGCGGCGGTCAAGGTGGCGCTCCCCTTTCTCATCGTGCTCCCGGGGATCATCGCGTGGGCGCTGTATCACGACCGGATCGGAAACCCCGACACCGCCTATCCGTTCCTCATCACCGCGATCGTGCCGAGCGGCGTGGCCGGCTTGATCTTTGCCGGTCTGCTCGCGGCGGTGATGAGCACACTCTCCTCGATGATCAATTCGAGCGCCACGATCTTCACGATGGACCTGTACCGCCGCTACAGCGCGCGCGGGCGCACGGCGGATGAAGCACGCCTCATCCGCGTCGGCCGCTGGAGCGGCCTCGCGGTGCTCGCCTGCGCGACGCTCTGGGCGCCGATGCTCGGCCGCGTGGGCGCAGGGGTGTTCCACTACATCCAGGAGTTCTGGGGCATCATCACGCCGGGCGTGTGCGTGGTGTTCCTGTTCGGCCTGTTCTGGCGGCGGGCCACGGCGCGCGGGGCGGTGACCGGCCTGCTCGTCACGGTGCCGATCACGGTGGGCGTAAAGCTGGTCGCGCCCGGCATGGCCTTCCTGAACCAGATGTTCATCGCCGGAGTCCTGGTCGCCGGCTGCGTCGCCGCCGTGTCGCTGCGGGAGGCGGCTCCGGCGGGCGCGCTGGCGTCCGGCGGCACGTTTGTGGACCTGACCCCGTCGCCCCGGTACTGGACCTTCGGCAGCCTGGTGATCGCCGCGGTGCTGGGCCTGTACGCGGTGTTCTTCTAGCCGGCCGCGACGACCTGCGCCGCCCGGTGCGCGATCCCCATCACCGTCAGCATCGGGTTCACCCCCGACGACGTCGGGAAGACGCTCGCGTCGGCGACGTACAGGTCCCGCACACCCCACACGCGGTGCTCCGGGTCCACGACCGACGTGCGGGGGCTCACGCCCATCCGGCACGAGGCCATCTGGTGGAATGTGACCAGCAGCAGCTGGTTCGGACCCCACCCGGCCGCGTCGACGCGCCGGAGCCACGCCGCGCGGGAATCCGTCGAATCCGCCGAATCCGTCGGCCTCGGGCGGTAGGCCGTCCAGCGCGCGAGGGGCAGCGAGATCTCCCGCGCCCCCGCCGCCTCGAGCAGCTCGGCGGCCGCGGCGAACGCCCGCCGCAGGTGACCGGCATCGTAGCGCGACAGGCGGTAGTCCACGACCGGCGCGCCGTCGCGATCCACGCGGACCCGGCCGCCGAACCGGTCGCGGAGCAGGATGCCGCATAGCGCCGTGCGCGGGAGGCGCGCCATGCGCTCCTGGAACTCGGCGCCCCGCTCCCAGGGAAGCGCCAGCGCGTGGAGCGAGGGATGCACCGGCGCGGTCTCGAACTTGAAGCCGTACCCCTGGTCTAAGTCCGCGAACTGATCGGAGTAGTGGGCCTGCACCGTGCCGGTCCAGGGGCGGACGTCGTCGTCCATGATGCCGAAGGCGGCGGTGGCGGGATGGAGCGCGAGGTGCCGGCCGAGCGCCGGAAGCCGCACGGCGGAGCGCAGCAACAGGGCGGGCGAGTGAATCGCGCCGGCGGCCACCACGACGGCGCGCGCGCGCACCGTGAGGCTGTGCGCTCCCCGCCCCCCTCCCACGCGCGCCTCGACCCCCGTCGCCCGGCCCGCCTCGATCGTGACGCGCCGCACGTCGCAGTCCACGACGATCCGCGCGCCGCGCGCGGCGGCGTCCGCCAGATAGGTCACGAGCGTGGATTGCTTCGCACCCAGGCGGCACCCGTAGCCGCAATAACCGCACCCGTCGTCCTGGGGGCAGCCGCGCACGTCCCGTGGAAGGAGGCCGTGATGCCAGCCGAGCCGCTCGAGGCCGCGGATCAGCACGCGGTCGCGGCCGCTGGGCGCGGCGTGGTCGGTGTTCACCCCGATCCGCCGCGCCACGGCCTCGAGCGATCGCGCGAACTCGGGGCTGGTGAAGTGCCGCAGGCCGTGGTCACGCGCCCATTCCTCCCGCACGCTCTGGGGCGGCGCGAAGCTCGTGGTGTAGTTGATCACCGTTCCACCCCCCAGGGTCGCGCCCTGGAGGATCACCAGGCCCAGGTCGCGCGTCGCGAGCAGTCCGCCCCCGTCGTACAGCCGTTCCAGCGACGCGCCCTCCTCGTGCGTGAAGTCCGCCTCGTTCCGGTAGCCGCCCTTCTCGAGCACGATCACGTCGCGCCCCGCCGCCGCCAGCTCGGCGGCCACCACGCCGCCGCCCGCGCCCGAGCCGACGATCACCACGTCGCATGTGAGGGACGCGTCGGCGAGGATCGCGAGCGGCCGGATCGGCTTGGGCACGGCCGGGGGCGGGCCGAGCGGGCCCGGGTAGCCGAGCGGGCGAGCCGCGCCCGGCGTGGTGTAGTGCGTGACCGTGACGAGGCGCTTCAGCGCCTGGAACGCCTTGCGGCGTGGCGGCAGCCGGCTCGTGGCCCAGGCGCGCAGATACCGCTCGCGCCGCGCCGGCGACATCGCGCTGAAGGGGCGGGCGACCCCGGCGAGCGCCAGGTTCGCAATGCGGCTCTGGAACGCGCGGAGCAGGAGGTCGAGCTCGGCGCGGTCGGCGGGGCGGGGCAGCGTCGCGATCTTGCCCGCGACGCGCTCGGCGAGATCGGCGGCGCCGTCCGGCACCAGCGTGGCGGCGACGGCGCGGAGCGCCGCCAGCGCGCTCGACGTCAACGCGCCTGCACGAAGCTCAGCTTGAAGCCGTCGGGGTCCGAGAGCATGAACAGCCGATCGCCCCACGGCATGTCCTTGGGCTCCTGATCCAGGACGCCGCCGCGCGCTTTGATCTGGGCGGCGAGCCGATCGAGGTCCTGCGCCGTGTGGCACCAGAGGCGGAACCCGACACCCTTCTGCCGGTCGCGTCCTTTGGCGAAATCATCCTGGTTCAGCATGAATGACACGGCACCGGCCTTGAGCTCGACGCCCGCCAGCACACCCTTCTCCCGCCACTCCTCCCCGACCATGAACCCGAGCACGTCGCGATAGAACGCGATACTGCGCTGCAGATCGGTCGCCGTCAGGGAGGGAGCGAGGGCGCGCAACCGCAACGTCTCGGGCTGCTGGCGCGCGGGGGGACGGGTGGCCGGCTTGGCGGCGCGCTTCGTCGGCTTCTTGATCGGGGCCATCGGGTGCACTCCGTAACGCTCTCGGGGACTTGAAGCGTAGCGCGCGACGGGCAACCTCGCCAGATTGTCCGATTCCAGACCCTCCATATCGAGGACACCGACCATGCCGACGAGCAACGCCACCGCTGTTTGGGAAGGAAAGCTGCGGGACGGCAAAGGGAGCTTCAAAGGGGAGAGCGGCGCGTTCAGCGGCGCGTATTCCTTCCGCACGCGGTTCGAGGGGGTGAAGGGGACGAACCCCGAGGAGCTGATCGCGGCGGCGCACGCCGCCTGCTTCAGCATGGCGCTCTCGGCCGGGTTGGAGAAGGCGGGAACTCCGGCGACGCGCATCGAGACGCGGGCGTCCTGCACGCTCGAAACGGTGGAGGGATCGCCCAAGATCACGCGCATCGAGCTGGCGACCCGGGGCCAGGTGCCCGGGATCGATCAGGCCAGGTTCCAGCAGGCGGCCGAGGATGCGAAGAACGGCTGCCCCGTCTCCAAGGCGCTGAAGGGGAACGTCGAGTTCAAGCTCGAGGCGAAGCTGAAATAACGGGCGGCACCACGCGCTGGAGCAGAACCAGTCCCGCGAGGAAGAAGGTCCCGACGGCGAGCACGGCCGCGCGCTGGTTGCCGTGCAGCGCGTACGACACGGTGCCGAAGACGAGCGGACCGAGCACGGCGGACGACTTGCCGACCATCGCGTAGAAGCCGAACAGCTCGGCCTCCTTGCCGGTGGGGATCAGCGACGCCATCAGGGTGCGGCTCGCCGCCTGCACGGTGCCGAGCTGCGTACCGGCGATCAGGGCGACGACGAAGAACGCGGCCTTGCTGTGCGCCAGCGCGGCGGCCCCGGCGACCGCCACCCACACGATCAAGCTCCACGACACGACCCGCTTCGCACCCCACCGGTCGGTGGGGTTGGCGAGCAGCAGCGCCCCCACGAACGCGCTCAATTGCACCGCGAGGAACAGCAGCAGGACTTCCCGGGTCGCGAACTGCAGTGTTTTCGCCGCGTAGATCCCGGAGAAGTAGATCGTCGTCTCCACGCCGTCCAGGTACACGAAGTACGCCAGCAGAAACCGCAGCAGCTCGGGCCGGGCGCGCACGTCGCGCACCAGCCGGCCGACGTGGCGGAGTGCTTCGACGACGGCGGCCGCTGCACGGACGCCCGTCGGCCGGTCTGCCGGTAGCGCGACAAAGGCGGGCAGCGAGAAGAGCGCGAAGAACGCCGCGACCGACAGCCAGATCAGGTCGAACCGGCCCCGCCCCACGAACGGCAGCGCCACCATGAGCCCGGCGATCGAGCCCAGGTATCCGATCCCGAACCCCAGGCCCGAGACGAATCCGCGCCGCTGGGGTGGCGCCAGGTCGGGGAGGTAGGCGTTGTAATAGACCAACGCGCTCTCGAACGCGAAATTCGCGACGGCGGCGAGGGCAAACCCCCACAGAATCATGCCGGGCCCGATCGTCGGATACAGCGCGATGCAGGCGATGCACAGGTACGTAAAGCCGAACAACATGCGCTTGCGGGCGCCGGCGCGGTCGGCGGCGGCGCCCAGGATCGGCGCGGTGAGCACCACGGCGATCATCGACGCCGAGATCACCCGCCCCCACCACAGATCGCCCAGGCCCGCGTCGTTCTGGACGATCGTCTGGGCGTAGTAGACGCTGAACACCGCGGTGACGATCACGGCGGAGTAGCTCGAGTTCGCGAAGTCGAAGAGGCACCACGCGAAGACGCGGCGGCGGTCGAGGGTGGTGGCAGGGGTCACGGCGGGGCAAAATGGCGTCGCCCGGCGGTCCCCGCTAGTTTCCGACCATGGCGGGCTGGATCGTGTACGTCCTGCGTTGCTGCGACGGCTCCCTCTATACCGGGATCACGAACGACCTCGCGCGCCGCCTCGCGGCGCACCGCGCGGGCCGCGCCAGCGCGTACACGCGGTCGCGCCGCCCGGTGCGGCTCGCGTATCGCGAAGGGCTGCCCGACCGCGGGGCGGCGCTGCGCCGCGAGGCGGCGATCAAGCGCCTCCCGCGCGGGGAGAAGCTCGCGCTGCTCCGGAACAGGCGTTGAGGGTGCGGGGACGCGATGCGTGGGGAGCGGCGGCGGCGGTCGCGATCGCTGCCGTCTGCGTTCGTCTCGGCTTCTGGCAGCTCGACCGCCTGGCACAGCGCCGCGCTCGGAACGCCGAGGCCGTCGGGCGTCTCGCCCTCCCCCCGCTCGATCTCGTGGGCCGCGTGGCGGCCGACTCGGCGCGCGGGCGACGGATCGTCGCCCGCGGCGTGTACGACTTCGCCCGCGAGCGGGTGTGGCCCCTGCGGAGCTTCGACGGCACGCCGGGCGTCGCGTTGGTCACGCCGTTGCGACTCCCCGACGGCTCCGCCGTGTTTGTGGACCGCGGTTGGGTCCCCTCGCCCGACGCGTACCACGTCGATCGCGCGCTGTACCGCGAGCCCGACAGCGCGACCGTCGAGGGACTCGGCGTTATCCCACCGCCCGCCAACCCCCCCCAGGGCCGTGACGACGTGGACCCCCGGGCGCTTCGCGATTCGTTGCCGTACGCTGTGCTGCCGTTCTTCCTCCAGCAGACGGGCCCTCCCGCGCGTCAGGGGAGGGGACTGCCGCGGCGTTGGCCGCCGCCGTCACTGGATGACGGACCACACCTCTCCTACGCCATTCAGTGGTTCAGTTTTGCGCTGATTATCGCGGTAGGGACGGGCGCACTGCTGCGTAAGACTACCATTTTAGGCCGATCCTAGCGATATTCCTCCTCCAGCAGCCCGCAGTGTGCGGACACTGTTCCACCCTGCGGGCGTTTCATTCCGCGACGCGAGGAGTCCCCATGGCAGCAGCCCTCCCCCTGAAGCGCCCCGTAAGAGTCGGTGAGCTGGTCCGGCGTCGACTGCGCGAGCTGAAGCGCACCCCCCGCGAACTGGCCGAGGCGGTTCAGGTGTCTGAGACCTACATCGCTGATCTCGTCGCCGGCCGGCGGCGTGCGCCGGCTCCGGGCCGGATGGACGTGTACGCCCCGATGACCAAGTTTCTGAAGCTGCACCGCAACGACCTGCCGACCTGCGCCAAGGCGGAGCGGGAAGGTGAGACGAAGAGCCGGCGGCGGGCCCACCCCGACGTGCGGCGCCACATGCTGGAGCTGTGCGACCCCGTTCGGGCGCGCCACCTGGCGCGGCGGTTGGGCCGCAAGGACGGCGCCCCGCTCGATCGCGTGATCGTGGGCCGGCTGCTCGAGGTCGCGCAGGGGTTCGTGCGCCGGCAGCTCGACGACGATGTCGGGATCCGGATCGCGGCGAGCCGGGACGGCTGCACCTATCTCGAGAAGCGAATGAAGCTGATGGAGTTTCTCGACGCCACGCCGGAGGATCTGACGCCCGTCGACTGCGAGGAGTTCGTGCGGCCCCGCATCGCGGCGTGGGACATCGATCTCGACACGTATGCGATGCGGATCGTGCTGCGCTCTCAGGAGCCGGCGCCGCGGCAGGTGCGGGCGTTGAGCATCTGACGGTAAGGGGCGGTAAGGGACGGTAGGAGACGGTAAAGGACGGTAAGGGCGTTTAACCCCTACCGTCCTTTACCGTCCTTTACCGTCCTTTACCGTCCCTTACCGCCCCTTACCGTCCTTGACCGTCTCTCAATTCGCGCGCACGTTCCCGCGTTCACCACGCCGTCGCTCTCGTCACTCCGGAGAAACGCCCCATGCGCCGGTTGCTCGTCGCGACGTTCGCCGCCGCCGTGCTGTGCCCATTCCCCCCCGTCCCCGTCGCGCTCGGCCAGGCCGCGCCGCCCCCTCCGGCCACGGACTCGACCAAAAAGAAAAAGACCGACTCGCTTCCCCTCGCGCCCACGCGCACGGTGGAGTTCGAGACGTCGGAGGCGACGTGGGCGTCGCTCGACGTCTCCCCCGACGGCAGGACGATCGTCTTCGAGCTGCTGGGGGACCTCTACACGATGGCGGTGACGGGTGGTACCGCGACCCGCATCACCTCCGGGCCGGCGTTCGATTCCCAGCCGCGCTGGTCGCCCGACGGCAAGCGGATCGTCTTCCTCTCTGACAGGAGCGGCGCCGAGAACATCTGGTTGTGCGACGCCGACGGATCGAACACGAAGGCGTTGACCAAAGGGAACAACAATCTCTACGCCTCTCCGGAGTGGACGCCGGAGGGCAACTACATCGTCGCTTCGCGCACGAGCGGCGTGCTGGGCAGCGTGTACGAGCTGTGGCTCTACCACAAGGACGGCGGATCGGGAGCGGCGATGCTGCGCGTGCAGCCGGGGCCGAACCAGCCGCCCCCGATGAACACATTGGGCGCGGCGTTCGGTAAAGACCCGCGCTACATCTGGGTGTCGCGGCACCGCGGCGGCTTCGGCTACAACCTGCAGTACCCGCTGTGGCAGCTCGCCATCTACGACCGCCAGACCGGCCGCATCTACACGCAAACGGACCTCTACGGGAGCGCCATGCGTCCCGTGCTCTCGCCCGACGGCACGTGGCTCGTTTACGCCACGCGCTACGACGCGGAGACGGGTCTGCGCCTGCGCAACCTCCAGACGGGCGACGAACAGTGGCTCGTGTATCCGGTGACGCGCGACGATGCGGAGTCACGCTTCACGCGCGACCTCTACCCGGGGTTCTCGTTCACGCCGGATTCCAAGGCGATCGTCGTGTCGTACGGCGGGAAGATCTGGCGCGTCGAGGTCCCCTCCGGCCGGGCGACGGCGGTTCCGTTCACGGCCCGCGTCGCGCAGGCCCTCGGCCCGCTCGTGCGGTTCGCGTATCGCGTGGATACGGGCGCCGTGCTCCTGCGCCAGATCCGGAACGCGTCGCCGTCACCCGACGGCAAGCGGCTGGCCTTCAGCGCGCTCGACCGGCTCTACGTGATGGATCTGCCGAGTGGCGCGCCGCGCCGACTCACGAACGACACGGTGCACGAACAGGTGCCCACGTGGTCTCCCGACGGACAGTGGCTGGCGTACGTCACGTGGAGCAACGGCGGCGGCTCGATCAACAAAACCCGCGCCGACGGGCGCGGCGGGGCGGTGCGGCTCACCGCCGATGGGGCGTTCTACGACACGCCGGCCTGGTCGCCCGACGGACAGCGGATCGTCGCGGTGAAGGGACCGCGCAGCCAGCGGCTCACCGCGCACTTCGGGCCCGGCTACGAGCTCGTCTGGCTCCCCTCCGCTGGAGGACCCACCACCCGAATCGCCCCCTATGATGGATGGGGGCGGCCGCACTTTGCCCGTGACGCCAACCGCATCTACTACTACGCGGGGCCCGAGGGCCTCGTCTCGATCCGCTACGACGGCACCGACCGGCGCGCGCACCTCAAGGTCACAGGCTACACCTATCCCGGTCCCGGCTCCGAGCCGCAGCCGGCGGACGAGATCCTGATCAGTCCCGACACCGACCAGGTGCTGGCCCAGGCGGGCAACAACGTCTACCTCGTGACGCTGCCGCTCGTGGGCGGGCCGACGCCGAGCATCAGCGTGTCCGACACGTCGGGCGCTGCATTCCCGATTCGTCGGTTGACGCGCGTCGGCGGCGATTTCGCCGGCTGGATGCCGGACGCGAAGTCGGTGTACTGGTCCATCGGCCGCACCTTCTTCCGGTACGATCCGGTCGTCGCCGACTCGCTCGGCCGGATCAAAGCGCGCGCGGACTCGATCCGCGCCGACTCGCTGAAGGGCGACAGTGTCAAAGCCCTTCCCGATTCCGTGCAGAAGCGCCTCAAGGCGCGCTCCGACTCGCTCGCCAAGCTCCCGGCGTACGAGCCGCCGCGCGTCGACGTGACGATTCGCGCCCCGCGCGACGTCCCCCGCGGCACCGTCGTGCTGCGCGGCGCGCGCATCGTCTCCATGAAGGGCGACGAGGTGATCGAGAACGGCGACATCGTCGTCACCGACAACCGTATCGTCTCGGTCGGGCCCCGCGGCCAGGCGCCGGCGGGTGCTCACATCATCGACGTCGCCGGCAAGACGATCATCCCCGGTTTGGTGGACGTCCACGCCCACCCCTGGCCGAGCGGCGGGTGGGGGATTCACGAGTCGCAGGTCTGGCAGTACCTCGCGAACCTCGCCTACGGGGTGACGACCACGCGGGATCCCCAGACCGCGACCACCGACGTCCTGACCTACTCGGATCAAGTCGAAACCGGGGATCTGCTCGGTCCCCGGATCTATCACACCGGCCCGGGCGTCTTCTGGGACGAGAACTTCCAGAGCCTGGACGATGCGCGCAACGCCCTGCGACGCTACAGCGAGTTCTACGGCATCCACACGATCAAGGAGTACATGACCGGGAACCGCAAGCAGCGCCAGTGGGTCATCATGGCCGCGAAAGAGCTGAACCTGATGCCCACGACGGAGGGCGGTCTCGACTTCAAGATGAACCTGACGGAAGCCCTCGACGGCTATCCGGGACACGAGCACAGCTACCCGATCATGCCGCTCTACCAGGACGCCGTGCAGTTGATCGCGCAGTCGGGCATCAACTACACGCCCACGCTGCTCGTGTCGTACGGCGGTCCGTTCTCGGAGAACTACTTCTACGAGCGCTTCGACATCCACGACGACGCGAAGATCCGGCGCTTCGTTCCGCACGAGGAGATCGACCGGCGCGCCGAGCGCCGCTCGTGGTTCCGGGACAATCAGTACGTCTTCCCGCGCATCGCGTCGTCGGCGGCGGCGGTCCTGCGCGCCGGTGGCTTCGTGGGGATGGGGTGCCACGGGCAGCTGGACGGCCTGGGCTGCCACTGGGAGCTGTGGGCGATGGCGGCGGGCGGCATGACCCCGCTCGAAGTGCTGCGGGTGGCGACCTGGGACGGCGCGCACGCCATCGGGTTCGAGCAGGACTTGGGCTCGCTCGAGCCGGGCAAGCTGGCCGATCTGATCGTGCTCGACGCGAATCCGCTCGAGGACATTCACAACACGAATACGATTCGGTATGTCATGAAAAACGGGCGGCTGTATGAGGGGGAGACGCTGAACGAGGTGTGGCCCCGCCAAAGAACGCTGCCGCGGATGTGGTGGTGGGGGACGGAGCCGACGGCTGCAGGTTCGCACTAGGATAGGCAACTACTAGACGCACCGGCGCACCGCGGGGAGCAGGCTGTCGGGAACAGGTTGTCCCGTTGCCGAAGTCCTGGCGCCCTCTGTGCGTCGGTGCGCCTAGTATTTGCGTGGCCCTTGGTTTTCGGATGCCAAGGGGTTACCTTTCTCCCGCTTAGAACCGCGAGCTGGCATCCTTTCAGTAGGACGGTCCCGCTCAGGAGCGGGTTCCGGCGCTGTACACACGCCCGGTCTCATTCCCCAGGTTCACAATCAGCGACGTTGCGACGTGGTGACACACGGTCACCCGCAGCGCGCGTGTGTGCAGTGAAGGAGTATCTCGTATCATGCCATTTTCAACTCTGGGCCTCGCGCCCGAGCTGGTCCGTGCCGTGGCCGATGAAGGCTACGCGCACCCCACCCCCATTCAGCAGGAAGCGATCCCGCTCGCGCTCGCGGGCCGCGACCTGATCGGCTCCGCGCAGACCGGCACCGGGAAGACGGCGGCGTTCCTGCTGCCGATCCTGCAGCGGTTGTCGGCCGGCGCGCACGGCGTGCTGCGCGCCCTGATCCTCGTGCCCACCCGGGAGCTCGCCGAGCAGGTTGCCGCCAGCATCCGGGCGTATGGGCGCCACACCCACGTGAAGGGCGCCGCGGTGTACGGCGGCGTGGGGATGGAGCCGCAGACCCGCGCGCTGCGCCACGGGGCCGACATCGTCGTCGCCACACCGGGCCGGCTGCTCGATCATATGGAGCGGGGGCACGTCGACTTCTCGAAGCTCCAGGTGCTCGTGCTCGACGAGGCGGACCGGATGCTCGACATGGGGTTCGCCCCCGACGTGCGGCGCATCCTGAACGCCCTCCCCGACGAGCGCCAGACGATGCTCTTCTCGGCCACGATTTCTCCCGAGGTAGACGCCTTGGCGCGCCGAGCCCTGAACGAGCACGCGTCGGTCGAGATCGGCCGGCGCGCGCAGCCCGCCGAAGGGATCGAGCACGTGATCGTCGCGGTCGACAAGCTGCAGAAGCGCGGCGCGCTCGCGTCGATTCTGAAGGCCAAGCCCGCGGGTCAGACGCTCGTCTTCACGCGCACCAAGTACGGGGCCGACAAGCTGGTCACGCACCTGCGGCGCGAGGGCATCGCCGCCAACGCGCTGCACGGCGACAAGGCGCAGAGCCACCGGCAGCGCACGCTCGACCAGTTCCGCTCCGGGGAAGCGGAGATCCTGGTTGCCACGGACATCGCGGCCCGCGGCATCGACGTGGACGGCATCCGGATGGTGGTGAATTACGACGTGCCGACCGACGCCGAGGTCTACGTGCACCGCGTGGGGCGCACGGCGCGCGCCGGCGCGCGGGGCCTCGCCTTGACCCTGATCTCACCGGACGAGTGGCTCTTGATGGCGGATGTCGAGCGGCTGATCGGACAGGCGTTCCCGCGGGAGGTCATCCCGGGGTTCGAGCCCTCGGTACCGCCGTTGCAGCCGAAACCGCTCGAGGCGGCGGTACGCCGGCCCGAGCGGTCTGTTCGGCCGCGGCTGGGGGGACGGAAACGGCGCTAGGCCGTTAGCACGTCCCGTTGATGTAGCAGTTCGCCAGGCGCTCCGTGTTCGTGATCGGGAAGACCGTTCCGGGCTGCGTGACCGCTTCGGCGTTGATCGGCCACTTGTCCGCCGGCACGCCGAAGCGGTAGTGATCCGCCAGCCGCCGTCCCTGCAAGAACAGGTTCACGCGGCGCTCGTGCTGGTACATGGCGAGCGCGCGCGGATGCGCGGCGTTCAGCGGGTCGTACGGCGTGAGCCCGTTCAGCGACCGGATCGCGTTCATGGACGTCGCGGCGCCCACCGAGTCGCCCTGTGCCAGCTGCGACTCGGCGAGTATGAGGTACATCTCCCGCTCCGACACGACCGTGAGGGATCCGTACTGCACACCGGCGACGAAGGCGGTGATTGTCTTCTTCAGGACCGGGTCGGGCATTCCGTCGATTGGGTCGGTGAGGCGGATCTGGCAGCCGATCGTGCTGTCGCAGCCGAGGACCTTTTTGTTGTTCGCTGAGGGCACGATGTACAGGTCGCCGAGCCGGCTCTCGAGTCGCTGGTTCACCTCGAACCCGATGCCGGTACTGACGGTGCTCGAGCTGTAATTGAACTGGTACGTCCAATCAGCCATCCCCGCGCCGAGCAGCAGGGCGCGGTTGGCGTCCGCCACGGCCGCGGCGTCGTCCACCAGCGGGTTGGCCAGCGTCGCGGCGGTGAAGGGGTTGAGCTTCTGCCACACCACCTTCGCGTGCCGGGCGCGCGCCCGCATCGCCGTGAGGTTGCGTTCCATGGCCGTGTCCGCGGCCGCCTGGGCGATCGCGATGCCCCGCGTGGTGTAGGCGATCGCGGTGTCGTACACCTGGAACATGTTCGCCGGCCCGAGCGGCGGGGCCGCCTGCCTGCGATCGGAGCCGATCGGCCAGTCGTCGAACATGTCCCCGATCGTGACATAGGTGATGGCGCCGTAGAGGTACGAGCGCGCCAGGTCGCCTCGGTTCGGCAAGACGCCCGCCGAGTCGAATGCCCGCAGCCGCTTGATCGCCTCGTCCGAGAGCCAGCGGGCCTGTCCGAGCTGTGGAAACGCGGCATCCACAAACTCATTGGTAATGCCCGAGAGGGATCCTCGGTCGAGGTCGCCCCAAGCGTCCCGCGAGCCGATCCAGGTCAGTTCGTCGGTCGCCTCCGAGTATGGTGTCAGGACGTTCCCAAGTGCTCGGGCGGTGACCGATAGTGCGCCGCTGGCCAGCGGGCCGGCGGAAGCTGGGTTGCTCAGATTCTCGATGTTGACGTTATTCGGGTTCTCCACGTCCAACAGCCCGCTGCACGCGGCTGCGAGCGCAGCCACATACAGCGAGGCGAGCGCGCGGCTCCGGGCCCCGAGGCTCCTGGTCAACATGCTCTCTCTCTCCTTTCCGGTGACCCGGTCAAAAGCCGAAGCGGACGGCGAACGTGAACCGGCGCGGCAGCGCGAAGCCGAACGCGTCGATCCCCTCGCCGAAGTTCTGGTCGATCCCCGTCAGATCGGCCGATGCGGCGCCGCGACCAAAGACATTCAGCTCGGGATCAATGCCGTGGTAGCCGGTCCAGAGCTTCAGGTTCCGCACCGACGCTCGGAGCGAGACCTGACGTAGGCCGAGGCGCTGCTCGGACCAACGACCCGGCAGGTTGTAGGTCAACGACAGCTCGCGCCAGCGCAGGAACGCGCCGTTCTCGTTCTGGTTGAGCCCGTCGTGCGGCGTCAACGCCTTGAGCGTGAGCCACTTCTTTGCCGCGTCGAGCCGCTGCTGTGGCGTGCTCGCGGGATTCATGATCGTGGCTTCCACCTCGGCCGCCGCGCGGATGTTGCGCCCGATCCCGGCGTTCGCCTGCCGGAACCCATCGGTCAGGTTCGTGATGGTGTAGTCGCCGAACTTGTACTCGAGCACCGTTGCCAGCTCGAAGTTGCGCAGGAACGTGGCGTTCGCTCCGAAGGAGCCCTGCCAGTCGGGGTACGATTTCCCGAGGTAGTGGTCCAGGAAATCCCCGTCCCCATCCTCATCCACCATTAGCAGGCCGGAATAGTAACCCACCTGCTTGTCGTGGCTGCTGAGGGGGGTCAGCGTCCGGGGCGTCGCAAAGTAGGCAAGGAGGTCCGCCTCGTTATCGGGGACGCCGTCGGGCTTGCCGACCGTCGGCCCCGTCACGTCATACGGCAGTTGGCCTGGCTGCAAGCAGCGGTACGTCGCCCCGGCAGGCCGCAGGCTGCACGACTGGAGCAGCTTCGGCCCGAACAGCGCGCCGACGGGATACCCCTCCTCCAAGAAGTTCCGGTACCGGGGGTAACTGCCGCCGACCTTGAGGGGCGGGGCGCCGCCCAGGTCCGTGACGTACGTCCAGCCCCAGGCCGCGTTCGCGAATAGGTTCACCGACAGGCCGGGCCGGTTGAACACCAGCGCCCGCGCGCTCAGCTCCCAGCCGCCGCCCTTGACCTCTCCGATGTTATCGAGCTGGAGATTCGGAAACCCGCCCGACGTGGGGAACTGCCGCAGGTAAAGCGCGTCGCGCGTCGTACGCCGGTAATACGTGGCCTCGAGGCCCACGCGGTCGTGTGCGAGGCCGACCTCCATCCCGACTTCCCGCTCGGTGCTGATCTCCGGCTTGAGGTTCGGGTTCCCCAAGTTTTCGGACTGCAACCCGGGCCCGGTCTCGGAGCCCACGGCGGAGAAGGTGGTGAACTTGTCGAAGGCTCCGGGCTGAAGGCCCGACTGACCCATTGCGGCGCGCAGGCGGAGCGTGGAGACCTTGGCTGTAAACGGCGTGTGGCCCCAGCTGGGCAGGGCGCTCGGGATGAACGAAAGGCCTACCTTGGGATACCACACCCCCTCGGACGTTTTGCCGAACGCGCTGTTGCGATCGTAGCGCGCGCCGACCGTGGCGAAGGCGAAGTCCTTGTAGCCGAGCTGCTCCTGAGCGAAGCCGCCGATGTTCACCGTCTCGAGAATCCGCTCGTAGGTGTCCGGGTACAGCCCGGCGCTCGTCACCTCGAGTCCAGGTCCGGGAAACTCCTCGCCACCGACGCCTTCGTCGTCGAGGTGGGCCAGGAACCCCTGGCCGCCCGCAACCAGCTGGGACTCGAAATGCGGGCCGAACCGGCGGGTCCAGGTTTGCTTCAACTCGGCGGTGATTTCGCGCCGGGTGCGGTTGTCCAGGAACTTGAACCCTCCGGGATCGAACTCGACCACGCCGTCCAGGTTGTGCCCGAACGGGGCGAAGTCGGTGCTGATCTGATTCGTCATGTCCACGCCGAACGTCGCTTCCACGTTGATCTGCGGCGACGGCTGATACCCGAGGTTGATGCCCCCGGTGAAGTGCTTCGTGTTCTGGGTGTACAGCTCCTGCATCGTCTCCCGCACGGTGTTGAACGCGGGCGAGCCGTAGGGATTCCCGGGGGCGATCGGCCCGCTAGGATCGCCGCCGGTGCGGCAGTCGCCCCCTCCGGTGATGTCCGCGTCCGAGTTGCAGCCGGCGGTCTCCGGCTTCCCGAAGATCATCGTCGAGATCGTGCCGAAGATATTGTTGTTGTTCGCGGGCGTCTCGTGGTGCGCGTCCACGTACTGCGTATTCACGCGGATTCGCAGGTTGTCGGTCGGCAGCATCACGAGCGATGCGGACCCTTGCACCTTCCGGTCGCGGTCATTGGCAGGGCCGAGCCGCACGTTGCCGAATGGTCCATTCTCCCGCTGCAGCCTGGCGTTCACGAAATACGTGACCGCGGGCGTCCCGCCGCTGACCGATCCGGAGTACAGGTGGCTGTAGCCCGTCTCGAAGAGGTCAGGGATAAAGTTCCGCTCGAACACTTGATACGGTTGGATCGGGAACCCGTAGAACTGCGTGAGATAGTCCGCGAATTTCGCCGTCTGCGCGTGGCAAAGCTTCTTCGTCGCCGTCGTGTCTGGGAGTCTCGCCGCGCAGTCTGCGAGGTCGGCGTACCGCGCGAAGCCCGCGTTCGGCTTGTAGCGGCCCGTGGGGTAGTTCGACACTCCCTGCTCGCTCACGAAGTCGAACCGGGGCGCGCCGCGCGCGCCGGTCTTGGTGAACACCTGGATTACGCCGGCCGACGCCTCGGTGCCGTACAGCGTCGCCGCGGCCGCGCCTTTCAGCACCTCGATCCGCTCGATCGCGTCGGGGTTGATATCGTCCAGCCGAGACGGCGTGCCGCCGCCGCCGGTGCCGATGTAGTCGCCGAAGCCGCCGCTGCGGTCCACGCGCAGGCCATCGATGTAGACGATCGGCTCGTTGGCCTGCGACAGGCTGGTGATTCCACGAATGCGGATCCGGGCCCCTTCGCCGGTGAGCCCGCCGGACGGCAGGACGGAGACCCCCGGCTCGCGCGCCGCGAGCGCCTCCGAGATGTTCACGATCGGCGCGTTCTCCAGCTTGCTGGCGTCGATCGTCGCGACGGTGTTACCGAGCTTGCGCTTCTCGGTCTCGGCGCCCGCCCCGGTCACCACGACGACGTCCAAGCCGATCGCCGCCTGGCTCAGCTCGAAGTCCACGGTCGTGGCCTCGCCGGGCGATACCGTCACGTGCTTCGTGACGCTGGCGTACCCGAAACGTCGCGCGCGCACGTCGATCGCGCCGGCTTTCACGTTCAGCTCGAAGCGGCCATTGGCATTGGACAGCGTACGGAGGTCGGTGCCGACCACGTACACCTCGGCGCCGTCCACGGGACGGCGCGTCGTTACGTCGATCAGCTGACCCCGGACGGTCCCGGTCACCTGCGCCGCGGCCGGCATCGCCGCGAGCGCGCACACCACCGCACACGCGCCCCAGGCGAGGGCGCGATTCCACCAACGAAGCGGAGAGCTCATCTCCACCTCCTGTGTAGGAAGACACGGAGGGCCAAAACGCTGCTCCGATCGAGGACGGCGGGACCCGATCGGTCGGCAAGAGTGACGCATCGAGTGTGCACGCCGTCCGCGGCGACGTCAAGAAGGGGGCCCCTGGGTGGCAGACGGGGGTGCCGGCCATAGATTCCCCCGCAGTGAGGCATCTGAACGTTGTTCACCGCCCAGGGCTCCTGGCCCTGGCTCTCGGCGGGGCCGCGTGCGGGCTCACCGAGCCCTTCGACCCCCCGCCCGTCGACGCACCCTTCGCCTCGGTCGTCGTCGGCGTGGTGCATACCTGCGGCACCACGACCAGCCGCCGGGTCTATTGCTGGGGGTGGAACCGGGATGGCGAGCTTGGGGACGGCTCTCAGGCCGACCGCAACCTTCCGGTGCGCGTGATCAGCGAGTCCAGCTTCGCGTCGGCGAGCGGCGGCGGCGGCCACAGCTGCGCGATCACGGACGCCGGAAAGCCCTACTGCTGGGGGTTCAATTTGAGCGGCCAGCTGGGCAATGGGAGCGTCGCCCGGGCAGCCACACCGGTGGCCGTCGCAGGGGGACTGGTCCTGGTCGCGATGGACGCGGGGGGCGCCTTCACCTGCGGCGTCGCCACCGACAGCACGGCCTGGTGCTGGGGGTGGGGTGCCTACGGCCAGCTGGGGGACAGCGCACGCGTCGATCGCCAGGCGCCGGTCGCCGTCCGGGGCGGGCTGAAGGCCCTGGCCGTGACCGCCGGGATTCATCACGCCTGCGCCCTCGCCGCCGACAGCACGGCCTGGTGTTGGGGCGCGAACGACGTCGGTCAACTGGGCAACGGTTCGGCGGCCGACACCGCGATGCCCGCGCCCGTCTCGGGCGGCAGGAAGTTCAAGGCGGTGACCGCTGGGTACAATCACACCTGCGCGCTCGAGCCGAGCGGCGACGTGTACTGCTGGGGCGACAACTCCCTGGGACAGCTTGGCGACACCCTGGTGGGCCAGGCGCGGGCACCCAATCGCGTCCTGGGAGGCCTCGTGTTTGCTTCAATCAACGCCGGCGCCGCGCACACGTGCGGCGTCACGGTGAGCGGAGCCGGCTACTGCTGGGGGTCGGATGCCGGCGGGCAACTCGGGAGCGAGCCGGCGACCCTATGCGCCGCCGGGTCCGCGACGCAGCCGTGTACCCTCGTCCCCGCGCTCGTGACGGGAGGGTTGAACTTCGGGTCGATCAGCGCCGGGACCCAACACAGCTGCGGCCTCACCACCGGCCAGATCGCCTACTGTTGGGGGTTCAATGACAAAGGCCAGCTCGGCGACGGCTCGGGCCGGGGGAGCGTGACCCCGGTTCGCGTGGGTAAGCAGTTCGGTTCCTGAGATCGGAGGTCGCGATGCGTCGATTGTTGCCCGGGCTGGTCGTGCTCGTCGGGGGCTGCTACAGCTACGCTGTCGTCGGCGGGCCTGCGCCGGGCGACGGCGCCGACGTGCAGCTCGAGCTGGCTGCGCCGCGCGACGTGGTGCTGCAGGAAGTCACGGTGCACGGCATCACCGCGCTGCAAGGGCGACTCCTCTCCGCCGATGCGGATTCCATCGCCCTGGCGGTGGCCAGGTTGTGGGGGCTCGAAGGGCGAACCTACGAGGCGACCGGCATCGGCGTGCGCCTGCCCCGGCAGGAGATCGCCGCGGTGCGCGAGAAGCGGATGTCGGGGGTGCGGAGTGGGCTCGCGATCGGCGTGGGCAGCGCCGGCGTCGTCGCCATGATCCTCGGTGTGCGGGGGCTGCTCGGCTCGGGCGGCGGCTCGGGAAATCCGAAGCCGATGCCCTGAGGGCTATTTCAAGTTCCGCACGAAGTTCGCCACGGGCACCGCGGGCAGCGTGAGCAGCCGCACGCTGCCGCGCGACGAGAGCTCCACCGAGACGCGGGTCATGGTCTCGTTGTCGGGGCACTCGACGATACTGACGAAGTCGTAGGGGCCGAGCACGGCGTACTGCGCCGTGACTTTCGCGCCGAACCGTTCGATCTCCTTGTTCACCTCCTGGACGCGCTTGGGCTTGGCCTTGAGCGTCTTGGCGCCGCCTTCGGTCAGGTTCGACAGCAGGATGTAGGTGGGCATAGGACCCCGTTAAAAAAAGACGTCTACGTCGAAATACTACGTCGAAATACTACGTCGCAATTCTACGTCGTAATGCTACGTCGTGATTCTACGTCGTATTTCTACGTCGTAAATTCTACGTCGTATTCCTACGTCGTATTTCTACGTCCTCTTTTCGATCGGTACGTAGTCCCGCACCGGCGAGCCGATGTACACCTGCCGGGGCCGCGCGATCTTCTGCTCCTTGTCGAGCAGCATCTCCTGCCATTGCGCGAGCCACCCCGGCGTGCGCCCGATCGCGAACAGCACCGGGAACATGTCCACCGGGAAACGCATCGCCTCGTAGATGATCCCGGAATAGAAATCCACGTTGGGGTAGAGCTTGCGCGAAACGAAGTACTCGTCCTGGAGCGCGATGCGCTCGAGCTCCAGCGCGATGTCGATCAGCGGGTTCTTGCCCGTGACGTCGAACACCTGCTCGGCGGTCTGCTTGATGATCTTGGCGCGCGGGTCGTAGTTCTTGTAGATGCGGTGGCCGAACCCCATGAGGCGCACCTCGCCCTGCTTCACCCGCTGGATGTAGGCCGGGATCGCGTCCTTCGAGCCGATCTCCCGCAGCATCCGCAGGACCTCCTCGTTGGCGCCGCCGTGCAGGGGGCCGTACAGCGCCGCCGCGGCGGCCGCCATCGCGGAATACGGGTCGGCGTGCGACGATCCGACCGCGCGCATCGCGCTCGTCGAGCAGTTCTGCTCGTGGTCGGCGTGGAGAATGAAGAGGACGTCCAGCGCCCGCTCGAGCGTCGGGTTCGGGACGTATTTCACCTCCGTCGCCTTGTGCATCATGTTGAGAAAATTACCCGTGTAGCTGAGGTCGTTGTCGGGATAGGCGTACGGCATGCCGACCGTGTGGCGGTGGGCGAACGCCGCCAGCGTGGGCGCTTTGGCGATCAGCCGAAAAATCTGGTTGGTGCGCGAGGTCTCGTCGGTGATGCGCTTCGCCTCGGGATAAAACGTCGAGAGCGCCGCCACCGTGCTCACGAACACGCCCATCGGGTGGGCGTCGTGGTGAAAGCCGTCGATGAATTTCTTGATGTTCTCGTGGATGATCGTGTGGTGCGTGATGTTGTACACCCACGCATCGAGCTCCGCCGCCGAGGGGAGCTCGCCGCGCAGCAGCAGGTAGGCCGCCTCGAGGAACGTGCTCTTCTCGGCGAGCTGCTCGATCGGGTACCCCCGGTAGCGCAGGATCCCCTTGTCGCCGTCGATGTAGCTGATCGCGCTGCGGCACGCGGCCGTATTCATGTAGGCGGGATCGTACGACATCACCCCGAAGTCGTCGGGCGACGCCTTGATCTGCCGCAAGTCGGCCGCCCGGACCGTCCCCTCCTGGATGGGGACCTCGTAGGTCTTGCCGGTCCGGTTGTCGGTGATGCTGAGGGTGTCCTTAGGCATCGCGAAAAGGTAACAGCCTAAGGCGCGGCCAGCACGACTCTTTCCCTGCCGCGCAATCCTCGTATTTTGCCCTGGGATGCCCGATCCAGCGCCGCGCCCCAGCCTCTACCCGACCCGCTCCAGCGCGGGGGCCATGCTCGGCCAGCAGCTCGCCGGGCAGGGGTACCAGTCGTGCATCCTGCTGGGCATCACCCCCGAGGGTGTCGAGATCGCCGCCCACGCGGCCAAGGCGATGGGTGCCCAGTTCGACGTGCTGGTCGCGTCGTTCATCAAGCTGGGCTCGAATCTCGCGCCGATCGGCGCGATGGCGGAGTCGGCGCCGGCGGAGATGGATCCCGATTTCCAGCCGGGCATGAACCTGCTGGAGAAGCTGCAGGCGGCGATCGACGAGTCACGGGCGCGGGTCAAGCAGGACCTGGTGCTGTACCGCACGCAGCGCCCCGTGAAGAACCTGGCCGGGCGCACCGTGGTCATCGTGGACGGGCAGGTCGTCTATCCCTGGAAGGTGCTCGCGGCCGCCAAGGCGGCGGAGCAGCTGGGCGCGCGGCAGGTCGTGATCGCGACGCCGGTCGCGGCCCAGCCGGCGGCCGACCGGATCCGCGCCCGTCAATACCCCCTGGTGTGTCCGAGCGTGCTGCTCGAGGCGGAAGGCCACCCCACGCCGTACGGCGACGTGGGCGGCGACGCGCCGGAGCGGTTGAAGAGCATCATGATCGCGCATCAGGCGGCGTGACGGAAAGGTGGAACGATGGAACGATGGAACGATGGAAAGAGGGACCGATGGAAAGGAGTTAATCGCCAGCCTTCGAGCTGATCAAACGATAGAGTCCCCAGGTGAGTTTGCCCGCTTCCTGTCTCAGCAGATCCAACTCCCTCCAGTCTCTTTCGGACACGTACCCCAGTTCTTTGACCAACCGGATCGCGTAAGACATCTCCGACAGGGATCCGAGAGTGACATCGAGGAAGCGTCGGAACTCCTTGGGGCCGCGTTTCGCGGACCCCTCAGCCAGGTTCGCCGCCGCGGAGAACGCTGCGCGGCGCATCTGCGATGTCAGGCCGTAAAGCTCGGTCTTTGGGAATGTTTGCGTGGCTTTGTACGTGGCGAGAACGAGCCGATGACAGCTCTGCCACGCCTTGAGCTCTTCGTAGGGCATCATTGTGCGCCAGACTAACGCCGACTCATCAACGGCCAATCAAATAGGGCGGCTTCATGAGCCGCCCTTCTTTCCATCGTTCCACCTTTCCATCGTTCCAGCTTACTCCAGCTCCACCATCCCCCGCTCCAGCCACCGGTGCTCGCCCTCGAGCACCTCCTGCGCGAGCTGGTACGTCGGCACGTCCTCGTTGCGCCACAGGCCGGCGAACTTCGCGCGCACGCGGCCGCGCGCCTGGCGGCAGAACACGTCGGCCAGGTGCACCGCGCGCTCGCCGCTGGCGCGCTCGTGCTGCAGCAGCCATTGGGCGCGGGCGCAGGTCGCCGCCATCGCGAACAGCTCGGCGCCCACGTCCACCAGGCGGAACAACACGGCCTGCCGGAGCTCGAGCTTGGGTCCGAACCGGACCATGGCGTGGAACACGCCCCGCGCGAGATGCCGCGCGCTGCGCTCGACGAACCGGACGTGCCGGGCCAGCCGGCCGAACGCCGCGTAGCGCGGCCAGCGGCTCCAGCCGATCCAGCGCGACGGGTACCACCAGGCGTAGAACAGCGCCGACCGGAGCAGGCCCGCCAGCCGCTCCGGCAGCGTCTTGCCGGGCATCACCACGTCGCCGGCGACCTGGAGGTGCTTGTCCACGGCCTCGCGGGCGATGAACAGGTGCATGATCTCGGACGAGCCTTCGAAGATCAGGTTGATGCGGAAATCGCGCATGATGCGCTCGACCGGCACCGGCTTCTCACCGCGCGCGCGCAGCGAGTCGGCGGTCTCGTACCCGCGGCCGCCGCGGATCTGCACGGTGTCGTCGATGATGCGCCAGCCGGCCTCCGAGTTGTAGAGCTTGGCGATCGCCGCCTCGAGCCGGATGTCGTACCCGCCCCGCTCGGCCATCGCCCCGCACAACTCGGCCACGGCCTCCATGGCGAAGGTGTTCGCCGCCATCGCCCCGATCTTCTGGGCGATCGCGTCGTGTTGGCCGATCTTGCGGCCCCACTGCACCCGCTCGTCGGCCCATTTCCGCGAGATCTCGAGGCAGCGCTTCCCCGCGGCGACCGCCGAGATGGGCAGGGTCAGCCGGCCGGTGTTCAGCGTGATGAGCGCGAGCTTCAGACCCTTGCCCTCGCCCCACAGCACGTTCTCCTTGGGGACCCGGACGTTGGTGAAGCGCATCACGCCGTTGTAGATCGCCTTGAGCCCCATGAAGTGGCAGCGATGCGCCACCTCGACGCCCGGCCAGGCGGTCTCGACGATGAACGCCGTGATCTGCCGCTTCTCCTTGCCGCGCACGACCTTGGACGGCGTGCGCGCCATCACGACCATCAGCTCCGCCCTGGTGCCGTTGGTGCACCACAGCTTCTCACCGTTCAGGATCCACTCGCCGTCGTCGCCCGGCACCGCCGTCGTCTCCATCGTGGCGGGATCGGACCCCACGCCCGGCTCCGTGAGCGCGAAGGCCGAGATCGCACCCTTGGCGAGCCGCGGGAAGTACTTCTTCTTTTGCGCCTCCGTCCCGAACATCTTGAGCGGCTGCGGCACGCCGATGGACTGGTGCGCCGACAGCAAGGCGGTGAGCGAGCCGTCTACCGACGAGACCAGCTCGATGGCCTTCATGTAGGACAGCTGCGACAAGCCCAGCCCCCCGTATTCGCGGGGAATCTTGATCCCGAATGCGCCCAGGTCCCGAAGGCCCTGAATCACATCCTCGGGGATCTCCCCTTCGCGGTCGGTCCGATCGGCATCGACCTTCTCGCGGAGGAACCGGTCCAACTTGTCGAGGAATGGTTTGGCGCGCGCGATCTCGGCGGGGTCCTGCTCGGGGTAGGGGTGGATCAGGTCCATCCGCAGCGTGCCGAGGAAGAGGTCGCGCACGAAGCTGGGTGCGGCCCACTCCTGCTCGCGCGCCGCCTCGGCGACCTCGCGTGCCTCGTCGGCGCTGACTTTGCGCCGCGGCTCGGTCTGGACGGTGGTCATGTGCGTAATCTACACGGCTTGACAGCGCCGAGGTTAGGGGGAGATTCGGCTCGCCTCCACAGGAGAACTCGATGCGCCGCGTCGTCCTCGCGCTCACGCTGACCGTCCTTGCGATTCCCCTCCGCGCGCAGGCCCCCGCCGCCGCCCCCCAGCCGATCCTCGTCAAGGCCGGCCGGCTGATCGACGGGCGGTCCGCCCAGGCGCAGACCAACGTGGGCATCCTCATCGAGGGCGAGCGCATCCGCGCGGTGGGGCCCCTCGCCCAGATCGAGGCGCAAGCGCGCAACGCCCGCGTGATCGACCTCGCGCAGATGACGGTGCTCCCGGGGTTCATCGACGCCCACACGCACCTCCTGCTCCAGGGCGACATCACCTCCCAGGAGTACGAAGACCAGCTGCTCAAGCAGTCGATCCCCTACCGCGCCATCCTCGCCGCGCGCAACGCGCGCATCGCGCTCGAGCACGGGTTCACGGCCCTGCGCGACGTCGAAACCGAGGGGGCGATGTACGCCGACGTGGACGTGAAGCTGGCGGTGAACCGAAACGAGATCCCCGGTCCCCGGATCTTCGCCTCGACCCGCGCGATGGCGCCGACGGGGATGTACCCGATCGGCACGCCGAACTGGGAGATCGAGCTGCCGCACGGCGTGCAGCCGGTGGACGGCGTCGACAACGCGCGGCTCGCGGTGCGCGAGCAGGTGCAGCACGGCGCCGACTGGATCAAGTATTACAGCGACCGGCGCTACTACTTCACGCCGGACAGCGTGCTGCGCAGCTGGGTCAACTTCACCGACGACGAGGCGAAGGCGATCGTGGACGAGGCCCACCGCCTCGGTCGCAAGGTCGCCGCCCACGCCATCGGCTCGGACGGGATTGCCGCCGCGCTGCGCGCCGGGGTGAACTCGATCGAGCACGGCGACGGGTTGACCGACTCGCTCATGGACGTGATGGTGCGCACCAACGTCTACTGGGTCCCCACCGTGACCGTCGGCGTCCACGTCATGCCGCGGGGCGGGGTGTGGCCGGCGCTGGTGGCCCTCGAGCGGCGCGCGTTCGGGCGCGCCCTCCGCAAGGGCGTCAAGATCGCGCTCGGCACCGACGTGGGCGGGTTTCCCTGGACGGAGCTCAACCAGGCCAAAGAGTTCGAGTACTACGTGCAGTACGGCATGACGCCGATGCAGGCGATTCAGTCCGGCACCGCGGTCGCCGCCGCGCTGCTCGGTCAGGAGCAGAACCTGGGCGCCGTCGCGCCCGGCCTGTACGCCGACCTCGTGGCCGTGGCCGGCGACCCGTTGCGCGACATCACGGAACTCCAGCGGGTGAAGTTCGTTATGAAGGGTGGCACCGTGTACCTTTCCCAATAGTGCGGCGGACCCTCGCGCCTCTCTTTCTTCTTCTAGGCGCCGCCGGTACCGGATGGGGGCAGCAACTCTCCCCTCCCGGCACCGGTGGCGTCGTAGCATTGGCGGACGCGCTGCGGCAGCTCGGCGCCACCAAGCGCGTCCTCGTGATCGGCGCCCACCCCGACGATGAAAACACGCAGCTCCTCGCGCTGCTGTCGCGCGGCATGGGGGTCCAGGCGGCGTATCTCTCGCTGAGCCGCGGTGAGGGCGGGCAAAACCTCATCGGCGCCGAGCTGGGCCCCGAGTTGGGCGTGATCCGCAGCGAAGAGTTGCTCGCCGCCCGCGCCCTCGACGGCGCGGGCCAGTACTTCACCCGCGCCTACGACTTCGGTTTTTCCAAGTCCGCGGACGAGGCGCTCCGATTCTGGCCGCGCGACTCCCTGCTCAAGGACGTGCTGGACGTCGTCCGCCGGTTCCATCCCCAAATCATCGTGTCGATCTTCAGCGGCACGCCGCGCGACGGCCACGGCCAGCACCAGGAGGCGGGCATCCTCGCCCGCGAGGCGTTCGACGTCTTGCGGGACTCGAGCTGGGGCCCCGTCAAGCTGTACCGCTCGGCCTTCTTCGACACGGCGGGGACCACCGCGACGCTGCGCGCCGGGGAGCTCGATCCGCTGCTCGGCCAGTCGTACTACCAGCTGGCGATGGCCGCCCGCAGCCGGCACCGGTCCCAGGACATGGGCCAGCTGCAGCGCCCGGGGCCGAATGCCGTCCCCCTCGCGCTGGTCGCAACCCGGCAGACGGTGGGCGCACAGGGGGGAGGGGACGGCTCGCTGTTCGCAGGCGTGGACACGGTGCTCCACGGCCGGGAGCGCTTCGTCGCGCTCATCGACTCGGCACGCGCCCGTCTCAATCCCTGGCGGCCGGGGGCGATCGTGCCGTACCTCGCCCGTGCGCTGCGTGAGCTCGGCGCGGACCGCGGCGACGCCGAGCAGCGCCGCATTCTCGAAGGCGCGCTGGCGGCCGCGGCCGGCGTCGCGATCGACGGCGTCGCCGACGACGGCATCGTGATCGGCGGCCAGCGCCTCCAGGTCGAGCTGACCGTGTGGAATGCCGGCGACTCCGCGATCCGGGTGGACAGCGTCGCCGTGACGGCTCCCGCGGGGTGGCTCGTCGAGCGGCTCGACCCCACGCTCTCGCCCGTGGCACCGGGCGCGGTTCTCACCCGACGCTTCGTCGTTACGGTGGCGGCGGACGCGCCGCGCTCCGTTCCCTATTTCCTCCGCCGGCCCCTCGTCGGCGCCCTGTACGATTGGACGGGAATCCCGCCCGCGTGGCGCGGGGAGCCGTTCGAGCCGCCGCCGCTCGAAGCGCAGGTGCGCCTCACCGTCGCCGGTCAAACGCTCGCGCTGTCTCGCGAGGTGGCGTACCGCTATCGCGACCAGGCGATCGGCGAGATTCGCCGTCCCCTGATGGTGACCCGCGACTTCGATGTGGCGGTCGCGCCCGACCAGATCGTCTGGCCGATCGACTCCCGGGGGAAGGCGGGGAGCGCGCGCCGGTTCACCGTCAGCGTCACGAGCCGCGCTCGCGGCCCCGCCGCGGCGCGGCTCGCCTTCACGGTGCCGCGCGGCTGGGCGCCGATTCCGCCCGAGAGCCTGTCGTTCCAGCGCGAAGACGAAACGAAGAGCGTGACCGTGACGCTCGCGCCGCCTCCGGAGATCCGACCGGGGGCGTATCAGCTCGGCGTCGCCGCGCAGGGAAAGGGAGGGGGAGGGGGAGGGGGCGCGCTCGTCGTCATCGACTACCCGCACATCCGGCCGCGCGCGGTGGAGCATCCCTCGGCGGTCGCGATTCGCGCCGCACCGATCGCCCTTCCCGCCGTGGCGCGCGTGGGGTACGTGCGCGGCGCGTCGGACCGCGTGCCCGAGGCGCTGCTGGCCGTGGGCCTGCCGATCGAGCTGCTCGACGCCGATTCCTTGGCGCACGGTGATCTCGCCGCCTACGACGCGATCGTCATCGGCAGCCGCGCCTACGAGACCGATGGCGCGCTCGCGGCCAACAACGGCCGCCTGCTTGACTACGCGCGCGGCGGCGGCCTCGTGATCGTGCAGTATCAGCAGTACCCGTTCGTCGACGGCGGCTTCGCGCCCTACCGTCTCTCCATCGCGCGGCCGCACGACCGGGTGACCGACGAGACGGCGCCCGTGACGCCGCTCGATACCGCGCATCCCGTCTTCCACTATCCCAATGCGATCGGCCCCGACGACTGGCGCGAGTGGGTGCAGGAGCGCGGTCTCTACTTCGCGCACGATTGGGACTCGACCTACGTGCCGCTGCTCGAAACGCACGATGGCACCGGCCCGGCGCTCAAGGGCGGGTTGCTGGTCGCACCCCTGGGCCGCGGCACCTACGTGTACACGGGATTGAGCTTCTTCCGGCAGCTGCCGGCGGGTGTGCCCGGCGCGTATCGGCTCTTTGCGAATCTTCTAGGACTCCGGCGGACAAATGTCCCCTGACGCAGCCGTGCGGCGTGCGGCGTGCGGGGTGCGGCATCGACGCTCGCCTCTCAACTCCGCACGCCGCACTCCGCACGCCGCACTGGTCTGTGCGGCGGCACTCGTCGTCTTCACGGCCTGCTCCCGCGATCACCGCACGCCCCTCGTCATCTACTCCCCCCACGGCCGGGACCTGTTGACGCTGTTCGAGGACCGGTTCGAGCAGCTGCACCCCGACGTGGACCTGCGCTGGCTCGACATGGGCTCGCAGGAGGTGTACGACCGGCTCCGCTCGGAGCGCGCCAACCCGCAGTCCGACGTGTGGTTCGGCGGGCCCGGCACGATCTTCGCGCGGGCGGCGGCCGATTCGCTGCTCGAGCCGTTCCGGCCGTCGTGGGCCGGGGCGATCGGCGCGCACGGCCGCGGTCCCGGCGACCT
>DASYRJ010000061.1:0-3381 GCA_036004525.1 Gemmatimonadales bacterium | reverse complement strand
CCCATCCGGCGCCGCCGTCGCGGTCATCGCGCTCGCGTCGAGACCGTAGGCGTTCTCGCGCGAGAACACCAGAAAGCCGAAGCGGAGCCCGCCGAACTCGACCGACGGCTCGGGAAAGTCGAAACTGAACTTCTGGAACGCTCGCCCGCGGGGCGGCACGAATACGTCGCTCGTGGAGGTGAGTGGAAGGATGGGAGGGGGGGCATGCTGCAGACTCCTCGCCGGGGCGTCCGGGGGGGAGAGCAGCGCTCCGGCGCCGATTCCCCCAACGACCTTCATCCAATCGCGACGCGAAAGGGGATCGAGCATGCTGTAAAATTAATTGGAGTTCAATTGCTAGGAGGGCAGCGCGGCGGCGGCGTAGCATGCCCGGAAGCGCTCGTAGAGCCGCCCGTACTCCCGGTGCGCTTCGGCGTCGGCGTCCATGAGCGGCGCCCGCTCGAGCGTGCATCGGGCAGCCGCCCGAAGATCGGGAAACGCGCCGACCCCCACCGCCGCGAGCAAGGCGGCGCCATAGGCCGCACCCTCCTCCCGGCTCACCGTTGTCACGGGCAGACCGAAGATGTCTGCTTGCAGGCGGCGGATGAAGGCGTTTTTGGCGCCCCCGCCCGTCAGCAAGAGGTAGCGCGGCGCCATCCCCATCTCCTGGAGGATGGCGAGCGAGTCTCGGAGCGCGAAGCACACGCCCTCGAGCACCGCGCGGGTCATATGCGCGCGCGTGTGCGCGAGACTCAGCCCCACGAATGCCGCGCGCAGCGACGCGTCCCGATGGGGGGTGCGCTCTCCCTGGAGATAGGGCAGGAACGTCACCCCCTCGGCGCCCGCTGGTACCCCGGCCGCCTCCGCGACGAGCAGCGCATCGCGCTGATCCGTGTCGGCGAGGTCGCGGGCGAATTGATCGCGATACCACGCGAACGCGCCCCCCGCCGAAAGGACAACGCCGATGACGTACCAGAGGCCGGGCGCCACGTGACAGAACGTGTGCGCCCGCAGGCCCGGGTCGACGCGGGGCTCGGCCGTCGGGGCGAGCACGGTCCCGGACGTGCCCCAGCTCGCGACGCCGTCGCCCGGCGTGACGGCACCCACGCCCGCCGCGCCGCAGGCGTTATCCGCTCCGCCACCCACGACCGGCGTGCCCGTCGCGAGCCCGGTCACCTTCGCCGCCTGTACGGTGACCCGGCCCAGTACCTCCGACGATCCTCCGACATCAGGCACCAGGGACAGCGGCAACCCGACGGCCTCCAGCATCTCGCGACTCCAGCGCATCCCCGCGGGATCGAACATGAGCGTCCCGGACGCATCCGACGGCTCGGTCGCGACCGCGCCCGTCAGGCGGAGTCGCACGAAATCCTTGGCCAAGAGCACGGTGGCCAGACGACCGAAGCCGGCGGGCTCGTGGTTACGCAGCCACAGGACCTTCGGCAGGGTGAAGCCTTCGAGCGCAGGATTACACACCCACGCGCGGAGCCGGTCCTCGCCCCCCGCGCGCTCGACGATCTCCCGGCACTCAGGTGTCGTTCTCCCGTCGCACCACAACAGCGCGGGACGGATCACGGCACCCGCCCGGTCGAGAAACACGGACGAGTGCATCTGGCCCGAGATGCCGACGGCGGCGACGCGCGCGGCGGGCTGCTGCGCCAACACGCCCCGGATCGCCGCCTGGCTCGCCACCCACCACGTTTCCGGATCCTGCTCCGCCCAACCCGGCCGTGGCGTGTCGAGCGACAGGGGCGCCGTCCCAGCGGCCGCGACCGTTCCCTCAGGGTCCACGAGAATGGCCTTCACGCCGCTCGTGCCCACGTCAAGGCCGAGGAACAGCGGCTCCGCCACGCTCAGCGGACTCCCAACAACAGCTCCATAGTGAGCTGGTCGAGCCGCTCGTAGGCGTAGCCCTGTCCGCGCAGTGACGCGAGATCGAGGTTCCGCGTGCGGAGAGCCTGCGCCCCTTCCTTGCTGAAGGCGAAACGCTCGCCATCGCCTCCCCCCCCCCGGCTCCCAAGCTCTTTCAGCAGCTGCTGGATCTCGGAGTCGGCGTTGAAGCGCGCGACTTTCTCTTTCAGAATCAGATAGGTGCGCATGCTGCCGGCGGCGAAGTCCCAGACCCCGTCCTCGTCCTCGGTCCGGTAGGCGTGGCTATCGAAATGCCGCATCCCCGGCCAGCGTGCGTCCTCGAGCAGCTTGACGAGGAAGAACGCTCCCTTCGGATCGTCGCTCCCGAAGCGCAGATCCTGGTCGAAGCGTCCCACCTGTTGTCCGTTCAGGTCGATATGGAAGAGTTTCCCCGCTTCCAGCGCCTGTGCCACCGCATGGCTGAAGTCGAGCCCGGCCATTCGCTCGTGCGCCAGCTCCGGGTTGACGCCGACCATCTCGGGGTGCTCGAGGGTGTAGATGAAGGCCAGCATGTGACCGGTGGTCGGCAAAAAGATGTCGCCGCGCGGCTCGTTGGGCTTGGCCTCGAGCGCGAACCGCAGATCGTAGCCCTGCGACCGGACGTACTCGCACAGGTAGTTGATGGCGTCCCGGTACCACCCAAGCGCGGCGCGCGGATCCTTGGCCGCGTTGGTCTCGACCCCTTCCCTCCCTCCCCAGCAGACGTAGGTGGTCGCCCCGAGCTCGACCGCCAGGTCGATGGCCGCCATCGTTTTCCGCAAGGCGTAGGCGCGGACGCGCGCGTCGTTGCTCGTGAACGCGCCGTCACGGAAGGCGGGATCGGTGAAGAGATTCGTGGTCGCCATCGGGACCTTCATCCCGGTTTCCGTCAGCACCTGCCGGAACTCGCGGACGATCCGATCGCGGTCCCCGGGAGTCGCGTCCCGCGGCACCAGGTCCTCGTCGTGCAGGTTGACCCCGTACGCGCCGAGCCCGGCGAGCTTGCGCACGAGGTGAGCCGGAGTGAGCGGCGGCCGTACCGGTTCGCCGAACGGGTCGCGTCCGGGATTCCCGACCGTCCAGAGCCCGAAGGTGAAGTGGTGCTCCGGCTGTGGCGTGTAGCTCATAGCCTTGCCCGGGCGGCGCTCAAGAGTGATACTCGGCTCCTTCCATGGTCTGGGAACAGCGGTGGCATCCCCTGCGGCGCGAGTGGGTCATCGTGTCTTCCCACCGACAAGAGCGGCCCTGGCAGGGCGAGCGCGTGATCGATGCGCCCCGTTCGCTGCCCCCCTACGTGCCGGACTGCTACCTCTGTCCGGGCAACGTACGCAGCGGCGGGCGTCGTAACGAGCGCTACAGCGGCGTCTTCGTGTTCGACAACGACCACCCCTGCGTCGGTCCGGAAGCGCCCACGACGCTCGCCGCGCCACCGGGAATCTACCGCAACGGGCCCGCCACGGGCTGCGCCCGCGTCGTCTGCTTCACGCCGCGGCACGATCTCACGCTCTCACG
>DASYRJ010000060.1:0-45447 GCA_036004525.1 Gemmatimonadales bacterium | reverse complement strand
CTTCCCGATGCGCCATGCCACCGTCGTCAGGAGATTGTTCTTGGACGCAATCGGCTTCGTGCCGGTGTTCATGAGCATGAAGCAGCCGGTGCCGTAGGTGTTCTTCACCATGCCGGGCTCGGTGCACGCCTGGCCGAACAGGGCGGCCTGCTGGTCACCCGCAATGCCGGCAATCGGGATTCCGCGGCCCCCCCGGCCGAAGAGCGTCGTTTCGCCGTAGACCTCGCTCGAGGAGCGAACCGTTGGCAGCACGGAGCGTGGAACGCCGAACAATTTCAGCAGCTCGTCGTCCCAATCGCCGGTCCGCAGGTTGAACAGCATCGTGCGCGATGCGTTGCTCGGATCGGTGACGTGCACTCGACCGCCCGTCAAGTTCCACACGAGCCAGGAGTCCACGGTGCCGAACGCCAGCGTGCCGGCCTTCGCTTTGGCGCGCGCGCCCGGCACGTTGCGGAGAATCCACTCCAGCTTCGTGCCGGAGAAATAGGCGTCCACCACGAGCCCCGTCTTGCGCTTGATCAACGGCGCCAACCCGCGGGCTTTCAGCCGGTCGCATGCGGCGGCCGTACGGCGATCCTGCCACACGATGGCGTGATGCACCGGCTCGCCCGTCTCGCGGTCCCAGACGACGGTGGTTTCGCGCTGATTCGTTATCCCGATGGCGGCGATATCGCCCGCGGCCAGTCCGGCCTTGATGATCGCCTCCGTCGCCGTATGCAGCTGCGTCGCCCAGATCTCGCCCGCATCGTGTTCCACCCAGCCGGGCTTGGGGAAGATCTGGCGAAACTCCTTCTGTGCCGACGCCACCACGCTGCCGCTGTGGTCGAACACGATGGCGCGCGAGCTTGTCGTCCCTTGGTCCAAGGCCAGGATGTGTTTCATGCCGGCCACAACACCTTGTAAAGGAAGGCCGCGATCACGCCGCCGATGATCGGTCCGGCGACAGGGATCCACGCATAGCTCCAGTCCGAGCTCCCCTTGCCCGCGATCGGCAGGACGGCGTGCGCGATGCGGGGCCCCAAGTCGCGAGCCGGGTTGATCGCCCAGCCGGTCGGTCCACCGAGCGACAGGCCGATCGCCGCGACGATGATGCCGACGAGGACGGGCCCGAGTCCCACGTTCCACCCGTGGTCGGGATTCAGGTTCCTGGGGGTCAGGACGGTCAGCACGCCCAGGACCAGGACGGCGGTGCCGATGATCTCCGTCAGCAGGTTAGAGAACGTGTTACGGATGGCCGGGCCGGTGCAGAAGACGGCGAGCTTCGACCCTTGGCCCTCGGTCACGGCCCAGTGGGGCAGGTAGGCGAGCCAGACGATCGTGGCGCCGAGGAAGGCGCCGAGCATTTGGGCCGCGAGGTAGATGGGCACTGACGCCCACGCGAACTTGCCGATGGAGGCGAGGCCGAGCGTCACCGCGGGGTTCAAATGCGCGCCGCTGAAGGCGCCGACGGCGTACACCGCGATCGTCACGCCGAACGCCCATCCCGCTGTGATGACGATCCACCCGGCGTTCTGGCCTTTGGTCTTGTTGAGCACGACGTTGGCGACCACGCCATCGCCCAGGAGGACGAGCAGCATCGTGCCGAGCAGCTCGGCGAGAAAAGGCGACATGAAGCGGCGAAGCTACCAGCGGGGTGGCGCGTTGTCTACACACGCAAGAGTCTAGCGGCAGCTCGCAGGATCGGAGTGGATGTAGTAGGACTTGTAGTTCGACGCCTTGGGGTCCATGCACCCCACGAGATCGAGGATCTCCACTTTCCGGAAGTCGATCGGATGGCTCTCGCTTTGAAGGGCGATGTACCCTTCGGTCAGCGGCCTTCCATCTTGCTTGACGGCGGGATCGAAGTGACTCACGGTCCCGCCCCCGATTTGCGGTTTCGAGTACTCCAGGACCGTGTCCCCATTCACGATGTGCCGGACCAGCGAGTCGCCGAGGACCAGCGCCTCCACGCGCACCCACTGGTCGCCGCGGTACGTCTTGGACCGGGAGTTGATGCAGTGCGGCGTGAACAGCTTGCCGTCCATGACCACATTCGTCCCCGGCGTGCACAGGTTCGCGGTGGGGCGCTCGCCCGAGTCCGCGCCGCCGAGCAGCTGCACCTCGATGGAGATCGGGAAATCCTGGTCCTTCCCCATGCTCCGGGCAGACTGGGAATGGATCATGATCCCGTTGTTTCGGAGGGCCCAGCTCGGGCCGCCCGCCACCTGGTCTCCTACGAATCGGTATTCCACGGCCACGATGTAGTATGAGAATGGGAGGCGGTAGAAGATGTGGCCGAACCGGCCGTCGAACCCCTCGTATCGGTCGTACCGGACCTTCAGGAGCCCGTCTTCCACCCGGAACGTGTTGCCGAAGTTGTCGCTCAAATCATGGCCGGTGATCTTGACGTCCCAGCCCTCGAGATTCCGTCCGTTGAAGAGCTGGATCCAGTCCCTTCGCTCGGGAGCGGCCTGGGCGAGGGCACTGGTCGCGCTCGCCAGCAGCAAGGCGAACACCGGGGTTAGGGCACGCATGTCCGAACATTAGCACGTGCAGCGAGCCGGGCAACATGCCGGCCGGAGACCGGGTTTATCGGTCCTGTAACCCCCCGGGCACGATGCTCCTCGCCCCGAACTTCCCCCGCACGCGATCGATTGCGCGCGCCAACCCGCGATCCCGCTCAGTCTCCTCCGTCGGGTCGGGGGGTGAGGACGCGAATAGGCCGACCTGATCCTCGATCTGACGCGCCGCGAGTCCCGACAGTCGTACGCCCACCAGCCGAGCAGGGACCCGCCGAGCCTTTCGCAACGTCGCCAGCAGCTCGCGGGCCACCCGCAGAATCACGCGATCCGACACCACGGCCTGGGCCAACGTCCGTTGCGCCGTGCGGGTCCGAAAATCCCAATCGCGCAGCTTCACGGTTACCGTGCGCGCCGTGAGACGGTCGCCGCGCATGTCGGCCGCGGCCCGCGTCACGAGCCGCAGCAGCTCCCGCTCGATGTCCTGGTCGTCATGCAGGTCCTTGCTGAAGGTCTCGTCGCGACTGAGCCCTCGGTTCACCTCGCGATGGGCGACGCCCGACTCATCGACTCCATGCACCCGGCTCCACAGCCACGTCGCCTCACGGGCGCTCAGGCCGCCCTTCCGCCGGAGCGCCGCGACGTCGTCTGGGAAGACGTCTTCCACCGTTATCAGGCTGCGGGCTGCGAGGCGTGCTTGGAACTTCGGACCCACGAGGGGGATCTCGGCGAGCGTGCACGAGCGCAGGAACGACTCCTCTGACCCCGGCTCCACGATCAACACATGGTTGGGCTTCGCCCGGGCCACCGCCATCTTCGCGATCAGCTTGCTCGTCCCGCCGCCGATCGAGAGCGTGAGACCCGTCGCCTCGAGCACGCCGGCGCGGATGCGCTCGGCCGTCGCGGCGAGCGCCTCGTGATGATAGACGCCTTCCGTTCCGGTCAGGTCGAGGTACCACTCATCGATGCTCGCGCCTTCGACGATCGGCGCGAAGCGATGCAAGAGCTTCCGGATCTCCGCGCTCTTCTGCGCGCACGCCTTCATCGGGACCGGCACGCACATCGCGGCCGGGCACAGCCGCAGCGCTCGCGCGATCGGCATGGCGGACCGGACGCCGAACCTCCGTGTTTCGTACGACGCGGAGCACACCACGCCGCGGCTTTCGCGCGAGCCACCGACGATGAGGAGCGCCGCGCGTCCCGCGCCCTCGGGGTCGAGCGCGCGAGCGACCGCTACGTAGAACGCGTCAGCATCCGCCAGGAGAATCCGACGCACGCCCGAACATATCCCGAAGCACGACGCGCAGCAAGAGTGCTCTTGACCGGCGACGGCGGGCCTGCACCTTAACCCGATCCGCGCGGCACACACCACCTGAGACCTTAGGAGGTGGGTCGTGGCACAAGCACCGGCGTACCTTCCACCCCACGGCTCGGCAGAGCTGCCCGAGCCCCCCGTCTACAAGTTCTCCAATGTGATGCGGATCATCGGGCCGGGCGCGATTCTGCTCGGCCTGTCGATCGGCAGCGGCGAGTGGCTGCTGGGACCCGCGACGACGGTGAAGTGGGGGCTCGCGCTGCTGTGGGTGACGACCGTCTCGGTCGTCCTGCAGGTCATCCTCAATACCGAGATGGCGCGCTATACGCTCTACACCGGCGAGCCGATCGTGACCGGCTTCATGCGGACCGCTCCCGGCCGCACCTGGGGCTGGGTGTACAGCATCCTGTACTTCCTGCAGGTCGGCTGGCCGGGATGGGCGGCGACCGCGGGTGGCGCGCTCGCGTTCATCTATCTCGGACGCCTGCCGACAGGCGACGAGGCCGGTACGGTGAAGACCTTCGGGTACGTCACCCTGTTCGGGGCCGCGGCGATCCTGCTCCTCGGTCGCCGGATCGAGCGCACGCTGGAATACGTCAACTGGTTCTTCATCGCCTGGATCCTCCTGTTCCTGCTCGTCCTCGATGTCTTCATCGTTCCGGTTCACAAGTGGGTGGAGGGCGTGACCGGGTTCTTCCGCTTCGGCACGATCCCGCAAGGCGCCGATTGGTTCCTGCTCGCCGCATTCGCGGGGTACTCGGGCGCCGGCGGCATGCTGAACGTCAGCATCACCAACTGGCTGCGCGACAAGGGATTCGGGATGGGCGGCCGCGTCGGCTACATCCCGGCGCTGGTCGGCGGCAAGCGGATGGCGCTCGCGCACGAGGGCGTCGTCTTCGACGCGAAGCGGCCCGAGAACCTGGCGCGGTGGCGCGGATGGTGGCGCTACCTGGCCGTGGATCAGTACTGGCTGTGGATGGGGGGCGCCTTCCTCGGCATGTTCCTGCCCACGATCCTGGCCACGACCGTCATCGAGCCGGGCATCGACATCCGGGGACTCGGCGTGGGGGCCCGCATCGCCGACGGCGTGTCGTCCGTAACGGGATCGCCCGCCCTGCGTTTCCTGACCGCCCTCACCGGGTTCTGGATCCTGTTCAGCACGCAGCTCGGCATCATGGACGGCTTCGTTCGGAATATCACCGACACCCTGTGGACGGGCAGCGCGGCGGTGCGTCGGTGGCGCGGCGGCGACGTGCGCGCCGTGTACTACGTCGTGTGGGCCGTCCTGTTGACCTGGGGCTGCATCGCCATCAACCTGGCACAACCGATCGTGCTGATCCAACTCGGCGCGGCGATGGCGTCCCTGATCTTCGTCTTCGTGGCGATCCACACGTTCTTCGTCAACCGCAAGTTCCTGCCGGCCGAGCTGCGGCCGCCGCTGTGGCGCGAGGCCGCGCTGTGGGTGTGCGCCGCGTTCTTCGGCGCCTTTGCCGGGCTGTGGCTGTACCGGAACTTTGTGGGGTAGTCCTTCAACCTGGCGGTGCCCGGCGGCTGACGCGTAGAATCAGTCGCTATGCTCAACGTCGGACTCGTGGGTTTCGGCTTCGCGGGGAAGGTATTCCACGCCCCCGTCATTCGTGCGGTCGAAGGCCTCCGCCTCGCCGCCATCGTCCAACGCAGCGGCGGCAGCGCACCGGACCCGCGCTATGCGGATGTCGAGTTCGTCCGCAGCGTCGATGAGCTGCTCGCCAGGGCCATCGACCTGGTGGTCATCGCCACGCCGAATACGTCCCATCATCCGATCGCGAAGCAGTGCCTCCTGGCCGGACGCCACGTCGTCATCGACAAGCCATTCGCCCCGACGCTCGCGGAGGCCCAAGACTTGGTCGAGCTGGCTCAGCGGCAGCAGCGGGTCCTGTCGGTGTATCAGAATCGCCGCTACGTCGGGGACTTCGTCACGTTGCAGCGACTGGTGTCGGAAGGCGCGCTCGGCCGCATCGTTGTCTACGAATCGCACTTCGATCGGTTCCGACCTGACCAGAAACCGGGGGCGTGGCGCGAACGGGCAGAGCCTGGCGCGGGCGTGTGGTTCGACATCGGGCCACACTTGCTCGATCAGGCGTTCGTCCTGTTCGGTACCCCGCACGCTATCGCTGGCGACATCCGCATCGAGCGCGACGGTGGCGCCGTGGACGATGCGTTCGACGTGACGCTGCACTACCCAACCCTGCGGGCGGTGCTGCGCGCGTCGATGCTGGCGGCCGCGCCGGGCCCGAGCTTTGCCGTTCACGGCACCCGCGGCTCCTTCATCAAGTACGGCGTTGATGCACAGGAAGCGGCATTGAAAGCGGGTCGCACGCCCGGTGAGCCGGATTGGGATGCGGATCCACCGGCGCTGTACGGCACCCTCACCACGCCGGACGGCACGCGCGCGGTGCCGACAATTCCCTCGAGCTACACGCGCTACTATGAGAATGTCCGCGACGCAATCCTGCGGAGGGCGGAGCTCGCGGTGACACCGGAACAGGCGCTCAACATCATGCGGGGACTCGAATTGGGGGTCGCCAGCAGCCGGAGACGTTGTGTCCTGCCCTGGTAGACGAGGATCATAGGCCATGACCGCTACGCCGCCCGCCGTGACCGTGAGTCTCCTGACGAGAATGCTCCGTGAGGCGTTCGAAGGGCCTCCCGGTCCCTGGACCTACTTCACCGATACCGCGCCGGGAACCGGAGTCTTTGCCACGATCGGTGGCTTGAGCGCGGCCCAGGCCTCACAGCGGGGCGGCCCCGGCCACACGACCATCGCCGGCCACATCCACCACCTCAGCTCGAGCGTCGCGCTTTCGACGCGGGGTCTGCGCGGGGAAGCCCCGTCGCGCGACCGCAGTCGGAGCTGGACCGTGTTCGCGGTCGACGAGGCGGAATGGACTGCCTTGCGGGCGGGGCTCCGCGACGAGTACGACAGGCTGCTCGTGGCGGTCGAGACGCACGCCCTGTGGGACGAGGACGCGCTGGGCACGGCGATGGGGGCGATCGCGCACACGACGTACCATCTCGGCGCCATCCGGCAGCGACTCGCACCTCCCGACGCCGACGATTCCTGATCCTGCCGTCCGGATCGGCGTCGATCTTGGTGGGACGAAGATCGAGGCCATCGCGCTGTCGCGTGCCGGTGCGGAGATCGCCCGGCGACGCGTGACCACGCCACGTGACTACGTGGCGTCCCTCGATGCCATCGCGGCGCTCGTACGGGACATCGACCGCGCGGCCGGCGAGGCCGGCACGGTCGGCGTCGGCATCCCGGGAACCATCGTGCCCCGAACGGGGCTTGTGAAGAACGCCAACTCCGTCTGGCTCAACGGCCGGCCGCTCGGACGCGATCTCGAGGAGCGGTTGGGCCGCCCGGTGCGGCTCATGAACGACGCCAACTGCTTCGCGCTCTCCGAGGCCGCCGACGGCGCGGCCGCGGGCGCGCACGTCGTGTTCGGCGTCATCCTGGGCACGGGCGTCGGAGGTGGGATCGTCGTCGGCGGCCGGTGCGTGTCGGGCGCGAACCTCATCGCCGGGGAATGGGGGCACAATCCGCTTCCCTGGCTCACGTCGGAGGAGTCGTCCGGTCCGCCCTGTTACTGCGGCAAGCGCGGCTGCGTCGAAACCTGGCTCTCGGGTCCCGCGTTCGAGCGCGACCACGCCGAGCGTACCGGTCTCGCGCTGTCGGGCCAGGAAATCGTGCGCGCGGCGGAGGGCGGCGACCCGGGCGCGGCGGCGACGCTGGCCCGATACCACGATCGTCTCGGCCGCGCCCTCGCGTCGCTCATCAACGTGCTCGACCCCGACGTCGTCGTGCTCGGCGGCGGCGTGTCGAACATCGCCGGGCTGCCGGAGGCGGCGTCCGCGCTGCTCCCACGCTATGTGTTCGCCGCCGGCGCGAGCGGCGATGCTGTTACCACGCGCATCGTGCGCGCCGCCCACGGTGCGTCGAGCGGCGTGCGAGGGGCAGCGCGGCTCTGGCCGGGCTGATCCTCTATCCGGACGCCGGACGCGACTCCATGTTCCTGCAGCACGACTTTAGACCGGGAGACGACACATGACACGCACCACCACGCCCCGCCGAGATGCAGCCGGATCGCAGCAGACTGCGCCGGAGAACCGCTCGCGCGCTGCGACTCGAGTGTATCCGACAAAGAACGACCTGCCGGAGGCCAGCCGGCTCGAGGCGGTCGCCCTGCTCAATCAGCGCCTCGCCGACTGCATCGACCTGCAAACCCAGTGCAAGCAAGCCCATTGGAACGTGAAGGGGCCCACGTTCATCGCGCTCCACAAGCTGTTTGACGACATCAACGAAGACGTGGAGGGATACGTCGATCTGCTTGCCGAACGGGTCGTGCAGCTCGGCGGCATCGCCGAGGGTACCGTGGGCGTGGTTGAGGGACGGTCCACTCTCGTTGACTATCCGTTGACGCTCTCGACCGGTGCCGAGCACGTCGCGGCGCTGTCCGATGCGCTCGCGGCCTTCGGCCGCACCGCTCGCGTCGGCATCGAGGAGATGAACGAGCTGGAGGATGCGGACAGCGCCGACATCCTGACCGAGATCTCGCGGGGCGTGGACAAGTGGCTCTGGTTCGTGGAAGCGCACCAGCAGGGCGCGTGACACCATGACCGTCGCTGCGCCTCCTTCCGCTTCCGGCCGGCGCGCGGAGCAGATCTATCCGACGTTGACGCCGGCGCAGCTCACCCGCCTCACGGCGCACGGACGGGTGCGCCGGGTTGACGCGGGCGAGGTACTGGTGCAGGCGGGGGAGAACGCGTCGCGCCTCTTCATCGTCGTGGCCGGCCGGATCGACGTCGTCCGCCCGTCGGCCGCCGACCAGCTCGTGGTGTCGTTCGGCCCGGGGATGTTCACGGGCGAAGCGACCATGCTGTCAGGCCGTCCGGGGCTCGCCCAGATCCGGGCAGGAGCGGACGGTGAGGTCATCGAAGTCCGCCGCGACGACCTGCTGGCCGTCATCCAGACCGACGGCGAGCTGAGCACCATCTTCATGCGCGCCTTCATCCTCCGGCGGGTGGAGCTGATCGCCCGCGGGGTCAGCGACGTCGTGGTCCTCGGCTCGCCGCATTGCCAGGGGACGCTCCGCGTCCGCGAGTTCCTCACCCGCAACGGGCATCCCCACACCATGCTCGATCTGGACCGCGACGCCGGCGTCCAGGATTTCCTCGATCGCTTCCACGTCACTGCCGCCGACATCCCGGTCGTCATCACGTGCGGCGAGGTCGTGCTCAAGAATCCCACCAATCAGCAGATCGCCGACGCTCTGGGGTTCAACGATGCGATCGATCAGACCCAGGTCCGCGACCTGGTCATCGTCGGGGCGGGACCGGCGGGGCTGGCGGCGGCGGTGTACGGGGCGTCGGAAGGACTGGATGTCCTGGTCGTGGAGGCGACGGCCCCGGGCGGCCAAGCCGGTGCGAGCTCCCGGATCGAGAACTACCTCGGCTTTCCGACGGGCGTCAGCGGTATGGACCTGGCGGCCCGCGCCACGAACCAGGCGCTGAAGTTCGGGGCCCAGCTGATGGTCGGGTCCGGGAGGCGCCTCGCCTGCGACCGCAGGCCGTACGCGCTCGAGATCGGGGATGGGCAGCGGCTGCCGGCGCGCGCGCTGATCATCGCCACGGGCGCCGAATACCGGCGGCTCCCGATCGACGGCCTGCCGCGGTTCGAGGGCGCAGGGGTGTACTACGCCGCGACCTTCATGGAGGCGCAGCTGTGCGCCGGCGAAGAGGTGGTCGTGGTGGGCGGCGGCAACTCGGCGGGCCAGGCTGCCGTGTTCCTGGCACAGACGGCGCGGCGTGTGCACATGGTGATCCGCTCGGCGGGCCTGGCCGACACCATGTCGCGCTACCTGATCCGGCGCATCGAAGACCATCCGGCGATCGTTCGCCACGTGCACACCGAGATCGTGAGCCTCGAGGGGAATGGTCACCTCGAGCGGGTAGGCTGGCGCGACCCAAGCGGGCGCATGGAGACACACGGCATCCGGCATGTCTTCACGATGACCGGCGCCGTGCCCAGCACGCGCTGGCTGGGCGGCTGCCTCGCCCTCGACGCCAAGGGGTTCATCAAGACGGGCCCGGACCTGTTGCCGGAGGACCTGGCCACCGCACGTTGGCCGCTCGCCCGCGCGCCCCATCTCCTCGAGACGAGTCTGCCGGGCGTCTTCGCGATCGGCGACGTCCGGTCCGGGAGCCTGAAGCGCGTGGCATCGGCCGTGGGCGAGGGATCGATCGCGATCGCGGCAGTGCATCAGGTCTTGCACGAATAGGCGGGGGAGGAGTCTGGGCATGGACAAGGACGAAGAATTCGAGGAGCGCACGGCGGCGGCGGCCGAAGTCACGGCCCGGCTGCGGAGCCGCGGCATCGCCGTCACGGGCGGCGAGAACCCCGAAGATCTCGTGAACCTGCTCTCGGCCGTCGAGCGCTTCGAAGGCGCGGTCGAGGCACACGGGGGCGACCTGATGGTCGACGACTTGAAGAGCTCGCGGCCCGACGACCGTCACTTCGTCGTGCCCCGCCGCGCGCACAGCGAGACCGTGCGGGCGTACATCGGCCGCATCGACGAGGCGACGGCGCGGCTGCGCGCCCATCCGCGGCGGCCGGACTGAGCGGCGCACGTGAGCGTCACGTTCCCCGGCTTGCTGCGCTTCGCCGACGTGGGGTTGTTGCTGCTGCGACTCATAGTCGCCGCCGTGTTTTTCGATAGCGGGTGGAATCATCTCCGGAACCCCGCCGAGCGGTCGAAGAGCATCGGAGCGAGCACCGGGTTTACGGTCTTCCTCGGCACCGGAGAAACGCTGGGCAGTCTGGGTGTGGCGTTCGGGGTGCTGACGCAACTCGCCGCGATCGGGCTGATGCTCATCATGCTGGGAGCGATACAGAAGAAAATCTTCGTGTGGAAGATCGGTTTTTGGGGCGGCCGAGCGTACGGCTGGCACTACGACCTGATGTTGCTCGTGATGAATCTCGTGATTCTGCTCACCGGCGGCGGACGATTCGTCCTGCTGTAGGCGGCTCCCCCCGCTCACTTCGACGTGAGGATGAAGATGCCGTGGCCGACGCCCGCCGCCTCGTTGTTGCGCGCCGACTGGAACGCGATGCGCCTCCCGTCGTTGCTGACTACGGGATTCGATGCCTTGTAGCCTTCGTAGTCGCCCCAGTGGGTCAACCGGACAAAGTCTCGGCTGTTGGGTTCCAGCGTCAGCTTCCAGATGTCGATGAAACGTGAGTTCTGCCGGTCCGGGCCACCCTGCTCCCGACTCGACTCGACCAGAGTCCACTCTCCGTCGGGCGAGATCCCTTCCACCTCGTTGTACTCCTCCGGAAGCTTGCGGTACGTCGTGACCTTCCCCGTCCGCAAGTCGATGCCCAGGACGTCGGCGAAGGGCGGGCGGTAGCAGGTGTAGATCAGCTCCGTGTCGTCGTTGCGGAAGTCCTGCGCCTCGAGCGTGCACTCCGGCGCCCGGGCGCGCAGGACCTCCTTCGTGTCGACCAGCTGGGGCACGCCGTCCTTGTAAACGATGTCCGCCGTGTAGAGGGCCGACTCACCCTCGGCCAGCACGTCCGGATACTGGGCGTGGGTGTTGGACCACGCGATCCGCATGCGGGTTCGCGAGATGGCCACACCCTCGGAGATCTTGTGGTTCAGGGGCGTCGGTGGCGCGGTGGCGGCCGCGGTCATGACCCACATCTCCTGGTCGCGTCCGCGCGTGGTGCCGACGTCCGTGAACGTGCGCGCACCGATCAGGAAGAAGTCGCCGTTGGGCAGGTACTGCACGCGCAGGAACCCCGCGTGCCGGAAGTGTCCGGTCAACAGGCGGGTCAGCCGCGTGGCCAGGTTGATCTCGAAGGCGTCCCCGAAGCTCTTTCCCATGAAGGCGATTCGCTTATCGTCGGGCGACCAGGCGGCGCGCTCGCCGAAGCCAGTGAGCTGCGTGATCTCCCGCGGGAGCTGCTCCTCGGGGTTGCCTGTGCTCTTGGCCTGCGCCCCGAGTGGAGGCCCGACAGAGAGAAGCACCGCCGTGAGTAACGCCGTGATCCTAACGTCCATCGCCCGTCTTCAGCCCCAACACACCGTTGATCCATCGCACCAGCGGGAGCATCAGGCGGAAATCGGCTTCGAGCAGCGCCGGGAGCCGCGCGCTCACCGCCTGGGCGTCGGTCAGCGCCCGGCCCATCACGAAGGACTGGAACTTGAGCCAGCGCGCCGCCGGGTGATCGGGCGCAAAACCGCGCGGCACCCGGCGCAGCACCGCCTCCTCGGACAACCCGCCGAACCGCCGCAGCGCGCGCCGGTCGGTCGCGATCCTCGTGAATCGCTTCGGATCCTCCGCGATGGCCTCGCGCAGCTTGAGCAGCGCGTCCCGCGGCGGCATCCACATCCCACCACCGAGAAACGTGTCGCCCGGGGCGACCTGGAAATAGAACCCGGCGCCGCCGCCCGCCCCCTCGGCCTCGCGGCCCACGGCGCGTGAGCCGTCCCGATGGTAGAACCAGCAGGAGGCGTGCGTCTTGTACGGAGACTTGTCGGCCGAGAACCGGATATCGCGATAGATGCGGAACATCGAGTGTTTGGGGTCGCCGATGATCTCGGGCGCGAGCCGCGCCAGCCTGACGTCCATCTCCTCGATCAGCTCGCGCATCGGCAGCTTCACGGCCGCTTCGTATTCGGCGCGGTGGGCCTCGAACCACGGCCGCTCGTTGCGGCGCTTGAGGCCGCGCAGGAACGTCAGGGTCGCCGCCGAAAAGCCCATGCGTGATTGTAACGCGGCTCGGTTCTGAAGCCTAGCCGGGGCTTGACGGCGGCCCGCGGGATCGTTATATAACCTTTCAGTTATGCACGCAACGCACCGTCTCGACGCCGTCTTCGCCGCCCTCGCCGATCCCACCCGGCGGGCCATCATCGCGCGGCTGGCGTCCGGGCAGGCGTCGGTCACCGAGCTGGCCCGGCCGTTCGCCATGAGCCAGCCCGCGATCTCGAAGCATCTCAAGGTGTTGGAGCGCGCCGGTCTGATCTCCCGTGGCCGCGAGGCGCAGCGCCGGCCCCGGCGCCTCGAGGCCAAGCGGCTCGCGGAGGCCGATCGATGGTTGGAGCGCTATCGCCGGTTGTGGGAAGGGAACTATCGGCGTCTCGACGCCCTGCTCGATGTGCTGAAGACCCAGGGAAAAGAAAGGACACCCCGATGAGACAGGCACAGCTGAAGATCACCACGGCCGGCGACCGGGATCTCGTGATGACCCGCGAATTCGACGCGCCGCGCAGGCTCGTCTTCGACGCGCATACGAAGCCAGAGCTGGTCAGGCGGTGGCTGCTCGGGCCGCCCGGCTGGTCGCTGCCGGTGTGCGAGATGGATGTGCGCGTGGGCGGCAAGTACCGCTGGGTGTGGCGACATGACACCAACGGCACGGAGATGGGGATGGGGGGCGTCTACCGCGAGGTCAAGGCGCCCGAGCGGCTCGTCAGCACCGAGAAGTTCGACGAGGCGTGGTATCCGGGCGAGTCTCTCAACACCCTGGTGCTCGTCGAGCACGCCGGGCGCACCACGCTCACACAGACGATGCGCTACGAATCGCGGGAGGCGCGCGAAGCGGTGATCAAATCCGGCATGGAAAAGGGCGTCAGCGCCAGTTACGACCGGCTCGACGACGTGCTCGCAGCGACGGCGCCCGCAACCCCACGATAGCGAGGATCCTATGCAGAAGATCGTCCCGTTCCTGTGGTTCGACGGCCAGGCTGAGGAAGCCGCGAAGTTCTACGTTTCGATCTTCAAGAACTCGAAGATCCTGAGCGTGATGCCGGGACCCGACGGCAGGGCGATGTCCGTGACCTTTCAGCTCGAGGGCCAGCCGTTCTACGCGCTAAACGGTGGACCCCAGTACAAGTTCACGCCGGCGATTTCCCTGTTCGTGAACTGCGAGACGCAGAAAGAAGTGGACGAGCTGTGGGGGAGACTGTCCGCGAGCAAGGCAGACGAGCAGTGCGGCTGGCTCAAGGACAAGTACGGCCTGTCGTGGCAAGTCATTCCCACGGCGCTCGGCAAGATGCTGGGAGACAAGAACGCCAAGAAGGCAGGCGCCGCGATGCAAGCCATGCTGAAAATGAAAAAGATCGACATCGCGGGCTTGCAGCAGGCCTACGACCGAGCGTAGCGCAGGTCAGAGGCGGTACCCGACCAGCGTCCCCCGCGCCGTCTGCAGGAACAGCATCCCGGCGACGTCGTCCACGGCGTACACCGGCTCGCGCTCCTTGCCCAGATCCACGCGCGCGCGCGGCTGCGCGCTGTCCTTGTCGATTTGGAGCAGCACATTGCCGTTCCCATCGGGCGACTTCGTCAGCATGAACACCGACCCGGGGACGGTGAGCGACGCCCGGAAGCGCTTTGACGCGAGCGCCGCCGCCTCGTGGGAGTAGCCCGTGAGCTGCGCGCCGCCCTGCGAGTACGCCGTCGCCAGCTGTCCGGTAAGGCGCTTGGCGTTCGAGTCCGTGGCCTGGCGCGACGCCTGGGCGAAGGCGTCGCCGTACGCGGAGGCCGCCGCGCCGTACAGCCCCGCCCGGATCGAGTTGATTCGGTAGAGCGCGCGCAGTAGTCCCGGCAGCTGCGGGGCAGGGTAGTAGACCTGTTGCTTCACCTGCCCGTCGCGGGTCATGACGACCAGGTTCTGCGGGGAAATGAGGACGATTCCCCCCGCCCGGATCTCCATGTCGGTCGGATCTTCGCCGCCCTGCAGCTTGACCTCGCCGCCCAACGGCTTGAACGTGCCGGCGGTGCGATCGACGGCGTATAGCCGGTGGTCGTGGCTCGCGAAGACGTAGAGCGTCGAGCCCTCGATCGCGTGGTGCAGGGAATAGCGGGCGGCATGGTAGTCGCCCGAGCTGAGCGGTCTGCCGCTCTCGATCGCATCCTTGAACTTCGGCTCGCCCGTCGCCAGGTCGATGACGTTCACCTCGGCGTTGGTCGCCGCGTCGGGGCGGGAGATGTAGAGCAGGCCGGCGGGGGTCAGCTCGGCGTACGCGAGCTGGCCCTTGATCTTGACGTCCTTCTTGAGGCGCACCGTAGCCGTCGCCACGTCCAACACGTTCACGAACGTGCGCGACTCGGCGTCCACCGCGAGCACCGCGGAGCCGCCCGTGATCAGCGCGTCGGTCACGGTGCCGCGCATGCGCAGGGGCTTCGCGGCGATCGTCGTTCCGTCTTCGTAACGCGCCACGTTCAGGCCCGTCTGCACCACGCCGTTCACGATCCGCACGTTGCCCGTCGCCTCGTCCTTGGGCGGCGATTCCGGAAGGATGACGATGCCGCTCGGGTGCTCGACGATGTCGTGCACCCAGCCGTCGATCGTGGGCGGCTTGGGCCAGAGCGCCTGACCGTCGGCCAGACGATAGGCCATGACCCGGTCATCGAAGCCCACGTAAATGCGGTCTGGTTTGGCGAGGGACGGGAAGAGGCCGACGTGACGCGCGGGGTTGCCGGCGCGGGCGGTGGGCAGCGTCGCGGACCAGCGCATCTTACCCGTGCGCGCGTCGATCCCCCGCAGGCCCATCAGGGTGTGGACCACGATCATGTCGGGTCCCGCCTGCAGCACCTCGAGTGTCGTAGCTCCGGACGCCGCGCGCACCAGTCCCTGCATCAGCCCACCGAGGCCGCCCTTCTTCGGCTCGGTCTGCTGGAACAGCGATTCGCTCACCCAGCGCTCGGTGCCGCTCGCGAGATCGAACAGCGCGACCACCGGTGGTCCGGATGCACGCCGGCCATGAACGAGCAGGCTGCCGCTCTGCGGCAGCACGCGGCGGGTGACGACCTGCGTCAGGTTCAAGCGCCGGGAATCGAACACGACCCCGCCGGTCACGGGGTCGAAGACCACGAGCAAGCCGGGGCGCGCCGCTTCCATGAGGAGGGATCCCTCGACGGTGCGGACGCTGTCGGCCGGGAGGCCGCCCAGCTCGGGCTTCTCCCACGTGACGACGCCGCGCTCCATGTCGATGCCGGAGAGCGCTCCGTCGGTCGAGACCAGCAGCGCGCCGGCCGGCGTCACCTGCTGCCAGCGGACGTCCCCTTTCATCTTCAGGGTCCATGCGGCGGTCGCGCCGGCCGGGGCCTGAGTCGACGTTTGGACGGCGACGAGCAAGGCGAGCGGGAGCAATACCATGGGATCCTCCGGTGGACCCCTATATCCCCCCAGGGCCGCCGGAAGCGCAAGGCCCGCCATCGCAATTCGCTTGCCATGCCTGCCCAGCGCGCCTACGTTCCCGAAACCCATGCGCCTGACGCTTCTCCTTGGCTTGGCAGGCATCGTCGCGGCGGCTTGCCACCGCACGCCCGCGCCCCGCGCTGTCGACGTCGGGCCGGCATGGGCGACGACCGCGTGCGACACGCCCGCGGCACCCGTCTTCCACGCAACGGGCGGCGGGCTCAGCCCCGCCGCCCGTGATTCCATCCTTCGGGACGTCGAGACCCGCCGGGCGGCCTGGCGCGCGCGGCACATCACGCACTACAGGCTCCGCGTCTCGGAGACGTGCTTCTGCCCGAGGTCGCCCCCCGCGGTCGTGGAGGTGCGGGAAGGAATGGTCGTGGCCGCGTTCGATACCGCCGGGCGACCTGCGCCCTCCTTGCGCGCGCACTGGTCGTCGTACACGGTTGAGGACCTGTTCAACGTGATCGAGCGCACGGCGCGCGACGGCGCGGTCCAAGAGGTCGGCTACGACGCCTGCCTCGGCTACCCCAGCGTTATCAAGGGCAACATGCGACACGTGGACACCTGGTTCCAGATCGGCGCGGGTCCCCTGACCCGGCCTCGCTCATGAAGACCCTCGCGCTGCTCGTGACGGCGACACTCGCCGTCCTCGCCCCGCTCCCCCGGAGTGCCCAGGCCCAGCACGCCCAGGCCCAGGACGTCGCCCGCTGGGAGCGCCAGGCCCGGAACGTCACCATCATCCGGGACGATTGGGGCATCCCGCACATTTACGGCAAGACCGACGCCGACGCCGTCTTCGGCCTGATCTACGCCCAGGCCGAGGACGACTTCAACCGGGTGGAAACGAATTACCTGAACGCGATGGGGCGCCTGGCGGAAGCCGAAGGCGAGTCCGCGATCTACCAGGACCTCCGGATGAAGCTCTTCATCGATCCCGACTCGATCAAAGCCCAGTACGCGGCGAGCCCGGAGTGGCTGAAGCGGCTGATGAACGCCTGGGCCGACGGCCTGAACTTCTTCCTCTATAAGCATCCCGACGTAAAGCCGCGGGTGCTCACGCGCTTCGAGCCGTGGATGGCGCTCAACTTCAGTGAAGGGAGCATCGGAGGCGACATCGAGCGCGTAAACCTCCGCGAGCTCGAGGCGTTCTACGGCACCGGCCCCGCGTCCCCCGTTGGCACCGGGAAGGGAGAGGGGGACAGCGAGGTCGAGCCCGGCGGGTCGAACGGCATCGCCATCGCCCCCGCGAACACCGTCAATCACCACGCCCTGCTTCTCATCAACCCGCACACGTCCTTCTTCTTCCGGGCCGAGGTGCAGGTCGTGAGCGAGGAGGGGCTCAACGCCTACGGCGCCGTGACGTGGGGGCAGTTCTTCGTTTATCAAGGATTCAACGATCGCGCGGGGTGGATGCACACCTCGAGCGGCGTGGACAACATCGACGAGTATCTCGAGACCGTCGTGAAACGCGGCGACCGGTACGCGTATCGCTACGGCAGCGGCGAGCGGTCCATGACCGCCACGGCGATCACCGTGCCCTACAAGACGGCGACCGGCATGGCCCAGCGCACCTTCACGGTGTACCGCACCCACCACGGCCCCGTGGTCCGCAAGGCAGGGGAGCAATGGGTGAGCGTGCGGCTGATGCAGGCACCGCTCCAGGCGCTGACCCAGTCGTATACGCGCACCAAGGCGCGCGACTATCAGGCATTCAAGCAGACGATGCAGCTGCACACGAATTCGTCCAACAACACCATCTACGCCGACGCCAACGGCACAATCGCGTATTTCCACTCGAACTTCATTCCTCGCCGCGCCGTCGCGTTCGACTGGACGAAGCCCGTGGATGGCTCCAATCCGGCGACGGAGTGGGGGCCCCTGTTGTCCGTGGACGAGACGCCGCTGCTCGTCAATCCCGCGAGCGGCTGGCTCTACAACTCCAACAACTGGCCGTGGTCCGCGGCGGGAGCGTCGAGCCCGCGGCGCGAGAACTATCCCGCGTACGTCGAGACGGGAACGTTCGAGTCGGCGCGAGGGCGCCACGCCCTCCGCGTGCTCGAGGGAAAGAAGGACTTCACCCTCGACGGCCTCACCGCCGCGGCGTTCGACAGTTACCTCCCCTGGTTCGAGGAGCCGGTCCCCGCGTTGCTCAAGGCCTGGGACGAGGCGCCCGCGACCGACTCGCTGCGCATCCGGCTCGCCGAACAGATCGGCGTGCTGCGGGGCTGGGACTCGCGGTGGTCGGCGGCGTCAGTCCCCACGGCGCTCGCTGTGTTTTGGGGACAGGCGATCGGGCGGCAGGTCGGCGCCGATGCCCGGAGGGCCGGCATGGCAGTCGAGGATTACGTGGCGCAGCGCGCGACTCCGCGGCAGCTGCTCGAGGCGCTGGCGGCGGCGTCGGATCAGCTGGCGGTTGACTACGGCACCTGGAAGACGCCCTGGGGCGACATCAACCGATTCCAGCGCCTCACCGGGGACATCGTTCAACCGTTCTCAGACGCGGGGCCGAGCATCCCGGTGCCGTTCACGGCGTCGCCGTGGGGCTCGCTCGCGGCGTTCGGCGCCCGCGCCTACCCCGGCACCAAGAAGTGGTACGGGACGAGCGGCAACAGCTTCGTCGCGGTGGTCGAGTTCGGCGACAGCGTGCGGGCCAAGGCGGTCACGGCGGGCGGCGAGAGCGGGCACCCCGATTCGCCGCATTTCAACGATGAGGCGGTCCGCTACGCGACGGGCAATCTTCGCGACGTCTATTTTTATCGTTCCCAGCTCGTGGGCCACACGGAGCGCGAGTACCACCCGGGGAGTTGATGCCATGCGCCGACTGTCAGCGTCCGCGGTTTTCCTTCTCCTCCACTCGACCGCGGTGGCGCAGTCACGCCCCGACCCTCTCGCCGCCGTCCCCGCCCTCGGCCCGCTGGTTGCGCGATCGACCAGCGAGCTGGCCGACGTGGTCGACCGGTTCTCCACCGATCGCACCGTCCTGACGCGGCGCTACGACGCGCCCGATTCGCCCGATCAACGGCGGCGGATGCGCAAGCTGTATACCGGATGGCAGGCGCGCTTGAAAGAGGTCGACTTCGCGAGGCTCACCCCCGAGGGTCGGGTCGACTACGTCCTCCTCGACCGCTACCTGCGCCACCAGGTCGCGCTGCTCGACCGTCGCGACAAGATGCGCGCCGCCGAGCTGCCCCTCGTCCCATTCGCCGACCGCTTGCTCGCGCTGCAGGACGGGCGGCGCAACCTCGCGACGATCGATCCTCCGGCCGTAGCCCGAACCCTCGCCGAGGTGACGAAGCAGGTTGACAGCCTGCGGGTACAGTTCGAGCCTCCCGCCCACCCCGACACCACGCGGAGCATGAAGACCGTGGCGAACCGCGCCGCCGACGACCTCGACGACATCCGCGGCGTCGTCGGCGGCTGGTTCCGCTACTACGACGGCTACGATCCCGCCTTCTCGTGGTGGGTGAAGGATCCCTGCCGCAAGCTGGACGAGGCGCTCGGGAAGTACGCGCGCACCCTGCGCGAGCGGGTCGTGGGCCGGAAGCCGGCCGAGAGCAGCCGGAGCGGCAGCGGAGGTGGGGGGAGCGGAGGCGGGGGAGGATGCGCCGGAGGTGGCGCGCGCGAGCCGGCGTCGGACGAGAACACGGGCCCGATCGTCGGCGAGCCGATCGGCGCCGATGGACTGAAAGAGGACCTCGACTACGAGATGATCCCGTACTCGCCCGAGGAGCTGATCGGGATCGCCGAGCGCGAGTACGCGTTCAGCCTGAGCGAGGTCAAGAAGGCGGCGCGGGCCATGGGGTTCGGCGACGATTGGAAGGCGGCGATGGAGAAGGTGAAGAACACCTACGTCGAACCGGGCAGGCAGCCGGACCTGGTGCGCGACCTCGCCCGTCAGGCCGAAGCGTTCTTCGACCAGCACGATTGGGTCACCATTCCTCCGCTCGCCCGCGAAGACTGGCGCATGGAGATGATCCCCCCCGAGCGCCAGCGCGTGTCGCCGTTCTTCCTTGGCGGCGAGACCATCCAGGTCTCGTACCCGACCGCCGAGATGACCGACGAGGAGAAGCTGATGAGCATGCGCGGCAACAACCCGCACTTCTCCCACGCGACCGTGTTCCACGAGCTGAATCCGGGGCACCACCTGCAGGCCTTCATGGCGGCACGCTACAACCCGCACCGCCGGCTCTTCCAGACGCCCTTCTGGAGTGAGGGCCAGGGGCTGTATTGGGAGATGTTTCTTTGGGACCACGGCTTCCACGCGAGACCGGAGGACCGGGTCGGCGCGCTCTTCTGGCGCATGCATCGCAGCGCGCGGATCATCTTTTCGCTGAACTTCCACCTGGGGAAGGTGACGCCCGAGCAGGCGATTCAGTTCCTGGTGGACACGGTCGGCTTCGAGCGAGCCAACGCCGAAGGCGAGGTCCGGCGCTCCTTCGGCGGCGCCTACTCGCCCCTGTATCAGGCGGCCTACATGATCGGCGGCCTGCAGCTGCGCGCGCTGCACGCCGAGCTGGTCGATTCCCACAAGATGACCGAGCGGGAATTCCACGACGCCGTGCTCCAGGGTGGCCCGATGCCGATCGCCATGGTGCGGGGGCGCCTCGCTAAGGTCCCGCTCACCCGCGACGGCGCCGCCCCGTGGCGGTTCGCCGAGCACCTGCCGCCCGCGATCCCAGCGCGGTAAGTCGGATTTCCTCCGCAGCTGCAGCGCCGTCGCCGTGGCACCGCCGCAACCTCGCCGCGGCCGCGCGGCACGGCGGGCCAGCAACATGTGGCCTGGACATTGCAGGGGGGACCCGCAAGACGCGTCGCGCTCACTCCACAAGGATCCTGGCCCATGCGGACGACCATCGTCGGCGTTTCAGCAGTGCTGGTGTCAGCGTTGCTCGGCGCCGGCTGCCGTGACTCCGTCACCACGGAGCGGAGCCAACGCCCCGCCTTTGCCACGTTCCAGGTCCCCGGCGGGGAGCTCTCCGTTCCGGACGGCTTCACCGTCAATCTGTTTGCCGAGGGGTTGAGCGGCGTGCGCACGCTCGCGCTCGGCCCCGGCGGCGCCGTCTTCGCTGCTCTCTCGGGAAACGGCGAGATCGTGCGGGTAGTGGACGAGGACCAGGACGGCGTCGCCGACCGGGTCGAAACGGTGCTGAGCGGGCTCGACTACCCGTTCGGCCTCGCGTTCCGCGGCGACACCCTCTACTTCGCGGAGCAGGACGCGGTGCGGCGCCTCGACCCCGGTCTGCCGACGCCGGTCACGGTCGTCGCCGGCCTGCCGCGCGACGGGCACGTGTCGCGCACGATCGTATTCGGGCCGGACAATCGCCTCTACGTCGCCATCGGCTCGTCCTGCAACGTCTGCGACGACGCCCCGCCCAGAGCGGCCGTGACGCGCTACAACCTGGACGGCTCGAGTCCGCACACGTTCGCCACCGGGCTCCGGAACTCCGTCGGGCTGGCCTTCCATCCCACGACCGGTGAGCTGTGGGCCAACAACAACGACCGCGACCGGCTGGGAGACGATCTGCCCCCCGAGCACCTCAACATCCTGCGCGACGGCCGCTGGTACGGGTGGCCACAGTGCTACCTCCCCGGTGCCGCGAACCCCGAGTATGAAGGTGCCGACTGCTCGGGGGTCGAGCCCCCCGCCATCACCTTCCCGGCGCACGCCGCGCCGCTGGGACTGGTCTTCTACACGGGCGCCATGTTTCCCGCGGAGTACCAGGGCGACGCGTTCATGACCTATCACGGCTCCTGGAACCGCACCGAGCCCCTCGAGCCGAAGGTCGTACGGGTGCGGGTGGAGAACGGCCGCCCGACGGCGATCGAGGATTTCGTGATCGGTTGGCAGACGGGCGACGGCTCCCGCTGGGGTCGGCCCGTGGGCCTATTGGTGATGCCGGACGGCGCGCTACTCGTGAGTGACGACGTGGGAGCCCGCATCTGGCGCGTGAGCGTCGGCGGGGGGGGAGGCGGTCCGCCGCCCACCGGTCCGGGCGACCTGGAGGTGACCACGGCCACCACCGGCTCGAATCTCCCCGACGCCTATTGGGGTGTGTTGGACGACGGAGCAATGGAGGGAACGATCGGGGCGAACGAGACGGTCCGCGTGGACGGACTCGCCGCCGGCGATCACCGCGTCGCGCTCGAACAGGTCCCGGAACATTGCACGGTGACCGCGCCCAACCCGCGCACCGTGACCGTCACGGCCGGAACCCTCACCCGCACCACGTTCTCGGTGAGCTGCGCCGCTCAGCCCGCGTCGATGGGGACCCTCGACGTGACCACGGCGACCGACGGCTCGAATCTCCCCGACGCCTATTGGGGCGTGCTGGACGATGGGGCGATGGAGGGAACGATCGGTACGAATGAGACGGTCCGCGTGGACGGCCTCGCCGCTGGGGATCACCGCGTCGCGCTCCAGCAGGTCCCGGCGAATTGCACGGTGACGGCGCCGAATCCGCGAACCGTCACGGTCACCGGCGACGCGGTGACGGCTACGACGTTCTCGGTGCGCTGCCAGTAGCCGTCGCTGCGGTCGGAACCCACGGAGCCTCGGCGTTGTTTATGCACGTATCATGTCCATTCGACCGATCAAGCGGATCGTTCAATCTCAGCCCACCATCGAGGGCGCCGGCGTCAAGCTCCGCCGCGCCTTCGGCTTTGGAAACACGGGCGACTTCGATCCCTTCCTTCTATTAGACGACTTCCGCAACGAGCGTCCCGAGGACTACGTCGCGGGGTTCCCCTGGCACCCGCACCGCGGCATTGAGACGATCACCTACGTTCTGAGCGGCACCGTCCAGCACGGCGACAGCCTCGGCAATCGCGGCGCGATGGGCCCCGGCGACGTGCAGTGGATGACCGCGGGGAGCGGCATTCTCCACCAGGAGATGCCCAGGGGCGACGAGCACGGCCGGATGCATGGCTTCCAGCTGTGGGCGAACCTCCCCAAGGCGCTCAAGATGACCGACCCGCGCTACCAGGACATCGTCGCGAAGGACATCCCCGAGGTCGTGGACGACGACGGCACGCGCGTGCGCGTGATCTGCGGCGACTTCTGGGGGAAGACGGGCCCGGTCGAGGGAGTCGCGGCCGATCCGCGCTACCTCGACGTGTGGATCCCGCCCCGCGTGAAGAAGACGCTGCCGGTCGAGGCGTCACGCCATGCCTTCGCGTACGTCTTCGAGGGGGATGGCACCTTCCGTGATGCGTCGGCGCCCCGCGGGGTGCTGACTGAGCGCGTCGGCGAGGGCGATCCGGGCTCGCTGGTTCGTGAGAGGACCGGCAATCGCTCCCTGGTCCTGTTCGACTCGGGCGACGAGATCACGGTGCAGGCGGGCGAGGCCGGGATCCGCTTCCTCCTCGTTTCGGGCCGACCCCTCGAAGAGCCGGTCGCCTGGCAGGGGCCGATCGTGATGAACACGCCGGAGGAGCTGCGGCGCGCGTACGCCGAGCTGCAGGACGGCACGTTCATCAAGCACCGTTGACAATCCCCGCCGTCCTCGGCTAACGTGCCCGTATGAGCACCCGCCGTGCAGACGTCCGCTGTTCGTGTTGTCCGGGGGACGCGTGTGCGCGCCCTTCGGGGAGCGGACGCGGTCGCGAGGCATGGTGCTCGGTGACGGACGAATGACCTAGTTCCAAAACGTGCGCAACGCGATGCGGGCCCGCTTCCCGGTTGGGGAGGCGGGCCCGTTTGCGTTGTCTCCTTTGGAAAAGGAGTACGGATGGCGGACGTCGAGAAGGTCAAGGAAGCGAGCCGCGGTTTGCGTGGGGCGCTGGCACAGGAGCTCGCCGCCGAGACGAGCCACTTCGAAGACGACACAGCGCAACTCCTCAAGTTCCACGGCGCCTACCAGCAGGACGATCGCGACACGCGACGCGCCAGGAGTGACGCCGGGGATGAGCCTGCGTACTCGTTCATGGTTCGCTGCAAGATCCCCGGAGGCGTGCTCACCGCCGAGCAGTATCTCGCGCTCGATCGGCTGGCGGGGCGTTACGGCAACGGCACGCTCCGCATCACCACCCGCCAGGACAATCAATTCCACGGCGTCTTGAAGGGCGACCTGAAAGCGACGATCCGCGCGCTGAACGATGCGCTGGTGACCACGCTCGGGGCCTGCGGCGACGTCCAACGGAACGTCGTCTGCTGCCCGGCGCCGGTGCCCGGCGGGCTCCGCAACGCCGCGCTCGACGCCGCACGCCGTATCTCGGCGCACCTGCTTCCGCGCACCCGTGCTTATCACGAGATCTGGCTCAACGGCGAGCGGGTCGGCGGCGATCCGCCGGCCCCTGAATCCGACCCCGTATACGGGGAGCGGTATTTGCCTCGGAAGTTCAAGACGGGGATCGCATTCCCCGACGACAACTGCACCGACGTCTACAGCAACGATCTCGGGTTCGTCGTGATTGCGGACGGCGATCGCATCGCGGGTTTCAACGTCCTCGTGGGCGGCGGCCTGGGCATGACCCATGGCAAGAAGACCACGTATCCGAGACTGGCGGATGCGCTGGGGTTCGTCGCCCCCGACGAGATCGTGGAGGTTGCAGAGGCAGTGGTCACCGTGCAGCGGGACTACGGGAACCGCCGCGATCGGCGTCACGCGCGCCTCAAGTATCTCCTGGAGGCGCGGGGGCTGGAGTGGTTCCGCGGGCAGGTCGAGGCGCGCCTCGGCCGCCCCATGGCCCCGCCCGCGGCGGTACGGGTCACCGACGTGCACGATCACCTGGGCTGGCACGATCAGGGTGACGGCCGCGCGTTCTACGGCCTGTTCGTCGAGAACGGACGCATCGCCGACGCGGAGGCGGTGCGGCTGCGCAGCGCGGTGCGGCGCATCGTGGAGGACCTCCGTCCCGGCGTGCACTTCACGCCTCAGCAGAATCTGCTTTTCACGGGCATCGCCGACGGACAACGCGCGACGCTCGAGGCCCTCCTGGCCGACCATGGCGTGCCGGCCCTGGATGCCGTCTCGACTGTGCGGCGCTGGTCAATGGCCTGCCCGGCGCTCCCGACGTGCGGGCTGGCGCTCGCCGAGGCCGAGCGGGCGCTCCCCGGCGTGATCGACGACCTCGAGTGCGAGCTCGCACGCCTCGGGCTCGCCGACGAGCGGCTCACCGTGCGGATGACCGGCTGCCCCAACGGCTGCGCGCGCCCCTATACCGCGGACCTGGCGTTCGTGGGTCGCTCGGCGGACAAGTACACGATCTTCGTGGGCGGCAACCTCGAGGGCACGCGGCTCGCCGTTGCGTACGCCGATCTGGTGCCGCGGGACCGACTCGTCGTGACGGTGCGGCCGCTGCTCGAGCGCTACCGCGCCGAGCGCCTGCCCGGCGAGGGATTCGGCGACTTCTGCCGTCGCATCAGATGACGCTGTACCCGGCGTTTCTCGTCCTGCGGGAGCGGCGCTGCGTGGTGGTGGGTGGAGGCGCGGTCGCGGAGCAGAAGGTGACGGGCCTGCTCGAGGCGGGCGCGCGGGTCACCGTGGTCAGCCCCGCGGTCTCCCCGCGCCTCGACGAGCTCGCCGCGGCCGGCGCGATCGCGATCCGGCGCCGGCCCTACCGGCGCGGCGACCTCGCGGGCGCGTTTCTCGCGATCGCGGCGACCGACGATCGCGCCGTGAACCGCCACGTTTGGACGGAGGCCGAGGCGGCCGGGGTCTTGCTCAACGCCGTCGATGATGCGCCCCACTGCAGCTTCGTCGCGCCCGCGGTCCATCGACAGGGCGATCTCGCGGTGGCCGTGTCGACGGCGGGAAAGAGCCCCGCGCTGGCGGTCCGGCTGCGCGATCGCATTGCGGGCCTTGTCGGGCCGGAGTACGGAGCCCTGCTCGACCACCTCGGCGACCTGCGGCCCGAGGTCGCGCGGCGCATCCGCGACCCGCGGGCGCGCACGCGGTTCTGGTATCGCCTCGTTGATCGACTCATGCCGGACGGACTGCGTGCGCCGGCAGTGCCGCGGGGCGGGGGGGCCCGGGGGGTGGTCTACCTCGTCGGCGCCGGCCCGGGAGATCCGGGGCTCATCACCCGACGGGGACTCGAGATCCTGCGTACGGCAGACGTCATCGTGTACGATCGCCTGGTGCACCCGGACCTGCTGCGCGAGGCTCCCGAGCGGGCGGAGCGCCGTGCGCATGCCCCCCCGCAGGAGGCGGTCAACGCGCTGCTGATCGAGCGCGCCCGGGCTGGGCGCGTCGTCGTGCGGCTGAAAGGAGGCGATCCGTTCGTGTTTGGGCGGGGCGGAGAGGAAGCCCGCGCCCTGCAGGCCGCAGGCGTGCGCCATGAGGTCGTGCCGGGGGTGACGTCCGTGGTTGCCGCCCCGGCCGCCGCCGGCATCCCTCTCACCGATCGCTCCTACGGGTCGGCGTTCGCCGTGGTGACCGGTCGCCAGGGCGACGCCGCGCCCGACCTCGACTGGGCGGCGCTGGCTCGGTTGCCGGCGCTGGTCGTGGTGATGGGCTTGCGGGCCCTGCCTGAGATCGCCGCCCGTCTCATGCGCCACGGTGTGCCGGGCGACCGGCCGGCCGCGGTGATCGCGAGCGCCACCTTGCCCAACCAGCGCACGGTCGTCGGGACGCTCGCCGGTATCGCCGACCAGGCGAAGCAAGCGGGGCTCGGGCCGCCGGCGACGCTGGTGGTCGGGGAAGTCGTGGGCGCGACGCTTACCCCGCCGTCGCCGCGGTTGCGGCCGGCCGCACCGCACCCGCTCCCGTGCGCTTGATCGCTGCCGCGATCTCGTCGAGATCGGCCGGGGTCAGGCCTCCGCCGCCGGTCCGTTTGTGTTGCGCGCGCGCCCCATCGCTGTTGCGGCCGGACGGCGGCCTTCGTCACACAGCCATTGTGATAAGTCGCCGTCGGACGCGGAGTTACGCGGCACGCCTGCCACTGCGAGCCCGGCCCGGTTGTTGCGGCGTGTAGGGGCATGGTTACAGCCACAGCTGCGCAGCCGATCGTCCTGATGGCGGTCGTTCGCGACCACTCGTTCGGGCGCGTGCTCGACACGAATGGGTACGCCGTGGTCCAGCCGCCGACCGGCACTCTCGCGATCGAGTGGGCGCGTGACATCAAGCCCGACCTGATCATCCTCGATGTCGAGCTCCCGGACATGACGGGGGTCGACGCCTGCTGGATGTTCCGCAACGATCCGCACATCGGGCGCAACGTGCCCGTGCTCATTCTGACCGCCGACAAGCCGACGCCCGATCAGCGTGTCACGGCCTTGCGGGCCGGGGCGTGGGACTTCCTCCGCTATCCGGGTGACTTGGCCGAGCTGACGCTCAAGCTCCAGACGTACGTCCAGGCGAAGCGCAACATCGATGTCGCCCTGGCCGAGGGTCTGGTGGATCCGACGACGGGGCTGCACAGCCGCTCCGGGCTCGCCCGCCGCGCGCGCGAGCTGGGCGCGCTGATGTCCCGCAATCGCGGGGCGCTCGCCTGCGTCGTGTTCGCTGTGGACGGCGACCCGGCGGACCCGAAAACGGGAAGCGTGGTGGCGCAGTCCGCACGCTTGTCCGACGTGGTCGGGGCGTTGGGACCGGCCGAATTCGCCGTGCTCGCGCCCGGGACCGATGACGTGGGGGCGGTGAAGCTGGCCGAGCGCGTCGGTGGGAGCCTGCGCGAGGTGATTCGGGGCACCGGCCCTCGCGTCTCGTGGCCGACGCTGCGCATCGGTTACGATGCGGTGTCCAATCTGAAGTACTCTCCGATCGATCCCGTCGCGTTGCTCTCCCGCGCCGCCGCCGCGGTGCGCACCGGGAAGCCGGAACCCGACTATCCGTGGGTCCGCCGTTTCGACGAGGTCGGCGGGCCGCCTCAAAAAGGCGGAGGGTCATCGCCCGGGGGAGGGTCGCCGCGCGTGACCGCACCCCGCTCTGCGCTCGACGAGAGGACCAGCCGCTCGTGAAAGCCCGGTATCTCCTGCTCGCCTTCGCCGTGCTGAGCTGCGCCGAACCGTCGGCGCCGCCGTCGCCGCCGCCGCCGCCGCAGGCACTCTTCGGGTGGCCGCTGCCGCTGCCCCCAACCGGTCTGCTGAATTGTACGCCACTCGCTGCCGATTCGGTCACCCAGACGATCGGCCCCGAAGGCGGCACGATTCAGGTGGGCGTGAACACGCTGTCGATCCCGGCGGGTGCACTCGACACCGCGGTGACCATCACCGCGGTCGCTCCGTCCGACACGCTACGCCGGGTCCACTTCGAGCCCGCCGGGCTCACCTTCCTGCAGCCCACGTGGCTCACGATGAGCTACGCGGACTGCAACCTGCTCGGCTCGCTCCTGCCGAAGCGGATCGCGTACACCAGCGACGACCTCCTCCAGATCCTCGAGTACCTGCCGTCGTGGGACGACCTGACGGGTCAGACCGTCACGGGGCAGCTGCGCCACTTCTCGGACTATGCCCTTTCTTGGTGAGACGCGGTTGATGGGCGTTGCCGGCCCGCGCCCGGCCGTCGGGCTCGGTCGCGGAGTGGACTTGCTGCACGAGGCCCGCGAACGGGAGCGGGCCGGCTGCATCCCCGAGGCGATCGAGCGGTACGAAGCGGCGATCGCCGCCGCCCAGGAGGGGGGAGAGCAGGCGGTGCTGGCCGAGGGGCTGCGGCGCCTCGCGATCTTGCAGCACCATCGCGACGACGCCGCCCGCGCGCGCGAACTCTGTCACCGCAGCTACCAGGTGGCCCGCGACATCGGCAACGACCTGCTGACGGCCGAGGCGCTCAATACCTTGGGATGCGTGGATGTGTCGGCCGGCTCCCTCGAAGACGCCCGCAAGAACTTCCTCGAGGCGCTCGAGTTGGGCGGGGGGAACCGTGAGCTCGGTGCGCGCGTGGAGCGCAACCTGGGCATCGTCGCGAACATTCAAGGGGACCTGGACGAAGCGCTCGCACGCTACGGGCGCTCGCTCGACGCGTCCCGCGCCGGCGGCGACGAGCACGGCTGCGCCATCGCCTACCACAACCTGGGCATGGTCAGCGCCGACCGGGAGCTCTACGCTGAGGCCGACCGCTATTTCGGCGAGAGTCGCGCCATCGCCGAGCGGGTCGGCGATGTGTACCTCCAGGCGCTGTGCCTCGTCAATCACGCCGAAGTGGACGTCGCCCGGCAACGCTTCGAGAACGCGCGGCAGAATGCCGAGGCGGCGCTCGCGCTCTACGATCAGCTGGGAGCGCGCGGCGCCAAGGCCGAGGCTTATCGTGTGCTCGGCATGATGTACCGCGAGGCCGGGCGCCCGGCGCTCGCCGAATCACGGCTGCGCTCGGCGATCCAGCTGGCGGCCGAAGCGGGCTCGGTGTTGAACGAGGCGGAGGCCTCGCGCGAGCTGGCCCTCCTGTACCGGGCCACCGAGCGGAACCAGGAAGCGCTCCGGCTGCTCAACGCGGCGTACGGGCTGTTCCGCCGGCTCGACGCGCGGGTCGACCTCATCCACGTGGGCGGGAAGATGGCCGAGCTGGAGGGGACGTATTTGGCCGTCGTGCGCCAGTGGGGTCAGTCCATCGAAGCGAGCGACCGCTACACCTTCGGTCACTGCGAGCGCGTCGCGCGCAACGCGGTCGCCACGGCGCGGGTCCTGGGGCTCGACGATCAGGCCGAGACGACGATCCTGCTCGGCGCCTACCTCCACGACGTGGGCAAGGTGCGGGTGCCGCACGAGATTCTCAACAAGCCCGGGCCCTTGACCCGCGAGGAGCTCGAGGTCGCGCAGATGCACCCGCTCTGGGGCATCGACCTGTTGGCGGACGTCGAGTTCCCCTGGGATCTGAAGCCGATCATCCGCTGGCATCACGAGAAGTACGACGGGAGCGGCTACCCCGACCGGCTCAAAGGCGACGAAATCCCGCTCGCCGCCCAAATCGTCGGCATCGCGGAGGTCTATGACGCCCTCACCACCTCACGGGCCGGCCAACCGGCGCGGTCGGCGAGCCAGGTACTCGCCCAAATGACCGCGTGCCGGGGTTGGTGGTCGGAGGCGGTCTTCGACGCCTTCCTCCACGCCGTCGCTCAGCCCTCAACTCCTCGAGCGACGCTCCAGTAGCTCCAGCGCGCGCTCGATCCGGCGCAGCACCGCCGCCAGGTCGGCGCGGTGCTCGGCGCCAGGATCGGGCGCCGTTTCGTTCACGTGATTGAGCAGCTGAAGGGCGTTCCGCAGGTGCTCGGCGGGTGATTCCGTTCCCGGGGCGCGCGTGGAGCGGCCGCGACGGTCCAGCGTGCTGCGCCGCTCCGCGCCGCGCCGCAGGTCCACCGCGCGGCGGCGGTCGGCGCTCACCGTGGCCAGGACCTTGCGGCGCGGCGCGGTACGGCGGTCAACCCCGCCGCGACGATCGGCGAAGATCCGGGTCGTGGCCACACCTCAATCTAACTCAGCGTCCCTCTCCCGCCACCTGCACCATACTGGCATAGATGAAATCGCCCAGCGGGGAATCGTCGTCGTTGGCGGCGTTGCCCGTGACGTGGATCACGACCGCGCCCCTCCCCGCGGAACCGGCCGGCGCCGTCCAGCGGAACGTCCAGCGCGCGGCCTCCGGCGTGGCGAGCGCCGTGCCCGCGAGTGTGTGCTCGAGGTAACTGACGTGCGTGACGCTGTCGGTCACGACCGCCGTGCGTGCGTCGGTTGGCGAGAGGACGCCGGCTTGCCTGCCTGAGGACTCGCCCGCCGCGAAGCGGGCCGAGAGCTGGAAGCCCGCACGCAGCATGCCCGCCCGTTCGAGTGCGACGGCCAGCTCGTACGTCCGGCCCGGCACGTAGGCGGGGGGCAAGCCGCTGATCGCCAATCGTCCACCCGGTTCGTTCAGGCCGGCGTCGGAGTGGCACTGCCGGCAGGTGGGCTCTCCGAAGCCGCCGGTGTGAGCCGGCGGGGGGCCCTCCTTGAAGCGGGCGGGCCGTGCGGCGAGCGCGACCGCGGCGCTCAGCGCGACCGCGCTAAGGAACGACCGCGGCAGCACTAGGGAGCCGAGCCCGGCCGATGGTATTGGCGTCGCTTCCGAACCAGATCACGTCCTCGCGCGGGTCGAACACCATGTTGCGGATCGTGCCTCCCCCGCTCGGGACGTCCATGGACGGCAGAAACCGGTGCGTCCGTGTGTCGAACCCGACGAATCGGTTCGGCTGCGGGCCGGTCTCCACCACCCAAATCCGATCCTGGTCGTCCACCGTAACCGCGTAGGGGCGGGAGGTGGCGCCGCCCGGCAGCGGCCATTCGTCCACCTTCTTCGTGCGGGGGTCGAACCGCCCGAGCATCCCGCCGGCGTAATCGCCGTACCAGATCGCTCCATCGGACGTGATCGCCATGCGGCGTGGCCGCGCCGCGGCGCGCGGCAGGGGGTACTCCGTGAGCTGGAAGGTCGCCGGGTCGATGGTCCCGATCTTGTTCGTGCCGAACTCCACGAACCACGGCCGGCCGGCGGGGTCGAGGGCGATGCCGTAGGGGCGTGCCCGCGGCGTTGCCATCGGCACGAGGCGCACCTGGCCCGTCGCCACGGTCAGCTTGCCCACGGAGTTGCCGCCCTGAACGGTGAACCAGATATCGCCGTGCCGGTCCCAGATCATGGTGTGCGGATCACGCCCCCCCGAGTCCGGCATCGGGTAGCGCTTGATGGTGCCGTCCTTGGGGTCGAGCCGGCCGATGTGGGACGAGGCATTACCGGAATACCACACCGCTCCCGTGCTGTCGAGGATGAGGTTGTGCGGCCCGGCCCCGGCGGCGAGATCGAACTTCTTGAACTCTCCGGTTGCCGGATCGAGCACGCCGACGTAATCGCCGGTCTGCCCGACGAACCACACCCGGCCCTGGCGGTCGAGGTACGGATCGCGCGGGCGGGTCCGCGACCACGGGACGTTCCATTCTTGAATCGCCGGCTGTTGTGCAACCGACGGCAGTGTGACGCCGAGCACGGCCAGTGTCGCGAGCGCGGCAAAACGTAGGCGCAGGCTGCTCATTGCGGGCCTCCGGTGAGGATGCGTGCGGAAACTAAGGGCCGCCACCGCGTGACCGGAAGGGGTTGCGCGACGTCTTCCAAAGGTTGCGTTGGTGCCACATGGGGGGAGATGCTGCCTGATGCCTTGCTCGTAGAACGGGTCGCCGCCCTGGGCGACAAAGCGGCCCTCGCGGAGCTCTACGGGCGCCACGGTATGTCGCTGTACGCGATCGCGTACACCGTGGCGTTCGATCCCGAAGCGGCCGACGCGGCTGTGGCCGCCGCCTTTCGCGAAGCCTGGGTCTCGGCGGGATCGTTCAATGCGCGCGAATGCAACGTCCGCCAGTGGCTTGCCGATCTGACCCGCCGCGCGGTCCGCGAGACCCTGCGCGGGCCCGTCAGGCCGCGGCCGGTCTCCCGGCTCGTCGCCTGAGCCACGCCTCGAGGGTCCAGCGCCCGCCACCCGACGTCCACATCAGCAGCCAGATGAAGCAGTACAGCACCGGCACCTCGCCGCGGTTGACCCATGGCCAGAGGCTGCCGGCCGCTCCCGCGTGCCGCCAGAAGTACGCTACCGCCATCTCTCCCGCGACCACGAACGCGACGTAGCGCGTGAACAGACCGAGGGCGATGGCCAGCCCTCCGAAGAACTCGAGGATGCCTGCGACCCCGAACGGCCAGAACGTGGTGAACGGGCTCTGCGCCCCGAACCACCCGAACAGCTTCTGGCCGCCGTGCGTCATGAAGAGCAAACCGGCCATGATGCGAAGCGCATTCAACGTGAGGTCGTAGTACTTCTCACCGAACTTGTCGGACACGCAGCCCTCCAGACCCGGGGTGAGCGCCGAATCTGGCGGCGTTGACCTCGCTGCGCCACCAGCCATCTTTGGGGGCGCTCATGACCAACCATCGCCCGGCCGTCGTGGCTGGTTTCCTCGGCTGGACCCTCGACGCCTTCGATTTCTTCGTCGTCGTTATGACGCTGACGGCGATCGCGAAGGAATTCCACAAGAGCGACGCCGAGATCGCGGCGTCCATCACGGTGACCCTCGCCTTCCGGCCGGTCGGTGCGTTCATCTTCGGCCTGCTCGCCGACCGCTACGGCCGGCGCCTGCCGCTCATGCTCGATCTCGTCTTTTATTCGCTGGTGGAGGTGCTGTCCGGGCTTGCGCCGAGCTACACGGCCTTCCTGGTGCTGCGGGCGTTGTTCGGGATCGGCATGGGAGGGGAGTGGGGGGTCGGGGCATCGCTCGTGATGGAAAAGGTGCCGCCCCGGTGGCGGGGCGTGTTCTCGGGGTTGCTGCAGCAAGGCTACGCCGTCGGCTATCTCCTCGCCGCGTTCTGTTACCTATTCGTGTTCCCGCGCTGGGGGTGGCGTCCGATGTTCTTCATCGGCGGGCTCCCGGCGCTGCTGGCACTCTACGTCCGGTTCCAAGTGAAGGAGTCCGAAGTGTGGGAGCGCACGCGGCACCGCGACTGGGCCGGCCTCGGCCGCGGCATCCTCTCTCACTGGAAGGTCTTCCTCTACATCTGGCTCCTCATGACCATGATGAATTTCGTCTCGCACGGTACGCAGGACCTCTATCCCACCTTCTTGCAGCGTGACTGGGGATTCACACCGCAGCGCCGCGCTGGGCTGACCATGGTCTCGATGTTCGGAGCGTTGGCGGGCGGCGTGCTGTTCGGGCTGTACTCCGACCGCATCGGTCGGCGACGCGCCATCGTCCTGGCTCTCGCCGGCGCCCTGGTCATGATCCCCGCGTGGGCGTTCGCGCCGTCGCTGCCGATCCTCGTGCTCGGCGCGTTCGGCATGCAGTTCATGGTGCAGGGCGCGTGGGGCGTGATTCCGGCGCACATCACCGAACTTTCCCCCGACTCCGTGCGCGGATTCCTCCCGGGGTTCGCCTATCAGTGCGGCGTGGCCATCGCGGGGACGGTCGCCTACCTCGAGGCGCTCTTCGCCGACCGGCTCACGTACACCTGGGCGATGGCGCTCACGGCGGCCACCGTATTCGTAGGCTGCGCGCTCGTCGCGAGTCTCGGCCCCGAGCGGCGCGGGATTGTGTACGGCGGCGAAGCGTAACGAACCGAAACCACCTCCCCGAACAGACACCATATGACCCGCGCGGCCTGTGGCGGCCGGGCATCATGGTCGTGCGCCCTGGGCGAACGCTCATGTGAGCCACTCTCGCCCGCCCTAGGGTCCTTTTCCCGCCCGAATCGCGACCGCGAGTGCCCGGCACACGGCTGCACGTGCATGGGAGGATTCTATGCGCCGGCACAGCTCTCGTCGGCCCCTGTTCGTGGTGCTGATCGGCGTGGTTGCCGCCTGTAACGACGTGCCGCCCACCGCTGCGCCGCCGCTGCCTCCGCCATCCGCGGTGCTGATCCCCGTCGCGCCCGCCGGCAGCCCGCTCCCGGACCTTACGGCCGATGAGCTCGCGCTGTTCGAGCGTGGGAGCGCGATGTTCCAAGTCAGCTTCGCTCCGGAAAACGGGCTCGGGCCGCTGTTCAACGCGACGGGATGCGCCGCCTGTCACGAGAATCCTGTCGTGGGCGGCGCGGGCAGCAACGACCCCGAAGAAGAAGGTGAGGACGTCGAGGTCCACGCGACGGCGTTCAACGGCGGGGTGTGCGACGACCTCGCCGCCGTGGGGGGCCAGGTCGTGCAGCAGCACGTGACGCCGGCGCTGCACGACTCGCTGGGCATCGACGCCGAACCGGACCTGCCCGGCGCGACCGCGACCGGACGGCGCACGACGCCGGCCGTGTTCGGGTTCGGGCTCCTCGACGCCGTGCCCGACGCGGAGATCCTGGCGCTCGCGGACCCGTACGACCGCGATGGCGACGGCATCTCCGGCCGCGCGCATCGTACCGCGGACGGCAGGGTCGGCAAGTTCGGCCGGAAGGCGCAGGAAGCGACGCTGCGCGCCTTCAACGGCGGCGCGTTCATGATGGAGATGGGCGTCACCAATCCCGGCCACGAAATCGAGCAGACGGTTGGCGGCAATCCGCTCCCGGCCGGCGTCGATCCGACCCCCGATCTCGAGGTGACTCAGGATCAGTTCGACGCCGCGGACGCGTTCGTGCACTTTCTCGCCCCGCCGAAGCCCGAGCCGCTGGACTTCTACGGCGTCATCGGCAGCTTCACGTTCCTCGACATCGGCTGCGCGTCGTGTCACGTGCCGGCGCTGGTCACCGGTCCCAATCCGGTCGCCGCCCTGAGCCTCAAGGTGGTGCCGGCGTACACCGATCTGCTGCTGCACAATATGGGTCCCGACCTCGCCGACGTTTGTCTGGGCGACGCCAGACCCGCCGAGTTCCGGACCGAGCCGCTGATGGGGCTCCGGTTCGTGACGGCGTTCCTCCACGACGGCCGGGCGGGGACGATCGCGGAGGCGATCCGGCTCCACGGCGGCGAGGCGGCCCGCTCGCGCAACCGGTTCCTGCAGCTGTCGCTGTTCGAGCGGGTAGCCCTCCTGCGCTTTCTCCGCAGCCTGTAGCCCCTCCTCCGGGAGACGCCTTCGTGATGCACGGGCCCCACGATCGCATTGGTCGTGGGGCCCGGGCGTTGGACCTCCGCCTCTCGAGGCGATAGAATCACGGCTCCTGTGACCGACGCCTCCCCTCCTCCCCCGGAGCTGCGGCGCTCCATGGGATTGGTGCGTTCCACGGCCATGGTCGTGGGGACCATCCTGGGGGCATCGATCTTCGTCCAACCGTCGCTCATCACGGGCGCGGTCCGTTCGGTGGGCGGCGTGTTTGTGGTGTGGACCCTCGGCGGTGCGCTCACCTTGTGCGGCGCGCTCATCGCCGCGGAGCTGACGTCGGCGTATCCCGAGAGCGGCGGTGTGTACGTCTTCTTGCGCCGGGCGTTCTCCCCGGCCGCCGGGTTCCTGTGGGCGTGGGCGATGTTCTGGAGCATGCACTCGGGGATCATCGCCGCCATCGCGGTCGTGTTCGCGCGCTACGTCGCCTACTTCGCGCCGCTCGGCGCGACCGGCATCCGCGCCGTCGCGATCGGCGCGATCCTCGGCCTCTCCGCGGTGAACTACCGCGGCGTCGCGCTCGGGAGCGGGGTCCAGACCGCCTTCACGATCGCCAAGGTCCTGGCGGTCGTCGCGATCATCGCGGTCGGGTTCGCGCTGGGGGGCGGGGGCGGACACGCTCCCTCGGGTGCCGGCGCGGTCGCCGGGCCCGCCGTCGGCGTCATGCCGTTCGCAGCGGCCGTCGGGGCAGGGCTGTTCGCCTTCGGCGGGTGGCACATGGTCACCTATACCGCCGGGGAGACGCGGGACCCGCGGCGCACCATCCCTCGGGCGCTGGTCGCCGGCACTCTCATCGTCACCGTGGCCTACCTGGCGCTGAACGCGGTCTACCTCTACGTCTTGCCCCTCGAGCGCGTGGTGGCGTCGGAGCGCATCGCCGCAGACGCCGCAGATACCGTGCTCGGCGGGGGAGGAGGCGCGGTGATGTCGGCGCTCGTCGCGGGATCGGCGTTCGGGGGGCTCGCGGGCATCGTGCTCACGGGGCCCCGCGTTTACTTCTCGGTGGCGCGGGACGGACGCTGGCTCCGCTGGCTGGGGTCGGTGCATCCGACGCTGCGCACGCCGCACCGCGCCATCGCGCTCCAGGCCGTCTGGTCGTCCGTGCTCGTCGCCACCGGCACGTATGGGGCGCTCGTCGGCCGCGTGATCTATACGGAATGGATCTTCTTCGCCGCGATGGCCGTGGGTCTGGTGCTGCTGCGGCGCCGCGCGGAGTATGCGCCGGCGTTCCGGGTGCCCGGCGGGCCCGTGGTCCCGTTCGTGTTCGCGGTCTGCGCCGCGCTGGTGGCCGCGAGCCAGATCGTCGCCGATTGGAGACACAGCATGGTGGGTCTGTTGCTGGTCGTCGCCGGGTTGCCCGTCTACGCCCTCGGGACACCTCGCCAGGGGAGTGAGGCATGATCATCGACTTCCACAATCATTTTTATCCGCCGGAGTACCTCGAGGCGCTGCGGGCCGGTCCCACGGCGGCGAAGCTGTGGACGGACGGCGACGGCAATCCCGTCATCGGCTACCCGGGCGACTACAACGTCGCGGTGCGGGGGCACCGGGACATCGCCTACCGGGAGGAGATCCTGGCGCGGGAGGGTGTGGACATGCAGGTGCTCAGCCTCACGACGCCCGGGACGCACATCGAGACCCCCGCGCGGGCGGTCGAGCTGGCGCGGCTGGTGAACGATGCCTTTGCCGCCGTCGTGCAGGCGCGCGGTGCGCGGTTCACGGCCCTCGCCACCCTGCCGCTCAACGATCCCGGCGCGGCGGCTGCGGAGCTGGAGCGCGCCGTCACGCGCCTGGGGCTGCGCGGCGCGATGCTCTTCAGCAACGTGAACGGAGTCGCGCTCGCCGCCGAGCGGTTGCACCCGTTGTACGAGACGGCGAACGCCCTGGATGCGGTGCTGTATATCCACCCGACCAACCCCGTAGGCGTCGAGGCCATGACCGAGTACTGGTTGATGCCCCTGGTGGGGTTCCTGTTCGACACGACCCTCGCGGCGGCACAGCTCGTCTTCAGCGGGATCGTGGAGCGGTTCCCGCGGATCCGGTGGGTGCTGACCCATCTCGGCGGGGCGATTCCGTACCTGGCTGAGCGGCTCGATCGCGGCTACGACGCGTTCCCCGAATGCCGCGCGCGTATCCGGCGCAAGCCGAGTGCGTACCTGAAGGGGTTTTACTACGACACCGTGAACTTCGACCCGGCGGCGCTGCGGCTCGCCGTGGAGTTCGCCGGGCCGCGTCACATCCTGGCCGGGAGCGACTACCCGCACCGGATCGGGAGCATCGGCTCGATGCTGCAGAGCTTGCGCCGGCTCGGGGTCCCGGAAGAAGACCGCGCGGCGATCCTGGGAGGGAACGCCGCGCGGCTCCTTGGCCTGGGACGGGGGGGGCGGGGCGCTACCGCCGCCACCGCCTCGTCGTAATGATGATCACGCCGTTGGCGCCACGTATGCCGAAGACGCCCGTCGACCCCGCATCCTTCAGCACGTCGATGCGCTCCACATCAGCCGGGGAGATCCCGGCGAGCGTGCTGCCGAGCGCGCCGTACGAAACGGGCATGTCGTCGATCACGAGCAATGGCTCCTGGTCGCTCTTGAAGCTGCGCGGGCCCCGAATCCGCAGCGTGTACAGACCGTTCGAGAGGCGCAGCACCTGGACGCCCGGCACCCGGCTGAGCATCTCCTCGATGCGGGCACTGTGCGTCTCGGCGTCGGTCGGAGTAATCGACGATATCGCGCTCGTGACGTTCCGCCGCGACTGCGTGCCATAGCCGACGGAGACCTCGTCGTCGGGCGCGGGGGCAGGGGCCTGCGGTCGCAGCCCTGCCGTTGGCGAGCACGCCGTCAGCGCGGCGCAGCCGAGGCCGCAGAGCAATCTTGCCAGGTTCGACATCTGGTCCTCTCTTCCCAGGGCGCGTTCTGGAATTCATGTTGCGCGGACGCATCAACTATAGGGAATTGGTCCTCACCTGGGCCAGCATGTGTCGCCGTGACACAGGAGCACGACAGTGTCACAACCGCTTCCGCGTAGCAATGGCTGCTGAGCCTGGTAAGGTCTGGATACCCTACAGACGAACGGTCGGCTGCTTTTGTGTCGAGGGGGCAATGCGCAGTCTAGCGCTTCCCGGTCTCCCTTGGCCGCCGCGCCCGTGCGGTCACTGAGTGCACGACGTCGGCCACAGTCACGTCCCCCAGCTCCCCCTCCAGCGCCCGCTCCGCGCGCTGAAGCACGCTGCTCAGCGCCGGCTGGATGTGTTTCCCCACGGGGCACTGCGGATTGGGGGGGGAGTGGTGCAGGGCGAAGAGGTCGCTCGATTCGACGGCGCGATACACGTCGAGCAGCCGGATCTGGCGGGCGGGCTTCGCGAGCAGCGCGCCGCCGCCGGCGCCCAGCTGCGAGGTGACAAGCCCGGCTCGCGCGAGGATGGAGAGCAGCCGGCGGATCACGCCCGGATTGGTGTTCACGCTTCCCGCGACGTAGGCCGACGTCACCGGCCGGCCCCCCTCCGTTTCGAGCAAGGTCAGGATGTGCACGGCCACCACGAAGCGGCTGCTGGTGGACATATGTCACCATAGTAGTAACACATATCGCACCTGTCAAGGCGGACAGCCCAGCGGCGTTGTTACGACGCCCGCAGCGCGTTGACGATGTTGAGCCGCGCCGCCCGCACGGCCGGGAGGAAGCCGCCGACCAGTCCCATCACCACGGCGAAGATCAGGGCACGGGTGATGACGCCGGGCGACAGGGCGAACCCGAAGCCGATCTCCGAGAAGCTTCCGAAGTTCAGGGTCGAGACCCGGGCGAAGGAGAGGAGGGAGGCGAGCGCGACGCCCGCCGCGCCGCCGGCGATCGCGAGCAGCACCGACTCGACGAGGAACGCCGCCAGCACGCTCCGGCGCCGGAACCCCAGGGCGCGCAGCGTCCCCACCTCGACGACCCGGTTCGCGACGGCCGCGTACATCGTGATCATCGCGCCGATCATCGCCCCCACGCTGAAGATGATGGTCACGACGAGCCCGAGGATCTTGATGAACTTGGCCATCGCCTGCGACTGCTCGCGGTAGAACTCCTGCTCCCGCTTGATCTCGAGGGACTGGGAGCGCGGGTCGGCCTGGAGCCGCCGCTTCACGGCGTCGAACTGGCCGGGATCGTGCAGCCGCAACGTGACCGAGGAGTACACGGGGCGCCCGAACGCCTGCATCAGCTGATCGGCGTCACCCCAGATCTCGGAGTCGAAGCCCGTCCCGCCGGCGTCGGCGATGCCGACGACGGTCCAGCGGTCGCCGCCGAACCCCAGCTCGGCCCCCACGGCGACGCCCTTGAACCGGTCTGCAATGTTCTTGCCCACCACAATCTCGTGGGTGCCGAACTGGAAGGGGCGACCCTCCGTGATGCGGAACCCGGGCCGCAGCTCGAACGCCTGGGGCGACACCCCCCGCACCGAGACGTTGCTCATCCCGTTCGTCGTCTTCTTGTAGAGGTTGATCACGACCACAACTTCCCGCGACAGGAGCGGGCGGCCGTCCTTGGCGAGCGCGACCTCGGGCTGCGTCTCGAGGACGCTCGCCGTGCCGCGGTCGATCTGGCTCACCAGCTCCGAGCCCGCCGAGCGCCGCAGCACGATGGCGTTGTCCGGCGAACCGGTGTCGACGAGCGTCGCCTCGAGGCCGCGGGCGAGCATCAGGACGCCTGCGAACACGAACACGACGAGCGCCACGCCGCCGAGGGTCAGGGCGGTGGTGAGGCGGCGGGCCCAGAGGCTCCGCCAGATGTAGGAGAAGGGAATGCGCATCGGGCGGTCCCTATCCCACCGTGCGCAGGCCGGCCACGATCGGCGTGCGCACCACGCGGGTGGCGGGGAACAGGGCCGCGACCGCCCCGGCGACGAGCGCCGCGCCCAGCGCCAGGGCGATCGTCCCCGGCGCGACGTTGATGATCGGGAAGAACGTCGGGAGCGCCTTGCCGAAGCCCGCCACCATGGGGAACGTGAGCGCCAGGCCCAGCAGGCCGCCGCAGACGGCGATCAGCAGCGACTCCCCGAAGATGAGGCCGACCAGGTGCCGCGCCGAGAAGCCCAACGTCTTGAGCACCGCGTACTCGCGCGTCCGCTCCCGCACCGCCATCACGATCGTATTCGCGAGCACGAGCAGGATGATCCCGACGATCACGACGGAGATCACCTGCATCGACGTGATGATCGCGCTCGACATCTGCACGAAGCCCTGCTGGAACGCCTTCTCGCTCTCGGTCTTGGTCGGCGCGCGCGAGTTCACGAACTGCTCGTCGACCGCGGTCCCGACGCGCGGCATCGCGTCGGGCGAGCTCACCCGGAGGATATACCAGCCGGCCTCGACGGGCCGGCCCGGCTCCCGGGCCCGCACCTGCTCGTACAGGTAGTTCCACTGGAAGAACATCTGGGTCTCGTCCACGGTCTGGTCCCGGCCCGTGTAGATCCCCCGGACCACCCACTCCCAGCGGCCGGGGAAAATGTCGCCTTCCATCGTAATCACGTCGCCGATCTTGAAGCCGTGCTGCTGCGCCAGCTTGCGGCCGATGACGCACGCGTTGCGCTCCTTCTTGAACGCGGCGAGCTGGTCCGGCGGCACCTGGAACTCCGGGTATAGGTCGAAGTACGTCTCCGGGTCCACCGCCAGGCGGGGCCAGAAGTTCTTGAAGTCGTTGGGGTCGCCGTAGACCCCGCCGAACCAGTTGGCCCACGACACCGCCGCGACGCCCGGGACCCGGGCGATCGCCTGGCGGTAGGGCAGCGGCACCGGGAAGATGAACGAGACGCTGTGGTGCGAGATCATGCGGTTCGCCGCCGACGCGGCGACGCCCGCGTTCCACGCGCCCACAATCGTCCGGATCAGGCCGAACGCCATCACCGCCGTGGCGATCCCCAGCATCGTCAGGATCGTGCGCAGCCGGTGCCGGAACAGGTTCTTGAGCACGATCTTGAGCAGTTTCACGGGTGCGCCCTCATTGCAGCTCGCCCTTGTCGAGATGGCGGACGATGTGTGCCCGCTCGGCGGCGTGCGGATCGTGCGTCACCATCACGATGGTCTTCTTGAATTCCTTGTTCAGCCGCTCGAGCAGCGTGAGCACCTCTTCGGCGGACTTGCGGTCGAGATCGCCCGTCGGCTCGTCCGCCACCAGGATCGTGGGGTCGGTCGCGAGGGCGCGGGCGATGGCGACGCGCTGCTCCTGGCCGCCCGAGAGCTGCCGGGGAAAGTGGTGCATGCGGTCCTGAAGGCCGACCAGCGTGAGCGCCGTCTCGACGTGCTTGTGCCGCTCGGCCTTGGGGAGCGGCGTGAGCAGCAGCGGCAGCTCGACGTTCTCGTAGGCCGTGAGCACCGGGATCAGGTTGTAGAACTGGAACACGAACCCGATGTGCCGGGCACGCCAGCGGGCCAGCTCCGACTCGCTCAGCCTCGTGACGTCCGTGCCGGCGACCGTGACCGCCCCGGCGTCCGGGCGATCGATGCCGGCGATCAGGTTGAGCAGCGTGGTCTTCCCGGACCCCGAGGGGCCCATCAGACCGAGGAATTCTCCCTCGGGGACGTCGAGCGAGATGTCGCGCAGCACGGGAATCACCATGCTGTCGCGCCGATAGGCCTTCGTGACACCGCGGACCTGCACGATCGGATCAGGCATGGATCTCCCTTACTGCACGGTGACTTTGGCGCCGCCACGCAGGCCGGCGCCGACGCTGTCGACCACCTCGACGCCGGGCCGCAGTCCCTCGCGGATGGCCACGGACGACCCTACCCGCCGGCCGACGACCACCGGCACCTCCACGGCCCGACCATGCTCCACGACGAACACGACGCTGCGGCCGTTTCGCTCGGCCACCGCCGTGCCCGGCACCACCAGGACGGGCTGCGTGTCCACGGCCACGCGCGACGGGCGCGGCAGGAAGTGGACCTTGGCGCTCATCTCCGGCAGCACGCGCGCGTCGTAGGAGCGGAAGGCAACCTTGACCTGCACCGTCGCCTTGGCGCGATCCGCCGTCGGCACGATCTTCGCCACGACGCCCGGATACCGCACGTCGGGATACGCGTCCAGCACGATCTCACACGGCTGGCCGGGGCTGATGGCCTCGAGGTTCGACTCGGCCACGTCGGCCTCGACCTGGAGCGAGCGCAGGTCGGCGACGGTGACCACGGCGCTCTTGGAGAAGGCGCTTCCGGCGAGCGGCGCGACCACCTCGCCCACGTCGGCGTTCTTGGTCAGCACGGTGCCGTCGAACGGCGCACGGATGACCGTGTTTTCGAGCTGCACCTCGGCCGCCTGAACGGTCGCCTGGGCGACGGCGATGCCGGCCTTCACGCGCTCGTACCGCGCCTCGGCGGCGTCGAAGCTCGCCTGGGAGGTGAAGTTCGAGTCCAGGAGCATTCGCTCCCGCGCCAGCGCCCGCTGGGCGTCTCGCAGATCGGCGCGACTCAGGTCGAGGTTGGCCTGGGCCTGCGCCAGCTGGGCCCGGACATCGGAGTCCTCGATCCGCGCGATCACCTGCCCGGCCCGCACCCGGTCGCCCTCGACGACCCCGAGGTACACGAGCCGTCCCGTGCCCTTGGAGGCGACGGCCGCCTTGCGCTGGGCGACGACATAGCCGCTGGCGATGAGCACCGCTCCCGACCGGATCGGCGAGACCATGGTGGCGGGGGTGAGGCGGACGCGGACGGCGGAGCGGAGCGCCCCGCTGGTGGCCAGCAGAACGGCCGCCAGGACGACGACGCCCGCGGCAGGCAGGCCGAGCGTCAGCCAGTGCCGCGTGCCGCTGCCGGCGGCCGCAGGATCAGCGGCCCGGTCGATCCGCAGCGCCGAGAGGTCGGCATTCTTGGCTTCCATGCCCCTCAATCGTAACACCTCCGGCCATCGTGCGGCGCACCGCCCGCCCATGGCGCAATTGTCTTACGATGATGATATCTTAGTGCGTGAAGCATATGCCCGACGCGGCCATGCTGTCAAGGGCCCTGTGATGCACGTCACGGGGGCGCGGCGGCACAGGCCCTAATAAGCGTATCGCGCCCGGGAAGGAGTCGGCTGGTGATCCGCTCCCGGCAGTGGCGATACGTGGCACAGTGCGTGGCCTTGGCGGCCGTCTATTTCGTGGCGGCCAAGCTGGGGCTGCGCCTGGCGTTCGTCCATGCCAGCGCGACGGCGGTGTGGCCGCCGACGGGCATCGCACTCGCCGCCTTCCTTGTCCTCGGCCCGCGCCTGTGGCCGGCGATCTTCGCCGGGGCGTTCTTCGCGAATATCACCACCGCGGGGTCGATCGCGACATCTCTCGGCATCGCGGCCGGGAATACGCTGGAAGGACTGATCGGCGCGTCTCTCGTCAACCACTTCGCGCACGGGCGCCAGGCGCTCGAGCGCGCGCGGGACGTGCTCACGTTCGCGCTGGTCGCGGCCGGTGGCGCCACCACGCTGGCTGCCACGTTCGGCGTGACGAGCTTGGTACTCGGCGGTTTCGCGCGTTGGGCGGACTACGGGGACATCTGGCTGACGTGGTGGTTGGGAGATGCCGCAGGCGCGCTCGTCGTCGCCCCCGTCCTGTTGCTCTGGAGCGCCAACCCCCGCGTCCGCTGGAATCGCTGGCAGGTGCTCGAAGCGGCGGCGCTCGCGGCGGCGCTCCTCGTCGTCGGCGCGGTCGTGTTCGGCGGGTTCTTCCCCTCCCGCACCAAGGATTACCCGCTCGAGTTCCTGTGCATCCCGATCCTGCTGTGGGCGGCGTTCCGGTTCGAGGCGCGCGAGGTGGCCACGGCGGTCCTCCTGCTCGCCGGGATCGCGATCCGCGGGACGCTGCACGGCTACGGGCCGTTCGTGCGGGACACGCAGAACGAGTCGCTGCTCCTGCTCCAGGCGTTCATGGGGGTCATCTGCGTCACCAAGCTGATCGTGGCATCCGTCGTCGTGGAGCGCCGGCGCGTGGAAGCGCAGCTGCGCCAGCTGTCGGTGAGCGACCCGCTGACCGGGCTCGCGAACTACCGGCAGCTGATCGCCGTCCTCGAGGCGGAGATCCGGCGCTCGCAGCGCACCGAGCGGCCGTTCGCGCTCGTCCTGATGGACGTCGACGGCTTGAAGACCATCAACGACCGTCACGGCCACCTCGTGGGCAGCCGGGCGCTGTGCCGGTTGGCGACGGCGCTGCGCGGCGCCAGCCGCGCCATCGACACCCCCGCCCGGTTCGGCGGCGACGAGTTCGCGTTGGTGCTTCCCGAAACGGACGAAGCGGCCGCTTGGCAGGTGGCGCACCGCGTCGAGACGCGTCTCCCCCGCGACGGCGAGAAGCCCCGCGTCTCGGCAAGCTCGGGGGTGGCGGTTTACCCCGGCGATGGAGAGACCGTCGAAGCGCTCATCGCGGTCGCCGACCGCGCCCTCTACGAGATGAAAGCCCGCCTGGGCCGATCCGCCCGTGGGCGCGCGGGGAGCGCGCCGGAGCGCCCAACCACGCGGCGCTGAGGTACAAAACGAACACGGCGCCTGCCCTGATGGGAGGCGCCGTGCGACTTCAGCCGCGGTCCGTGATTACAGCTTCACGACGTTCTGCGCCGCCGGGCCCTTCTGGCCCTGCACGACTTCGAACTCGACGCGCTGTCCTTCGGCCAACGACTTGAACCCCTCCGCCTGAATCGCGGTGTGGTGCACGAAGCAGTCCTTGCTTCCGTCCTCGGGGGTGATGAAGCCGAACCCCTTGGCGTCGTTGAACCACTTCACGGTACCGGTGATACGTGCCATACTGGTGTGACTCCTGACTTAGTAGTTGTCCCGACGGCGGGCGTTTTTGACCTTGCGGCGTGCCGCGGCCTTGTCCTTCCGTCGCCGGCGAGCGGCCGGACTCTCGTAAAACCGCTTCTTCTTCATATCCTGAAACAGCCCCGCTTTGGTGATCTGCCGGCGGAACTTCTTCAAGACGAAGTCGAGACGGTCGTGCTCGGTCAGC
>DASYRJ010000059.1:0-3986 GCA_036004525.1 Gemmatimonadales bacterium | reverse complement strand
GAGCGGCGGCGACCGGCTCGTTGGCCAGGCTCGCTGGGACAGCGACGAGCCGTTCGGCAGCGGGGTCACCGTCGGCTATAACCGGATCGAGGGCTCGCTCGGCGGACCGCTCCCGGTCGCGCCCGGGCTCACGTTCTTCGTTGCCGCCACGTTGCAGGGCCAGCGGTCGAGCTACCGCGGGCTGGAGGCGGCGAATCAGCCGACGTACCTGGCCCACGGCCCCGACACCGTCGTGACGATGACCGACCCGAGCGGCAACGTGTCCACGGTGACCGTTCCACAACTCGTGCAATGGAGCGGGGAATGCGCCGCTGGCGAGAACTACGGATTCGAGTGCCAGGGCTTGCGGCGGCCGATGGACTGGTCAACGGCGCGGCGCGCGCAGGCAAAGCTGCTCTACAACTACGGGACAGGCTCGAGCGTGTCGCTGACGGCGCTCGCGAGCGACCTGCAGCAACGGTTCTTCCCAGGTCAAGCGGCGCTCGACCCGGCGCTCTCCTCGGGAAGCCGAACCGCGTCTCACCTCGCCGTGCTCAACTGGCACCACCCGCTCGGCGTCGTGCGCCGCGGTGCCGTGGCCCTGGATGTGAACCTCTCGCTGAGCGGCGACCGGCAAGTCACGGGTCCCCTCACCACCGACGTCGAGACGACCACCCGCGATCCCCTGCTTGGCATCGCGTTCGAAACGCTGCACTTCACCGGAGTCGACGGCTTCCCACTCCCCGTTACCGACGGCCTGGTGCGCACGATCCGGACCCAGTCAGGGCTGCCAACGCCTTACTGGAACCGGACGGATCTCCTCAACTGGCAGCCCTACCGACTCAACCCCTTCGGGATGACCACCGGCTGGCCGACATCCGGGCTCAGCGCGCAACTCACCTTCATTAACGAGCGCCGCTTGCAGGGGCGGTGGGCGCTCGACTGGACGCCGGGAGCGCCGGGGGCGCACCAGGTGACGTTGGGTGTCGATGCCGAGCGAACGGACCTCTCGTTGTACGCCTCCAACCTGATACGCGAGATATTCCTCCAAGCGTTCCGCGCGCAGCCCACTCGCCTCGGCGTGTTCGCCGGAGACCGGCTCGCGTGGCAGCACGCGGTGCTCGACGTCGGGCTGCGGTACGATCGCTTCACGCCGGGTGGTGCGTTCCCCAAGACGCCCGGCCGGATCGCCACGCACCCCAGCTGGTCGCCGAACGCCCCGACGAGCGACGCAGCCTACGACAGCTCCGTCGCGCGCGTGTTCGACCGGACGAGGAGCCAGGGCGCGCTCTCGCCGCGCGTGCGCCTCGGCTATGACCTCACGCCCACCACCGCCGTCCGGCTCGCCTACGGTCAGTGGGTGGAGCCGCCGCCCTACGCCGTCTTCTTCAGCGGTGCGAATTCCGATCTCGGCTTCACCACCCCGAGCGACCTGTTCGGGCGCGACGTGGATTTTGCGACGCCGTCGCTGGTCGAAGTCGGCGTGCGACAGGACGTCGGCTCGGGAGCGCGCCTCGATGTGGCGGCCTACAGCAAGGACCTTCCGGATTACGCCTTCCTCTTCCGGCCGTTCCCCGATCCGGCCGATCCCACGGGGACCGACTCGCTCAGCGTCCCTGCTCTCACCAAGCGCGACTTCGGAAACGCCCGTGGCGTGGACGTCAAGCTCGAGTGGCACGTGGCCGACTGGGCGACGACCTCAGTGGCGTATTCGCTGCTGCGCTCCCACCGCGACGGGGCCGCTTCGGACGTCACGCACCAGGCGGTGGCCGCCGTCGTCTCGCTGCGCGCGCCCTTCCTTGGCGCGCTGGGTCGCGACCTGAGCGTCGACGTGCTGTTCCGGACAACGAGCGGCCTCACGTACTCCCGCCTGCCCAACATCGGGGCCGGCGAGGTGGTGCCGTTCTCGACCAACCTTCTCACGGGTGGATCGGAGCGGCTTCCCTGGACCAAACGGATTGATCTGCGGGTGACCAAGGCGGTCCAGGCCGGCGGGCGCGACTGGACCCTCTATCTCGACGTGCGGAACCTGCTGAACTTCCGGAACACCGTCGCGCTGTTCGCCGAGACGGGGGACGTGGTGAACCCGGTCCACCGGGGTCACCAGATCGACGAGGAGTACGTACGTCTGTGGGATGAAGCGGGCCTGGCCGGCGCGCTGGACGCCGACGGACAGTCCGTCCACCTCGACGCCTGCGGCACCTGGGGGACGCCCGTGAACTGCGTGGCGCTGACGCGCGTCGAGCGGCGCTTCGGCGACGGCGACGGCCTGTACACGCGCGCGGAGCAAGACCGCGCCCTCAATACCTTCTACGATGCCTTCTTCGGATCCTGGCGGTTCTACGGGTCGGGACGGACGCTGCGGATGGGGATGGAGCTGGTCTTTTAGGCCCCCGCCCCCACCCACCCCCGCACCCACTCCTCCATCTGGGTGAGGTCCAACACCGCGTCGCGGCACGGGCCGTTGGGCAGCTGCATCGTGAGGCCGAGCACGGGGAGCTTCCCCGCGACGTCGCGCAGGCCGGTCATCATGTCGCGCTCACAGGCGACGGCGACGACCGCCCGCGGCCGCCGCTCGCGGATCACGCGGCGCGCCAGCTGGCCTCGCGTCGCCACGAACACCGGCACCTCGTAGCGCCCCGCGATCCCCAGCACGCCGTCCAGCGCCTGCTTGGAGAGGCAGCGCGGGATCAACACGAGCAGCTCCCCCTTCCCCACCGTCCGGCCGCGCCGCACCGCCAGGGTGTTGTAGACGTCGATCGCGGCGTGCTCCACCCAATCCCGCTTGCCGACCGCGCGCGCGACCAGCGAGGTGTAGTTCATCAGGCGGAGATAGGGCCCGCGCTCGAGCAGTCGCTCGGGGAGGAGGTTCGTCCCCGTATAGAAGGAAGCGGCGGCGAGCCCGAGCCACAGCCACGCCATGGCCGTCGCGGCGCCGAGTGCCAGCCACAGCGGCGGGGCCAGGCCCCCGAGTCTCGGCGCAACCAGATAAAGAAGGCCCGCCCCCACCGCCGGCAGGGCGGCGAGCGTGAGCGCGGCAAACCGGAAGAACAGCCCCGGCGGCGCCGAGAAGTCGCCGCCGCCCGGCAGCGGCTGCCCGTTCCACTCGTCCCACTCGTGGCCGAGCCTCCGGTCTACCTCGATGTGGATCAGCTGCGCCCGGGGGGGGGGAGGCGATGCGGGAGGCGCTGATGCGGCGGTCGCCATAGCGGATGGAAGGTAGCGCGGCGAACTTCCTGACACCAGACACCTGACACCTGTTGCCTACCCCGACACTCCTCACCGATGCGCGCATCCGCGCCGCCTACGCGGAGGGCGCCGGCATCTATCGGATCGTGCCGGCCGCCGTGGCGATCCCGCGCGACGTAGACGAGCTGGCGGCCCTGGTGCGTTGGGCGGCGGAGACGCGGACCCCGCTCATCCCGCGCGGCGCGGGCAGCGGGATGCCGGGCGGCAACGTCGGCAGCGGCGTGATCGTGGACCTGACTCAGGGATTCCCCCAACTCACGATCGACCCCGGCCGGAAGCTCGCGGCCGCGGGCGCGTCGGTCACCTGGGCCGCGCTGAACGACGCCGCGCGGCAGTACGGCCTCCGCCTCCCTCCCGATCCCTCCTCCGGCGCCTTCGCCACCTGCGGCGCCATGGTGGCGACGAACGCCGCGGGACCGCGGTCGGTGAAGTACGGCAGTGTGCGGAGGTGGGTGGAGGCGGTGGAGGTTGTGGAGGCAGACGGCGAGGTGAGAACCGTGCGCAGAGGTGGCGGTACCCGATACCCGGTACCCGACACCCGGCACCTGACATTTCCCAAAACCCGGAAGAACTCGTCCGGCTACGCCCTCGACCGCTTCGCCGAGTCGGGCGACGAACTCGACCTGCTCATCGGCTCGGAAGGGACGCTGGCGTTCGTCACCGCTGTCCACTGGCGGCTCGACCCGATCCCGCCCGATCACGCGGGCGCGGTCCTCGGCTTCGGCGACCTCGCCGCTCTCGCCGAAGCAGTTCCGTAC
>DASYRJ010000058.1:0-3312 GCA_036004525.1 Gemmatimonadales bacterium | reverse complement strand
CGGATTCCCCGTCGACCCCGACTTCCCGCAGCTCGCCGTCGCGAGCGACCCCGGACGAATGCTCGAACTGTTCCGGGAACGCCTGACGCCGATCGCGGGGAAGGAGTGTGAGATCGAAACGTGCCAGCCGTTCCGGTTTCGGGTTCGGCAGTCCACGGCGCGGGCGGTGCTGCAGTACACGCTGCACCTCGTCGACCGCGCCACTGGCCGGCGCTGGGACCAGTGGGTCACCGGCCTGGTGTATGCCGAGCTGGGGAAGGCCGAGGCGTTGTGGCGCGAGCTGCGCGCATCCGATCCGCGGCGCGACATCCCCGTCCAGTGGCTCGTCTACGAGCCCGTGGATTTCATTCCCGAGCTGGGGATGCTGGTGCAGCTCTTTCCGTTCGACCGGAAACTGCCCCATCTCGCCCCCGTCCTGAACGGCGCTCTGCAAGAGCTCGAGCCCAGGCTGGCCAGGCACTTGGGCCCCGGGGATTGGCGCCGCCGCGAGCGTACGATCGAGCCCACCCGGTATCGCACTGAGCTGGGCGCCGCGCTCCGCTACACCCTGAGGGCCCGGGAGGAGCGGACGGCGCGCGCCGGCACGGTGCGCTGCTACCTGAAGGTGTACCGGGACCATCGCGGCGCGGCGACCAACGCGTTACTCGAGTCGCTCGCCGCGAGGCCGGAAGACGCGCGGCCCTATACCGCCGTCCGCCCCGTGGCGTATCTCGCGGAGCTGCGGACCCTCGTGCTCGAGGAAGCCGCCGGCACGGCATTGCAGGAGCTGCTGCTCGAGCGCCGGGACTCAGGCGACGCGCTGCGACGAGTCGCCCGGGCGGTCGCCGCCTTCAATCAGGATGACGTCGCGGTGACGGAGCCGTACTCCCTGGCGGATCAGCTCGACGAAGTCCGGCGGGCCGGGGCGCTCCTTCAGTGGGCGTATCCCGACGCCGGCGCCGAAATCGACGCGCTCGTCGGAGCTGTGGCCCGCGGGCTGAGCGACGTGCCGCCGGCGCCGATCCATCGCGATCTCAAGACCGACCACCTCTTCCTCTCGCCGACCCGAGTGATCTTCATCGACCTCGATTCCGCGGGTCTGGGCGATCCGGTGCGGGATCCTGCCCACTTATTCGCGCACATCGTCGGCCGCGTGGGCCTGGACGCGCTCTCCCGCGAGGAGGCGCGCGCCGCGGCTCGAGCGTTCGCGGAGGAATACTTCCTCCACGTGCCGCCCGAGTGGCGCGAGCGCTTTGCCCCACACTGCGCCGGCGCCCTCCTCGAGGTGGCGCGCGGCATCTTCAAGCGCCAGGAAACCGGGTGGAGGGACAAGGTGAGGGCGGCGATCGAAGAAGCGCGGCGCGCGCTGACAGAATGAAACCGACCGTCGACCTGCCCGACGATCCCGCCCTTCCTGGACTCGCCGCGATTCGGGAGTCCGGCCTCGCGGCGGCGTTCCCGACGCTCGACGTCGCGAGCGACGATCCGATCGAGATGCGCCTGTGCGGCTACACCCCGGGCTCGCGCGCCACGCTCGACGTACAGACTGGGCGCCGGCGCTTCGCGATCAAAGCCTACGCCGCCGATGCCGAGCCCGAAGCCGCCCTCTATCGAGCCCTCGGCGCCGCCGGGTTCGGGGAGGGCGGCAGAGCGGGCGCGCGCGTGCCGCCTCTTCTCGCGTGGGAGCCCTCGCTCCGCGTGCTGGCCATCGGCTGGCTGGAGGGGCCTGCGGCGAATCAGCTGATCAAGGAAGGGCAGGGTCGTCGCGCCGGCGAGCTGGCGGCTCGCTGGATCTGGAGCGCGGCGTCGGCTCCCGTCAAGCTCGGCCCGACGGTCGGAGTGGCGCAGGTGCTGGTACAGGCGGGAAAATCGGTGGCGCAGCTGGCCGTTGCGGACCGTGGGCTCGGCGCCGCGGCCAAGGCCGTCGCCGTCGCGTTGGCGCGCACGCCGCCTCCCGAGAGCGCGCCCCGGCTCGTGCACGGCACCCTGTACGCCCGGCACATCCTCGATTTGGGGGGCGATCCCCGGGTGCCCGGGGTGATAGACTGGCAGCGCTTCGGCCAGGGAACGGTCGAGATCGACGCCGGAGTGTTCCTGGCGACCCTGACCCGGCTCGGGCGGCGGCATCAGGAAGCGGCCGGCGAGGCGCAGCGGGCGGAAGAGGCGTTCCTGGCGGAGACGCACGGACTGGTCGAGCGACGCACCCTTCGCTGGTACCGAGCGGCGGCGCTCTTACACCTCGCGTCGCGTCTCTTGAAGCGTGACTCGCCCGCTGCCGCGCGGCCGCTCGTGGACGAGGCGGGGCGGCTCACGCGGCGCGCGCCGGTGGCGCCGCGGCGGGCGGCGCTGGAGCTGGTGTTGCGAGCGCTGTCGACGCGGCCCGCCACGCCGGCGGAGCTGGACGAAATCCGGCGGCTGTTAAGCTAGAGCTCGCCCAGCTTCGCCAAGGCGCGCGCGGCCTTGCGGTGCACGTCGGGGTCCGGGTCCCGGCGCGCGATCTCGCGCAGGATCGGAACGGCGGTCGCCCGTGGGGCGTCGTCGCGGATGCTCTCGACTGCCTCGCGTCGCACCGTGGGGTCCGGGTGTGTGCGGGCGATATCGATCACCACCGTCAGACCGGCGCCGCGTTTCATCTCACCCAAGGTCTCGACCGCCTCCCTCTGGACGTGCTTGTCCGGATCTTTCCGTGCGATCGTGGCGAGCACGCGCACGGCGTCGCCACCGGGGAACGCCGCGCCGAGGCTCTCCACGGCTTCGTCCCGCACATCTTGATCCGCATCGTTGAGGGCGAGGGTGATGAGCGTCGCTCGGACTCGCGGTTCCGTGGTTCTGCCGAGCGCCTTCACGGCGTCGTGGCGCACCGCAGGATCATGGGATCCCGTCGCGAGGGCAATCAGCGAATCGGTGGATACGAGCGCCAAGCGATGCATGCTCCAATCGCCTCCGATCACGCCAGCCAGCGCCAGTCCAACCCCTACCACGCCGGCGAGCCAGCGTGGGAACGTTGCGCCCGCTGGCGGCAGCACGAGACGGCGGACGCGGCCGACCAGCGAGCCGCCGCTCGCGGCGATAGCGAGCGGCGCTGCCAGGCGCAGCTGCTCCATCGTGAAGAGGGCGGTGGCGTAAAAGCGCGCGTCACCGCAGGCGGCGACGGCCAAGTCGTCACAGCAATGCTCGCGCTCCTGGCGCACACGCGCCGACACCCACCACACGGCGGGATGATAGAAGAGCAGCGTCTCGATCACCGACTGCAACAGGTTCACGAAGTAGTCGTGCCGTCGGACGTGGGCCAGCTCGTGGGCCAGCAGCGCGTCGAGCTGCAGGGGCGTGAGC
>DASYRJ010000057.1:0-3191 GCA_036004525.1 Gemmatimonadales bacterium | reverse complement strand
GGGGCGCACGATCTCGACCCCGCGCTGCGTGCCTTCTACGAGTACCACGCCTGCCTGATCGAGCCGTGGGACGGCCCGGCGGCGCTGGCGCTCACCGACGGCGTGACCGCGATCGCCGCGCTCGATCGCAACGGTCTGCGTCCCTGCCGGTACAAGATCACGACCGACGGGCTGCTCGTGGCCGCCTCCGAGGCGGGGGTCGTCGACCTCGCGCCCGAGACGGTGCGCGAGAGCGGGCGCCTCGGCCCGGGCGAGCTGATTGCGGTGGACACGCGCCGCGGCACGATCCTCCACAACGGCGCGGCGAAGCGCGAAGTCGCGGAGCGCCGTCCCTACGCGCGGTGGGTGGCGCAGACCCTGCGGACGCTCCCACTCGAGCCATGGCGGCGAGCCCTCCCCGGGCCCGACGACGTGGCGCGCCGCCACGCCTTCGGCTACGGCTACGAGGACTTGCGCTACGTGCTCGAGCCGATGGGGGAGAAGGCGCAGGATCCCGTGTGGAGCATGGGCGACGACACACCGCTGCCGTCGCTATCGCACCAGGCGCAGAGCCTCTACACGTATTTCCGTCAGCGCTTCGCGCAGGTGACGAATCCGGCAATCGACCCAATCCGCGAAGCGCGCGTGATGTCGCTGCGGATGCACCTGGGGCGCCGCGGCTCGCTCCTGGCCGAGCGTCCGGGAGGGGCGGCCGGCCTGCGCCTGGTGCGACTGGAGCACCCGGTGCTGCTCTCCGAGGACCTCGACGCGCTCCGCAACGTGGCGGGGGTGCAGGCAATTACGATCCCGGCACTGTGGCCGGCCCATACCACGACGGAAGCCCTGCGCCCCGCCATCATCGCCGTGTGTCGCGCCGCGGCGCGCGCGGTGCACCAGGGCGCGCGCATCGTGATCGTGAGCGACCGTGGCTGCGACGCGCGGCGGGCGCCGATCCCGCTGCTGCTCGCGATCGGGGCGGTGCACGCGCACCTCGTCCGCAAAGGGCTGCGTCAGCGCGTCGGCCTCGTGGCCGAAGCGGGGGACGCGTGGGACGTGCATCACTGCGCCGCGCTCATCGGCTATGGCGCCGAAGCGGTGCGCCCCTGGCTCGCCACCAAGACGGTGCGCGCCGAGGGGGGGGACCCGGTCAAGTACCGCGCGGCGCTCGAACTGGGGCTGCTCAAGGTCCTCGCCAAGATGGGGATCTCGACCCTCAGCTCGTATTGCGGCGCGCAGATCTTCGAGGCCCTGGGATTGGGCGCCGAGGTAATCGACCAGTGCTTCCCGGGAACGGCCTCGGCGATCGGCGGGATCGGGTTCCAGGAAATTGCCGAGGACGTGTTGGTCCGACATCAGGCGGCGTTCCCGCCGCCGGAGCACGAGCCCTCGAACGCACCGCTCCCCGATCGCGGCCGCGTGCGGTTTCGCCGCGACGGCGAGCAGCACGCCTGGGCGCCTGGCGTGGTAAGCGCGCTTCGCCAGGCGGTACAGACGGAGGCCCGGGACGACTACGCCAGCTACACGAAGCAGGTGGCGGCGCGCGACCCATCGAGCCTGCGTGATCTGCTCGAGCTGCGCCGAGCGGAGGGACCGATCATCCCGCTGGCGGAGGTCGAGCCGGTCGAAGAGATCCGCCGGCGCTTCATCTCCACCGCGATGTCGCTCGGCGCCCTGTCACCCGAGGCGCACGAGACGCTCGCCATCGCGATGAACCGCATGGGGGCGCGCTCCAACTCGGGCGAGGGCGGCGAAGACCCGACGAGCTTCGAGCCCCGACCCAACGGCGACCGCGCCGACAACCGCATCAAACAGGTCGCCTCGGCGCGCTTCGGCGTGACAACCGAGTACCTGGCGCGCGCCGACGAGTTGGAGATCAAAATCGCGCAGGGGTCGAAGCCCGGAGAGGGCGGCCAGCTCCCCGGCCACAAAGTCACCGAGCTGATCGCGCGGCTGCGCCACACAGTGCCGGGAGTGCCTCTGATCTCGCCGCCGCCGCATCACGACATCTACTCGATCGAGGACCTGGCGCAGCTGATCCACGACCTGAAACAGGTGAACCCCCGCGCGCGGGTCGGGGTCAAGCTCGTGGCCGAAGCGGGCGTCGGGCGCGTGGCCGCGGGGGTCGCGAAGGCCTACGCGGACTACGTGCTGATCTCGGGGCACAACGGCGGCACCGGCGCGTCGCCGTTGTCGTCGATCAAGCACGCCGGATCGCTCTGGGAGCTGGGGGTCGCGGAGACCCACGCCATTCTGATCGAGAACGGCCTGCGGGAGCGCATCGAAGTGCGCACCGACGGCGGCATCCGGACCGGCCGCGACGTGGTCCTGGCGGCCGTGCTCGGCGCCGAGGTCTACGGATTCGGCTCGGCGGCCCTCGTCGCCATCGGATGCGTCATGGCACGGCAGTGTCATCTCAACAGCTGCCCCACGGGAATCGCCACCCAGCGCCCGGAGCTGCGCCAAAAGTTCCGCGGCACGCCCGAGCAGGTCATCGCCTATTTCACGATGATCGCCGAGGAAGTGCGGGAGCTGCTCGCGGCGACCGGACACCGCAGCCTGGACGAGATCATCGGCCGCACCGACCTGCTGCAGCGCGTCGAACGGGCCGACGCGCCGCGCGCGCAGATGCTCGATCTCGCCCTGCTGCTCCAGCCGTCACCGACCGCGTTCGTCCGGCGCCCTCGTCATACGGGCCGCAGCGAACGGCCGGGAATCGAGTCGTTGGACGAGGCGATCCTGGGAACGCTCGAGCGGCGACTGGAAAGCGGCCAGCCCTTCGTGGGCAACTACCGCATCGGCAATCACCACTTGAGCGTCGGCGCCCGGATTGCCGGCCGGATCGCCACGCGACGCGCGGGCGGGGGCGCCGGCCTCCCGGCGGGCTCGGTGCGGCTCAAGTTCCGCGGCAGCGCCGGACAGAGCTTCGGATCGTTCGCGCTCCCCGGGATGCTCTTCGAGCTCGTGGGCGAGGCCAATGACTACGTCGGGAAGGGGCTGTCCGGTGGCGAGATCGTCATCCGCCCCTTCACGGCCGCGGCCTATGCGGCGACGAGCCACGACCACGTGATCGTCGGCAACACGGTGCTCTACGGCGCGACCGCGGGCCGGCTGTTCGCCGCCGGGAGCGCCGGGGATCGGTTCGCGATCCGCAATTCCGGCGCGGTGGCGGTCGTCGAAGGCGCTGGCGATCACTGCTGCGAGTACATGACCGC
>DASYRJ010000056.1:0-4858 GCA_036004525.1 Gemmatimonadales bacterium | reverse complement strand
CCGGGACCAGTACCAGCGGCTCATCCGGGCCGGCGCCGAGTGCCGCCCGTACGCGCTGGCGGGCCCCCGGCGCGCCGCCGGCAAACCGCTCCAGCTCGATGCCGTTCTCGATCACGTGAATCGCCTCGCGGGGGCGCCCATGCAGCTCGGCCAGCCGCTCTGCGGCCGCCCGGGACACCGCCACGACCGCGTCGGCGCGGCGGAGCGCGGCGCAGGCAGCGCGCGCGCGCAGCCGCTGGCGCAGGTTCGCCATCGGCTCGTCCATCACGTGGCGCGTGATCACGAGGGGGAAGGCGCGGACCCACCGGGCGGCGCCCGCAAGGATGGAGGCGTCCTGGCCGTGTGCGTGCACCAAATCCGGTCGCTCGCGCGCCAGGAGACGGAACAGGCGGACCAGCAGCCGCGGGTCGGCCAGCCGCCGCGCGCCGAGGTCATGACGGGGCACACCGGCGGCACAGAGCTCAGCAGCGAGCGGGCCGTCCAATCGCGCGGTGAGGGTGCAAACCGCCACGTCCATCCCCATGGCCCGCAGCCGGCGCACGAACGACACGGTCACCCGCTCTGCGCCGCCCATGGCGAGCCCGCTCAGGAGCACGAGCGGGTGAAAAGCACGGCCGTTCATGGGACCGCGGCCGCGCCTGCGGGGGGACGCGGCCAGAGGGTCGACATGGCCCGGCGATACACGCGCGGGCTCAGCACGCGCACGGCGACCAGGTAAGCGCCGAGCCCGAGGGCCACGCCGCCGGCGAGCGCGAGCGGGCTCCCGGCTCCCGCCGCGGCATGCGTCCACACCGTGAGGACCACGGCGAGAACCGCGGCCGGTAGCAGGCTCGTGGCGACGGCGCCGAGGATCGAGCCGGCGGGGACACCGGCGGTGTGCCGGACCAGCGCGAAATCGAGCAGTGTCATCGCCCCGGCGACGGCCGCCATCGTGGCGGCAACCGCCGTCGCGTCCCACCGCGCCGCCACGACGAGCGCCGGCACGAGGATGAGCGCCTTGAGGGCGCCGAGCGCGGCGAGCAGCTTCGGCCGACCCTGCGCTTTGAGCACGTCACCGGCCTGCGTCTCCAGCGCCCGCAGCCCCGTGTAGACCGCCAGGACCCTGAGGATCGGGATGGACGGCCGCCAGGCCTCCCCGAAAAGGGTGAGGACGATGGGGTCGGCGAGCAGGACAACGCTCACCGCCGCCGGCACGACCAGGAGCGAGAAGTAGCGGAGCGCGGTGAGATACGCGTCCCCGAGACTGCGACCCGAGGCCTGCGCCTTGGAGAACGCCGGGAACAGCACCAGGCTGGCCTGCCAGACGAGCACGATCACCACCGCCTCGGGGACCTTGTACGCCATCTGGTAGAAGGCGAGCGTGGTCACGCCCAGCAGGCGACCGACGACGACGTAGTCCGCATGGTGGACGATCACGGCGATGACGTCCACCATCACGATCCAGCCGCCGTACCGGAGGACGGGTCGCAGCAGGCCCGCGGGCCAGCGCCACGCGGGTCGCCAGGGGACCACGAGCCAGAGCAGCGCCCCGCGCACGCCCGTCGCGACGAGGTGACCCCAAACGAGGCTCCACACGCCCACGCCCGCGAGCGCGAGGGCGATCGTCAGCACCGCTTTGACCGCGGCCAGGCCGATCTCGGGGATGAACCGGGCCCGGAACCGGAGATCCTTCGTGCAGAGCGCGTCGTGGGTGTTGGCCAGCGCCGTGAGCGGGAACGTGGCGCCGAGCGCGCGGAGGATCGGCGCGCCCTCGGGGCTGTGGAAGAAGGTGGCGACCGCGGGGGCGAGGACCCACGTGAGCAGGAACCACGCGACGCCGGTCAGGAGGTTGAGGGCGAAGGTGACTTGGGCGACGTCGCGCGCACGATCCGGCCAGTAGACGAGCGCTGCCCCAGTCCCCAGGTCTCCGAATGTGTCCAGGTAGGCGATGTAGACCAGGGCGAAGGCGAACAGCCCGAACTCCGCAGGCGCCAGGAGCCGCGCCAGCACGGCGATGCTCGCCAGCGCGAGGAGCTTGCCGGCGCCGGCGCCGAGCAGCGCCCAGATGAAGCCCGCCGCGGTGCGGCGGCCGAGGGCCCTCCCCCCGTCCGCGTCGCGCATCACGTCGCCTCCGGGGCGGTCATGCGGGTCTCCGGGCGCGTCGGCGCCAGGTGGCAGAGCGCGGCGCAGAAGCCGAAGAGCAGCCAGAGACTGCGCGGGAAGTCCCCGTGGAGGAACAGGCTGGACACGAGGTAGCCGATCAGCGCGAGCTGAACGCCGGTAGCCAGCGACGCCGACGACCAATCCCCGGCGCCGCCGAACCCGAGGCGCGCGCGCCGCAAATAGACGAAGCAGGTCACCAGCACGGCGGCGAAGGCGATCAGCCCCGGCAAGCCGGTCTCCGCCGCGATCTCCAGGTACAGGTTGTGCGGGTAATGGGGCCGGTCGAACTCGTCGTACTCCAGGACGACCGAGCCCGTCTCCTCGGTGTACGGGCGATAGTGGACGGTGTAGTTTCCGGCGCCGACCCCGGTGAGCGGGCGGTCGAGGAACATGTGCCAGGCCGTCGCGGCCAGCACTCGGCGTTGCTCGAAGGACGAATCCAGGCGCAGTACGTCGCCGCTTCCCGGCAGGAACTGCCGGAACGTGGTGAGCCGGCGCGCGAAGTCGGACGGCAGCAGCAGGATCAGCAGGGCGATGGCGCCGGCCCCCACCGCGAGCCGGCGAGCGGATACCCCCTGCCCCAGAAGCCACAGGGCCAGCACCACGCCCAGCGCGAGCGCGCCGCCGCGGGAGTAGGTCATAACCACGGCGGCGGTGACGACGCCCACGCTCCCGAACGCGGCGACCTTCTCGCGGACGCTCGCCGCACTGTGGGCCAGGAGCAACCCGATCGGCACCGCCGGGATCAGCATCTGGGCGAAGAAGTTGGGGTCGCCCACGGGACCGGCGATCCGCGGCTCGAACACGCGGCCGTAGATGTGCGCGTATTCGACCCGCGCGAGGCCCGCGAACGTCTGGTCGTACGTGCCGGCCAGCACCTGGAAGACGCCGAGGCCGCCGACGAACGCCGCGGCGCCCAGCAGGGTCCAGGCGCCCTGGCGGAGCTCCTTCGGCGAGCCCGTCAGGAGCAGGATCAGCGCATAGATCACGAACGCCTTGGTGATCGCCAGGGCCTGCTGTTCTCCCAACGCCGTGTCGCGCGCCCACGCGATCGAGAGCCATACGATCACCGCGTAGGCCGCGAGGCACAGGGTGAGCGCCCCCGGCAGCGGGCCGCCGAACCCGCGGCGCCGCTGAACGAGCCACGCCGCCAGGAGCAGCGGCACGGCCAGGGCCTGGAGCACGGACGGCGCCCCGTGCCAGCGAATCAGGATGTCGGACAGATTCAGGTAGGCGACGATGATCAGCGCCACCAGCGCGAGCGCGGGTCGCCAGACCACGACGGCGCCGAACCCGAGGACGGCGACGAGCATCGCGACGTCCAGGGTCGATGGCTCGAAGTGGAGGAGCCCCGGGGCGATGGCGACGAGGTAGCCGAGGGCGACCGCGCAGGCCGCCGCGCCGGCGAGCACGGCCGCTCGCCCCCCGTTCCATCCGGCGAGCGCGACCGCGCCAGCCGCCGCGGGACGACCCTGGGTGTCCACGGGAGACCCTTCGGCGTGGCTAGGCCAGCGGGCTCGGCGAGCTTGGCGGGCGCACGAGCAGATAGGTCGCCGCAATGCCGAGGAACGCGCCGAGAATGGCGGCGAGCGCGATGGCGCGCCGCGGATTGGGCGCCACGGGCACGGTGGGGCGCACCGCGGCGGCCAGGGGGGTCATGTCGAACACGCGATACATCGCCTTCGCTTCCGACGTCGTCGTGGTCGCCAGCGCGTTCGCGAACGCGGCTGCACGCGCGGGATCGGGACCCGCGACCTCGATCCGGATGAGGTTCGTGTTCGGTATCACGAAGGCCTGCGAGACGTAGTCGCCGAGGGAATCGGCTTGCAGCGCCACGTCGCGCGCCGCGGTCACCCGGATCCTCTCGGTGGAGGGGATCTGCGCGAAGGTGGCGATGACTGTACGGCGGTCCAGCGTCTCGACGCTGCGCAATAGCTCCGCGCCATCCCGGATCGTCGCGTTCGGCACGACGGCCAGCGTGGCGCTGGTGCGGTACGTCGGAGTCTGTCGAGACGTGGTGACGACCGCCGTGCCGACCGAGAGGGCCAGGACGAGGGGCACCATCCATAGCCCCGTCCGCAACCAGCCACGGAGCGGAGGCAAGGCTCGTCCGGCACCCGGCCGGAGCACCGGGCGGGCTCGAAGGTGGTCGCGTAGCTCCGTCGCTTCCATGACATCCCCCTGCCGGCGGATGCCCCGACGAAAAAAGGGCCGCCAGCGATCTCACGCTGGCGGCCCGGCTGGCGTAGCGGCGTTGCGCCGCTGTAGCCCCGCGACTCTGCGTCGCCGTCTTTCGACGGCTTTGCTCTGAGCAGCGAATCTTATGGTTATGAATCCGGCGGCAGGCGGGCGCGCGCCGCACGGCGGTGCATCGCACCGCACACTGAAGATGCGCTCCACCGCGGACGGTCACCGTGACGGCCGTCACGCACCATCGGGTCCCCGAGGGGGTTCTCGATCTCGACGTCTACGCGGAAAGTTCCCGAGTCGTCGCACATGACAGCTCCTGAACAGCGCGGCAACATGAATGCCGTTGGCGCCAGGCGCGCTTCGGGATATACTCGGTCGGTGGCCGTCTGCGAAGTCGTTGTGCTACAAGTAGCGGCGGTCGGACTCGAACCGACGACCCGCGGATTATGATTTTAGGCTGAGTTCGTCGTGCCCTGTCGTGCCTAGTCATTAACTGCTTGGTCTAGAAAGTAGATAGCGCACTTGG
>DASYRJ010000055.1:0-40553 GCA_036004525.1 Gemmatimonadales bacterium | reverse complement strand
TCCAGATCGGGATTCGCGTCCTGGTACCAGATGGCCAGCTGCGCCGGGCTCGATTTCGAGAACAGCACCCCGGACGGCTGGAAGTCCACGTTGAAGAGGACGGTATCGACCGTCAGTGTGATGAGGACCGAGTCGCCCCTGTCCAACGGCACGCCGCCGGCGCCGGCCACCAACCCATTGATGGGGATCTTGAAGCGCAGGAACGGGTCGGGCAGCCATTGGCCGGGGGCGCGACGGTAGTTCAAGAAGATCGTCGTCTGCGTCCCCCGTTTGGCCCAGAACGAAACCTGGTAGGCCTGGAGCTTGGGCGCGGTCGGCGACTGCCGGAGGATGTGCGTCCCCGGGGCGCTCACCAGCGCGGCGAGCGGAGCTTGGACAGCGGTGGGAGACGGTCCGGTTTCGTCCGAGCAGCCCGCGGCGACCAGCGCGAGCATCAGGGGCATCACGTAACGGCGGAGGGGCATAGAGCGCTCTCGGTACATGTGAGTCCTACCAGGCCAGGGCGTACTGCGAGAAATGGTGGAGCACCCCGTAGACATATTGATTCCCTTGACTCCAGGACCTGCGTCTGACTTGGACGTACGTTTCCAGGTATCCCAGAACGCCCAGCGAGTCGGTGACCTGCGCGATCCGGAGCGTATCGCTCGTCGGCACGCCGCAGTCTTTGTAGGTCGTAAAGAGGATCGCCGACCGTCCGGCGCCGTTGGTCTGGAATTGGAGGCCGTCGGGCTGGAAGCGAACCCATCTCAAGGTGTCCGCCGGCGCCACGGCAGTGATGCTCACCGTGTCGGCGAGCGCCATCGTATCGACCCACAGGAAGTGGGAGCCGACCGCGATGACACCGCCCGCTGGCCCGATCACCTGGGTGACGGAGTCGTAGGTCTGCACGCACGGGACCAGCGCGGCGTCCGCGGATTTCACGACGGCCTCGAACGCGGGGACGCCGACGCCGACCGGCGATGGATCCGCGCAGCTCAGGGCTGCGGCGATGGCGCCGGCGACCAGCGCCAGCGGAACGGTGCGAGCCGCGATGGTCGTTCTCACGAGCCTACCACGCCACCGCGTAGTTCGAGAAATGATGCAGCGCCCCGAAGGCCCAGTACGGCGTCCAGCCCCCCGAGTCCACCCTGAACCGCATGACAACCAGCGAGTCGACCGCGGCAACCGGCGACTCCAGATACTCCACGACGTTCATGGCATCGCTGACATTGGCGATCCGGGGCCACTGGTTCTTGCGCAGCTTGCAGTTGTCCAGGTTCGTCGCGACGACGGCGCCTACACCATGAGTCCCGGTCTTGAAGACGAGGCCCTCGGGCTGCAAGCGGACCCAGCGTACCGTGTCCGACGGCGCCACGGCGGTGATCTGCACCGGGGCGCTGAGCGCCAGCGAGTCGACCCACAGCACGTTGGCACCGACGACGAACCATCCCCCCGCGGGTCCGATCACCTGCGTGACGGAGTCGTAGGGGACCTGAGCGCATTTCACCAGGCTGGTGCCGGTCGCTTTGACCCTTCCCGCCAGCAGGCCGGGCGTCGCCAGACTCACGCCAACGGGCGATGGGTCGTTACAACTCGACGCCGCTGCGGTTGCGCCGGCAAGCAGCGCAAGCGGGATCAACCACCGCGGGACGAAGCTGCGATTCGAGGTCATAGGAGTTCCTACCACGCGATGGCGTATTGAGAGAAGTGGTGCAGCACCCCGGCGACATACTGGTTCCCCTGACTCCAGGCCTTCTTCCTTACCCTGATCCACGTGGAGGCGGGCGGGGCCAGGTATCCGATGACGTGCAATGAGTCGGTGACCTGGGCGATCCGGAGCGTATCGGCCGTCGGCACTCCACAGTCCTTGAAGCTCGTATAGAGCAGCGCCGACCATCCGGCGCCGTTGGTGCGGAATTGGAGGCCGTCAGGCTGGAAACGCACCCATCTCACGGTGTCCGCGGGCGCTACGGCGGTGATGCGCACCGTGTCGGCAAGGGCCATCGTATCGACCCACAGATAGTGGCGGCCGACCGCGATGAGCCCGCCCGCGGGGCCGATCACCTGCGTCACCGAGTCGTAGGTCTGCGAACACGCGACGAGGCCGGTCCCCTTGGTCGACGTCGTGGATCCCCACTTGCCTCCCTGTTGGAAGGCGGCGACGCCGAACGGCGAGGGGTCCGCACAGCTCGCCGCCGCCGCGAGGGCGGCGAGCAGGAGGAGCGGGATCAGGGCGCGACGAAGCGACATGCGATTCTCCGAGTTCATGCAGTCCTACCAGGCCACGGCGTAGTTCGAGAAATGCTGCAGCTGCCCCGTGACGTGCCGGTGCCCCTTGTGTCCCTTCATCCGCCGCAGGTCGCTGGGCGACGTGCGGCCGGGGGTCAGGAACTCGATGACGTCCAGTGAATCGGTGACCTGCGCGAGCCGTGGCGTCACCGCCTTGGGAACCCGGCAGTTGTCGTACGTCACGACGAGCAGCGCGGCGTTCTGGAAGCGGAGGCCCTCGGGCTGAAAGCGAACCATCGCCACCGTATCCGACGGCGCGACCGCGGTGATGCTCACCGGTTCCCGCAGGGCCCCGCGCGGGACGACAAGCCAATTGCGGCCGACCTCCACCTCTCCCCCCTCAGGCCCGATCGTCTGGGTCACGGAGTCGTAACGGAGCCGCCGGCACGAGACGAGGGAGTCGGGCCCGTCCCCATCGTCGTCGGGGTCGTCGGGGTCGTCCGCGTCGTCTCCGCCTGCGTGTGGTGTGAGCGCGGCGCCCGGTAGGGCGGATGCGCGCCCGTCGAGGCCCACGGGCGATGCGTCGCGGCAGCTCAAGGCCACCACGGTCGCACCCACGAGCAGAACGATCGGGATCAGGGACGGGCGAACCGACATGCAATCTCCGGAGAGGCTTTCAGCCGCAGCCAAGAGCAGGAAGCGTTCCAGCTTGGCGTCATCGACTCAACCATTTGATCCGTAAGGAATTGCGGGTGTGCACCCCAGCCTCGCGTGCGGTCCGACAGGGCCGTTTCGACCCTCAGCGCGGGCCGATTCGGCTCAGTACGCGACGGCATAGTTGGAGAAATGCTGGAGCACTCCCGTGACCGACTTGGCCGATTTGTCGTCGGTCGACCTCAGGTATTCGATGATCTGCAGGTCATCGGTGACCTGGGCGATCTCGAGTCCCATGTTCGCGAGCAGGTTGCAGCTCGAGTACCCCATCGTGAGCGACGCGGGCTTGCGGAAGGTGAGTCCCGAAGGCTCGAAGACGACGATGTTGATGAAGTACCCCGCCGGCAGCGACGCCTGGATCGTCACCGGCCTATTGAGCGCGCGCGGCGGGATCCGGAGCGTGTCCGGACCGATCGCAATGACGCCGCCTTCGCGGCCGATCGTCCGCGTGACCGGCTCGCTGCTGAGCGACGCGCAGGAGTCGACCAGACCCCGGGTCAACACCTTGATGATGTCGCCGATGAGCGACGCCTGGGGGCCGGGAGGCGCAGCGCGGACGGGCTCCGGGCCGGTCGCGGCGGGATCTCCGCAGCTCGAGACCGTCAGGGCTGCGCTGACGAGCAGCGCCGAGAACAGCAGGCGAGCGGGCGTTGGCTTCACGGGCGACAGCTCCTAACTGGGGTCGAGGACTGCACGGAGCGACGCGTTACCATGCGACGGCGTAACCTGAGAAATGGCTCAGCGCTCCGGTGACCTTCTTCCCGACGACGTCGTCCACCGAGGGTTCATACTCGACGATCGCCAGTGAGTCGGTTGTATACGCGACCTGCCGTACGTTGGAACCGTCCAGGTCGCAGTTCGCGTAGCTCATCGTGAGCGCGACGGGCTTCTGAAACAGCAGTCCCTCGGGGGCGAAGCGGATCCGGTTCACGCTGTCCGACGGGGCGACCAGCGTGATCGCGACCCGTTTGGTGATCGCGCCGCCGGGAATGTTCAGCACGTGCCGGCTGACGCGGAGCGTGGCACCCGCCGGTCCGACCACCTCAGTAACGGAGTCGTAGGCGAGCGGCCGGCATCGGAGCAGGCTACCGGACGAGGACACGACGCGCCCCTCGAGCGCGGTGCTCGCGTCGTAGAGACCGACCGGTCCCGGCTCCCGGCAGCTCAACACGACGGCGGCTGCGCCGAGCAGTGTCAGGCAGCGACGAACGGTCAAGCGATCCTCCAGCGTGCGGGCCGACCAGCGTGCGGCCTTCGCTGAAGCAGGAAGCGTTCCACCGTCCGGAGTGTGACTCGCTCCTTGATCCATCAGTACTTACGACTGGGAGCCCGGCGATGGGCGCCGGTCTGCAGGGTCGTTCCGTCCTGGGGGTGGGTCGGAACGACTAGGAGCGCTCGGCTCTCGCCCTGGGTCGCCGGGGCACCGGCCGCCAGCCGGGGTCAACCCATCCGGGCGCCTCGAGGTCCGACGCCGCATCTGCGCCGCTCAGCAAGCGCCGCAGGCGCCGTGGCGAGATCCCGAGCCGGCGCGCCGACTCGCTGCGATTCCCACCGCACAGCTTCACGGTCGCATGGGCGGCGGCATTCGTGATCTGCTCGAGCGGTGCGGGGAACGGAATCGGGCCGTCGCCGGCCCCGTCCGGATCCGCGGGGGGAAGCAGCTCCTCGACGGCAAGTTCGCCGGCGGGCGACAGGAGCAGCGCCCGTTCCACGGCATTCTTCAGCTCACGGATGTTGCCGGGCCACGGATGGGCGCGAAGCCGGCGGGCGACCTCGGGCGTCAGCGCCGGGACGGGCAGGCCGTGCTCGCCGGCGAGCCGCTCGAGCAGCGCCTGCGCGACGACGATCAGGTCGTCGCCCCGCTCCCGGAGCGGCGGCAACGTGAGCACGACGGTGCTCAGCCGGAAGAAGAGATCTTCGCGGAAGGCGCCCTGGCGCACCCGCTCGGCCAGACGATCGTTGGCCGCGGCGAGAATGCGGACGTCCACCGCCCGCGACTTCGTGCCGCCCACCCGCCGGATCTCCTTGTCCTCCAGCACGCGCAACAGCTTGGCTTGTACGCCGATCGGGAGGTCGCCGATCTCGTCGAGGAACAGGGTCCCGGTGTCCGCCACCTCGAACAGGCCCGGCTTGGCGGCGTGGGCGTCCGTGAACGAGCCGCGCTCGTGACCGAACAGCTCGGACTCAATGAGGTTTTCCGGCAGCGCCGAGCAATTGACCGCGACGAACGGGGCGCCGCGGCGCGGCCCGCCGTTGTGAATCGCCCGTGCGAGCAGCTCCTTGCCCGTCCCCGTCTCCCCGACGATCAGCGCGCCCGCGCTGCGGTGCGGCAGGAGTCGGGCGGCCCGGGCCAGCTCTTTCTTGAGGACCGGGCTCTCACCGACGATCGTGGCGAACGCGTCGGCGTGACCGTTGGACCCCGCCGCCGCGCGCGCCCGGCCGGCGTTGACCGCGGCGGCCACCGCGTTACGGAAGATCTCGAGATCGTCCGGCAGGGCGAAGTAGTCACTCGCGCCGCGAGTCACGACCTGCATGGCCGTGCGCCGTCCGGGATCGGTGCCCACCACCAGGGCCGGCACGCCCGGCGGGACCGGGTGGCTCGTGAGCCACTGGATCCCGTCCCGCTCGGCGCCTCCTGCCGCGACGATGATGGCCACGGTGTCGGCCTGGGTTGCGGCGGCCTTCGCCGGGTCCAGTAGGTCGATCACCACATCGAGGTCTTCGGCCAGATCGTTCCAGAATTCTCCGAACGCTGCCGAGATCACGATCACGCTCAGTCGCGACACGCTATACCTCCTCGACTACACAGTTGCCGCCACGGCCCTTCGCCATGTAGAGCGCGCGGTCGGCTGCCACAAAGAGCTGGACCTCTGCCGTCGACGAGCCGGTGACGGACGAGGCTGCCAGCCCCACGCTCACCGTGCCCCGGATCGGAGCGCCCGGCGTAGTCTCTTCCTCCAGCGACGCCGCCACCTTCGCGCAAATCCGCTCGGCCACGAGTCGCCCCGCCAACGCATTCGTATCCGGCAGGATGACCGCGAATTCGTCTCCCCCGTAGCGGGCCGCGGTGTCGGCGGTCCGCAGGCTGTCCCGGATCGCAGCTGCGACCCGCTTCAGCACGCCGTCTCCCGCCTGGTGGCCCCGCCGGTCGTTCACGGCCTTAAGCTGATCGACGTCCATCAGCAGCAGCGAGACCCAGGTCGCGGAGCGCGCGCACCGGGCCACCTCCCGCGTGAGCGTCGCCTCGAAGTGATAGCGGTTGAACAGCCCCGTCAGGGGATCGGTCACCGAACGGCGCTCCAAGACCTCGAGCGTACCGCGCTCGATGATCGTCGGAGCGACCAGGTCGCGACGGATGTTGGACAGGTAGTCGAGCGCCGCCACCGGCAGGCCGACGTTTCGACCCAGGCACGCGCTGAGCGTCCGACGGTGCGCTTCGATCGCCGCGGAACGGTCCGCGGCGTCGCGCTCGTCGAACTGCGCAAGCGGAAAGAAGCTGCGCAGGGGCTCGAGCCCCGAGCGCCGCCTAGGCCCGGTGCGCCGATCGGCGCCACTGCGGCGCTCAGCGCTCAGTCTCATGAACGAATCGCCGTCCGCCGGGCAGGGACGCCACGGGCGCGGTCGGTGCGGGCGCAAACAACGACCTTCACTGCCCAACCTACTCCTCTAGGGCGCGGGGAGCTGGGGGGGCGATACAGAGCGGCGGCCCGGAGCGACCGTCGCTGACTCACGAGGTGCACAAGATGCACACGGCGGACCGGGCGCGCCGTGACGATGGTCACAGCAACACACGACCGCGGCGACGCGCCGGCACCGTCAGGCCGCCTCACTGGCCGGCCGAACGGGCGCGGCCAGCGCCTGGCGGAACGCGGCGTACACCGCTTCGGACCACCACCCCCGGCAGCGCTCGATCTCGGCGAGCGCCGCGGCATGCGACAGCGCCGACCGGTATGAGCGCGTGGTGGTGAGCGCGTCGTACACGTCCACGATGCCGACGATCTGGGCGGCGATGGGGATCTCGTCTTCGCGCAGGTGGTCGGGGTAGCCCGTCCCGTCGTATTTCTCGTGGTGCCAGCGGATGATCGGCTTCAGGTCCCAGGGAAACTCGACCGCCGCGAGCAGCTCGATGCCCCAGATGGGGTGCAGCTGCACGACCTCGAACTCTTCGCGCGTGAGCGGGCCGGGCTTGTTCAGAATCTCATGGGGGACGCGCACCTTGCCGACGTCGTGCAGGTAGGCGCCGAGCCGGATCGTGGTCTGGGCGTGGTCGTCGAGGCCGAGCGCGTGCGCGACGGCCAGCGCGTGGCGCGCCACGCGCTCGCAGTGCCCGAACGTGTACGTATCGTTCGACTCGATCGATTGGCCCCACTCGCGCACGACGGCCAGGTACGTGGCCTCGAGCTCCGCCATCTTGCCGCTGACGTTGACGAGATCGACGCGCGCGTCGAGCCGGCGGAACAGGCGGTGGGCGGCGTTCAACCGGCCGAGCGCCTCCTGGTTCCGCCCCATGCTCTGATACAGGACGGCGAGCTCCCGCGAGGTCTCGGCTTCGACCAGCGCCAGCCCGGCGGCAGCCGCCAGGTCGATCCCCGCGCGCAGGCGGGACTCGGCCAGCGCCGGGCGGCCGGTCTCGCGGTACAGCATGCCGATCACCCGGTAGGCGTCCGCCTTGGCGCTGCCCGCGCCGAGCTGGTCGTAGATCGCGAGCGCGGACTCGGCATTCCGCCGCGCGTCCTCGAAGCGCTCCCGGGCGAGATGGACTTCGGCGTGACTCACCAGGCACTGCGCGTGGAGGTGCTCGTCCCCCACGCGCTCGGCGATCTCGGCGCTGCGGCGGAAGTAGCTCTCCGCCTCCTCGTGCTGGGCACGGTCCGCGCTGGCCATCCCGAGATTGTGGTAGGCGAGCGCGCAGCCCTGCTCGTCCCCCGCGTCGCGGAACGCCTCCAGCGACCGCTCGTAATGCCCCAGCGCTGTGTTCACGTCCCCCTGGATGTTGGCCAGCACCCCGAGGTTCAGCTCAGCGCGTCCCCGCAGCTCGCGGCTCGACCCACCGACCTCGATGGCGCGGAGGAAGTTCTGCCGGGCGTCCTCGAGCGAGCCCGCCTTGAGGTCGAGCACCCCCATGGTGTTCAGGGCTTCGGCCGCGAGCAGGTCGCTGCGCGCCTCGGTCGCGACCGCGTGGCTGCGACGGCACAGCGCCCGCGCACCGGTCGCGTCATTGCGGTGGAATCGGATCACGGCGAGACGCCGCAGCGCTTCGGCCAGCACCGCCGCCTCTCCCGTCCGTTCAGCGGCGGCGATGGCGCCTTCGTAGCCCACCATGGCCTCGGTGATACACGATGCCCGCTCCCGGGCCCGCGCTTCATGCAGGAGGTCCGCCGCGGGGCGCAACGGCGCACGCAGAGCTGCGGTCACCGCCGGATTACCATGCCACAGCGTAGTCCGAGAAGTGGTCGACCCGCCCGGTGACCTTCTTCGTGAAAACATTGTCGATCGACAGCAGGTACGAGAGAATGTCGAGCCCGCTGCTCACGTACGCGATCCGCTTCGGCGCGAGCTGACCCAACAGGTTGCAGTTCGAGTAGCTCATCGTCAGCGCCGCCGACCGCGCGAACCTCAGGCCGTCGGGCGCGAAGCGGACGGCATTGACGCCGCGCCCCGTGAGGATCTGGCCCGTGATCGTCACCGGCGACGCCAGCGCTCCCGCGGGAACGGTGAGCGTATGCGGCCCGACGCGAATCGTGCCGCCCGCGGAGCCGATCGTCTGTGTCGCAGAGGCGTACGGCAGATCGGAGCACCGCAGCAAACCCGTGGCCCCGAGGAGGCCGCCGATCAGCGAGCCTTGAGGGGCGGACGGGGGCGCGCTGATCGGTGCGCGGTCGGTGCACGCGCAGACGGCCAGCGCGACCGCCAGCCAACGTAGGGCCTTCATTGGACTGAACTTCTCCTCGAGGGCGCGGGGAGAGGCGAGAACAACGGACGCGGTGACAATATGGCGAACGAGGGGCCCGACGCGTCGTGATCATCATCACGGGCACTCGCCGATCCGGCGCACACGACGCATTATCCACCCGCGATTCTTTCTCTTTTGCCACTTTTGCTACTTCGGAGCGCACCGTGAGCCTGGTCCGCCGCCTTCCTACGGTCGTCGCGATCATCCTGTCGACCGGCGCCCTGCCCAGCCGAGCCCCCGCGCAAGGGTACGACCCCTCCTTTTACGGCGAACTGCGCTGGCGGCTGATCGGCCCCTTCCGCGGCGGCCGCACCGTAGGCGCCACGGGCGTTCCCGGCCAGCCGAATGTGTTCTACATCGGGGTGAACAACGGGGGGGTCTGGAAGACCACCGACTACGGCCGCATCTGGACCCCCATCTTCGACGCCGAGTCCACGGGCTCGATCGGCGCCCTCGCCGTCGCCCCGTCGGACCCCAACGTGATCTACGTGGGGAGCGGCGAGGGGCTGCAGCGCCCCGATCTGTCCGTCGGCGATGGGATTTACCGGTCGGGCGACGGCGGCCGGACGTGGCGTCACCTCGGCCTGCGCGACGGCCAGCAAATCCCCGCCCTGCTCGTGGACCCGCGCGACCCCAACCGCGTCTTCGCCGCGGTCCTCGGCCATCCCTACGGGCCGAACGAGGAGCGCGGCATCTTCCGGTCGAACGACGGCGGCGAGAGCTGGGAGAAGGTGCTCTACAAGGACGAGAACACCGGCGGGATGGACCTCGTCTTCGATCCCGCCAACCCGCAAACGGCGTTCGCAGTGCTTTGGTCGGCCCGGCAGGCGCCGTGGGAGGCGGGATGGGTCCTCTCGCCCAACAACGGCCTCTACAAGTCGAGCGATGGCGGCACCACCTGGCGGCAGATCACCGCGGGCTTGCCCACGGCACAGGAGGGCCTGGGGCGGATCGGGCTGGGCACGAGCGCCAGTGAGCCGGGCCGAATGTACGCGATCGTGGGAGCGTCACAGGAGAAAGGCGGGCTGTACCGCTCGGACGACGGCGGGGAGAGCTGGCGGCTCGTCAACACCGATGCGCGGCTCTGGGGGCGCGACGGGGACTTCAACGAGGTGAAGGTCGATCCGAAGAACGCCGACGTCGTCTACGTCGCCAACATCGTCACCTGGAAATCCACCGACGGCGGCCAGACGTTCACCGGCTGGCGCGGCGCGCCGGGCGGCGACGATTACCACCGCCTGTGGATCAACCCCGACAACCCGCAGATCATCCTGAACGCGAGCGATCAGGGCGCGATCATCACGGTGAACGGCGGCGAGACGTGGAGCTCGTGGTACAACCAGCCCACGGCCCAGATGTTTCACGTCAGCACGGATAATCGCTTTCCTTATTGGGTGTACGGCGGCCAGCAAGAGTCGGGCTCGGCGGGCGTGCCGAGCCGCGGCAACGACGGCCAGATCACGTTCCGGGAATGGCGCCCCGTGGGTGCCGAAGAGTACGGCTACGTGGTCGCGGACCCCCTGCACCCCAACCTCGTCTACGGGGGTAAGCTCACGCGATTCGACTGGACCACCGGCGAGGTGAAGAACGTGGCGCCGGCGCCGCTGCGGGAGCCGTACCGGTTCGTGCGGACGGCGCCAGTGATCTTCTCACCGGTAGACCGGCGTACTCTCTATTACGCCGGGAACGTCCTGTTCAAGACCCTGAACGGTGGCGAGAGCTGGCAGGTGATCAGCCCCGATTTGACACGCCAGCCTTCCGAGGTTCCCGCGACGCTCGGCGCCTTCGCCTCGCTCGACCCCGAGAAGGGCAAGCACCGCGGCGTGATCTACACGATCGCGCCGTCGTTCCGACGGGTGAACCTGCTCTGGGTGGGGACCGACGACGGCCTGATCTGGGTCACCCACACCGGGGGCCGGACGTGGAAGAACGTGACGCCGCCGGCGCTCACGCCCTGGAGCAAGGTGTCGATCATGGAGGCCTCCCACTTCGACACGCTTGCCGCCTACGCCGCCGTCAACCGGTTCCGGCTCGATGACCTCGCGCCGCACATCTACCGGACGCGCGACGGTGGAAAGACGTGGAAGGAAACCGTACAAGGAATACCGTCGAATGAAGTCGTGAACGTCGTGCGGGAGGACCCGGTGTTGGGCGGGCTGTTGTTCGCGGGGACTGAGCGGAGCGTCTACGTCTCGTTCGACGACGGCAACCACTGGCAGTCGCTGCGGCTCAATCTGCCGCCGAGCTCGATGCGGGATCTCTACATCCACGAGAACGACATAGTCGTGGGCACGCACGGCCGCTCGATCTGGATCCTGGACGACTTCACACCGTTGCGGCAGCTCGCAGGCGCGGCCGCGAGGCGGGGCCCGCATCTCTTCCGGCCGGCGCCTGCATACCGGGTGCGCTGGAACCAGTACACCGACACGCCGCTGCCGCCCGACGAGCCTGCCGGGAAGAACCCGCCGGACGGCGCGGTCATCGACTACTATCTCCCGCGCGCCGTCGCCGGCCCGGTGACGCTCGATGTGCTCGACGCCCGGGGTCGGCTGGTGCGCCGCTTCTCGAGCACCGACAGCGTCCCCAAAGACTCGGGGCTCAACATCCCCGACTATTGGATCCGCCCGCCGCAGCGACTGTCCACGGAGGCGGGGATGCACCGGTTCGTGTGGGACCTGCATTATCCGCCGCCCGCGGCGCTGAGCCATAGCTACCCCATCTCCGCCGTGTACCGCGACACGTGGCGCGAGCCGCGCGGGCCGGTGGCGCTGCCCCGGAGCTACACAGTGCGGCTCACTGTGGCGGGGCGGTCGCTGTCCCAGCCGCTCACGATCCGTATGGATCCACGCGTGAAGACGCCGGCGGCGGGGTTGGCGCAACAGTTCGCGCTCGCCACCCGGCTCGCCGCCGCGATGAACCGGGACTACGACGCGGTGCAGGCGCTCCGGGCGATGCGCGCGCGGGTGAAGACGCTGCCCGACTCGGTGGCGGCGCGGCTCGACAGCCTGACGCGCCTGAACAGCGCGCTCGCGAACCTGCTCGATCTCGTTGACGGCGTGGACGCCGCCCCCACGACGCAGGCGGCGCAGGCGGTGGCGACGCTGGAGGCTCGGCTGGGGCGGCTGCTCGCCCGGCGGACACCGGTCAGGCGGGGGACTCGCCGATAGGAAGCGACAGGCGAGCCTCGCATCCCCGCCGCGGCGTGCGGTTGCTGAGCGTCAATGCTCCGCCGTGCGCCTCCGCGATCTGGCGGGAGAGGGCGAGCCCGATGCCGGATCCCTCGGGCTTCGTCGTGTAGAACGGCACGAACAGGTTCGCCGAGTCGGCGACGCCGGCGCCGTCGTCGCGGACCCACACCTGCAAGTGCCGGTTCTGGGCGGCCCAGCCGACGTCGACGCCCCCCCCTTCCCCTCCCGCCTCGAGCGTCGCATCCACGGCGTTGCGCACGAGATTGATCAGCAGCTGGTCCAGCTGCCCGCCATCGGCCCGGATCGTGACCTCGGGGCCCGGGTGGACGGCGACCGGCAGGCGCGTCTCGAGCGCGACCACGCGCCGCACCCATTCCCCCACGGCGACCGGCTCGAGCCGCGGCGGCGGCAGGCGCGCGAGCCGCGCGTAGGCCGCCATCAGGCGGCTCAGGGACTCCGAGCGGCTCGCGATCACGCTCAGGCCCTTGAGGAGGTCGGCGCGCCACTCGGTCGCGGAGGGTGTCCGGTCGACCAGCCCGCGCAGGCTGTCGGCGATCGACTTGATCGGGGCGAGGGAGTTGTTCAGCTCGTGGGAAAGCACGCGGATCAGGCGCCGCCAGGCTTGGCGCTCTTCTTCACTCAGGGCGCGGCTGACGTCCGCGAGCACGAGCAGTTGGTGCGGCAGGCCGCCCTGGCGGAACGTACCGCGGCGGACCTCCCAGCGCCCGCGCCGGCCGGGGAACTCGAGGTCGACCACACGGGGCGCGTCGCCCCCCAGGGGCTCGGCGAGCCCGAGCTCCGCGGCGCTCTTGCCCAGGAGCTGCTCGGGGGCGCGACCCAGCAGGGCGATGCCGGCGCGGTTGGCGACGCGCAGGGCCTGTGATTCGTCGAACGCGAACACCGCGACGTCGATCTCCTCCATTACGCGGCGCAGCAGGGCGGTGGCTTCGAGGGCGCCGAGGCGCTGGGCCCGCAGGTCTTCGCCCAGGCTGTTCAACTCGAAGAGGAGGAGGCCGAGGGCGTCGTCGGGGTCCGCGCCCCGTGCGCGCAGGGAGAAGTCCCGTTCCCGCAGGGCGGCCAGCATGTTCGACACGGTCTGCAGCGGCCGGACCACGCGCTCGCGCGCGAGCGCGGCGAAGGCCAGCCAGGCGCCCGCGACCAGGACGGTCAAGGTCCACTGTGTGCGCGACGCGAAGTCGCCCGTCCACAGCAGCGCGAGCGCGACGACCAGGGCGGGCAGTCCCGCCGCCAGGGCGAGCCAGAAAACCTGCCGCTCGTGACGGGGCTTAGAGGCCATGCCGCTTCAGGCGGCGGTATAGCGCGCTGCGCGAGAGTCCCAGCGCCTTCGCCGCATCGCTCACGTTCCCGTTCGCGCGCGCGAGCGCCTTGTCTATGAGCACCCGCTCGACGTCCTCGAGGCTCATGCTTTCGAGCGAGCGGCTGCCGTCGGCCGCGCCGGCGAGCCCCAGGTCGCGCGCCCTGATCTCCCCGCCCTCAGCGAGCAGCACCGCGCGCTCGATCGTGTGGTCGAGCTCGCGCACGTTGCCTGGCCATGGATGACGAAGCAGCGCCTCGACCGCGTCGGGGGTGAACCCGAGGCCGGTCTTGCGGTAGCGGGCGGCATAGCGGCGCAGGAAGTGTGCGGCAAGGGGCGGCACGTCCTCGCGGCGCTCGCGCAGCGGCGGGAGACGGATTTCCACCGTATTCAAGCGGAAGAGCAGATCCTCTCGAAAGCGGCCCGCCTTCACCTCCGCCGCGACGTCCGCGTTTGTCGCGGACAGCACCCGCGCGTCTACGCGGCGCGCGCGTGACGTGCCGAGCCGCTCGAACTCGCCGCTCTCGAGCACGCGCAGGAGCTTGGCTTGCTGCGGCAGGGGCAGGTTAGCGATCTCGTCGAGGAACAACGTGCCGCCGTCGGCCAGCTCGAAGCGCCCGGCGCGGTCGGCTTTCGCATCCGTGAACGCGCCCTTGACGTGGCCGAACAGCTCGCTCTCGAACAGGCCGTCGGGGATGCCGCCCAGGTTCACGGCGATGAAGGGCCGCTCTGCGCGGGCCGAGGCGGCGTGCAGCCAGCGCGCCACCACCTCCTTGCCGGTCCCGTGCTCGCCCAGGACGAGGACGTTCGCGTCGGACGGCGCCACCCGCTCCAGCAGCCGCAGCACCGGCTGCATCGCAGGTGACTCGGCGATCAGCTCGGGGAGCCCGTCGCGCCGCAACGCGCGGTTCTCGCTCTCGAGTCGCTGGCTCGCGCGCAGGGCGCGGCCCAGCTCCACCTGGGTGCGGAGCGTGGTGAGGAGCCGCCGGTTGTCCCAGGGTTTCTCGACGTAATCGCGCGCGCCCCGGCGCATCGCTTCGACGGCGCCGTCGATCGAGCCCCACGCGGTCATGACCACGATCGGCGGCGCTCCCTCGACCGCGCGGACGCGGGAAACCAGATCGAGGCCCTCCGCGCCCGACGTCGTATCGCGCGTGTAGTTCATGTCGACGAGCAGTGCGTCGAAGTCGCGGGCCTCGACCGCAGCCAGGACGCCCCGCGGCGACGCGGCGGTCTCGACCTCGAAGCCCTCGGCCTTGAGGAGCAGCTTCAGGGCCTCGAGGACGTCGCGGTCGTCGTCTGCGATCAGGAGCCGCGGTGCAGAACTGAGCATCGTGCTAAAGGTGCCGGGTGTCGGGTGTCGGGTGCCAGGGGGTGCGCTCGAATGACATCTCTCGCGTCGGAATGATGCGATCCCCTGACCGAGAGTACGGTATTCTGCAGTGGCATAAAACGCGGTGCTGGCTTCATGGTTTCACGGTCGATCACCATTCGTAGCTATCGAGACCTCCACGTCTGGCAATCGGCGGTTGACCTGGTCGTTGAGGTCTACCGCTTTAGCGCAGCCTTCCCCAAGTACGAGACCTACGGCCTGAGGAGTCAACTGCGGGAGGCTGCAGTCTCGGTTCCGGCGAACATTGCGGAAGGTCATGGGCGCGAGCATCTCGGGGACTACCTCTACCATCTCTCTGTGGCGAACGGGTCATTGATGGAGCTTGAGACTCATTGCATCATCGCGCAGCGCCTGAGCTATGGGGCGCCCACACAGATCGCCCCACTGCTCGAGCGAGCGGCTGAGATCGGTCGGATGCTCGCGGGCCTCAGTCGGGCGCTGAAACGGCGCCGGTCGACCTGACACCCGGCACCCGACACCCGACACCTATTCGCTTCGCAACGCCACCATCGGATCCACGCGCGCGGCCCGCCGCGCCGGCAAGTAGCAGGCGATGAGCGCTGCGGCGCCGAGCAGGAGTCCCACCGCGCCGAACGTCAGCGGGTCGGCGGCACGAACGCCGAAGAGCAGGTCGGAGAAGGTGCCGGCGACTGCCAGCGACAGCACGCTCCCCAACGCGAGCCCCACTGCGGTGACCCTTGTGCCTTCCGCGAGCACACCGAGCAAGACGTCGGCCTGCCGGGCTCCCACCGCGACACGAATGCCGAACTCCCTCGTACGCTGAGCCACGGTGAACGCGAGCACCCCATACAGTCCGGTGCACGCGAGAACCACCGCCAGGACGGCGAATCCGGTCATGAGAGTGAGAGCAAAGCGGGTGGGCGCGATCGCGGCGCCGACGTACTCCTCCAGGGTGCGGATGTCGTAGACCGGCAGACGCGAGTCCAGACCTGATACCTCGCGTCTGACCGCCTCCGCCAGCCCTGCTTGCGTCCCCGTTGTCCGGAGCACCACATAAACGTCGCGCGACGCTTCCTGCCGGTAGGGGACGTAAATCGTCTCGCGCCCATCGCGATCCAGCCGTGCGTACCGCACGTGATCCACGACGCCAACGATCTCGGCGGAGACCGGGCGGCCGTCGAGCGGGAACGCGATGGTGCGCCCGAGGACGCTCTCCCCCCCGGGCGCGAGGCGTCGCGCCATGCGCGCGTCCACGATGGCCACGCGTCGCTCCTCGACCAGATCCTCGTCCAGGGTGAACGGTCGGCCCGCGAGCAGTCGAGTGCCCATGGCCTTGAAGTAGCCGGAAGTGATCACTCGGAAGTCGGCTTCGTTGCGTTCCCAAGCCTCCGGTGGCTCGCTGGCTTGACCGTAGGGCTGGGTCCAGGTGGTGCCGCTCAGCGGCAGCCCGCCGATCGCCCCCACGGCTTGAACGCCGGGTAATGAACCGAGCCTGTCCGCGACCTGCCGAAGGAACTCCGCGCGCGCTGCGGGTCCGACGTAGCTATCGGGCGCGCGCAGCGACACGCGGAACGTGAGCGCGTTCTGGGGATCGAACCCGGGGTGCTGTCGGCCCAGCGCCGCGAGCGTGCGCAACAGCAACCCGCTTCCCACCAACAACACCATCGAGAGTGCGATTTCGGCGACGACCAGTACCCGGCGGGAAGCGCCGGCGCGGCCGGTGCCGACCGCCAGCTGTGGCCTCAGCGTGGTGTCTCCCCGCTCGCGCGCACTCACGAGCGCCGGCACGGTCCCGAAGACCCCTGCCGCCACGACGACGACGCCCAACGTGAAGGCGAGCGCGGTCACGTCTACGCCGATACTCCCCATACGTGGAAGATCCGGCCCGTACCGCAGGAGCACCGGCACTGCCCACACGGCTATCAAGAGTCCGCCAATGCCGCCCGCGGCAGCGAGCACGCCGCTTTCGGTCATCAGCTGTCGCGCCAGGCGCCGGCTAGAGGCCCCCAGGGCGACGCGCAACGCGATCTCGCGCCGGCGGCTGCCGAGGCGAGCGAGGCTGAGGTTGGCGATGTTCACACAAGCAATCAGGAGGATCAACCCCACGGCGGCGAAGAGCGCGAGCAGGAGCGGGCGCCGCTGGGCGACCACATCGTCCCGGAACGGAATGGCCTCGATCCGCATGCCCAGCTCGCGATACCGCGCGACACTCTCGCGCTGCTGGGCCGCGATCACGTCCAGCTGGGCCTGTGCGCGTTCGAGGCTCACACCCGGACGGAGCCGGGCGAGGACGGCGCCCGTGTTATCGGTGTCCTGGTCGCGCCGCCCCTCCGCCCGGCGAAACCGATCGAGCGGAACGCGGATCGGGGTCCAGGCATCCACGTTCTGTGCCAGGCCGATACCGGCGGGCATCGGTACTACGAATCCTCGGGGCATCACGCCCACGACCGTCGCCGGCTGGCCGTTGATCTGGACCGTTTGACCGATCACCCCACGGTCTTCGCCGAAGCGGCTGCGCCACAGCGCGTGACTCAGGACGATCGAGGTGGGAGGGACGGGTAGGGTGCCGTCCGCCGCCGCCGACAAGACGCCCTCGTCGGGCTCGAACCCCCGCCCGACCTCCGCGTGGACACCCAGCACGGAGAAGAAATTCGAGGTGACGAGGCCGAGCCGGGCGTGCTCCGTGGAGCCGCCCGTCGTCAACGCGGCATCCCGTACGTTGTTCGTGAAGGCGAATCCCTCGAACAGCGTGGCGCGGTCGCGGAACTCGGCCACGTCTGGACCCGAGATCCTGGTCCGCTCCATGCCGGTGGCTTCCATCCGATGCCAGAGCAACACCAGCCGGTCCGGGTCGGCGTAAGGGAAGGGCCGCCAGAGCACGCCGTGCACGACGCTGAAGATCGCGGTGCTGGCGCCGATGCCCAGAGCCAGCGTGAGCACGGCCACGGTCGTGAACGCGGGTTGCTTCCGCAGGCTGCGGAGCGCGTAGCGGAGGTCCTGGGTGAGCGTATCCATGCGTCGGCTCCCTTGGTTCGGGGACCGGGGACCGGGGACCGGGGTCAGGGGTCGCTCGGACCCCGGGCCCCTGACCCCGCCGTTGTCAGTTGACGATCCAGCCATCCCGCAGCTGAATCACACGCTTTCCATACGCCGCATTGGTCTCCGAGTGCGTTACCTGCACGATCGTGGTGCCCCCCGCGTTGAGCTGCTTGAACAGCTCCATAATCTCCCGGCCCTGATCGGAGTGCAGGTTCCCCGTCGGCTCGTCGGCGAGAATCAGCGCCGGCTTGTGAATCAGCGCGCGCGCCACGGCGACGAGCTGCTGCTGTCCGCCGGAGAGCTGCCGCGGATAGAGGTCCTTCTTCGCCACGATCCCGAACCGGTCGAGCGTGTCGGCGACGAGCGCCTCGCGCTCGCTGTGCTTCACGTTCCGGTACGACAGTGGGATGTCGAGGTTCTCGGCGACGGTGAGGTCGTCGATCAGGTGATACTGCTGGAACACGAACCCGATGTGCTGCTTGTTGAGGCCCACGCGGTCCTTGGGCTTCATCTTGTGGACGTCGTGTTCCAGGAAGCGGTACTCGCCCGTCCAGTCACCGTCGAGCATGCCGAGCACCGCGAGCAGGGTGGACTTGCCCGCCCCCGACGGGCCCATGATCGAGACGAACTCCCCGGGCGCCATGTCGAGCGAGATCTCGCGCAGGATGTGCAGGCGACCGTTGCCCTGGGAGATGGATTTCTCGAGGTTGCGGAGGTGAATCATAGGTTTCGGGTGTCAGGTGCCGGGTGCCGGGCGCGCCGGGGCCGGCAAGGTGTCGCCTGACACCTGACACCGGGCACCAGACACCTATTCATACCGCAACGCCCTCACCGGATCGATACGCGTCGTCGCCCGGGCCGGGACGAGTGTGGCGAGCGCCGCGACACCGATCAGGAGCCCCGTGACGACCGTAAGCGTCGCCAGGTCCGTCGGGGTTACCTCGTAGAGCATTGCCGCGAGGAAACGGTTTGTCAGCAGCGCGCCGAGGAGTCCCAGGACCGATCCCACGCCAGCGATCGCTAGGCCGCGCCGCATCACCATTCTCCGCAGATCTCCTGGGCTGGCACCCAGGGCCAGTCGCACGCCGAGCTCGCGAGTGCGTTGTCGCACCGTCGTCGCCATGGCGCCGAAGAGACCGATGGCGGCTAGCAGGGCGGCAGCGCCGGCGAACACCGTCAGGAGCAGTGCGTTCAGGCGGGGCTGCGCCAGGGGCCTCGCGAGGAATGACTCAAACGGTGCGGCACTCGCCAGCGCCACGCCGGGGACTGCTTCGCCGATCACGCGCCGGATCGTCGGGACCAGATCGGCCGGCGGTCCGCTCGTGCGCATGGCAAGCGCCATTGGCGCGAACGGGAAGACCGACTGACCGAGCGGGAAGTAGATGCTGGGGCGCGCGTCCCGGAGGTCGCGGTAGCGCGTGTCCGGGACGACCCCGACGACGGTGGCCGTCCGCTCCAAATCGCCACCCATCCTCATGCGTTTCCCGATGGGATCGTCGGTTCCCCAGTAGTGCCGCGCGGCGGACTGACTGACCACGACGACGGGCAGCGCGCCCTCGCGGTCCGCACCCGTGAAGCCCCGCCCGCGCAGCACCGGAATGCCGAGCGTCGTGAAGTAGTCCGGGGTCACGACGTCCATGTTGAGCATCGGGTTGGCGGCGGCCTCCTCCGAGGACTGTCCTTCGGCCGCCGGGCGCCCGTCCCAAGCCGCGGATCCTGAGAACGGGACCGCCACGACGGGCGAGACACCGCGCACACCGGGGATCGCCTGCAGGTGCGGCACGAGCCGCTCGAGCAATGCACGCTGCTTCGCCGCGTTGTCGTACTGATCGGAGCGCACCGCCAGCTCCCCGATCAGCAGGCGCGACGGTTCGAGGGAGAGCTCGGCGCGTTCGAGCTTGACGAGGCTCCTGGCGATCAGCCCCGCTGCCGAGAGCACAAGCAGCGCGAGCGCGACCTGCCCCACCACCAACCCCTCCCGCGCCAGTCGAGAGCGCCTGCTGGCGCCCTGTCCCACGCCCGACCGGAGCACCTGCTGCAGCTCGACGCGCGACGTCAGAACCGCGGGCGCGAGGCCGAAGAGCAGCATGGCGACGCCCGTGATGCCGACGGCGCCGGCGAGCGCGGCGGCGTTCAACTGAATCTCGTCCAGGCGGGGGAGTCCGGCCGGCGCGAACGCGACGAAGGCCTGGACCGCAGCCGCCGCCACCGCGACGCCGAGAGCGCCGCCCACCACCGCGAGGAGCGCGTTCTCGGCGAGCAGCTGGCCGACGACCTGTCGGCGATCCGCGCCCAGCGCGGATCGCACGGCGATCTCCCGCACGCGCGCGAGGCCGCGCACGAGCAGCAGGTTGGCGACGTTGATGCACGTGATGAGGAGCAGCAGCGCGGCGGCGGCGGCGAACGCGAACAGCGCCGGCCGCACGTCGCCCAGGACGAGCCGCGGCAGCGTACGGACGACACCGCGCAGGTTCCGCCCCCACGGTGATACCCCGGACGCGAAGAAGGCGGTCATCTCGCCCCGCGCATCGGCGGCCGTCGCGCCCGGAACGAGCCGCCCGATCACGGTGAACGACATGAACCGCGGCGCGCCGACAGGCGCCCAGAAGTCCGTGCCCGGCGGGTAGTCCAGTCCCTGCGGCATCACGCCGACGATCGTGTACGGCACGCCAGTGTCGTACATCACGACTTGCCGCCCCAGTACGTGGGCGTCGCCGCCGAACCGCTGCTGCCAGGCGGCATGGCTCAGCACCAACACTGGTGCCGCGCCGCTTACGTCGTCCGCTGCGCTCAACGCTCGACCGAGCACGGGTCGCGCGCCGAGCACGTCGAAGAACGCGCCGGACACCAGCGCGCGGCGCAGGCGCGAGATCTGATCCCCCTCGCGAATCGGCAGCGGCGCGGCGCCCCAGTTGGCGAAGAACGCGACTCGCTCGAGCGATCGGGTGCGGCGCGCGAACTCCCGGGCGTCGTCGAGCCACAACGGATAGGCAAAGTCTCGGTCAGGCTTCTGGCCCCAGAGCACGACGAGGCGGTCTTGGTCGTGGACGGGGAGCCGGCGCAGCAGCAGCGCGTCGGCCACGGTAAACACCGCCGTCGCGAGACCGATCCCCAGAGCGAGCGTGAGGATCGCGGTCAAGGCGAATCCCGGTGTGCGCGCCAACGAGCGGAGGGCGTTCATAGGAGCTGGGGCCTAGGGCCTGGGGCCTGGGGAGGTGCAGGGCCGGTCCCGGCGCCCGGTGTCGGCGCTCCACGCCCGAGCCCCCCAGTCCCGAGGCCCTAGGCCCGAGCCCCTATTCATATCGCAACGCCACCATCGGATCGACCCGCGTCGCCCGGCGCGCCGGTAACCAGCTGGCGAGCAGCGCGGCCAGAGCGAGGATCGCGGCGGCGGCCACCAGGGATGTTGGATCCAGTGGACTCACCCCGTACAACCACGCCCTCACGAACCTGGTGAGCGCTGCAGCGCCCGCGAGCCCCAGTACGAGGCCAACCGCGACGAGACGCAATCCGCCGCGCATCGCCGTGGCCAGAATACGTCGACGCTCGGCGCCGAGCGCCATGCGGATGCCGTACTCGCGGGTGCGGAGGGTCACGGCGTACGACACGAGGCCGTACAGGCCCACGCCCGCGAGCAGTACCGTCACTCCCGCCACCACGCCGAGCAGCTTCAGCAGCAAGCGCCGGGTCGAAAGTTGTCGCGCGATGCCCGTGATGATGGGCCTTGGCTCCGACAGTGGCAGATTCGCATCGAGCGAGCGGGCCGCTTGGGCGGCGGCGGCGTTCACGAGCGCCGTGGATAGCCGTGAGCGGACGAGGAGAGCGGCATCATCCACGCGGCCATCGTAGCCGAGCGGTACGTACATCAAGAATGGAACGTCACCTTCGAGATCGTTCCACCGGTGGTCGCCCGCGACGCCGATCACCTGCATCCGCAGGCTCGGCGCGCGGTACCGGGGGAGTTCCACCAGCTTCCCAACGGGGTCGGCGTCGCCAAACAGGCGGCGGGCGAGCCCCAGGCTCAACACGGCAGGCGGGAGCGCGGCGGCAGAATCGCGCAGCGCGTCCGCGCGCGTGAAGTCCTGGCCGGACAAGAGCGGGATGGCCAACGCTCGGAAGTACCCAGGCCCAACGGCATTGGAGCCCGCTTCGACACGGCTGCTCGCCTCGGATCCGGCGACGCCGACGCGCTCGATGTGGGAGCAGCAGACGAACGGCACCTGCTCCGTGAGCGTGGCTTGCTCCACGCCTGGGAGCCCCTCCACGCGCGTGACGAGCTCCCTGTAGTACGCTCGCAGACGGAGGCTGTCGTAGCCCACGTCCCGCGGCTGGATGTAGAAGGAGACTACGCCTGTGGGCTCAAACCCGAGAGGGACCTGCGCCAGGCCGGCCAGCGTCCGGCCGAGGAGCAACGCACCCACGACGAGTATGAGGGATGCGGACACCTGCAGCACGGCCAGTCCGCCTCGCAGTGGCGCGCGTGCCACCTGGGTTGCGGCCGAGTGTTTGAGAGTCGCCGACACGTCCGTGCGTCCCGCGCTCAACGCTGGGGCAAGGGCGACGAACCCGGCGGCGAGCAGCGCCGCCAGCACGGCGAACGTCGCGACACGCCAGTCGAGGCCCACGTCACGGATCTCCGCCCGCTGGACCTGCGTACCCTCGAAGAGGCCGTTCAACCAGAGAGCGAGCACGATCCCCGCCGCAGCCCCCAGCGCCGCCAGCACGAGACTCTCAGCGAGGTGAGCGCGGGCGAGCCGGGCTCGGCTCCCGCCCAGCGCGATCCGGACGGCTGTTTCGCCGCGCCGGGCGGCCCCTCGCAGCAGCAGCAGGTTCGCAACGTTGGCGCACGCGATGACGAGCACGAGCGTCACGATCCCCATGACGAGCCAGAGGGGCCGCACGGCGTGGTCGCGCCCCAGGGCGAAGAGGCCGATCCCGGGAAACACCTTCGCGGTCACGTCCTCGAACTTCTCGGTCCACTCGGCGCTGCGTTGAGCCACCTGCCGGACGGCGACCCGCAACTGCGCGTCGGCCTGCACAAAATCACTGCCCGGCCGCAGCCGCGCTACGAATTCATAGTAGCCGGGGCTTCCGCCCGTCCCGAACCGCGCCCTGACCGCCGGCGGCCAGTGAGCGATATCGGCGTAGGTTCGCCCTGGGAGCCAGAGGTCAGCGTCGCCCAGCCGCTCGGTGCCGCGAAACCCACGCGGCGCTACGCCGATCACGGTGAACGCCAGGGCGTTCACCCGCAGCGTCTGACCCAGCACGTCGGGCCGACCTCCGAACCACTCCCGCCACAGGCCATCGCTGATCACGGCCACGCGCGCGCCGTCGGGTGGCGCGTCGTCGTCGGAGGCGAACACCCGGCCGAGCTGCGGCCGGACGCCGAGGACATCGAAGTACGACGCCATCACGAGCTCGACCTTTGCGCGGCGCGGCAGGGCGTCCCCGCCGCCAAGGCTCACCGTGTACCGCTGCCGGCCCGCTAGCCCACTCAGCGCGGGCACGCCGCCGACAATGGCGGCATGCTGCTCGTACGACACGAAGCGGACCTGCACGCCGCCGTCCGCGCCGTGCACGCCGAACCACACCTCCGCGAGGCTCGAGCCGTCGCGCACCCCCGGCACGGGACGAAACAGGAGCCAGTTCAGCAGGCTGAATCCCGCGGTGGCTGCCCCGATGCCCAGCGCCAGGGTGAGCACCGCGGTGGCGGTGAAGCCCGGCGAACGGGCCAGCGTACGGAGAGCGTAGCGGAGGTCTTGGATGAGCGTATCCATCATTGAGTGCCCTTGGTTCGGGGACCGGGGTCAGGGGTCAGGGACCGCCCGGACCCCTGTCCCCGGACTCCGGTCCCCTATTCCGTTCGCAACGCCACCATCGGATCGACCCTCGTCGCCCGCCGGGCGGGCACGAAGCAGGCCACCAGCGCCACGAGCAGGAGCAGCGCCGTCACGGCCGCGAACGTGAGCGCATCCGTCGCCTTCACGCCGTAGAGCTGCTGGGCGAGCAGGCGCGTCAACGCCAGCGCGCTTGCGAGGCCGACGGCCGCGCCGATTCCGGCCAGCAGCATGCCGCGGCCGATCACCACACCCAGCACCTGGCGGGGCAGCGCGCCCAAGGCGATGCGCACCCCGATCTCGCGGGTCGACTGCGCGACCAGATAGCTCATCACGCCGTAGGTGCCGACGGCCGCGAGGGTGACGGCGAGACCTGCGAAGGTCCCGAGCAACAGCATGACGAAGCGCTGGAATTCGATCGACCCGTCGAGGACCTCATCCATGGTGCGTACGCGGCCCAGCGGTACCTGCGCATCGGTCCCGCGAATCGTTCTCGCCACCATCGCTTTCAGGGCGGCGGGGTCTCCGTCGGTCCGCACGACCAGGTGGATCGGGAACCAGCTGCTAAACAGCCGCGTGAGGCCGGCGGGCGTCTGCGCCGAGGGAATGAAGACGGTGGGACTCGCTGGAGCCCCGATGAACTGCTTCGTATCGCCGACGACGCCGACGACTCGGCGCTCGGTCCTCGCCCCCCCGACGGCCACCGTGCGGTCGAGCGCGTCATCCTCCAGAAACCGCCGCGCGAAGGACTCGCTCACGATCGCCACGGGCTCGGCGCTCTGGACGTCGCCGGCCGCGAACGCGCGTCCGCGCTGGAGCGGGATCGCCATCGTCTGGAAGTATCTGGGGGTCACGGTCCGATAGTTGATCGTCGCCCACAGGCCCTTCCCCCCAACCCCCACGCCCAAGTTGCCGCCCCGCACGAGCGGTATTCCGGCCTCGATGACCGCCGCCGACCGCACTCCGGGCAAGGCCCGCACCCGTTCCTCCAGCCGATCGTAGAACCCCGCGATCGCGCTCGTCGAATCGTACCGCGTTCCCGTGAGCCAGAGCTCTGCCGCGATCATGCGGTGCCGATCGAATCCCGGATCGGTGCGCAGGAGGTTCGCGACGGTCCGGAGGAGCAGGCCCGCACCAACCAAGAGCACGAGCGAGAGCGCGATCTCACCGACCACCAGCGCGTTGCGCAGCCGGCCGGTACGGCCCGTGGACGTGGCGCGTCCGGCACCGTCCTTGAGCCCCGCATGCAGATCGGCGGTCGCCGCCTGCCAGGCGGGCGCCAAGCCGAACACTACGCCGACAAGGAGCGACGCGACGCCCGTGAACAGGAGCGCCCAGCGGTCCAGGCGGATTTCCGTCGGCGGCGTGAGGCTCGCCGGCATCAGCGACACCAGCGCGTCGAGTCCCCACGCAGCCAGGACGAGACCCACCAGACCGCCCGCGAGCGCGAGCAGCACGCTCTCGGTCAACATTTGCTGTACGAGCCGGCCGCGCGTGGCGCCAATCGCGGCGCGCACCGCCAGCTCCCGGCCGCGCGTGGTGGCCCGGCCGAGCACGAGGTTGGCCACGTTGGCGCACGCGATGAGCAGCACCAGCGCGATCGCTCCGAACAGCAACCGCACGGGGGTTGCGATGCTTCCCACGACCAGCCGCCGCAGCGGGAAGAGCTCCTCGCTCACTTCGGCGGGAAGCCGCGTCTTGAATCCCTGCCGGAAGCCGGCAAAGACGCGCTGCATGCGTTCCTGCGCTTGCTCGAACGCGAGGCCGGGCTTCAAACGCCCGACGAAATGCAGGTTCTCGCCGCCGCCAATGCTGCGCGCCACCTGGCCCATCGTGGACCACGCGTCCACGGGTGACAACCACCGGAACGAGGCCGGCATCACCCCGACGATGGTGGTGGGCCGGCCATCGAGGGCGATCACGCGCCCGACGACACCGGCGTCGCCACCGAACCGACGCTTCCAATAGCCGTGACTCAGAATGACGACGCTGACGCCGCCCTCCTGATCCTCCTCCGCGAGGAACTCCCGGCCGAGCGCCGGCCCAGTGCCGAGGGTCGCGAAGTACTCCCTCGACACCCGCAGGCCGTCCACTCGTTCGGCCACATCGCCGGTGTAGACACTGAACCCCACGTTGGTCGAGACCGCGAGGGCCTCGAACACGCCGCTGTGGTCCTCGAGGTACCGGAACTCTGAGTAGGTGACGTCCAGCTCGCCTCGATTCCCCTGGTACGTCTCCGACAAGCCCACGAGACGATGTGACTCCGGGTAGGGCAGCGGCCTGAGCAGTACGGCATAGATAAGGCTGAAGATCGCGGTGTTCGGGCCGATCCCCATGGCGAGCGTGAGCACCGCCACGGCGGTGAATCCCGGGCTCTTGGCGAGCGTGCGCAGAGCGAGGCGGAGGTCATTCATATCGAAGAGCCACCATCGGATCGACCTTCGTCGCCCGCCGGGCGGGGAGCCAGCTCGACAGCGCGGCCACCACGAGCAACGTGACCCCCGCGGCCACGAGCACCAGCGGCTCGTGCGGCGAGACACCGTAGAGAAGCGACGCGAGGACCCGGCCGGTCGCGAGAGCGGTGACGGCGCCGATGGCGACGCCCAAGACGGCGACCCTCAGCCCGTGGCCGATGATGAGTTGTAGCACGTCCCTGCTCTCGGCGCCGAGCGCCATGCGGATGCCGACCTCGTGCGTCCGCTGACTCACGAGGTACGCGAGTACGCCGTACAACCCGACGGCCGCAAGCAGCAGCCCCAGGGCGCCGAACAGACTGAAAAGCGCGGCGCCCAGCCGCCAGGGACGGAGTTGCGGCTCGAGCCGCGTCGCCAGAGAAGAAACGTCCGCATATGGCAGGTCCCGCGACGCCTCCTGGATCGCGCGACGCACGGGAGCGATCATGGCGTCCGCCGGTCCCTCTGTTCGCACGAGCATGGCGGTGACGGGGGACGACGTGAGCTTCTCGGCTTGCGCGAGCGGAACGAAGTACTGCATCGTGGCGTCTTCGATGAGTTGATTGCGACGGGCGTCCTCCACGACGCCGACGACCTGCGTACACGTGGCTTTATCTCGCGACCCGATGATCAGGCACTTCCCGAGCGGATTCTCCCCGGGCCAGATGAGGCGGGCCATCGTCTCGCCCACGACCGCCACAGGCGGTGCGCCGGCAACATCGGCGGCGGTGAAGCCCCGGCCGCGCCGCACGGCCGTGCCGAGCGTCCCGAAATAATCCGGCGTGGCAGCGGTGAAGTAGGGACCCCCCTCGCTCGTGCGGGGCAGCGAGTCGCGTCCAGGCACCCACAGCCCGATGGCGAAGGACCAGCCGAGCGGGTCTCCAACGGAGAGGCTCGCGCTCCCAACGCCGGGAAGGTGCGTCAGGCGTTCGTGCACCTGCTCGTATAAGGCGTCGATGTCCGCGCGCTGAAGGCCGAGCCCTGCAAAGTTCAGCGAGACCTTGAGCACCCGGTCAGGGTCGAAACCGAGCCGCAGTGACTGCACGTTTCTTAGACTCGCGATGAACAGACCCGCGCCGGCGAGAAGCACCAGCGTCAGCGCGATCTGGCTGACGACGAGGCCTGCGCGAGTGAGCGAGCGCCGACGGCGTGCCTCGCCTTCGCCCGACTTGAGGGCGCCGGTCAGGTCCGGCACGGCGGCCTGCAGCGCGGGTGCGAGTCCCGCGAGCAGCCCGGTCAGCACGGCGATGGTCGCGGTGAACGCAAGCGTTCGCAGGTCGAGCGACGAGCCAGCGGCGTGCTGAGGCAGGAGGTAGGCACGCAGCACGGGGCCTGACCATCCGATCACCAGCAGGGCCGCGGCGGCGCCGAGCGCAGCGATGAGCCCACTCTCGGTCAGCAGCTGGCGGACGAGGCGGCCGCGCCCGGCACCGAGGGCGAGCCGAACGGCGACTTCCCGACGGCGTTGGAGTGCGCGCGCGAGCAGGAGATTCGCGACGTTGGCGCAGGCGATGAGCAGCACGATCCCGGAGACCGCCGTGAGCCAAAGGGCCAGCTTGCTGTCCCGCGATGGGTCGGGACCGCGGGCTGCCTGAATCGGGCCAAGGAGCACCGTGGCGGCCGAGTCGTCCCCTGGTCGGTCGGGATGCGGGCGACGGAACACGACTGTCGCCTCGGTTTCCACGCGCGCCTCCGGCTCGTCCGCTTGCAGCCTCCCGACGACGTCGAGCCAGAAACAGTGCGTGCACTTCAGCAAGTCCCAGTTGCCCAGGTCGGGGTCGGCGGCGCTCATCGGGAGCCACAGGTCCATGGGGGCGAGGTCGACGCCGGTGAATCCCCTGGGCGCGACTCCGATGACGACGTAGTCGTTTTTGCCGAGCCGCAGAGCGCGGCCCAGAACGGTCGAGTCGCCGCCGAAACGGCGGAGCCAGAATTCGTGACCGAGCACCGCCACGCGGGCCGCTGCGCCGACGTCGTCCTCGCTGGGGGTGAAAAATCGGCCAAACTCCGGTTGCACACCGAGCAAGGGGAAGAAAGAGGCCGTCACGACCCCGGCTCGAATCGGCTCGGCCTCGGCACCTCGACCGAGACTCGTCCGGGTGTCGTGGTATGCGGCGAGGGATGCGAACCCACGGACGGCATCCCGGAGGTCGGCGTAGCGCACGTAGGAGCCCACGCCTGACGTATAGGTCCCGACCAACGTACTGGTCCTGCGGACGTATACGCGTACGACGCGGCTCGGATCGCGCACGTGGGCCGGCGACTGAAAGAACAGTCGATCGACGAGGCCGAACGTCGTCGCATTCGCCCCGACGCCGAGGGCGAAGGTGATGATCGCCGCGGCGGACAAGCCGGGGCTGCGGATCAGTGCGCGGAGCGCGTAGCGGAGGTCTTGTAACATGGTTGTCGGGTGTCAGGTGCCGGGTGTCAGGGCTGCCGGCCTGGCGTGTGGTGCCCTGACACCTGGCCCCCGACACCCGACACCTCGTCCACGACCCGCCCATCGAACAAGTGGATGGTGCGGTCCGCGTGCTGGGCGTAGCGCGGATCGTGCGTCACCATGCACACCGTCGCCCCGCCCCGATGCAGCTCCCGCAACAACTCCATCACCGCCTCGCCGTTTGTCGAGTCGAGGTTGCCCGTCGGCTCGTCGGCCAGGAGGATCGCGGGATCCCCGGCCACTGCACGCGCCACCGCCACGCGCTGCTGCTGGCCCCCGGAGAGCTGGGCGGGATAGTGCTTCGCCCGATGCGACATCCCGACCCTCTCGAGCGCTCCCTGGACCCGCTTTGCGCGCTCGGCCCCCGACGAGCCGCGGTAGGTCAGGGGCAGCTCGACGTTCTCGTAGACGGTGAGGTCGCCGATGAGGTTGAAGGCCTGGAAGATGAAGCCGATGCGCCGGTTCCGGATGCGCGCGCGCTCCGCCGGCGTCAGGTTCGCCACGGGCTTCGCTTCAAGGAGATAGCTCCCCTCGCTCGGCGTATCGAGCAGGCCGAGGAGGGAGAGCAGCGTCGTCTTGCCGCATCCCGAGGGGCCGGCGATGCACACGTACTCGCCCTGGCGGATCTCAAGGTGGACGTCGGCGAGCGCGTGTGTCTCGACTTCGTCGGTGTAGAAGACCTTCTTGACGCCTTGGAGCTGAATGAGTGGCGTGCCGTTGCCGGGCATCGGCTCCCTCCTTGAGTGGTGTCAGGTGTCGGGTGCCGGGTGTCAGGTTCACCATGCTGACACCCGACACCTGACACCCGACACCTATTTCACTCGCACTCGATCCACCCCATCATACTTCGACATATCCGAGAGAATCACCCGATCGCCGGCCGCGAGGCCCTGAATCACCTCGATCGTGTTCACCGAGCTGCGGCCGAGTTGCACCGGAACGCGCACGGCGTAAGCGCCGCCGTCGACCAGCTTGAACATCCCGATCGTGCTGTTCGGCTGGCCGTACGCCGGCCGGCCCACGTACAGCACGTTCTCCAGCCGGTCGATCGTGATCGTGCCGTCTACGTTGATGTCGGGGCGCGCCCCCGGAGGCAGGGCGCCGTCCAGCGCCACTTCGACGGTCACCGTCCCCTGCTGGGCTGCGGGATCGATCCGGATCACGCGCCCGACGACGATCCCCGTGCGCGTGTCGATCGACGCGGGCTGGCCGACGGCCATGCCCGGCACCTGGGTCTCGGGAATGCGCAGCACCGCCTTGAGCTTCCCCGGCTGCACGACCCGGGCGAGAATCGTCCCGGGCACCACCCACTGGCCCAGTTGGAGCGGCAGCTCCTGGAGCACACCGGGCTCGCCGGCGCGCACCGCTAACGCATTGACGCGGCCAACTTGGAAGTTCGTGATGGCGCGCAGCCGCTGCACTTGGGCGCGCTGCACTGCGAGCTGAGAGTCGACGGCGGACGACACGAGATCGAGCCGTTGACGCTCGATGTCGTAACGGGCCTCGAGCTCCGCCGCCTTGTCACGTGCCAGGGTCAGGTCGTTGCGAGACAGGCCGCCATTGATCGCGAGCGTCTCGGCGACGGCAGCATCCCGTTGCGCCTGGAGGTACTGCGTGCGCGTCTGGGCCACGAGCCCCGCCTGGGTGAGGCGCTGGTTCGCCAGACTCATGCGTAGGTCGACGAGCGCCGCCTCGGCGGCGGTGAGCTGCCGCTCGGCATCGAGCGCCTGGATCTGGACGTCGGGATTGGAGAGCTCGAGGAGAACCGTCGCCGGGGTCACCGGCGTCCCGGGCTGCACGAAGATGCGCTCGACGCGCGCAGGTGTGAGTGCGGAAATCCAGCGGATGTGCTCGGGGACGAGCGTGCCGGGGCCGCGCACCTCTCGCACCATCGTTCCCTGGCGCACGGTGTCCACCCACGGGCTTTCGACTGTGGGCGCCGCCGGCTTGAGGCTCCCGAGAAGAACGGTCAGGAGAATGACCGAGCCGCCAACGACTCCAGCCTGGATGTAGCGCCGGCGTTTGCGGTCCGGTTGAACGCGCGGGATATCCACGAAGCGCTACAACAGCAGGGCGCGTACCACCGGCGGCGCAACGCCAAGCGTAAGCGCTGCAGGGCGTTGCTGCCGGATACCGACGCGTCACCGGAGCGTGAGCGTTCGCTTCTGGGATTCGCCGGTCCCAGAAGCGAACACTTACCGCACGTCCCCTGTCACCACGTTTCCGACGTTCCGCTCCTTGAGCCGGGCGTTGAACTGCGCCAGGTCCCGATTGACGAGCCCGTCGAGCTGCGTGCGGACCGCCTTGAGCTGGCCCTCGAGCAGCTGCTGCACCTCGTTCTGCTGCGTCGTGGGCGCGAAGTCCGAGCTGGCGACGCCCCCCGCGAGGTAGGCGATCTGCCCCGCGAGCCGCGTGGGCCAGCGGATGTTGTCCTGCCCCCGGCCCGTCACCCGCACCTCGTGCAGGTTGGTCTCCACGTCGCTGAACTTCCGGTCGAGCGAATCGGCCGCGGCCCGCACCTCGGGCGGCAGCACCGCACGCAGCCCCTGAAGCTGGCCGCGCACGCTCTCGATCTGGTTGATCATGTCCACGGCCCCGTTCAGGTCGCCTTGCAGCGCGACCAGCGTCTTGAACTGGGTCTGGAGCTCCTCCTCGCTGCCGCCCGAGTTCGGGTCCTTCCTTAATACGAGCGGCTGGGTGAACTCCTGGCCGCCGACTTTGACCTTCACACTGTACGTACCGGGGGGAACAAGCACCGAGAGACGCCCGACGCCCGGTGCGGCGCGCCAGCCCTCGGTGCCGAGCCGGACCTCGGGCGCATAGGTGGGCGCGGTGCGCAACCGCGCTTCTCTGGTCTCCTCGTTGCGGAGGTCCCACCACACGCGGTTCAACCCGGCCTTGGCGGGTCCCCTGAACGTCCGGACTGTCTGCCCGCCCGCATCCGCGATCGTGATCGCGGCGCTGTCCGCTTGGGCCGCCTTGACCCAGTAGTTGAGCGCCGCGCCGTAGGGAGGATTCTGGCCGGCGGTGGGATCGTCCGTCATCGCGTTCGGGGCGGTGATCTGGCGGAACCGATACGCCGGCCGCGGCTTGAACAGCGACGCCACACCGGCGCGGACGTCTGGGGTGAGCTGTTGCAGCGGCGTGACGTCGTCGAGAATCCAGAAGCCGCGCCCGTACGTCGATACGACGAGGTCGTTGAAGTGCTCCTGGATCACGAGCCAGTAGACCGGCGCATGCGGCAGGTTCGACTGGAGCGGCTGCCAGCTCTCCCCGTCGTCGAACGACACGTACAGCGCGTTCTCGGTGCCGAGGTACAGCAGGCCGCGCCGCACCGGGTCCTCGCGCACCACGTGCGCGTAGCTCATGGGGCTGCGCGCGATCCCGTTCACGATCGGCTTCCAGCTGCGGCCGTAGTCCGCGGTCTTGTAGACGAAGGGGTCGCGGTTGTTCGCCTGGTGGGCGTCCACCGTGATGTACGCCGTGGCGGTGTCGTAGCGCGACGGCTCGATGTTCGACACGGTGCCCCACGACGGCATACCGGGGATGTTGGCGGTGACGTTGGTCCAAGTCTTCCCGCCGTCGCGCGTTACCTGGACGACGCCGTCGTTCGTCCCCGCCCAGATCACGCCCGCCTTGAGCGGCGACTCGGCGATCGCGAACACGACGTCGGCGTACTCGACGCCGATGTTGTCGGGCGTGAGCCCACCCGAGATCTGCTGCTTGCTCTTGTCGTTCAGGGTCAGGTCGGGACTGATCACCTGCCAGCTCTTGCCGCCGTCCGTCGTCATGTGCACGAACTGGCTGCCGGCGTACACCTTGTTGTGGTCGTGCGGGGAGATCGTGAGCGGCATCGTCCACACGAAGCGGTACCTCACGTCCGCCGCCGGATAGCCGACCGTGCTCTGGGGCCAGATCTCGACGTGCTGCGCCTGCCGCGTGCGCTCGTCGTAGCGGACCACGATCCCGCCCACGCTGCCCGAGCCTGAGGCGCTCGACCAGATGATGTTCGGGTCGGTCGGATCGGGCGTCGCCCAGCCGCTCTCCCCCCCCCCGACCGAATGCCATTCGCCCCGCGGAATGACACCTCCACCCCCTCCACCACCTCCAAAACCTCCGATTCGGCTGTTCGACGGCCCGCGCGAGGACGGCCCGTCCTGGCGGTTGCCCATGACGTAGTACGGGATCTGGTTATCCACCGTCGCATGGTACATCTGGGCGATCGGGAGCTGCTGGCGGTACCAGGTGCGGCCGCGGTTCGTCGAGATCGACACCTGCCCGTCGTTCCCGACCACCATGCGGTCGCCGTTCCCCGGGTCGATCCACATGTCGTGGTTGTCGCCGCCGGGCGACTGGCCGAACGGCACGTCCACGGTGGTCACGCCGCCGTCGAGCGTCTTCGAGAACGACGCGCACAGGAAGTAAGCCTCGTTGTCGCGGTCGGGGGCGACGGCGACGCGCGTGTAGTAGGGCTGGCGGCAGGAGAGCTGCCGATCGAACGAAACGACCCGCCAACTGTCCCCGCCGTCGTCCGAGCGCCACAGCTCGCCGCGGTCGGTCTCCTGACCGTGCCACGGCACGCCGTCGCCCGTTTCGATCAACGCGTAGATCCGGCTCGAGTTACTGGGCGCGATCGCGAGGCCCACCTTGCCGAACGGCTTCGTGGGGAGCCCGTTGCCCATGAGCTTCTTCCAGGTCGTGCCGCCATCCTTCGACAGGTAGATCCCGCTCCCCGGCCCGCCGCTCTCGCGGCCCCAGGTGTGAATCACGAGCTGCCAGGTACCCGCGAACAGAATCCGCGGGTTGGTCGGGTCCATGGCGACGTCGGACGCCCCAGTATTGTCGTCCACGAACAGCACGCGCTCCCAGCTCTTGCCGCCGTCGGTGGTGCGGTACACGCCCCGCTCTTGCTGCGGGCCGTAGCTGTGGCCCATGGCGGCGACGTACACGACGTCGGGGTTGGAGGGGTGGACGACCACGCGCGCGATCCGTCCGGTGTTATCGAGCCCCATGTGCTGCCAGGTCTTGCCCGCGTCGGTGGACTTGTAGATGCCGTTGCCGATCGAGATGTGGCTGCGGATGAACGCTTCGCCGCTGCCGGCCCAGACCACGTTCGGATCGGACGGCGCCACGGCGAGCGCGCCGATGGATTGCACCGGTTGGTCGTCGAAGATCGGCTGCCAGTGGACGCCGCCGTCGGTGGTTTTCCAGATCCCGCCCGACGCGGCGCCGGCGTAGTAGACGCTCGGGTCGCCGGCCACGCCGGCGACGGCCGACACCCGGTTCCCCACCGGACCGATGTAGCGGTACTTGAGCTGCGCATAGGTGGCGGAGACGTCGGGTTGCTGCGCGGCCACGGGCGCGGCGGCCTGGCGCGGCCGGCGACCCTGCGCGTGGGCGGGGGCGGGGAGCGCGAGCGCGCTCAGACCGAGAATGGCGATGACGGCGACACGGGACATGGGCGCCTCCGGGATGTGACGCGGGTGTTGCGAGTGGTTTGGGATTGATTAAGAGACCGCGACTCCGGCGGCGGTGCAAGCCCGGTGTGACGGGCGGCGTTGCGCGAAGGCAACGCCCGGGAGAGAACGGTGCTACACGCTCAATGTTTGAGCAGCGTGATTACAGTCCCGAGTGTGCCCACCCAGAAGACGAACATCCAGCGGAGGATACGGGCCTCGAACGCCGCCATCCGGCTTTCGAGCCGGCTTTCGAAAGCACCCAACGCCGCCTTCACTTCGGCGATTCGCTGCTCGAGCTTCGCATCAAAGCGCGCAACGTTCAGCTCGTTCAGCTCGCGCAAGTCTGCGTGGTAGGTCGCGTCCACCTGGTTGAACCACTCCACGAGCTCGTTGGTGAGCTCGTCGCCGAACGTATCGTAGAACTTCCGAGACAACTTTGCCGTCACCGGCACGGACAACGCTCCAGGTCGAGTGCGGCGACACTCTAAGGTACGTTCGGCCATGTCCAATAATCAATTCGACGCCGGACGTCCCCTATTTCCGCAGGTAGTAGTCCGTCTTGTCCAACCAGTCCTGACGCGGTGGGCAGAAGATGTCGAGGTCGAGCGTGTCCTCCAGCGCGTGCGCCTCGTGCGGGAGGTTCGAGGGAAGATGCAGCACCTCTCCGGCGCGCACGACCACCCGCTGCGCGCCGTCGTCACCGATGAAGAACTCGAGCGCCCCTTCGAGGATGTAGCTGAACTGCTCGTTCTCGTGGTGATGCTTGGGCACGACGCACCCTTTCTTGAGGTATACGTGCGCCAGCATCGCCCGGTCGCCGGTGATCAGGCGCCGGGAGAGCAGCGGGTTGAGCGGCTCCTTGGGGATATCGTCCCAGGAGCGCTTGACGGCGTCACCCTTCATGGTGTCCAAAACTGCACGCGGGCTAGCGGTTCAGCCAGTACGATACCTTGACCAGGAAGTTGTTCTGGGGGTGCTGGTCGAAGAGGCGGCGGAAATCGCGCGGCATGGACCGCGTGACGTCCAGGTCGCTGTCGTCCACTCGCCCCTGACTCCACACCAGGAACAGCGTCGAGCCCGGCCGGTACTCCCACCGCAGCACCAGGTTCGAGTTGAACGCCTTGAAGTTTTCGAAGCCCGGTGTGGCCGCGAACGGTTGGAACCGGTCCTGGTATCGCTCGGCGCGTGGGTTCACCAACTCCCGGACGTTCGAGTAGGGCCCCTTGCTCACGAACGGCGACGCGTACGCCTGGACCGTGAGGGTGGGACTCGCCGTGTAGTCCACGCGGAACGACATCGACGTGGTCTTCTGATCGAGGTGCGCGAACGTGTAGTGCGTTCCGAGAGTGTCGGTGACGATGCCGTGGAACTGCCAGTCGTTGATGTCGTGCGAGAAGCTGACACCGAGCGATGCCCGGAACTGGGTGGACACGCGCAGATCGACGCTCGGACTCACGTTGAAGCTCGTCGAACGACCATCGTCCCCACGGAAGAGATTGAAGAAGAGATACGGAATGATGGGGCGGCGCTGGTCGCCTTCGAAGCCGAACCAGGGCGCGAGATACGGCTGGACGCGTACCGCCGGCCCGCCCCGTGCCACGCGGTCGTCGAAGGCACCGCCGAGCCGACCGATCGTCCCGCCGTAATGCACCCACCACCGGCTGTTGAGCTGGAAGTGGGCGTTGGTGTTGGCCGCGCGCTCCGTCGGCAATCCCTCCGTCGTCCAGTACTGCCACCAGTTGAAGTTCCACTGACCCGTTTGGAAGATGAACGCCGGCTTGGTCCATCTCATGGCGCCCCAGGTGCTCCAGCTCTGCTGATCGGCGCGGCGCAGGAAGCCAAGGTCGTTCACCTCGAACCCGGGAGACCGGCGCAGGTAGCTCGTCTCGAATTGGATGAAGCCGCTCGTTCGCTGGAACAGGATCTCCTCGGCGTCTCCCGACAGCGTCGTGAGCGTCGTGTCCAAGGTCAGGCCGTCGTCGGGCCGCTGATAGAGGTGCACGGAGCTGCGTTGCGTCCTGGCGATCGCAGCGGGCGTGCCGGCGACCCGGCTCACATCGATGGAACCCGTGAGCTGATAACGCCCGCCCCGAAAACGGTGGCGGAAGTTGAAAGCGCCGACGTAGGCGCTCTTCCTGAGGACGTCCTCCGTCCACTGATCGACGCTGCGGTTCACCGCCGTCAGCATCACGCCGATGCCGGTCTCGCCCTTGCGGAAGTCCTGCGTCGCCCGGAGCCCGGCGTAGTTCGTGGTCGGCTGGAGGGTCTGGCCCAACCCGTTCGTGGAGTTGTTGGTCACGGCGTCGAGTACCCCGAGCGTCAGGCCGCTGGGCAGGCGACCGGTGATCTTGGCTGCGCCGAGGATCCGGGATGCGCTGCCCACACGCCGCGAGTAGAAGAGCCCCTCCCCGCTGCAACTGACGATGCTGCAATTGACGCCGAACTGAAAAATGCCCGTGCCCTCGACGAAGAAGGGCCGCCGCTCCTGGTAGAACGTCTCGAACGGACCGAGGTTGAGCACCGAGGGGTCTGCCTCGACCTGCCCAAAGTCGGGGTTCACGGTGGCGTCGATCGTGATGTTCGAGGTGAGGCCGTACTTGATGTCGGCGCCCCCGTCGACCTTCTGCGATCGGTCGAACCCGCCCCCTTCCGGCACGTTCTTCGTTACGAAATACGGGACGACCTCAAGACGCCGCGGCGCGTCGAGCCCGTCGAGACCCGTCACCTCGCCGAGCTGCGAGGAGATCCCCGGGCGCGACGTCCGGTAGAGCGGCCAACTCACCCGCTCGGTGTAGCGGTCGATGTCCCGCACAACGGAGAAGCCAAAGGTGTTGGTGGGCCCGGGCGCGTAGCGCAGCTGGGAGAGGGGGATGCGGAACTCGGCGGTCCAGCCGAGCCCGTCTACTTGCGTCGCCACATCCCATACCGCGTCCCACGCTTCGTCCTCGTTGGCGTCGTCGTACATGGCGTAGTCGCGCTTCACCCCTGCGGGGTTGACCGCGAACTCGTAGCCGCTGCGGCGGTCGTGGTAGGAATCGATCATGATCTTGATCTGGTCGGAGGCGGTCCGGACATCGCGCCGCGCGAGCAGCTTGAGGATGCTGTCGGGATGCGGGTCGAAGGCCCGGACAAAGACATACAGGTTGCGGGGATCGTAGGCGACCTTGGCCTCCGTGCGGAAACTCGGCTCGGCGTCCTCGACCGGCCGGAATTGACGGAACGCCGTAATCGCGGGGGCGAGGCGCCACACCTCGTCGGCGTCGCGGCCGTCGATGACCGGCGCGACCGCCGCGCGCATCGCCCCCGTGGTGGGGACGGTTGGGGGAGGAGCGGTTTGCACGACCAGCAGGACGGCTGCGAACGGCGCCACACAGGCCATGACCGGTCCGGGGAAAGGGTACCGTACGTTTGGATGTTACGGATCGACAAATGGTTGGTTTCGGCGCATCGTTCCCGGACGTTGTGCCCACCCTATCCGGAGGTCCCATGCGGCTGTTGGCCATCGCCCTGCTCCCCACCCTCGCGGCAGCCCAACAACCGGCCGACACGGCCTACACCCGCACCGAGGCGATGATCCCGATGCGCGACGGCGTGCGACTCCTGGCCGTGATCGTCTCGCCTCGCGGCGCGGCGGGACCGATGCCCATCCTCATGGAGCGCACGCCCTACGGCGCGAGGGACGCCGCGACCGGCATCGGGACCTACGCCACGCGCATCGGCCTCGACGGCTACATCCTGGTCCTCCAGGACATCCGCGGCCGGTTCGGGTCGGAAGGCACGTTCGACATGAACCGCGCGCCCAAGTCGGGCCACGCGGGGACCGACGAGAGCACCGACACGTACGACACGATCGACTGGCTCGTGGAGAACGTGCCCAACAACAACGGGAAGGTGGGCATTCTCGGCGTGTCATATCCCGGGTGGCTCACCTCCGTCGCCGCGATCGGCGCCCACCCCGCCCTGAAGGCGATCAGCCCGCAGGCGCCGATGGGCGACGCCTGGATGGGCGACGACTTCTTCCACCAGGGGGCCTTCCGCCTGAGCTACGGCCTCGAGTACGCCTGGATGATGGAGGCGTCCTCGGACCTGAGCGTGACGCCGTCCCCCGCGCGCTACGACACGTTCGAGTGGTACCTGTCCTTCCCGACCCTCGGCGCACTGGCCCAGGCCGTCGGCGCGAACGCGTGGCCTACCTGGCGCCGCTTCGCCGAGCATCCCGCGTACGACACCGTGTGGCGTGCCCATGCCCTGCCCCGCTACTTCACGCACACCACGGTCCCCACCCTCACGGTGGGAGGCTGGTGGGACCAGGAGGACGAATACGGGCCGCTCGCGAGCTACGCGGCGCTCGAGCGCAGCGACACCGCCGGCCGCAGTCACCTGGTGATGGGGCCCTGGTACCACGGCCAGTGGTCCGGGGACTCGGGGCTCGCGCTGGGGAACGCGCGCTTCGGCCGCCCCACGGGGGTCGAGTACCGCGAGCTGCAGTCGCGCTGGTTTGCCTACTGGCTCAAGGGACAGGGTGACGGGAAGTTCGCCGAAGCCACGGTGTTCGACGCCGGATCGAACGAGTGGCGGACGTTCGACCGCTGGCCGCCCGCGACGGCCGAGCGCCGGCACCTATACTTCGGTGCGAACGGCACGCTGGGGTTCGCGGCCCCGACCGACACCGCGGGAAGCAACGACTGGTTCGTCTCCGATCCCGCGCACCCGGTCCCCTACCGGCCCCGTCCGGTGGAGCGGACCTACGTACGCGGTTCGCGCTGGCGCCGATGGGAGACGGAGGATCAGCGGTTCGTCGATGGGCGGCCGGACGTGCTCACCTGGCAGACCGCGCCGCTCACGGAGGATGTGACCCTCGCAGGCAACGTCGTCGCCCATCTCTACGCTTCGACCACCGGTTCGGATGCCGACTGGGTGGTCAAGCTGATCGACGTTTATCCCGACACCGTGCCGGGACGGCCCGAGATGGGCGGCTACGAGCTGATGGTGACGGGCGACATCATGCGCGGACGCTACCGGAACAGCTGGGAGCGGCCGGCGGCGATTCCGCGGAACCAGACGCTGCCGTTTACCGTGGACCTGCACCAGCAGGCGTACACGTTCCGGAAGGGGCACCGCATCATGGTGCAGGTGCAGAGCACCTGGTTCCCGCTGTACGACCGCAGCCCGCAGACGTTCGTGCCCAACATCTTCCAGGCGGGCCCCGCGGCCTATCGGGCACAGGTGCACCGCGTGTTCCGCACCGCGCGCTTCCCGTCGAACGTGGAGATCGACGTCGTTCCGCCGTCGCGGTGACCACCCCCGTGCTCGGCGCCGAGCTGCCCCTCGTCAGCGCACTGCCGTTCATCGGGCTCCTCGCGGCCATCGCCGTGTGCCCGCTCGTCGCCCCGCGCTGGTGGCACTCGAACCGCCACAAGGCCATTGTCGCACTGCTCGTATCCCTCCCGGTGCTCTGGCAGCTGGGCATCGCGCTGGGCGAGCCGGGGCGGGCGGTGCTGGGGGAGAAGCTCCACGAGTACGCTTCGTTCATCGTCGTCATCGGCGCGCTGTTCGTGATCACCGGGGGCATCCACGTTCAGGGATCGCTGTCGGGCACCCCCCTGGTGAACACCGGCATGCTCGGCCTCGGCGCGGTGTTGGCGAACCTCGTCGGGACCACGGGCGCATCGGTCCTCTTGATCCGCCCGCTGCTGCGCGCCAACAAGTCCCGGCGGCGGACGACGCACATCGTCGTGTTCTTCATCTTTCTCGTGGCCAACTGCGGCGGGCTGCTCACGCCCATCGGCGACCCGCCGCTGCTGCTGGGCTTCCTGAAGGGCGTGCCGTTCGAGTGGACGCTCCGCCTCTGGCCGCAGTGGCTCACGGCCACGGGCATCCTGCTCGTCGTCTTCAACCTGTGGGATCAATGGGCGCTGGACCGCGAGGAGCGCGAGCGCCCCGGGTCGCAGCTCGAGCGCGTCATGGAGCACGAGCCGCTGCGGGTGCGCGGCGGGGCTGCCTTGGCGGCGCTCGCCGGAGTGCTCCTGACGATCATCAGCGCGGGCCGGGCCGCGGCGGGCGGCCGCCCCTGGAGCGCCGGCACGCAGGAGGCGTTGATCGTGATCCTCGCCGTCACGGCGTACTCTGCTACCTCCGAGGAGAATCGTCAGCGCAACGCGTTCACGTTCGGCCCGCTCGTCGAGGTGGCGGTGCTGTTCGCGGGGATCTTCGTGACGATGGCGCCGGTGCTCGAGATCCTGAACGCCTGGAGCCAGGGGGCGCGCACGGTGCTGGGTCTGCACTTCGGCGTGTCCCACCCTGCGGAATTCTTCTGGACGGCGGGCGCGCTCTCGAGCGTGCTCGACAACGCCCCGACCTATCTCGCCTTCGCGGCCACCGCGGCGGGACTCGAGGGCGTCCCCGCGCACGGGCCGTTCATCGGCGCACTGACGCTGGATCCCGAGGGGGCCCGCGTCCTCGCCGCGATTTCGACGGGCGCCGTGTTCATGGGGGCGAACACGTACATCGGGAACGCGCCGAACTTCATGGTCAAGGCCATCGCCGAGGAGAACGGGATCCGGATGCCCTCGTTCTTCGGGTACATGGCCTAC
>DASYRJ010000054.1:0-49044 GCA_036004525.1 Gemmatimonadales bacterium | reverse complement strand
AATCTTCGCCCCGGTGAGCGCTGGTTGATGGAGCCGGCGCAGCCTGGATGGTATGTTTCACGACGTGAGCACCCCACCCCTACTGCTGACGGCCGAGGACGTCGAACGTATCTCGCTTCCCGGGAAGCAGGTCGAGCTTGTCCGGGGGCGGCTCGTCGTCCGGGAGCCGCCGGGCACGTGGCACGGGGCCATCGCGGCGAACCTGGCCTACTACCTCAGCGACTTCGTGCGGCGCCAGGGGCTCGGCCACGTATTCGCGCAGGATACGGGCTTCAAGATCGCCTCCGATCCCGACACGGTGCGCGCTCCAGACGTCGCGTTCATCGCGCGCGAGCGCTCGGCACTCCTTCGCTCACGGGGATACGCGGCCGCGGCACCGGACCTCCTCGCCGAGATCTTGTCGCCCGAGGACAGGCCCGCCGAGGTCCTCTCAAAGGTCGCCGACTGGCTCGCCGCGGGCACGAAGATCGTCTGGGTCGTGGATCCTGAGCGGCAGGAGACGCGCGTCTACCGTCAGGATGGCAGCCTCGCGGTCCTCGGGCGCGGCGACTCGCTCGACGGCGAGGACGTGCTCCCGGGGTTCACCTGTCCCCTGAGCGACGTCTTGGCCTGAAAAGGGCGGACGGGGCGCCACCTCACGGGATCTGCGCCGTCCGCTCCCCTCCCACCGTCGCCGGCAGGTTCTCCTCCACGAACTTCGTCAGCAACGTGAACAGATGCTGGCGCGTAGTGCCGCCCGAGATCGAGTGGGTGCGGTTCGGATACACCATCAGCTGGAACGGCCGGTTGGCCGCGACCAGCGCGTTCACCATCGCCTCGGTGTTCTGGTAGTGGACGTTGTCGTCCCCTGAGCCGTGCACGATCAAGAGTTTGCCGCGCAGGTTCTTGGCGTACGTGAGCGGCGAGCCGCGGTCGTACCCGGCCGCGTTATCCTTCGGCAGGCCCATGTAGCGCTCGGTGTAGATGGTGTCGTAGTACTTCCAGTGCGTCACCGGGGCGACGGCGATCGCCATCTTGTAGACGTCCGGCGCCTGCGTGATCGTGTTCAGCGCCATGAACCCGCCGTAGCTCCAACCCCAGATCCCGATCCGCGTGGAGTCCACGTACGGCAGGCGGCCGATCGCGCGCGCCGCCGCGGCCTGATCCCGCGTTTCGATCACGCCCATCTGGCGATAGATGATCTTGCGCCACGCCCGCCCCCGCGCCCCCGTCCCCCGATTGTCGACGCTCGCCACCATGTACCCGTGCTGCGCGAGCATCTGATGCCACAGGTAGTTCTGCCCGCCCCACCCATCGACCACGGTCTGCGAGCCCGGCCCGCCGTACACGGTGAAAAACACGGGGTAGCGATGCGCCGGGTCGAAGCCCGGCGGCTTGATGAGATAGGCGTTGAGCTTGATCCCGTCGCCGATGTCCACCTGCGTGAATTCGGTCGCGCCGAGCCGCAGTGAGGCCACCTTCGCCTTCAGCGCCGCGTTGTCCACCAGCGTCCGCAGCACGCGGTGCTCGGGGAGGCGCAGCAGCTCGGTGGTCGGCGGGACCCCGAAGCGCGAGAAGGTGTGAACCGCGAACCCGAAGCTCGGCGACAGGCTGTAGCCGTTGACGCCCGCCGCCGCCGAGCCCGCCGGCGTGAGACGCTGGGGCGGCGCCGGACGGGTCAGGCTGGCGCGATACAGGTACCGTTGCGTCGGGTTGTCGGGCGAGGCGACGTAGTAGACCCAACCTCCCGTCGTGTCCACGCCCAACACACTGAGCACGTCGAACGCCCCGCTCGTCACGGAACGCGGCGGGCCGCCCGCGCGCGGGAAGAGGTACAGATGACTCCACCCACTGCGCTCGCTCTGCCACAGGATGTCCCGCCCGCGATTCACGAACGTCAGGTCGTCGAACTGCTCCACCCAGGTGCTGTCCTGCTCGGCGAACACGGTGCGCACCGCGCCGGTCTGGGCGTCGGCCAGCATCACGTGCAGCGTATTCTGCAGCCGGTTCATGTGCTGGATGACCAGCTCACGCGGGCCGGTCCACTGCATCCGCGCGATGTAGTTCTGGCGGGGATCCCCGGGGATGGCGACCCAGCGGGTCGCCCCGCCCGCCGCGCCGACGACCCCCACCCGGGCCGCGGAGTTCGTCTCGCCGGCCTTCGGGTACTGCACCTCGACGAAATAGGCGTACAGCGAGTCGGTCGTGTCGTACAGCGGGAAATCGCGGACGCCGGAGGCGTCGAGCTGCCAGTAGGCGATGGACTGGCCATCGGGGCTCCAGCGCCAACCGTCCTGCAGCCCCAACTCTTCTTCGTACACCCAGTCGAACGTACCGTTGATCGTGGTCCGCGAGCCGTCGGTAGTGATCTGGGTGATTTTGCCGGTTCCGAGATCCTCGACGTAGAGGTTGTACTCGCCGTAGCGCACCCAGCCGACGCGGCCGCCGTCGGGAGAGAATTTGGCGAACATGAGCGTCGACGCCGGCCCACCGCCCCCCAGGCGCTTGAGGCGCCAGGTGCTCAGATCGAGCACCCAGTAATCGCCCCGCGTGTTGGTGCGCCACACCTGCGCGGAGTTCGTGAAGATCAAGAGGCGGTTGCCGTCCCTGGACCAGGAGTACTCGTCGACGTCGAGCGGCAGCGAGTCGCCCGGGGGGACGAGCCGTGCCGCCGGTACCAGGATGGTCCGGGCACCGCTTTCCGCGTCGTAGCGCACGAGGTCGCGCCCGGCTCCCGTCTGGGGACGCTCGAGCGTGGTGTACGCCGTGCCACCGTTCAGCCAGGCGAGCGGCCCGAACGAGCCCCCGCGGAATTCCGCGCTCGCGTAAATGCGATCGACGGTGAGGAGAGTGGAGTCGGCCGTCGCGGGCCGCTGGGCAGGGGCGGTGCCGCCCAGCGGCGCGACGAAAGCAAGCGCGAGAAGGAAACGGCGAAGCATCGGTCCGGCCGGGTTGAGGTCAACCAACGATACCCGGCCGGGCCCGACGCGGCTACATGCCCGGCCGCCGCGGGCGCATCACCATCGGCTTGGGGAGCGAGTCGAACTTCGCCTGCTGCGCGGCGGTCAACTGGTTGCGGATCGCCTGATACCACTGGTCCGCTTCAGCCTGAAACCCCTCCATCTCGGCACGCACGCTGTCCATGCGGGCGCGCATCTCGGGGCTCGGCGCGGAGCCTGGCTGGAAGCTTCCCATCTGCTGGCGTAGGGCGGCCCGCCGGGCGGCCGCGTCCTTCATTACGCCGTTCAGGGCGGTATAGGGTTGAGTGACCTTGGTCTTCTGGTCCGTCGTGAGACCGACGGCCTGGGCGAGCGAATCGAGGGTCAGCCAGTGATCGGGCGGCGGCTGGAAACGGCCCTGCCCGGGCCCGCCGGGGCCCTGGGCGAGCGCGGGGACGGACAAGCAGGTCAGGAGGAGCGCGGCGAATGCCGGGCGACGCATAACGAGTGACTCCAGAGAAGGTCACTCGTTATACGCTCACCGGCCGGCCGGCGTTACAGGCCGTCAGAATTCGAGCCCCGAGCTGCGGCAGCACCGACCGCCGTCGCAGGTGACCCAGGCTTCCTCGTCGCGGTCGGTCCACACCCAGCGCGCCAGCGCGCGATTGTAGGTGCGGGGGCTGTGCGGAGTGATGGCGAGGTCGCTGACCCGGGCCCGCACCTCCGGGGCGGTGGAGGCGAACACGGAGACCGAATCCCCCTTCCGGAGTCTCACCCACCAGTACACCGTGTCCCGCCCATGGATGTTGAACTTCGGGTACGCCCCGTCGCTGATAATGCGCGCGACGATCACGCCGGAGTCCTGCTGCGCCGAGTTGATGCGGTGCGTGTTCCGGTACGGCTGAATCGTCGCGAGCGGGCCGTAGCTGCAGCTGCTGTCGCACCGGCCGAGCATGAGCCGCTGCTGGTCGCCGACGCCGTCGAGCTCGTCGAAGTCGAGACGTCGCCCGTGCTCCACGATGCGGTTCGCGTACACGGACGAGTCCCGGATCACGGCGCTCGGACCGCGGATGTGCACGACCGGTGACGGAAACGGTGCGCGTACCTGCGCCAGCGCTGCGGACGCAACCAGCGTCACTGCCGTGATCACCATGGAGGCCTTCCTTTCAGCGAGCGCATCCGCTGGAGTATGGGCTCGAGCGGTGGATCCGCCCCGGCCCAGAGGGTGGCGACCGCGCGCGCCCAGCGGGCGGCGGTCGTGCGGTCTCCCGCGCGCGCGGCGAGGTCGGCGCGGAGCGCCATCCCCTGCACGAGCGCGCCCGCCTGCGGCACCTGATCGAGGAGAGCGCTGCCGAGCGTCGGGAGGGCGTCGAGCGAGAGATCGAGCAGCTGGGTCGCCGCCGCGGTATCGCCGAGCTGCAGGAGCAGCCACGCCTCGTGGTACGTGCCGTCCATGGCCACGTCCCCCGGGCGAGCGGCGCTGCGCAGGGCGGCGATCCGGGCCAACTCGGCGCGCACCCGCGTCGTGTCGCCGCGCGTCAGGGCCCACTGCAGCTCGAGGAGATAGTCGCCACCGGCGTCGGCACGGTGGACGTCGGTCAAGCCGAGCACGGGGAACGCGAGGGCGAGGGGCACGTGCAGCACCGCGAGCCGCAGCCGCTCCCGCGTGGCCGGTCCGGCCCAGCTGCGCACGCTCTGGTCCACGCGCGCCTTCAGCGTGCGCAGGCTCTCCGCGGGCGCGCCGAGCGCCGCGTAGCCCAGCAGCGCCAGCGCGGCTTGCTTGACGGGGAGCGGGGCGTCGGCAACCGCCTCCCCACTCCAGGTCGTGGGCGTGTCCACCGGTGCCGACAGCCGCAGCAGCTGCGACGTACGGTGCGCTCGGCCCGTCAGCGCGGCGAGACCGGCGAGGCGGCGCGCCTCGGCGGGACCGGGGGTGGCCGCTGCCGCCGTGAGGATCGAGTCGGCGAGCGAGCGCGCCGGCTCGAACTGCTGGACCTTGGTGAGCAGACGCACCTCGGTCACGGCGAGCCGCAGCGCCTGCTCCGGATCATGAGTGAGCCCGCGCCCGCTCCGAACTTCCAGGAGCGCGGATCGCCCGAGAACGCCGCCGGCCGCGACGTCACCCCCCGCCTCGAGCACCAGCCCCAGGCTCTCGTGCGCGTCGGCGCTTCCCGGGAACGCCTCGACCCAGTGCTCGACGATGCCCCGCAGGACTTCCCGGTTGCGCTCCACCGCGGCGTGCATGCTGGGCGGATTGGCCGCCGGCTTACCGCCCATGACGTCGGCGATGGGCCACGGCACGAAGGCGAGGGTATCGCGATCGATCGACGGAAACGCGGCGAAGGAGAGCGTGTCGGGCGCGAGAGCGTAACCGGCCCGAAACACGTACGGCTCCGCAAAAAAGAGATCGGTGAGTCGTTGGGTGGCGACCCCCGCGAACGCCCGATGCGCCGACGGCACGAGCTCGAGCGCCCGCCGATAGGCCGCTGCCGCGGCGCGGTAACTCGAGCGGAAGCGCCACGCCGAGCGGCTCGCCGGGTCCGGCACCACCCGCCGGTCGCGCCGCTGGCACTCGCCCAGACCGAACCACGCAATGAAGTCCGATGAATCCTGCGCCACCAGGTGGCGATAGCCGTCGCACGCCTCCGCGAACTGCCCGTCGGCGAGGTGGAGCAGCGCGCCGGCCAGCGCCCGGTCGCGCGCGCCCAGGCGGTCCACGGCCGAGGCGGCCGCGGCCGCGTACGTGCGCCACGCCCCCGCCGGGCGTCCCTCCCACCCGAGCGTCTGGGCGAGCCACAGGCTCGCTTGGGCGTACGTCGGGTCGAGCTCGAGCGCCCGGCGGAACCCGGCCTCGGCGCCCGCGAGGTCCCACCGCGCCCGCGCCTCGTGGCCGCGCTCGTACGCCTGCAGCGCCGCGAACACCCGCGTGCCGCGTCCGCCGGCCTCGGGGGATCCCGCCCGCCCGGCGAGGAGCGAGTCGGCCAGCTCGGCGAATTTGGACGCCACGTCGGGGTCCCCGGCCCCGAGACGGACCTGATACTCGCGCACCGGCGCGCCGCGGCGCTTCACGTCGTACAGCGTGGCGCGCACGTGGATCGTATCCCCGAACTCGGCGACTTCTCCCCATATCAGCCGGCCCGCCCCGAACTTGCGCGCCAGCGCGAGCGCATCGCGGAGTGTGGGGGGCTGCTCGGCCTGCCGCAGCCTGAAGTCGTGCACCTGGAGGTCGTTCACGAGCGGCACGTCCTCCCAGCGACGGAACGCGTCGTACAGGAGCATCTCGCACTGGTCGCCGTTGAGGAGTCGCGGCGCCGCGCCACTGCGGTGGCCGAAGGGCACCACGACGTAGAGCGACTCGTCCGGCCCGGCGCCGAGCAGCCCCGGCACCACGCCGATGGCGAGCCCGGCCAGGCCCAGCGCCACCGCGACGCCGACCCCCCAGCGCCGCCGCAGGGCCTTGCGCCAGGTCCCCGAGATGGTGGCGGCCGGTGCGGTCAGGGCCGCGGCGAAGTCGGCCGCACTGCGGAATCGCTCGCCGGGCAGCTTCGCGAGCGCCATCTCGATCGCCAGCACGACCTCGACCGGCGTGTCGGCGCGGGCACCGCTGACCGAGGGCGGGCGCTCCGCCCGATGCGCCCCCAGCGCCGCGGTCGGCGTCAAGCCGGGGAACGGCGTCCGGCCCGCGAGCATCTCGTACAGCACGCAGCCCAGGCTGTAGATGTCGCTCCGCCCGTCCACCTCGTCCTCGCCGCTCGCCTGCTCGGGACTCATGTAGTCCGGCGTGCCGACCGCAATCCCGACCTGCGTGACGCGTCCGCCGCCGGCCGCGCTGATCGCGCGCGCGATCCCGAAGTCGCTCACCACGGCGTGGCCGTCCTGCAGCAGGATGTTCTCGGGCTTGATGTCGCGATGGACGATGTCGCGCCGGTGGGCGTAGTCGAGCGCGTCGGCGACCTCGCGCGCGATGCGGAGCGCCTCGCCCAGCGCCAGCGGTCCCTGGCGGTCCAGGCGCTGGCGCAGCGATTCCCCTTCGACGTACGGCATCACGTAGAAGAGCAGCCCGTCGGCCTCGCCCGAGTCGAACAGCGGCAGGATGTGCGGGTGGGTGAGGCCGGCGGCGACCTTGATCTCGCGCAGGAACCGCTCGGGGCCGAGGGAGGCGCCGAGCTCAGGGCGGAGGACCTTCAGCGCCACGGGGCGGTCGTGCCGCCGGTCTCGTGCGAGGTACACGAGGGACATCCCGCCGCGGCCCAGTTCCCGGTCGATCGCGTAGCGCTCGGCCAGCACGGCCTGGAGACGGGACCGGAGATCCGACATGCGGAAGCCTCCCACGAACGGGGTAAGCATACCTCGCCCACAAGCCCTTGGCTACACGCGGTTTGCCGACTACTTTCCGTGCTCCGATGGGGGACCTGTCGCTGTCGCGCAGCCAGCTCCTCCTCCTCGCCGGCACGGCCAATCGGCCGCTCGCCGAGGAGATGGCTCAGCATTTGGGCCAACCGCTGTGCGGGGTGACGATCCGCCGGTTCGCCGACGGCGAGATCTTCGTCAAGATCGACGAGAACGTGCGCGGGCGGGACTGCTTCATCATCCAGCCCACGAATCCGCCGGCGGAGACATACTTGGAGCTGTTGCTTCTGATCGACGCGGCCAGGCGCGCGAGCGCCGCCCGCATCACGGCCTGCCTCCCCTATTTCGGATATGCGCGGCAGGACCGCAAAGACCAGCCGCGCGTGGCGATCAGCGCCAAGCTGATGGCGAACCTGATCACCCATGCGGGGGCCGACCGGGTGCTGGGAATGGATTTCCATTCCCACCAAGTGCAGGGGTTCTTCGACATCCCGGTGGACCACCTGTACGCGGCGCCGGTGTTCGTGAGCCACTTCCGCCAGAAGACGCTGTACGATCCGGTGGTGGTGGCGCCGGACGTCGGTCGGGCGAAGACGGCGCGGGGGTTCGCCAAGCGACTGAACGCCTCGCTCGCCATCATCGACAAGCGGCGGCCCTCGGCGAACGTGGCCGAAGTGGTGAACGTGGTCGGCGACGTGGCCGACAAAGACTGTCTCATCCCCGACGACATGATCGACACGGCGGGGACGATCACCGAAGCGGCGACCGCACTCAAGCGGCTCGGGGCGCGCAAGATCTACGCATTCGCGACCCACGCGCTCTTGTCGGGTCCGGCGGTGGAACGGCTGCGCGCCTCGCCGATCGACGAGGTCGCGGTGACGAACACGATCCGCATCCCGGACGAGCGGATGTTCGAGAAGTTGAAAGTATTGTCGATCGCAGGCCTGATGGCCAAGGCCATTGGATACGAGCATTCCAATCAATCGGTGAGTTCGCTGTTCGACTGAGGGACGACGTATGGCACAAATGGTGAGCCTTTCGGCGACGCCGCGGGACACGACCGGCAAAGGGCCGGCGCGGCAGGCCCGCTTCAAGAAGCAGATTCCCGCCGTGATCTACGGGCACGGGCGGCCCACGCAGCCGCTGCTCCTGGACGGGCAGTCGCTCGAGAAGGCGCTGAGCGGGGTCGAGCCCGCGAGTACGGTCATCGAGCTGACCGTGGACGGGAAGAAGGCGCGCGCCCTGATCCGGGAGATCCAGCGCCATCCCGTCCGCCCCGACATCATTCACGTGGATTTCTACGAGATCCACGCCCACGAGAAGGTGACGCTGAAGGTGCCGGTCCACCTCGTCGGCGCACCCGACGGCGTGCGCAACGCCGGCGGCGTGCTCGACCAGGTGACGCGCGAGGTCGAGATCGAGGTCCTGCCCGAGCAGATCCCCGACCGCGTCGAGCTGGACGTGACGGCGCTGAAGATCGGGGATTCGCTGCACGTCCGCGACCTCGTCATCCCCAACGCCGTGATCCTCACGGGCGCCGAGCTGACGATCGCGACCGTGGTGCCGCCGCGGGCCGAGGAAGTGGCGGCGCCGACCCCCGAGACCGCGGCCGAGGTGGCTGAGCCCGAGCTGATCCGCAAGCCGCGTGAGGAGGAGGGCGAGGCGGTCGAGGGCGAGGAAGCGGCCGAGGCCAAGGCGCCGGAAAAACCCAAGGGCGGCAAAGAGAGCAAAGAGAGCTAGCCCCTGCGCGCGGTCGTCGGCCTCGGGAATCCCGGTCCGGAGTACGCGGCGACGCGCCACAACGCGGGCTTCTGGTTGGGCGAGGCGCTCGCGGCGCGGTGGGGCCTGCCGCCGTTCCGCCGCGCCGAGCGGGCACGCGCGACCGAGGGCGTGGTGCACGGCGTCCCGGTGCGCGTCTTGAAGCCCACGACCTACATGAACCGCAGCGGCGCCGCCCTGGCGTCGCTGCGCGCCGACCCGACGTTCGATCCCGCGAAGGACCTCCTCATCCTGGTCGACGACTTCGCCATCCCCTGCGGCACCTTCCGGCTGCGCGCCGAGGGCTCGGCCGGCGGGCACAACGGCCTGAAGAGCATCGAGGGCGCGCTGCAGTCGCAGGCCTACGCGCGGCTGCGCATCGGGGTCGGCCCCCTCCCCGAGGGCGTCAGCGACTGGGCGGATTACGTGCTCGCCCCATTTGAGCCTGAAGAGCGCGCACAGATTGAAGCGTTGATGCCCCAGATGATCGACGCAGTTGAGAAATGGCTGCGTGGTGTAGCCTCTCCCGTTTCCTGATGACCCATCCCCGCTGCCGATGCTGAGACTAGGAATCGTCGGCCTCCCCAACGTCGGGAAGTCGACCCTCTTCAACGCGCTCACGTCTTCGAAGGCCGCCGCGGCGGAGAACTATCCATTCTGCACGGTGGAGCCGAACGTCGGCGTCGTCGAGGTTCCCGACCCGCGGCTCGAGCGGCTCAACCAGATCGTCAAGCCCAAGAAGAAGGTGCCCGCCGTCGTTGAATTCGTCGACATCGCGGGACTCGTGAAGGGCGCCTCGCAGGGCGAGGGACTCGGCAACCAGTTCCTGTCGCACATCCGCGAAGTGGACGCCGTCGTCCACGTGATCCGCTGCTTCGAGGACCCCGACGTCGTCCACGTGATGGGGCCGGTGGACCCCGTGCGAGACCACGACGTGATCACGAGCGAGCTGGCGCTCGCCGATCTCGCCGTCGTCGAGCGGCGGCTCGAGAAGACGCGCAAATCGGCGCGCGCCGGCGAAAAAGAGGCGCAGCTCGAGCTGGTGCTGCTCGAGCGGATCGTCGAGGAGCTGAACGCGGGGCGCGGCGCCCGCGAAGCGGGCGAAGGGGAAGACGCGGTGAAGTTCCTGCGGCAGCTCGGTCTCCTCACCGCCAAGCCGATTCTGTACGCGGCAAACGTGAATGAAGACGACCTCGCGGCGGGCGGTGGAAAGTGGATCGACCGGCTCAAGGCCGCCGTCCAAACTCACCACGAAGAAGCCGAGATCGTCCCCTTCTCCGCCAAGTTCGAGGCCGAGTTGGGCGAGCTTGCGGGAGAAGAAAGGAAGGAGTACCTGGCGAGCGCCGGCGTGACCGAGCCGGGGCTCGACCGTCTGATCCACGCCGGCTACCGCCTGCTCGGCCTCCAGACGTTTTTCACCGTGGGCGAGAACGAAGTCCGCGCTTGGACGATGCACCGGGGCGACACGGCATTCGACGCGGCGGGCGAGATCCATTCCGATTTCCAACGCGGCTTCATCCGCGCCGAGACGGTGGGGTTTGCGGAGTTCGTGAAGGCGGGGTCATACAAGGTCGCGCGCGAACAGGGCCTCGTGCGCAGCGAGGGGCGGGACTACGTGGTGAAGGATGGGGACATCCTGCTGTTCCGGTTCAACGTGTAGCGGATCACTACCGGCTCCAGATCACGATCGCTCCGCAGCCCCCGCCGAACCCACGCTGGAACTCCAACGGCACCTCGAGCCCGTGCTTATACACTTCCACGGCAGCCAACTCGTCCAGGCGCACGAAGGCCAGATCTTCCATAATCGGGAAGGGCACGCCGTCGCGATACACCGGCATGACGCACGCCCGGGGGCCGCTGTTGCTCACCGCGACGCAGGACCAGCTCCGGCACTGCACCTGGACGCCGGCCTGGCTGAGGAGCGTGCGCAGGGTCGCTCCCCCCTGGCGCTCCAGGTCCTCGAAGGTGTAAAACCGGCCGAACCCCGACCGCCGGCGGTCGTAAAACCCGGCCAAGCTGTGGGCGGCGCCGATGCTGCGCGCCTCGACCACGACCGGCGCGAGGTCCACCGCCTCCACGTCCAGCAGCACCTCGAGCCGCAGCGTCTTCCCCGCCCGGAGCTTGACCGGCCGCTCGTCGATCACCTCGTCGCGATAGAGAACCCGCAACGGCTGCGTTCCAGCCGGAAGGCCCGCCAGGGCGAACGCGCCGGTGGCGTCGCTCACGGCGAACGCCTTCGCCTGCGGAACGGCGACCATCACTCCGGATAGGGGCGCGCCATTGCGCGCGGAGATCGCCTTGCCGATGACGCGGGCCATCGTGTCGGGCTGAACTTGGGGGATCGCGGGCGCTGCCGCGACGATCAGGACGAGCAACAGGGCGAGCGGTGCGCGCATGGGGGGGTCTCCTCCTCGCGCGATCAGTTCCTTCTCCGCCATAGTCGTTCTCCCGGCGCTATTCATCTCGCCCCTCCCTCGCCGCTCCATATGCGGAGGACATACAACAGAGCAAGGGCGAGGATGAGCGCCTCCATAACCATCATCCAGCGGTACGCCCATGTCAACGTGCGAAGCTGATGCGATGCACCTTCAGGACGCGAAACAGTTGGATCCACGTCGCCGCCACGAGGCCGGCCACGGCTGCGCCCGTCATCAATCCTGGGCGCCCGCCGTCGCGGCTTGACCAGCCGCGCCTGGCGCACTATTAGACAACGACCCGAAGGTGGGAATGGAATGGCCCGAGGCCCCGTCAACTTCGTTTTGCGCGTGCTGCGGCGCTGGCTGGACACCCCGCAGGCGAAGGGCGTCAAGGACGTGCTGTTCGATCCGGTGACGTCGCTGCCCACCCTCTCCGTTCTCCTCCCCCACATCCGCAAGATCCTGACCCAGCGCAAGGGCGTCGGCCTCCTGGCCGTCAACATCACGCAGTTCTCGAAGCTGGAAGAAGTCTACGGCTGGGAGAGCTTCGACACGGTCGTGCGCGGCGTCGCGGCCTGCATGAAGGCCGTCAAGGACGCTACGCTCCGAAAGGAGGACGCGCTCGCCGAGCTCACGGTCAACGGGAACGTCTTCATCCTGATCCTTTCGCCCCCGCGCAAACGGCGCCGGCTGGGCCCGCGCGACCTGGCGGGCATCAAACGGCGTCTCGCGCAGCGGCTGGACACCTACCTCCACACCACGTTCACCCAGGACGAACTGCGTCGCTTCGCCTACTTCGTGGGCGGCGCCCTGATGCGACCGGACGCGTCCGTCCGCGTGGAACGCCTGGTGTACCGCACCATCGACGACGCCCTTGCCGACGCGGCCTCCGAGGAGCAGACGGCCATGCGGCAGCGCACCCGCCAGCTCAAGGCCATCATCGACCATAAGCGCATCTCCAGCGTCTACCAACCGATCGTCGATCTCGAGACCCGTGCCGTCATCGGCTACGAAGCGTTGAGCCGAGGACCCAAGGGAGACCTCCAGAGTCCGGCCAGCCTGTTCCAGGCCGCGTACGACGCCGAGCTGGTCTGGAAGCTCGAGCGGGTGTGCCGGCAGCGCGCGCTGCGCCGGCTGCGGGACCTGAATCCCAAGCAGCTGCTCTTCCTCAACGTGGAGCCCAGCGGCGTCTTCGATCCGGACCTCGTGGCGCCTGGGTTCGTGCGCCGGTACGCCAAGCGCATCGTGCTCGAGATCACGGAGCGGGCCGCCATCACCGACTTTCCCGCGTTCCGGCAGGCCATTCAGCTGCTCAAGCGCGCGGGGTTCAGGGTGGCGCTCGACGATGTGGGATCGGCCTACGCCGGGCTGCGCGTCGTCTCCGAAATCCGGCCGGACTTCATCAAGCTCGACATGCAGCTCATCCGCGGGGCGGATGCGGATCGGGTGAAGCGGCACCTCATCGGGGCCGTCGCCGATTTCTGCGGTGAAGCCAAGGTGCCCCTGATCGTGGAGGGCGTCGAGACGCGGGCGGAACTGGACGCCGCGCTGGCGTTGGGGGTGCGCCGGGCGCAGGGCTTCCTGTTCGGCCCCCTGCTGGGCATCCCCGGAAAAGTGCGCGCACCGTGGCGGAACCACCAGCGAGTCCGTTCGTCGTCCAGCTGACGAGGGCGCCGCCCTACCGCCCGGCCGCCTGACCGCCTATTTTCCGGCCTCACAAATCCCCTACTCGGCGCCGCCCCCCACCTGCGCCGGGTCGCTCACGACCAAAGGGAGGTGGCATGACTCGTCGCTACGAGACGGTCTACATCTTTGACAGTGCGCTGGACGAGCCGGCGATCAACGAAAAGCTCGCGCGCTTCCACGCCCTCCTGACCAAGGACGGCGCGGGCACGGTGACCAACGTGTCCCACTGGGGCAAGCGCACCATGACGTTCAAGATCAAGAAAAAGGATACGGGCTACTACGTCGTCGCCCAGTTCGAGGCGCCCGGGGCGCTGCTGCCGGAGTACGAGCGTGCCGTGAAGCTCGACGAAGGCGTGCTGCGCTACCTCGTGGTGCAGGCGGAGCGTGAGCAGCCCAAGCCCGTCGTCGCGGCCGTGATCGCCGCGCCGGAAGAAGAGGAGATCGAGGAGGAAGAAGCGTGAGACGCCCCGCCAAGACCTGTCCCGTGTGCGAGTCCGGCGCGCGCGTGCTGGACTACAAGGACGACCGGACCCTGGGCCGGTTCCTCACGGAGCGCGGCAAGATCCTGCCCAGCCGCCTCTCCGGGATGTGCGCGCGGCACCAGCGCCAGCTGGCGACGGCCATCAAGCGCGCGCGGCAGCTGGCCCTGATTCCGTACATCAAGGGGCACACGGCCTAGCATGAGGTGGCGCCTCGTCCTGGGCGTCATCGCGTTCGCCGCCTGGGCCCCGTTCAGCCTCGCCGGGTTGCCCTGCGCGGCGCTGCTCCTCCTCGCGCCGGATCGGTCCACGCGGACGCGGGCGGCGGCCGCCGCCATCGGGGCGGTGAGTGTCATGCTGCTCGTTGTCCCGGGCGGCGGCCGCCTCGGCGCCGCGATCAGCGCGTACACGGTGCTCGTCACCGCGGCGTTCGTCGGCGGCGTCCTACTGCGGCCGGCCGCGTTCTTGCGGCAAGCGCTCCGCGCGATGCTCGCCGCCGGCGCCGGCACCGCGCTGCTCGTGCTCCTGGTGTGGGGGCCGAGCGGGTGGGGCGCCTTGGCCTGGGAGGCGACCCGGCAGACGGCCCTCATGATGCGCTTCCTCGTCGAGTTCCAGCCCGAATGGTTCGCGGTGTACGAGCCCGTGGTGCGATTCGTCAGCAGCACCACGCCCGGCGTGCTCGCGCTGCAGACGCTCGCCGGTCTGGCGCTCGCCTGGCAGTGGCACGTGCACCTGGCGGCGGCGCCGCTCGGTGCGCCGCTCACGCCGTTCCGGGAATTCCGGATCGCCGACGGGTGGGTATGGGGCCTGGTCGCCTGGCTCGGCGTCCTGATCGCCCCCGTGTCCGGCGCGCTGAAGATCGCCGGCACCAACCTCGGGCTCGTGCTCGGCGCGCTGTACGTGCTGCGCGGCGCGGCGATCGTCGTGGCGTTCGCCCAGGTGGCCGGTGTGTCGGCCGTCGCGCTCGTGATCGCCGCCGGCGTCGCGACCGCGCTGGCGGTGCCGGCGCTGTTTCTCGTCCCCGGACTGTGCACGCTGGGAATCACGGATACGTGGTATCAATACCGGCGCCGCCTGGCGGCGCGCCGGCCCAACGCAACCTGAGGATGGCGATGGAGATCATTCTGCGAGAAGACGTGCAGCACCTCGGCAAAGCCGGCGAGGTCGTCAAGGTCAAGGACGGCTACGCCCGCAACTACCTGCTCCCCAAAGGACTCGCCTACCCGGCGACCGAGGCCAACAAGAAGAAGATCACCTTCGAGGCCGACCGCCTCGCCAAGCAGCGCGCCGCCGAGAAGACCGCCGCCGAGGGCGAGGCCGGCCGGCTCGCCGGCGTGCAGCTCACCTTCCCCGTCAAGGTCGGCGAGGAAGACAAGCTGTACGGCTCGGTCACGGCGAGCGACATCCAGCGCAAGCTGGAAGAACTGGGCCACCATGTGGACAAGCGCAAAATCGATCTGCCTGAGCCGATCCGCGCACTGGGCGAGTTCCGCGTGGGCATCAAGATCCACCCCGACGTCCGGCCCGAAGTCCTGATTACGGTCGTCAAGGAGTAGGGCCCGCCGGTCGCGGACGGGGAACAAACCGATGAGCGCGGCGCTATGAGTAGGACGAGATCAACCGAGCTCAAGCTGGTGCTGGATGCCCTCGCCGATCGCAAGGCGGTCGAGCCCGTGGTGCTGGACCTGCGGGGGCTGTGCGGGGCCACCGACTACTTTGTGATCGTGTCGGGGACGTCCGATGCGCACGTGCGGGGGATGGCGGACCATCTGATGACGGCGCTGGCGCCCCGCGGTGTGGCCCCGCATCATGTCGAGGGGTTGGCGCAGGGCCGGTGGGTGCTGCTGGACTACGTGGATTTTGTGGTGCACGTGTTTCATCCGGAGCTGCGGGACTTCTACCAGCTCGAGCGGCTATGGGGCGACGCCCCCGTCGTCGCCGCGGGTGATGCGGACACGACGGGTGTGAAAGGATAGGGCGTATGCGACGGCTGGCGGCGCTTCTCGCGCTCACGACGGTGGCAGGTCCCCTCGCGGCGCAGTACTTCGGGCAGAACAAGGTCCAGTACCGCACCTTCGACTTCAAGATCATCCAAACCGAGCACTTCGAGGTCTACTACTATCCCCAGGAGCGCGCCGCCGCGCTCGACGCGGCCCGCATGGCCGAACGGGGCTACGCCCGCCTGTCGCGCATCCTGCATCACCAGTTCACGAGCCGCAAGCCGATCATTCTGTACGCCTCCCAGTCGGACTTCCAGCAGACGAATGTGGTCGACGCGTCGGGGGAGGGGTTGGGCGGCGTCACGGAGTTCTTCAAGCACCGCATGGTGCTCCCGTTCACCGGGTCATATGCCGAGCTGGAGCACGTGCTGCAGCACGAGATGGTGCACCAGTTCCAGTACGACGTGTACAGCCGCGGGCGCGCGGGCGCCGGCGTCCAGACGCTGATCACCGTGAATCCGCCGCTGTGGTTCATGGAGGGCATGGCCGAATACCTGTCGCTCGGTCCGATCGACCCCAACACCGCCATGTGGCTGCGCGACGCCTCGCTCGAAGGCCACCTGCCGACGATCGAGGAGATGACCTACGATCCCAACGTCTTCCCCTACTACTACGGGCACGCGCTGTGGGCGTACATCGGCGAGAAATGGGGCGACGAGGTGATCGGGGAGATCCTCCAGGCCTCGGCGAACTCCGGGGTCGAGCCCGCCGTCAAGCGGGCCCTCGGCCTGTCGCTCGACCAGCTGTCCGACGAGTGGCGCGACGCGGTCCAGACCACGTTCCTGCCGCAGCTCGGGGACCACTACCGGGCCCGGCGCGTCGCCCAGGCGACGCTCACCCGGAAGCGCTCGCACGGGCGGCTCTTCGTGGCGCCGGCCCTCACCCCGGACGGCCGGGAGATCGCGTTCTTCGGCGATCAGGGCGGGTTCTTCGTGGACCTCTGGCTCGCCGACGCGGAGACCGGCCGCGTCAAGCGGCGGCTCGTCAAATCGACCCTCAACAACAATTACGAGAGCCTGCGGTTCATCAATTCCGCCGGGGCGTTTTCGCCCGACGGCCGGTACTTCGCCATCGCGGCCAAGCGGAAGGACCGGGACGACCTCGTCATCCTCGACGTGAAGCGCGGCCGTGAAGAGCGCCGCATCCAGATTCCGCTGAACGGCCTGATCACGCCGAACTGGTCGCCCGACGGCAGCCAGCTCGTGTTCACCGGCTTCGACGGCGGCCTGTCGGACCTCTTCATCATCAACCGCGACGGCACGGGGATGCGCCGGCTCACCAACGACAAGTACGCCGACCTGCAGCCGGCGTGGTCCCCCGACGGCAAGACGATCGCCTTCGCGACCGACCGCGGCCGGGAGACCGATTTCGACGAGCTGCGCTTCGGGAAGACCCAGATCGCCCTCTACCACCTCGACACCGGGACGATCGAGCTGCTCGGGCACATGGAGCAGGGGAACAACATCAACCCGGCCTGGGCGCCCGACGGCAGGTCGCTGGCGTTCGTGTCGGACCGGACCGGCATCAGCAACGTGTACCTGCTCGACTTCGGGGACGGCAACATCTACCAGCTCACCAACCTGTACACCGGCGTGCAGGGCTTCACGCCGCTCTCACCCGTGATGTCCTGGGCGCGGCAGGCCGACCGGCTCGCGTTCGTCTATTACGAAGAGGGCCAGTACAGCGTCTACTCGGTGGACAACCCGCGCTCGCTGCGCCACGGGCCGTTCCGCGCGCCCTCGGCGCCGCCGGTGACCTCGCTCCTGGCGGCGGGTGGCGGGGTGCGCGACTCCACGCCCGCTGCCCAAGGCGCCTCCACGGGCGGCACGGTGCCCGGGATGGCGCCGGCGCCCGTCGAACGCGCGAACGAGTCCCGGTCGGTCTACCGCTCCTCCAGCGGCTTCCGGCCGTCCGCCTCGCCGCAAGCGGCGGAATCGCTGGGGGCGCCCGGCCCGGTCTCGGTGCGCCAGCTGCTCGACTCCGCCGCGCTCGCGCTCCCGGACACGAACGAATTCACCTTCCGGTCGTACCGCACGCGCTTCACGCCCGACTACGTCGCGCGCCCGACCGTCGGGTATCAGCGCGACAACTTCGGTCGCGGCTTCTTCGGCGGCACCGCCGTCGCCCTGTCGGACATCCTGGGCAATCACACCATCATTCTGTCGGGGGCGGTGAACGGGCGCATCAGCGAGGCGCAATTCCTCGGCGTGTACGTCAATCAGGCGCACCGCTTCAACTGGGCGGCCGGCTTCTCGCAGGAGCCGCTCTACTTCTACGACCGCAGCTCCTGGGAGCGGGTCCCCTGCGGCAACTGCGGCAGCGTCGACAGCGTGGACATCTTCACCACGCGCATCCGCCGCTTTGTGATCCGCGATCTGTTCGGTGAGTCTTATTACCCGTTCAGCCGCTTCAGCCGCGTCGAGGTCGGCGTCCACGCCGTCAACATCACCGATGACACGCTCGCGCTCCAGACCGGATTCGGCGCTGTGACGCCCACTTGCTGCTCCGCCCTTGGGCCGTTCCTCGGCCAGCAATACCACACCGGGAACGGAAGCTCCATCAGCTTCGCGCAGCCCTCGCTCGCCCTGGTCCACGACAACTCGCTGTTCGGGTACGTGGGACCCTTCGCGGGGTCGCGCTCGCGCTTCCAGATCTCGCCCGCCATCGGCGACTGGCAGTTCACGGCCGGCCTCGCCGACTACCGGCGCTACCTCTACTTCAGGCCGTTCACGCTGGCGTTCCGCGGCCTGACCTTCGGCCGCTACGGCCGCGACGCCGAGCGGTTCCCCATGTTCCTCGGCAGCACCGAGCTGCTTCGCGGCTACACCTTCGGATCGTTCCGCTCGAACGAGTGCGTCGCCGACCCGGGCAGCGCATCGCAAACCGGGTGTGCGGAGCTCGACCAGTTGATCGGCTCGAAGATCGCCGTCGCCAACGTCGAGCTGCGGTTCCCGCTGACGCGCAGTCTCGTGCTCGGCTTCCTCCCCGTCGGCTTCCCCCCCATCGAGGGTGCGCTTTTCTACGATGCGGGCGTCGCCTGGGGTGAAGGGACAGTCCTCAAATCGGCCCGCCGTGGTGGCGAGAACCCCGAATTCGTGCGGACTCCCCTGCGCAGCTGGGGCGGCTCGATTCGTGCCAACATGTTGGGGTTCCTGATCATGCGGTTCGACTACGCCAAACCGCTCGACCGGCCGCAGAAGAAGAGCTATTGGACCATCAGTCTCGGTCCGACGTTCTAACTCCGCGTCGCTAAAACACTTGCAATGGCCTCGCCGGTTGTCTATCTTGTGCGGCGAGGCCATTTGTCCATCCTACGTTGGCACCTCCTGCTCGCGGGCGTGACGCTCTGGGGCTGCCGGTCCCAAGCGCCCCCGGACGCATCCGCGCAATCGCAAGCATCACAAGAGGTTAGCAGGCAGAGTCGCGCGCTCGGCCGGAGCACGGGCGTGGCGATCCGCCTTCCCGCACAGGGCGGCGCTCCCCGGCTGTACCGGCTTCCCCGCCTCGCGGAGGTTACGGGCGGGCTTCGGGGCCGCATCCCGCCGGTCGACCATGTGGTCGGGCTCGATCCCGAGTCGGAATTTCTCTTTCTCGCCACCGCCAAGCAGGAGCTGCTGGCGTTCGACCTGGGCAGCGGCCGGGTCGACACCGTGGCGACGGGCATCGCCCAGGCCGCGCTCGGTCCCGACGGCACGCTCTACGCCGTCGACGCGAAGCGCCGGGTGATCTCGCTGTCGCGCCGCACCCGGTTCGCGTGGCCGCATCCCCTGGCCGGCGTGCCGCGCGACCTTTTCGGTTCCTCCGACCAGCGCCTGGTCGCCGTGATCCCCCAGGATCCGCCCCAACTGCTCATCGCCGCCGCCGATCAACCGCCCGCGGTGCGCCCGATCGCCGCCGGCAGCGACGTGGCAGCGACGCGTTGGGGCGACCTCGTCGCGGTGGCGAGCGATTCGGGCGTGGCGTTGTACGACCCGCTGGGTCGCCGCGCAGCAGCGTTCGTGCGTCTGGCGGACCGGCCGCGCGCCCTCGCCTTCTCCCCCTCGGGGCACCGCATCTACGTGGCGCGCCGCGCATCTCTCGGGCTCGCGGTCATCGACCGGTTCGAGCGACGCGAGCTGGACGGCGTCGCCCTCCCCGGCCCCGCTACCACCGTGCGGCTCGATCCGCTGGGGCGCTGGCTGCTGGCGCGGCCCGCGCTGGGAGACTCCGCCTGGATCGTGGACCTGCCGATCAAGCGGCACACGGGCGCCGTCGCGACGACCTGGCAGACGGACCTGCCCGCGGTTTCGCCCGACGGCGTGCTGCTATTCCGCAGCGGCGACGACCTCGTCGCCGTGCGGCCGGACTCCCTCAGGGAAACGGGCCGCGTGAAGGGCGGCGCCGCCGATCTGTGGGTGCTCTCGACCTGGCTCCCGCGGGGTAGCGCGCCTGCCGCCCAGGCCGGCGGCGACGCCCTCGCCACGGAGGCCGCGGGCGCCGAGGGCCCGCTCTACGTGCAGGTCTCCACGTCGCAGAACCCCGAGTGGTCGGGCCGGCTGGCGGACGACCTGGCACGGGCCGGGCTCGCCGCGCGCGTGCTCCCGCCCAAGAGCCCCGATGACGGGTACCGGGTCGTGTTGGGCCCCTATCCGACGCGCGCCCAGGCCGAAGCGATCGGGCGCAAACTCGGCCGTCCCTTCTGGATCTACCAACCCGGACAGTGACCGCGCGGCAATTGCCGCTCTCGCGGCTCGGCCACCTGGTCCCTCCGCTCGTGCAGGCGCAGGCGCTCGTCGCGCTGGTGCCGGTCACCGCCGATCTCCCGTGGGCGGCGAAGGCGGCGTGGGACATCGCCCGCATTGCGGCGCGAGGCGGCCGGCGGGTGGCGCTGGTCGACCTCTCGGTCGAGGAGCCCGCCCTGCACGTCACCGTGGGACTCTCGCCCAGCGACGGGATCGTCGACGCCTTCGAGTACGGCGTCTCGCTGACGAAGGCCGCCCACGAGGTGGACGGCGTGTTCTTCATCGCCGCGGGCTCCTACACCGCGAGCGCGGGCGATCTCTACGCGCACCCGCGATGGCGCAAGTTGCAGGCCGGTTTTCGCTCCGAAGGCGCGCTGCTGTTGCTCTTCGTTTCCCCCCAGGGGCTCAGGCAGCTGTCCGCGGTGGCCGACGGCGTCATCGTGCTCGCCCCCGCAGGGCTCGACGCGACGGCCGGAGCCGAGATCGCGGCCGCCTGTGAGCGGGGCACGCCGATCCTCGGCGTGGCGCGCGATCGCTGGATGCCACCCCCCCCAGACCAGGTACCGCTCCCCGCCCTGTTGCCACCCGCCGTCCTTGCGCCCCGGCGGAGCGCCCGCGCCGTCGTCGTGACGTTGGGTCTGGCGGGCCTCGCAGTGGGGGACTGGGCCCTGCAGGCGACCGCGCGGGAGCCCCAGCCGCCCGTTGCGCCGACGCCCGCGCCGACCACGCTGCCCGCGGCCCCTGGTGCTGTCGCGATCGACACCCTCGCCTGGACCATTCAGCTCGCGGCGTACGGGACCCTCGACAAGGCGCTGGCACACGCCGACAGGCTGGCCCGCCAGGCAGAGGTCCCGGCGCTCGTGACCCCGGTGCCGCAGAGCGCGACCGGGACGGTCTGGTACCGCGTGCTCGCCGGGTCCTACAAGACGCGGGCCGGCGCCGCCGCGGCGCGCGACGCCTTGTGGCGCCGGGGTGCGGCGCCGCGCGGCATCGGCGACCTCCTGCGGGCGCCGTACTCGTTCGCGCCCGCGACGGACGAGCCCGTCGAGGCGTTGCGCCGCCGTGGCCTCCCGGCGGTCCGCTGGCCGCGCGCCGAGAGCGGCGAGGGCCGGGTCTTGGTCGGGGCGTTCGAGACGCCGGAGCAAGCCGCCTTCACGAAGGCGGCACTGGCGCGGGCCGGCGTGCGCGCCACCCTTCTCCCTCGTGTGGGGACCACACCATGAGATTGAGCCGGCTGGAGCTGGCGGGCTTCAAGTCGTTCGCGGGCGCCGTCGAGCTGCCGTTCGACCAGGGCGTGACCGCCATCGTGGGTCCGAACGGCTGCGGCAAGTCGAACATCTCCGACGCCGTGCGCTGGGTGCTGGGCGAGCAGTCGCCCCGCCTGCTGCGCGGTGGAAAGATGGAAGACGTGATCTTCCAGGGCTCGACCGGCCGCCGGCCGGTAAACGTGGCGGAGGTGTCGCTGGTGTTCGACAACACCGACGGCACCCTGCCGATCGCCTACCAGGAGGTCGTCGTCACCCGCCGCCTGTCGCGCTCGGGCCAGAGCGAGTACCTCCTCAACCGCTCGCCGGTGCGGCTGCGGGACATCCAGGACCTGTTGCGGGGCACGGGGCTGGGCGCCGACGCCGCCGTGGTGATGGAAGCGAAGATGATCGAGGCGCTCCTCTCGGAGAAGGCCGAGGAGCGGCGCGCGCTGTTCGAAGAGGCGGCGGGGATCGGACTGTACCGGGACCGCAAGAAGAGCACGGAGCGCCGGCTCGAGGAGACGGCGGCCGATCTCGCCCGACTGGAGGATCTGATCAGCGAGGTGCAGACGCAGGTCCGCAGTCTCGCCCGCCAGCGCGGCAAGGCGGAGCGGTACGGGAAGATGGTCGAGGAGCGCTTCGGGATCGCGCTGACGCTGGTGCGGCGCGAGCTGGAGGACTTCGACCTCACGCTCGGCTCGCTGGGGGTGCGGGGGCGCGAGCTGGCCGAGGCGCTGCCCGCGGCGCGCGCCCGCCTGGCCGACGCCGAGCGCGCGCGCGAGGCCCGGGTCCAGGCCCGGCACACCGCCGAGGCACGCCGCACGGAAGTGGAGCGCCGCCTCGCCGACGCGAAGCTCGAGGTCGGCCGGCTGGAGAGCGACCTGGCGATCGCGGGAGAGCGGCTCGGCAACGCGGGCCAGCGGCGGCAGACGGCCGCGGACGAGCGGGCGCAGGCGGAGCGGCGGGCCGCGCAAGCGGAACGGGAGCGTGAGGCGGCGGCGGCGGAGTGCGCCGCCGCCGAGCGCGACCTGGCCGCGGTGCAACGCGAGCTGGGCGCGCGCACCGGGAGTGAAGAGGACGTCCGCGGCCGGCTCGCCGCTCGGCGCGCCGCAGTGCGCGACCTCGAGGAAGCCTTGCAGCGCCAGGCCGAAGCGGCGCGCGCGCTCGAGGGCGAGCGCGCCGCCCTGGAGCGCGAGGGGATCGAGCTGCGCGAGCAGCTGGCCCGCGCGAGCGGCGAGCGCCAGACGCGCGACGCCGCGGCGCAGGCGGCGGCCGGCGAGGCCGACACCCTGGCGCAGCGCGCCGCCCGCGCGGCGCAGGCGGCGGTGCGCGCCGTCGAAGCCCTGCAGCAGGTGCGCCGCCGCGTGGCCGCACTGCAGGAGCAGGAGATGCAGGCCCGCTCGGCGCGCCGCCACACCGAGGCGGCGCTGGCGCAGGTCACCGCGCGACGCGACGCCCTCACCGAGCTCGACCGCGAGCGCGTGGGCCTCGCCCCCGCGGCTCAGGCCCTGCTCAAGGCGCGGGACGAGGGACGCTTCGGCGACACCGTGCTCGGCCCCCTCGCCGATTTCGTCCGCACCAGCCGCCGCGACGCCGCCCTGGCCGAACGGCTCCTCGGGGAATGGCTCCAGGCGGTGCTCGTCCGCGATGCCGCCGCCATCGACGCCATTCGCGCCTGGCACCAGGAGACCCAACCCGGCCCGCTTGTGCTGCTCCCGTGCGTCCCCGGCCCCCGGCTCGCAGCCGACGGCCACGCCCTGAAGGACGAGCTGCGCGTCGACGGACCCGCGGCGGCGTGGGTGCGCGCCCTGCTCGCCGGCCACGAGGTGCTCGACGACGGGCGGGCGCTGCGCCGCGCCAACGGCGCCGTCTTCCTCGACGGTGGAGCGGCCGGAGAGCGGGGCGGGCCGCTGCAGCGCCGCGCCGAGCTCGAGGCCCTGGCGCAGGAAGTGCGTGAGGCGGAGGCGGCGCGCGATCGCGCCGCGACCACGCTCGACACGACCGCGCAGGAGCTGGCGGCGGCGGAGACCGCGTTGGCCGAGGCCGGCCAGGCAGCCGAACGGGCCCGGCACGCCGAGCTCGAGGCCGGCGCCGACAAGGGCGAAGCCGAGCGGTCGGTCATCCACGCGCGGCGCCAAACCGAGGAGGCTGCCGCGCAGGTCGAGCGACTGACGCGCCGGCTCACCGAGGTGGACGCGCGACTCGGCGCCGTACACACGGAGCTGCAGGAGCAGGAGCTGGAGCGCGTGCGGGCGAGCGAGCGCCTCGGCGCCGATCGCGCCGGCCTCGAAGGGCTGGAGGCCCAGCAGGAAGGGGCGCGCGAACAGCGCGTCCGGTGGCAGGTGGAGGCGGCGCAGGTCGAGGCCCGGCTCGCGGCGGCGCGGGAGCGCGTGGCGCGGGGGGCCGCCGACGCCGACGCGTCCCGCCAGCAGGCGGCGGCGCGGGCCGAGGAGATCGCGCGGATCGAGCGCGACAGCGCCGCCCTCACCACGCAGCGGGCGCAATGGGAAGACGGGTTGCAGGAGCGCCGGCTCGCGCTCGTCGAGCTCGACACCGCCGCGCACGACGCCGAGGCACACGTGGGACTGGCGGAAGCGGATCTGGCGCAGGCGGAAGGCGCGCTCGACCAGGCCCGCACCGCGCTCGCGGCCCTGGGCGACGAGGCGCACCGCCTGCAACTCGAGCGCACCGAGATCGAGGGGCGCAAGCGCGGGCTCGTCGAGCGCGTGGAAACCGAGTGGCGGAAACCGCTCGATCAGCTGCTCACCGAGGCCCCCGAGGTGGCGGGCGACCTCGAATGGCTGCGCCAGGAGAACGAGCGCCTCAAGGGGGCGATCGACGCCGTGGGCCCCGTGAACGCCCTCGCCGTCGAGGAGCACGCCGAAGAGGTGAAGCGGCTCGAGTTCCTGATGACCCAGCGCGACGATCTGGTCGCGGCGCGGCACTCGCTCCAGCAGGCGGCGCGCGAGATCGACCAGACGGCCAAGGCGCTGTTCCTCGAGTCGTTCGGCAAGGTGCGCGAGCACTTCCGCGGCGTCTTCCAGACCCTGTTCGGCGGCGGTGAGTGCGACGTCCGGCTCGCGAACGAAGACGAGCCCCTGGAAAGCGAGATCGAGATCCACGCGGCCCCCCGCGGCAAGCGCACCCAGCGCATCCACCTGCTGTCGTCGGGCGAGCGGACGCTGGTCGCCGTGTCCCTGCTGTTCGCCATCTTCCTGGCGAAGCCCAGCCCCTTCTGCCTCCTCGACGAGGTGGACGCACCCCTGGACGACGCCAACGTCGGCCGCTACGTGCGGCTGCTCGCCGAATTCAAGGACCAAACCCAGTTCATCGTGATCACCCACAACCCGCGCACCATGCAGGCGGCCGACGCCGTTTACGGAGTGACGATGCAGGAGCCGGGCGTATCCACGATCGTGGGCGTGCGGCTCGGCCAGATGGAACCGGCCTAACAGCGGTGCGGCGGCTGGTCTGGGTGGCGTTCCTGCCCGCGACGCTCGCGGCGCAGCGCCCCGCCGTGTCTCCCCCGCTACCGCGGGCGTGGAACGCGACGCGAGACACCACGATCTCCGTGTGGCTGTTCGCCCGTCCCGGCGTCCCGCTCGCCGCCGTCACCAGCCGCGCGGCCGCCTTGGGGGCCCGCATCCGCGTGCGCAGCCGTTGGCTGCACGCCGTCAGCGTCGACGCCCCGACGGCCGCGCTCCGCCTCCTCGCCCGCGACCCCGCCCTGCGGCGGATCCAGCCCCTCGGACGCTTCCGGTTGCGAGCCGGCCGGCCGGACCCTGCCCTCCTCGCGCCCGCGCCGCGAGGGGCCGCCGCCGGCGATACCTGCGGCGCAGGCGGTGATCCGACGTACGGCCCCTCCGAGATGCCGTACCGCCAGCTTCACCTCCGGCCCCTCACCGACGCCGGCACGGACGCAACGGGAGTCCGCATCGGCATCCTCGACACGGGCTTCGACACCCAGAACCCCGCCTTCTCGGGGATCACCGTCACCGCGCAGCACGATTTCGTCTTCGGCGACTCGGTCGTGCGCAACGACTCGCTCGACGTCTCCGCCGCCCAGTTTCACGGTACGGCGACCTGGTCGTTGTTCGCCGGCGACGTCCTCGGCCGGCTCCGCGGCGTCGCGCGCGGCGCGACCTATCTCCTCGCGAAGACCGAAGACATCCGGACCGAGACCCGGGTCGAAGAGGACAACTACGTCGCCGCCCTGGAGTGGGCCGATTCGATCGGCGTGGATATCGTGTCGTCGAGCCTCGGCTATCTCGCGTTCGACAACGGATTCGGGTACACGCCCTCGGAGATCAACGGCGACGTGGCGGTGACGACCGTCGCCGCCGACAGCGCGGCCCGGCGCGGCATCCTGGTCGTGACCGCGGCGGGCAACGAAGGCCCGGGCTTCCGTACCATCTCGACCCCGGCCGACGGCGACTCCGTGCTCGCCGTCGGCGCCGAGGACTCGCTCGGCGCGATCGCCTCGTTCTCGTCGCGCGGGCCGACCGCCGACGGGCGGCTGAAGCCCGACTTCACCGCGCCCGGCGTGGACGTGTGCGCCGTGGTGGGCGCGGGCACGGTGCGCCGCTTGAGCGGCACCTCGTTCGCCACGCCGCTCCTCGCGGCGAGCGCCGCCCTGCTCAAGCAGCTCCACCCCTCGCTCGGGCCGATGCAACTGCGCGACGCGTTCCGCGCCACGGCCACGAACCGCGCCGCGCCCGACTCGGTGCGCGGGTGGGGCCGGCCCGACGTCGCCGCCGCCACGGTGTTTCCGAGCGGCGTCACCGCGATCGCCCCCCTCCCCGGGGGCGGCCCGCTCGCGTCCATCACGCCCACCTTCACATGGACCGCGGGCGGCGTGCCGCTCTTCGCCACGCCGGTCGCGTACCGCCTGCGCGTCGCCCGGGACAGCGGGCTCGCCGCGCCCCTCGTAGACACGACCCTGGCGGACGCCGGAGCCTACGACCTGCGGCGCGCGCTGAAGCCCGGCGCGCCCCTCTTCTGGCGCGTCGACGCCACGGCGGCGACGGGCGATACGGCGAGCACCGGCCGCATCGGCCCGCTCGTGGTGCCGGCGTGGGCCACGCTCACCGCCCTGAGCGATCCCGCGGGCCGCGTCACCGACTCCGTGCAGCCGACCTTCACCTGGACGTCTCCCGCCGTCGCCGCCCCGCCGGGGCCGTTCAGCTACGACGTCTTCGTGCAGCGGGTCGCGGCGCCCTTCCCCGAGTTCGTCGCGGGTGGACTCACGGACACGAGCTTCCGCATGCCGCAGCCGCTCGAGCGCAACACGTCGTACCGCTGGTTCCTCGTGGCGCACGTGGGGACCGACACGACCCTGGTGCCGAGCCTCGGTTCGTTCCTCGTCGTGGACGGCGGCCTCCCTGCCGTGACCCTGCTGTACCAGAACTTCCCGAATCCTTTTCCCACGGGCGACCGCGACGCCACCTGCCTGTGGTTCGACCTCGCCACGACGGGGCTCGTCGAGCTGGACATTCTCGATCTGCGCGGCAATCGGGTCCGGCGGTTCATTCCGAGCGCCGACTACCCCGGCATCCTCTCCGCGGGCCGCTACGGGCGCGGGCAGCCGGGGACCGCAACCTGTGACCCCCGGCTCACATGGGACGGCCGTGCCGACGACGGACGCCTGTTGCCAGGCGGCGTGTATCTCTACAAGCTCAAGGCACCCGGCACCGTGCTCTTCAAGCGGATCGTGTTCCGCGGAAAGTGATCATGGACCTCGTCACCGTCGGCACCGGCACCGTTGCACCGTCGGCGCACCGCGTCTGCGCCTGCCATTGGGTGGCCCGCGACGACCTGCGGGTGCTGCTCGATTGCGGGGCGGGGACGCTGCACCGCCTCGCCGAGTTCGGACTCCCCTGGCACCAGGTGAGCCACGTGGTGCTGTCCCACTTCCACCCCGACCACTGGGGGGAGCTGCCGATGCTCGTGTACGCACTCAAGCACACGACCGTGCCGCCGCGTACCGAGCCGCTCGTGATCCTGGGACCGCCGGGGGTGGTGCAGCTCGTCCGGACGCTCGCCGAGGGGTACGGTGCCTGGCTGCTCGACCCCGGCTTTCCGATCGGGATCCTGGACGTACGCGACGCCGAGCCGTTCCCCTTGAACGCCGACGTGAATCTCGAGACGTTCCCGGTGCCCCATACGACCGAGAGTGTCGCGCTCGCGCTCGTGGCGCCGGAAGGGCGCCTCGTGTACACCGGCGACACGGGGCCGAGCGGCGAGCTGGCGCGCTGGGCGACGGGCTGCGACCTGCTCCTCGCCGAATGCTCCCTGCCCGAAGCGATGGCGATGGACATTCACCTGACGCCCGAGCGGGCGGGAGAGCTGGCCCGGGACGCCCAGGCGAAGCGGCTCGTCTTGACGCACTTCTATCCTCCGGTAGAGACTACGGACCCGGCCGCGTTGGCCGGGACGCGGTTCTCCGGGCCGATCGCCGCGGCCCGCGACGGAGATCGGTTCACCATCGGAGGGAAGTAGTCGTGCTCATCGTGATGCGGCATGGTGCGACGCCAGACGAAGTGCAGAAGGTCGTCTCCGTCATCGAGGAGATGGGGTATCAGGCGCGCGCCATGCCCGGGGCGCAGCGCACGGCGGTCGGGCTCGTCGGCAACGACGGCCGCGTGGACGCCTCGCGCCTGGAGGGGCTCCCCGGCGTCCAGGAAGTCATCCACGTCTCCAAGCCGTACAAACAGGTGAGCCGCGAGTGGAAGGCGGAGCCCACCGTGGTTCGGCTCGCCGGCGGCGTGAACGTCGGCGGCAACGACGTCGTGGCGATCGCCGGGCCGTGCTCCGTCGAGACCGACCGCCAGATCGTGGAGGCGGCGCGCCTGGTGAAGGACGCCGGCGCCACGATCCTGCGCGGGGGCGCCTGGAAGCCCCGCAGCTCGCCCTACTCGTTCCAGGGGCTCGGCAAGCCGGGCCTCCGGCTGCTGGCCAAGGCGCGGGACGAAACGGGGCTGCTGATCTGCACCGAAGCGATGGACCCGGACGGCATAGGTTGGGTATCGGAAGTGGCGGACATCGTCCAGATCGGCGCGCGGAACATGCAGAACTTCTCGTTGCTCAAGGTCGCGGGCCGGTGCGGCAAGCCGGTGCTGCTGAAGCGCGGCATCAGCGCCACCATCACGGAGCTGCTCCTCTCCGCCGAGTACCTCCTGGCGGAGGGCAACCACGACGTGATCTTGTGCGAGCGCGGCGTGCGCGGCTTCGACACCACCACGCGCAACATCTTCGACCTGACGGCGATCCCCGTGGTGCACAAGTTGTCGCACCTGCCGATCATCGCCGATCCGTCCCACGGCACGGGTCTGCGCGACAAGGTGATCCCGATGGCGCGCGCGGCGGTGGCGGCCGGCGCCGACGGCATCATGATCGAGGTGCACCCCAACCCCGAGGAAGCGCTCTCGGACGGCGCCCAGACGCTCTTCCCCGACCAGTTCGCCCAGCTGATGCGGGAAGTGCGGATCATCGCGGAGGCTATCGGGCGGCGGGTGGCGGAGCCGGCCGCGGTGGGGGCGTGAGGAGCGGAAAGATGGAACGTTGGAACGTTGGAATGATGGCCCTCGTTCCATCTTTCCATCTTTCCATCGTTCCCGCCCAGGATCCCGGTCCCATCCTCGATCGCGCCAGCGCTGCCTACCAGACGATCCGCACTCTCTCGGCGGACTTCGTGCAGGTCGTGGCGAACCCGCTGATCGGCGGCCCCGACACCACGCGCGGCAAGCTGTATCAGATGCGGCCCAGCCGCTTCGCGATGCGGTTCACGCATCCCAAGGGCGACCGGATCGTGGCCGACGGACGGCACCTGTGGCTGTACACCCCCAGCACCACGCCCGGGCAGGTGATTCGCGCCGCCATTCCCGAGACGGGCACGACGGGCCCGAACCTCATCGGCCAGTTCGTGGAACGGCCGCGCGAGCGCTACCGCGCGCGCTACCTGCGTGCCGATTCGCTGGCGGATGGAATCGCGGACGTCGTGGTGCTGGTCCCGCGCGCGGCCGAGCTGCCCTACTCGGAAGCGGTGGTGTGGATCGGCCGGGACGACGGCCTGGTGCGCCGGATCGAGATCGTGGAGACGTCCGGGCAGCGCCGCACGGTGGCGCTCGCGGGGCTGGTCGTGAACCGGGGCGTGCCCTCCCGGGAGTTTACTTTCGCGCCGCCGGCCGGATTACGGGTGGTAAGTCAGTAGCCAGAGCCCCGGCTACCTTCTCGGCCGTCGCTTCGTCCATTCCCCGTTTCTGCGCCAGCTCCAATGCGGCGCGCCCCAGCGCGCGATACAGCTTCGCGTCGTCGATCGCGAGTGACTCGAGGTGCCGCACGATCGTCGCCGTGTCGCCCCGCGCCACGGGGCCGGTGAGCGCGTCGCGCGGCTCCGCCCGGCTCAGGTTCTCGAGGGTCCCCTCCACCAGCGGCCGCAGCGCCGCCCAGGCGTCGGCGTCCGACAACCCGGCATGGCGCAGCAGCCGCTGGGCCACCGCCTCCACGACGACCAGATAGTTCGACGCGAACACCGCGCCGGCGTGGTAGATCGCCTTCGCCTTGGTGGCGATGCGGAACGGCCGCATCCCCAGGTCGCGCGCCAACCGCTCCGCGGTCTCGACCGCCCGGGGCATGCCTTCGACCGCGGCCCAAGCGCCCTTGAGACGGGCGGGCGCCCGTTCGGGCTCGGCGATCGTCTGCAGCGGGTGCAGCGACCCGAGCGCCGCACGGCTCGTCACCAGCGGGCCGAGCGCTTCCTGGCCGTGCACCCCCGAGAGATGCAGCACCACCTGCGCCTCGCCGACGGCACGCGCCCGGGCGAGCGCCTCCGCGAGCGGCCGGACGGCGTCGTCGCGCACCGCCAGCACGACGACGCCCACCTGACCGATCCAGGCGGGCGGTGCGTCCGCGTCACCGACGGTGAGGAGGAGCGGGGCCGGCATCTTCTTCTTGTGCCGGCCGTGCAGGTGGACGGCATAGCCGGCGTGGGCCAGGGCCAATCCGAGCCCGACGCCGGCCCGGCCGGGGCCGATGATGCCGACCACCGGCCGGTCCGTCGTCATTGGTTGCGCGGGGGAGGCGCCGGCGTGGCGGCGAGCGTGAGCAGGTCGTGCGGCGACTTCGCGCGCCGCGCGAGCGTGAGCGCCTGCTGCACCTGGCGGTCGTCCGCCATGCGGCGCCGGAACTCGGCGGACCGGCCGAACACGTAGCGCGACGCTTCGTACGACAGCCACTGCGCGATCAGGCTCCGCGCCCCCACGACGATCGAGTCGGGCACCTGTGCTCCCTTCGCCCGGGTGCGACGCACGACTTCGTCCACCATCCCGTCCGTCACGGTGAAGGACGGCGCCGCCAGGCGCTGGCCTTCCTTGAGCTCCAGCGCGTAGGTCGTGAGCGCGTCGCGGAACACGGGGTCCTTGTCGCCCAGCGTGCGGTTGAACGCGCGCTCGGCGGTCGTGTAGGTATCGGCCGCAACGAACAAATCGGGCCGGATGCCGCCACCGCCGAACACGGTCCGGCCGCCCTCGGTGTGGAACAGCAGCGCGGAGTCCACCTTGGCGTCCTGACCCCGCTGCGCCGCGATGACCTGCGCTTCCTGCTCCGCCTCGTTACGCGTCTGCCGTTGGATCGTGCGGCCGCTCGGCGTGTACCAACGCGCCGTCGTCAGCTTCAGCCCCGACTGCGGCGTGAGCGGCCAGAACGACTGCACCAACCCCTTACCGAAGGTGGGCGCACCGACGAGCAGCGCCCGGTCGTGGTCCTGCAATGCGCCCGCAATGATCTCCGCCGCGCTGGCGCTGTATCCATTCGCCAGCACGACGATGGGCAGGTTCGGCCAGCGCTGCGGCTTCGCGTCGCGGAAGGAGCGCGTCGCGCCCGGGGCCCGGCCGCGCGTCGTCACGATCGTATCGCCGGGATCGAGGAACAGGTCCGAGACCGCCACACCCTGGTCGAGCAGCCCGCCGGGGTTGTTGCGCAGGTCGAACACGAGCGACTTCATCCCCTGCTTGGTCAGCGAGTCCACGGCCGCCGCCACCTCCGCGGCCGAGGTCTCGTTCACCGGGTTCAGCGAGATGTAGCCCACACGGTCGTCGAGCAGCATGGCGACCTGCACCGAGCGGATATGGATCGTCGCCCGAGTGAGCTTGTACTGGATCGGTTGATCCACGCCCACGCGCCTGATCGTCAACGCGGCCGGCGTTCCCGCGGGCCCGCGCAGCTCCCGGACAGCTTGGTCCTGCTTCCACCCTTCGGTTGAGCGGCCGTCGAGCGCGACAATACGGTCGCCGGACTGCACGCCGGCCCGGTCCGCCGGCGTGTCGGGTAGCGGCCCCACGACGGTGATCCACCCGTCGCGCACGTCGATCTGGATGCCAAGTCCCGTGTAATTCCCGGTCGTGGCTTCCGTAAGCCCACGGAAATCCTCGGGCTTCAGGTACACCGAATAGGGGTCGCCGAGCTGGTCGAGCATGCCGTCGATCGCCATCTGGTAGAGCTTGCGCTCGTCGAGCGAATCGACGTAGTAGTCGGCGACGTGGGCGAGGACGTCGTCGAACAGGCGGGCCTGCTGGTAGACCGAGCCGGCCGGCTCGGTCTCGCGCTGCAGGAACCAACCGCCCGTCGCAAAGGCGACGACGGCGACGGCGACGACCACCAATCCCTTGTGACGCATCATGAGACCCCTCGTAGTGAAAGCCAGGCGGCGTCCCGCACCGCCTTCTTGGACTGACTCGCATCGATGTGGACGATGCCGGGCCCCGCCGCCAGACGGTAGGCCTCCCGCACCCGTTCGTGGAACGCGTCGTCCTCGCGCTCGAAGCGGTCCTGCGGCTTGCGCGCCTTCCGCTGCCGCTCGCGGCCCACCCCCACGGGCACATCGAGCACCAGCGTCACCGCCGGCGTGAGGCCTCCCGTCGCGAGCCGCAGCGCCGCTTCGACCTCCGCGCGCGGCAGCCCGCGGCCCGCCACCTGGTAGGCGAGCGTCGACAGGTTGAACCGGTCGGCGAGCACGACCTGCCCCGCATCCAGCGCCGGCCGGATGACGCGCTCCACCAGATCGGCCCGCGCGGCCAGCACCAGGAACAGCTCGGCGGCGGGAGCCATCTCGTGGCGCGATTCGAGCGCCAGCTTGCGCGCCGCTTCCGCCACCGGCGTCCCGCCCGGCTCGCGCACCGTCACCACCGGCCGCCCGTCCGCCAGCACCTGCGCGGCGAGCCACCGGACCAGCGTCGACTTCCCCGCTCCCTCGGGCCCTTCCACCACCACGAACACGCCCGAACCCCCATCCCCCATGCCCCAGCCCCTAGCCGAGGGTGATGATGGGGCTCGCCGAACCCTTCTTCATACCGTCATAGATGCGCGCGTTGATCTTGGCCATCAGCTTCTCGAAGTTGGCCTGCGCGGCCACCATCTGCTGGTACACCGGATTCCCCTGGACGCTCTGCAGCGCGCGGTCGTACTGCTCCACCTGCTCCTTCGCGGGCTCCTGGCCCTGCTGCGCCGTCTTTTCGATGTCCTGCGCGAGTCGCTCCGCTTCCGCGAGGACTTTCTGCACCTCCGCGTCCTCGCGCAGCCGCTCGCTCGCGCGCCGCAGCGCCTTGTATTCTTCCGTCTGGCCCAGCAACCGGCCCAGCTCCTCCGCCTTGTCCTCGATCACTCCGCCTCCCGGGGAAACGCCAGCGCATACCGTGGCCGGCCGAACAGGTCGTTGTGAATCTCGATCCGCGCCCACCGGCACTGATGGGCCAGCGCGCGCACCGCGCCGCCGCGCCGTTCGTCGATCTCCAGCACCAGCACGCCTCCGGGCTCGAGCAAGGCCGCCGCGCCGGCGAGCAGCGCCCGCGTGGCCACGAGCCCGTCGGGGCCGCTCACCAGCGCCTCCCGCGGCTCGTACCGGCCCACCGACGGCGCCAGCCCCTCGTACTCGGCCTCGGTGAGATAGGGGGGGTTCGACACGATAATGCGGCAGCGCGCTCCCGCCAACGGCTCGAGCAGGTTTCCCTCACGAACCTCGACCGGGGTCCGCGGCGCGACCAGCGCGACGTTCTCCCGAGCCAGGGCGGCGGCCTCCGGAGAGCGCTCCACGGCGATCACGCGGTCGAAGTTCCCCTCGGTCGCGAGCGCCAGCGCGATGCACCCGCATCCGGTGCCGATGTCGGCTGCCACACCCCGGGTACCGGGTACCGGGTACCGGGCGGCCCGGCACCAGTTCAAGGCGAGCTCGACGAGCCCTTCCGTCTCCGGCCGCGGAATCAACGCGCGCGAATCGATCGCGAGGTCGAGTGCGCGAAATGCGGCGCGTCCCACCGCGTACGCGAAGGGAACGCCCCGCGCGATCTGCTCCAGGGCGTGCTGGTACTTCTCGACCAGCTCAGGCGCCTTGGGCTCGTCGCGGCGCAACCAGGCCTCACCGACCGTCAACCCCGACACGGCCGCCCAGACCGCCGCCGCTGTCTCTTGACCGCCGCGGTTGCTGCTTGACCGCCGCAGTGTTTCTCGACCGGCGTCGTTGCGGTCAGGCACTGAGCCGTTCGTTATCCCCCGCGACCTTCAGCGCGGCGATCAGGTCGTCGAGTTTGCCGTTCATCACCTCGGCCAAGTCATGGGCGCTGTAATGAATGCGGTGGTCGGTCACCCGATTCTGCGGAAAGTTGTACGTGCGCACCTTTTGCGACCGGTCGCCCGTGCCGACCTGGGCGCGCCGTTCGCGCGCGCGCGCCGCCTCTTGCTCCGCGACCATTCGGTCGAGCAGGCGCGAGCGCAGGATTTCGAGCGCCTTGATCTTGTTCTGGAGCTGGGACTTCTGATCCTGGCACTTCACCTCGAGCCCCGTCGGCAGGTGGGTGACGCGCACGGCGCTGTCGGTCGTGTTGACGCTCTGCCCGCCCGGGCCCCCCGAACGGAATACGTCGATCCGCAGATCCCTGTCCTCGATCTTGACGTCTACGTCCTCGGCCTCGGGGAGCACGGCGACGGTGGCGGCGGACGTGTGGACGCGACCCTGCTGCTCGGTCACCGGGACGCGCTGCACGCGATGGACTCCGGATTCGTACCGCAACGTGCCGTACGCCTTGGGTCCACGCACCGCGAAGATGGCTTCCTTCACGCCACCGAGCGTCGCCTCGGACAGGGCGAGGATCTCCACCTTCCAACCGCGCCGCTCGCAAAACCGGGTGTACATGCGGAACAGGTCGGCGGCGAACAGGGCGGCCTCGTCGCCGCCGGTGCCGGCGCGAATCTCCACGATGGCGTCGCGGTCATCCAGGGGATCGGTGGGGGTGAGCAGGTCGCCGAGCTGGGCCTCGAGGCGCTCGATCTCGGGGCGCAGGCGCTCGACGTCGGCCCGGGCGAGCTGCGACAGCTCGGGGTCCTTGTCATGCAGCACCTCGCGCGCCTGGCCCGCTTCGGCCTCGAGCCGCTCGAGCTTCTGATGCGTCTGGCGGATGGCATCGAGCCGCGCGTGCTCGCGGCCCAGCTGCTTCAGCTTGGCCGGATTCCGCGCGGTGTCGGGGTCGGCCAGCTGTCGGGCGACCTCCTCCGCCCGCGCGAGCGCCTGGCGGAGTCGGGCCTCCACGGGTCAGGTCCCTTTGGTGCCCTGGCCTGCCCCGTACTTCTGGCGGAACCGCTCCACGCGCCCGGCGGTGTCCACCAGCTTCTGCTTGCCGGTGAAGTAGGGGTGGCACCGAGCGCAGATCTCGACGTGAATCACGGGCACGGTCGAGCGCGTCACGAAGTTGTTGCCGCACGCGCACTGCACGGTGGCCCGCTGATAATTGGGGTGAATCCCGGGTTTCACTGCTCGCATCCTTGACTGAAAGTCGAACGACACCAAGTGCGGAAATATAACTGGCGCCGGAAGTTGGCGGCAAGGCGCGGGCCGCGCCCCGAATTGACACCAGCCCCCCCGGCACGTAAGCTTGCCCGTCCCGTTCCCCGGGGCTCGAGGGGGGAGACCACGCGTGTCGGCAGCCGTTGTTCTGCAGAAAGTCCCGCTGTTCAGCCAGCTTGCCCCCGCCGACTTGCAGCGGGTGGTCGACGTCGCCCGCGAGCGCAGCTACCCCAAGAACTCCGTCATCCTGTTCGAGGACGATCCCGGCGACGCCCTGTATGTCGTCGCCGCCGGCCAGGTCAAAGTCGTGCTGATCGGCGAAGACGGCCGTGAGGTCATCCTCTCGGTCCTGGGCGAAGGCGAGTTCTTCGGGGAAATGGCGCTGATCGACGATGAACCGCGCTCGGCCCACGTCATCGCGATGGAGGACAGCACCCTCATCGTCCTGCGCCGCGAGGATTTCACGGGCATCCTGATGCACACGCCCGGGATCGCCCTCTCGCTCCTGCGGGAGCTGTCCCGGCGGCTGCGGCGCGTGGACGAGAAGGTCGGCAGCCTCGTGCTGCTCGACGTGCACGGGCGCGTCGCCCAGCTGTTGCTGGACCTGGCCGACGAGACGGACGGCCAGCGCATCACCCGCCGTCTGACCCACCATACCATCGCGCAGATGATCGGCTCCTCGCGGGAGACGGTGTCGCGCACGATGCGGGAGTTCGTGGACAAGGGGCTCATCGACGTGAGCCGCAAGGATATCGTGCTGCGCGACCGGAGCAGCCTGGAGCAGGCGGCGGGGCGCTCGTGAGGCGCATCACGGAGTGCGGGTGAGGGCCCAGCTTGTTCTACGTGCGCGATTTTCAGTAACTTAGCGCGAGTCACGGCGTGCCCGAACGCATGGCTTACACGGTGACCTTCTGGGGGACGAGGGGTAGCATTCCCACTCCCGGGGCCCACACCGCGCGCTACGGTGGCAATACGCCGTGTGTCGCTGTTGAGGGTGCTCGGGGGCAACTCGTCATTCTGGACGCGGGCACCGGGATCCGGGCGTTGGGCGTGCACCTGGTCGAGAAGCAGAACGGCGCGGTCAAGGTGGAGATCCTGCTGTCGCACGCCCACTGGGATCACATTCAGGGGCTGCCACACTTCAAGCCGTTCTTCGCCCCGGGGAACGCCGTGCGCATCTGGGGAACGCGCCAGGGCACGGCCTCACTCGAGGCGATCCTGCGCCAGCAGATGGATCCCGCGGTCTTCCCGGTGCCGCTGGACGCGCTGTCGGCGGAACTGACGGTGCAGCAGTTCGAGCCCGCGGAGTTCTCGCTGGGGGAGTTCCGCGTGCGGACGATGAAGCTGCGGCACCCCGGGACGACGCTGGGGTATCGGCTGACGCCGGGCAAGGGCGGGCCGAGCATGGCGTACGTGACGGACAACGAGCTGGGGCCGGGCGGGCACTACGACACGCCCTCCACCTGGCGGCGCGACTTCGTGGCGTTCCTGCAGGGCGTGGACTTGCTGATCCACGACGCGATGTACACACCGGCCGAGCTGGAAACGCACCGGGGCTGGGGCCACTCGACGTACGAGGAAGCGGTGACGCTGGCCCAGGAAGCGGGCGTGAAGCGGCTGGTGCTGTTCCATCACGAGCCCGAGCACGGCGACGAAGCGATGGATGCGCTGGTCGCGGCGGCGCGCCGCTACGCGCAGAGCCGCGGCCGGCCGCTCGAGGTAGCGGCCGCGCAGGAAGGAATGCAGCTGACCCTGTGACCCGAGGAGCATGTATGCGAGCGCGTTCGATCGTAGGGGTACTGAGTCTGATACCCGCCCTCATAGCGGCCCAACAGCGCGGCCAGGATACCCGTCCCGGTCTCGCGGTACTGCCGTTCAACAACGGCGGCTCCTACGGCCAGGGGAAAGAGGATTTCGAGGCGCTGGAGCGGGGCATCGCGGGGATGATGATCTCCGAGCTGTCGCAGAACCCCGCGGCGCGGGTGGTGGAGCGCGCGGAGATCCAGCGGCTGCTCGAGGAGCAAAACCTCGGCGCGCAGGGCCGCGTGGACGCCCAAACGGCGGCCAAGATCGGGAAGCTGGTCGGCGCGCGCTACATGGTGATGGGCACCTTCGTGGACTTCTACGGCGACTTCCGCGTCGACGTCCGCCTCATCAATACCGAGACGAGCGAGGTCGTCAAGACCGAGTCGGAGCGGATGCAGCGCGACCACCTGTACGACATCATCCGCAACGTGGCGGCGCGCCTGATGAAGGACGCGAACCTGCCCGCGCTCACCCGCCAGGCGTCCGACCAGCGCATGAGCCGGCAGGTGCCGACCGAAGCCCTGACCTACTACTCGCGCGCCCTGCTCTATCAGGATCGCGGCCAGAAGGAGAAGGCGGTGGAGATGTTCAACCGCGCGCTGACGATCTTCCCCGAATACGCGGAGGCGCAAGAGGGCCTCCAGCACGTCCAACGCTCCTAGATCCGTTTAGCCGTCTCGGCGGCTCCACGGCGCGCCGGCTCTCCCGTCTGGGAGCGCTGGCGCGCTTCGGCTTTGGCGCCCTGCGGGCCGCCCCGCGGCTCACCGCCGCGGGACGGGCGGTCGCGCTGCGGGTCGCCCTCAACCAGGTCCGGTTCACCGCCCTGCACGCCGTGGGGCTCGTGACCCTGCTGTCCGGGATTCTCTCCTTCCTCGTGATCTCGCAGGCGACGCGCGAGCTGGGGCGGTTCGGCGCGACCGACCTGATCGGCACCCTGATCGTCGTCGCCATCGTGCGCGAGCTGGGCCCCCTGATCACGGCGCTCGTGGTCGCCGGACGGTCCGGCACGGCGATTGCCGCCGAGCTGGCGACCAACCAGGTGCTGGGCGAGGTGCGGGCCCTCGAGGCGATGGGGATCGATCCGAAGCAGTACCTCGTGTTGCCGCGCTTCGCCGGCTCGCTCGTGAGCGTCTTCACGCTGCTCGTGGTGTTCGACCTGGTCGCGATCCTGGCCGGCTTCGCCGCCGCGTCGTTCAACGGCATGAGCGGCAGCCGGTACTTCGACATCGTGCTCGAATCGCTGCGCGCCCGGGACGTCTGGTTGACGGTCCTCAAGGCGCTCGCGTTCGGCCTCATCGTGGGCGTGGTGCCGAGTTACTTCGGACTGGCGGTGCGGCGTGCCCCGACCGAGATCCCCATCGCGGCGAGCCGCGCCGTCGTGGCCGCGATCGTCGGGATCTTCCTGTGTTCCGCCCTGTTCGTCGCGCTCGGGTGACTCATGACGGCGCCCCCCCCGCCCCCCCCGCCCCCCCCACTCCGCTTCGAGCGCGTGCCGCTCTCGCTCGAGGTCCCCGCCCGCCATACGGTGGCGGTCCTGGGCGACGAGAACTCCGGGGTCGGCCTGCTCGCGGGCTACGCCCTGGGGCTGGAGCGGCCGCCGACGGAGGGCGGACGGGCGCTGGTCTTCGACACCGAGTTGTGGTCCCTCGCCGAACCGGAGCGTTTGGCGTTCCGGCGGCGCGTCGGGTACCTTCCAGCGGGCGACGGCCTACTGCAGAATCTCTCCCTCCGGGACAACGTGGCCCTGCCGCTGCGGTTCGGGAGCGGCGCGACTCCCAAGGAGATCGAGGGACGGGTGAACGTGATGCTGGCGGCCGTGCGGCTCACGGCGGTCGCGGCGCGGCGCCCCGCCCAGGCCAACGAAGAGGAACGGCGGCGGGCGGCTCTGGCCCGCGCGATCGCGTTCGATCCGGCGCTCCTGCTGCTGGAGCAGCCGTTCGACGGGCTGACGGCGCGTGCGGCCTCGGAGCTGCTGGAGCTGGCGCGGGGCGGCGAATCCGCCGAGGGCGCGCGGCGCACCATCCTGATCACCGGCCAGGAAATCCCGCCGGTGATCCTGCGGCGGGTGGAGCAGGTGTACCGGCTCACCCGCACGGGCACGCTCGAGCCCGAAACCGTCTGACCCGCGAGGTGAGGTGGAGACGCGCCAGGACTTCTACGTCGGCCTGCTGATCGTGGTGGCCATCGCGCTGGTCGTGGGCGCGCTGATCGCGACCAGCGGCTGGGGCGAGCGGCGCTACGATCTCTTCTTGCGCGTGGCCAGCGCCGACGGCCTGTCGCAGGACACCCGGGTCGTCGTGCAGGGGCTCGACGTGGGCCGCATCAAGAGCATCTCGCCGCGGGTCGACTCGGCGACGCGGCGGATCTCGTTCGTCGCCCGCATGTCGATCGCCGAGCGGTTCGCCGACGGCTCGACGCTGCAGCTGCCCGCGGGCACGCGCGCCGAGCTGGTCCAGGCCAGCCAGATCTCTCCCGCCGTGGACGTGCAGCTGATCCTCCCCGACACCGTGGCCGGCGCGCGTGCCTACCTCGAGGCGGGTGACACCCTCGATTCGCGCCGCCGCGGCGGCGCGCTCGAAGCCGTGGCCGAGGTGGCCGCCGGTCTCTCGAAACACCTCCAGGAGGTGCTGCGCCAGACCACGCGTACCCTGGTGCGGGTGCAGGCGACCGTCGCCCAGGCGGAGCGCACGCTGCGCGACGTCGCGCCGGACGTGGAGAGCACGCTCGGCAGCGTCGCCACGACCATGGGCCGGGTGGACTCGCTGGTGGAACGGCTGCACCGGGCCGGGCTCGGCGACTCGATCGCCGCCACGGTGGCCGGTGCGAACCGGCTGCTGGGACGCCTCGATAGTCTCGCCAGCGCCGCCCAGTCTCTCACCGTCGAGAATCGCGTCGACCTGCGCGAGACGGTCACCAACCTCACCGAGCTGTCGCGCCAGCTGAATCACTTCGTGGACGAGCTGTCGCGCCGACCGTACCGGATGCTCACGGGGGTCAAGCCCCTGCCGCGCGACACGGCGCACCGCGATACCACGCGCGTGAGCGTCAAGCCGGGAGATACCTGCTGCTGCACTCCTCGCAGTGGCAGCCCGACGCGGTGGCGCCGGCGCTCGAGACCTCGCAGGTCGAGGCGCGCCCCGTGCGCCAGCCGCGCGACCTGGCCGTGGCCGACGACCGGCCGACGGTGTTCCTGCTCGACGGGGACAGCCGGTCGGTGTTCCCCGTGGACGTGATGCGGTCGTTCGTGGACGCCGGGGGCGCGATCGTCGCGCTCGGTCGTGAGGGGGAGACCGACGCGCCGCAGGGGTTGCCGATCGAGTTTCTCAACGGGTTTCTGACCTACCCGCAGACATCGCGGCGGCTGCTGATCGCGGTCCGCGCGGGGTTCCGCGAGGCGGCGGCCCGGGCCGAGACGGCCCGCGCCCGGGGGGAGGCGGCGCACCGCGCCCGCGAGATCGGCGAGCTCACGCGGATCGGCGTCGCGCTCGGCACCGAACGCGACTTGAAGACCCTGCTCGACCTGATCCTGACGCAGGCCCGGCGCATCACCCAGTCCGATGCCGGCAGCCTGTACCTGGTCGAGACCAACGATCAGGGGCAGAAGCGGCTCCGGTTCCGGCTCGCGCAGACGTTTTCCAAGCCCGAAGCGCCGTTCGTCGAATTCACCATTGCCGTGGACCGGACGAGTCTCGCGGGCTACTGCGCCGTGACGGGTGAGCCCCTCGTCATCGACGATGCGTACTTCCTGCCGCCCGACGTCGAGTACACGATCAACCGCACGTTCGACGAGCGCTGGGGCTACCGGACGAAGTCGATGCTCGTGATTCCGATGAAGGATCACAAGGACCAGGTCATCGGCGTCCTCCAGCTGATCAACCGGAAGCGCACCTTCGACGCCGTGCTCGCCACGGCGGCCGAGGTCGAGGCCCAGGTCGTCCCGTACTCCAAGCGCACCGTCGAGTTGGTGACGGCGCTGGCCGGTCAGGCGGCCGTCGCGATCGAGAACAGCCGCTTGTACGAGGACATCGAGCGCCTGTTCGAGGGGTTCGTGCTGGCGGCGGTGCACGCGATCGAGCAGCGGGATCCCACGACCTACGGCCACAGCGGGCGCGTGGCGGGGATGACCGTCGGCCTCGCCGAAACCGTGGACCGCGCGGGTGACGGCGCCTACCGCAACGTGCGCTTCACGCGCGAGCAGGTTCGCGAGATCCGCTACGCGGCACTGCTGCACGATTTCGGCAAGGTCGGCGTGCGCGAGCAGGTGCTCATCAAGGCCAAGAAGCTCTATCCTCCCGACCTCGCGTTGGTCCGCCACCGCCACGCCTTCATCCGGCGCACCGCGGAGCGGGAATTCTGGCGCAAGCGCGCCGAGTTCCTCGAGTCCAACGGCCAGAAGGGGTACGACGCCTTCGTGCAGGAGCTGGAGGCCAATCACCGCCGGGAGCTCGAGGAGCTCGACCGCTTCCTCGAGACGGTGCTGCAGGCGAACGAACCCAGCATTCTTCCGGAGGGGAGCTTCGACGAGCTGCAGGGGTGGGCGCGACGGACCTACCTGGGGTTCGACGGCCAGACAGAGGCGTTCCTCACGCCGGACGAGATGCGGTACCTGATGATCAAGAAGGGCAGTCTGGACGACTCGGAGCGGCTCGAGATCGAGAGCCACGTGACCCACACGTTCCAGTTCCTCCAGCGAATCCCCTGGACCCGCGAGCTGCAGCAGATCCCCCTGATCGCCTACGGCCACCACGAGAAGCTGGACGGCCGCGGGTATCCGCGGCGCATCACGGGCGAGTCCATCCCGATTCAGACGCGCATGATGACGATCAGCGATATCTACGACGCCCTGACCGCCCAAGATCGCCCCTACAAGCGCGCGGTGCCTCCCGAGCGGGCGCTCGACATCCTGACCCAGGAGGTCCAGGAGGGACAGCTCGACGCCGAGCTGTACCGGCTGTTCGTCGAGGGGCGGGTGTTCGAGCGGGGGACGGCAGCGGAGTAGGCGCGTTGCGGCTGCGCGACACCTCTCACCCTCGCAGCCTTGCATCGGAGCGTGGTTCCCTTATTTCTTATTTCTGTTTCGAAGAGCGAGCGAGCCTGTCATCCTGAGCGAGCGCGCGGAACGCGCGCGAAGCGAAGGATCTGCTTGGAAGGAATCGCCCATGAAAACGCGATTCAAGGTCAACGGGAAATCCGTCACCGTCGACGTTCCACCCGACATGCCGCTGCTCTGGGTGCTGCGCGACGTCCTGGATCTCAAGGGCACGAAATTCGGCTGCGGCATGGCGCAGTGTGGTGCCTGCACCGTCCACGTCGGCGGGGAGCCGACGCGGTCCTGCACCACGCCCGTTTCCCGAGTTCAGGGCACCGAGGTCACCACCATCGAAGGCCTCTCACCCGACGGATCGCACCCGCTGCAACGCGCCTGGCAGGAGTTGGACGTGCCGCAGTGCGGCTACTGCCAGGCGGGGCAGCTCATGTCGGCCGCCGCACTCCTGGCGAAGCACCCCAGGCCGACGGACGCGGACATCGACGCCGCGATGGACGGCAACCTGTGCCGCTGCGCCACGTATCTACGCATCCGACAGGCCATTCACCGCGCTGCGACCGCGGGAGCGGAGGCCCAATGACGACCCGCCGCCAATTCCTCCGCGTCACCGCCGCGGCCGGCGGCGGCATGCTGCTGGCGACCTACATCGAGCCGTTCCGCACCGCCCGTGCCCTGGCCGCCGAGCCCGGTGCCGACTTCACCCCCAACGCATTTCTCCGCATCACGCCGGACGGCGCGGTCACCATCACCGCGCAGAACCCTGAAGTCGGTCAGGGCATCAAGACCATGTTGCCCATGCTGATCGCAGAGGAGCTGGACGCGGACTGGAGGAACGTCAGGATCGAGCAAGGCTCGCTCGACACTGCGGCGTTCCGGAATCAGTACGCGGGGGGCAGCACGGCGACGCCGAACCACTGGCTACCGATGCGGCGCGTCGGTGCCGCCGCCCGCGTCATGCTGATCACAGCAGCGGCTCAGACGTGGGGGGTCTCGGACTCCGAGTGCGAGACCGCGCTCGGTGCGGTGCGCCATCGCGCCACGAATCGCCGGCTCACCTACGGCCAACTGGTGGATAGGGCGGCGACCGTCCCGGCTCCCGATCTCGAGACGGTCAAGCTCAAGGAGCCCAAGGACTACACGATCATCGGTACCCGCGTGGCGGGTGTGGACAACCGCGCCATCGTCACCGGCCGGCCCCTGTACGGCATCGATTTCACCGTGGCCGGAATGCTGTACGCCGTGTTCGAGAAGTGTCCGGTGTTCGGTGGCACGGTGGCAACGGCCAATCTGGACGAGGTCAAGACCCAACCCGGCGTCAGGCACGCGTTCGTGGTGGAGCCGGGCACGGGGGGGGCCCTGAACGGACTCCTCGGCGGTGTGGCGATCGTGGCCGATACCTGGTGGGCCGCCCAGAGCGCCCGAGGGAAGTTACGCGTGACCTGGAGCGAAGGCCCGACGGTCGAGCAAAGCAGCAACGGATTCGCCGCGAAGGCCGCCGAACTGTCGCACCAGCCTCCGCAGCGAAGCTTGCGCGCCGACGGCGATGTGGATGCGGCGCTCAAGAGCGCCGCGCGGGTCGTGGAGGCCGAGTACTTCTATCCGTTCCTGGCGCATGCGCCGCTCGAGCCCCAGAACTGCACGGCGCATTTCAATCGCCGGGACGGGAAGCTCGAAATCTGGGCGCCGACGCAGACGCCGCAGTCCGGCCGCGGCCTCGTGGCGCGGACGCTGGGCATCCAGGAAGGCGACATCACGATTCATCTCCTTCGGGCCGGCGGGGGCTTCGGGCGGAGACTCAATAACGATTACATGGTCGAGGCCGCGCGGATCGCCAAGGAGATCGGTGTGCCCGTGAAACTCCTCTGGACGCGCGAGGACGACATCCGGCACGACTTCTACCGGCCCGCCGGATTCCATTATTTCCGGGGAGGCCTGAGCCCCGCGGGCTCGATCGTGGCGTGGCGGGACCACTTCGTCTCCTTCGGCGAGGGAGAGCGCTTCGCCCCGAGCGCGGCGATCTCGGCCTCGGAATTCCCGGCCCGGTTCGTGCCCCATTTCGCGCTCGACACGTCGGTCATGCCCCTCGGCGTCCCCACGGGAGCGTTGCGGGCGCCGGGGAGCAACGGCATCGCCTTCGCCATCCAGTCGTTCATCGACGAGCTGGCGCACGCCGCGGGGAAAGACCCGGTCGAATTCCGGCTCGCGCTGCTCGCCACCGAGCAACCACCCGAGACTCCCGCTCCCTCGCAGCCGCCGTCGTTCAACGCCGCCCGCATGCGCGGGGTGTTGGAGTTGGTGGCCGAGAAGTCGGCATGGGGGAAGCGGACGCTCCCCAAGGGCACCGGAATGGGCGTGGCGTTCCACTTCAGCCATCGCGGCTATTTCGCCGAAGTCGTTCAGGCCACGGTGAGCCGGACCGGGGCCGTCAGGGTCGACCAGGTCTGGGTGGCCGGCGATATCGGCAGCCAGGTCATCAATCTGAGCAACGCGGAAAACCAGGCGCAGGGCGCGACACTCGATGGTCTCTCGGAGGCCCTGGGGCAGGAGATCACGATCGAGCGTGGGCGAACGGTGCAGAGCAACTTCCACGACTTCAAGCTTCTGAGACTCACCCAGGCGGCCCCGGTCGAGGTGCACTTCCGCACCACCGAGTTCCCCCCGACGGGGCTGGGTGAGCCGGCGTTGCCGCCGGTCATCCCGGCGCTGTGCAACGCCGTCTTCGCAGCGACGGGCAAGCGGATTCGGTCGCTGCCCCTATCCAAGCATGATCTGAGCTGGTCGTAGCCTCACGACGCCAGCAGGCGCACCGACACGACGAGCAGGAACACGCCGAAGGCGCGGCGCAGCACCACGTCGGACATCGTCCCGGCGAGCTTCGCGCCAAAGTATGCTCCGATGAGCAGGCCGACGGCCACCACCGCGGCGAATGCGACGTTCACCTGGCCGCGCTTGTAATACTCGAGCGCGCCGAGGACACCCACGGGCAGAAGCAGCGCGGCGAGCGACGTTCCGTGCGCCGTGTGTTGAGGAAGCCTCGCGAGCACCACGAGGCCCGGAATGATCACGATCGCCCCGCCCACGCCGAACAGTCCTGAGACCACGCCCGCCACGAGTCCCAGCAGTGCTACCAGAATCCAAGTCATCGTTTGTCCTCCGGTTTGCCCGCTCCCCAGCCGCCACCGCCGGGGGTCTCGATCCTCAACACGTCTCCAGGTGAGAGGCGCAGCGTGGCCTTCGCAGGGAGCGGGGAGCCGTTGAGGAGGTTCACGCCGCAGGCGCCGTCCCCACCGCCCGCCGCGCCGCTGGGCCCGTGCCGGCGACGCTCCGTGAGCAACGTCGCCTCCATCGGCGCCAGCGCCTCGAAGTCGCGGATGACGCCGTCCCCGCCCGCCCAGCTCCCGCCGCCGCCGCTGCCCCGCCTCAGGGCGTACTCCCGCACCCGCAGCGGGTGCTCCATCTCCAACACTTCAATCGGCGTATTGCGTGTATTGGACATCCCCACGTGCACACCCGACGGCCCGTGCGCGCCGGGGCTCGCTCCCTGTCCGCCGCCGATGGTCTCATAATATGTCCACCCCTGACTCCCGACTCCCGACTCCCGGCCCCCGAACGTCACGTTATTCATCGTCCCCTGCCCCTGCGCGGGCACCGGGAGCCCGCCCTGTGCCAGCGCGCGGAACACCGTATCGGCGATCCGCTGCGACGTCTCCACGTTGCCCGCGGCCACCGCGCTCGGAAACCGCGCGTTCACGACGCAGCCCTCGGGCGCGGTCACGCGCACCGCACGCTGCACGCCGCCGTTCGTCGGGACGTCGCCGGGAAGCAGCGTGCGCACCACGAACAGCACCGCCGAACGCGTCACCGCCAGCGGACAATTGACGTTGCCGCGCGCGGCGGGCGCCGTGCCGGCGAAGTCCGCGTGGAACACGCCGCCCCGGATTTCCACGCGCACGCGGATCTCCAGGTCCCGATCGTCGACGCCGTCTCCCTCCAGGTAATCCAGCGCCTCGAATCGGGAGGGGGAGGCCGGAAGGCGGGAAAGCGCCGCGCGCGTCCGCCGCTCGGCGTAGTCGAGCAGCTCGCCTGCCGCACCGCGGAGCGCATCCCAGCCGTGCCGGCGGCCCAACGCGCGCCATCCCTCCGCGCCGCGCTCGACGGCGGCGCGCTGGGCGGCGAGGTCGCCCCGCCGCATCGCGGGGGTGCGCACGTTCGCGAGCAGCAGCCGCTCCACATCCGGCGTCAACCGCACCGGCGGGATCACGATGCCCTCGGCGAAAATGTCGCGCGCGCCGGCGGGCATGCTCCCCGGCGTCATGCCGCCAACGTCCGAATGATGCGCCCGCACCACGCTGTAGCCGCCGACGCCGCCGTCCACATCGATCGCGCCGACCAACGTGAGGTCCGGCAGGTGGCTGCCGCCCGCGTAGGGATCGTTGAGCAAAAACACGTCGCCGGGCCCGGGGGAGGGCCGCGCGGCGCGCACCGCCCCCACGGCATCCGCCAGGGCGCCGAGATGGACGGGGATATGGGCGGCCTGGGCGATCATCTCGCCGTCCGCGTCGAACAACGCGGCCGAGGCATCGCGCCGCTCCCGGATGTTGGGGGAAAGGGCGCTGTGTACCAGCACGAGACCCATTTCTTCCGCGATGGACGCGAAGGCGTGGGCCATCACTTCGAGACCGACGGCGTCGAGCGTCATCGCCGCTCCACGATGACCGCACCGGAGGCGTGCACGGTGCCGCACCAGCCGGCTTCAATCAGCGCGGTCGCGTCGGGGCCCGCGAGGACGGCGGGACCCCGCAGGACGAGCCCGGCGGGCAACTCGCCGAGCGGCCAGACTTCGGCCTGCGCCGGCGTGCCGCCGCGCGTCACGATCTCCCGGCGCCCGGGCGTGGGCCGGCCACCCCGCTCCCCCCTCCCCCGGGCCCCGCGCCGGCCGATCCCGGGAGCGGGCACGAGCCGCTCGGCGGCGACGCGCAGGCTCGCGAGCTCGATCGGCTGATCGGGGTCCGCATGCCCGTAGCGCGCGCGGTGCGCGTCCCGGAACGCCGCCGCGAGTGTTGCCGGGTCGTCGTCCGGCGCCGGGACGGTAACCTCGTACCCCTGTCCGGCGAAGCGGCAATCGGCGAAGCGGGTCACCACCGCTCCGGCGAGCTGCCCGTCGACTTGGGTCAGCAACGGCTGGAAGGCACCCCGGATGTCTCCGGCACTCAGGTCCCCGAGCCGCCGGTGCAGCGAGGCGAGCACCTCGACGCGCTCCGGCGCCGCGGCGAGGCCCAGGGCGGAAAGCACGCCGGGGTGCGGCGGAATCACGACGCGCGGCATCCCCAAGGCATCGGCGAGCGCGCATCCGAACAGCGGACCGGCGCCCCCGAAGGGAAGCAGCGCCATCCCGCGCGGATCGATCCCGCGTGCCACGCTGACCCGCTTCAGCGCGCGGGCCAGGGCGGCGCCGGCCACCTCGACGATCCCCGCCGCCACGCGGCCGGCGTCGCCGCCCAGCGTGCGCAACGCCCGCTCCGCCGCCGCGCGATCGAGGCGAACGTCGTCGGCGAGCGGTTGGGCGGGGTCGAGCCAGCCGAGGGCGAGGCACGCGTCCGTGACGGTGGGCTCCGTGCCCCCCCGTCCGTAGCAGACGGGACCGGGGTTCGCACCGGCGCTGCGCGGCCCCACCTTCAGCGCCCCTCCGTCGTCCACGGTGGCAATGCTGCCGCCACCCGCGCTCACCGTCTCGATGGGGATCGCGGGGAGCGCGAGGGGGATCCCCGCGACGGTCTCCGCGCCCTCCGTGAGCGCGACGCCGCCCGTCACGAGACTCGCATCGGCGCTCGTCCCGCCCATGTCCAGCGTCAGCAGGTCGGCGATGCCGACCGCCTCCCCGACTAGCCGCGCCCCCACGACTCCCCCCGCCGGCCCCGACAGGGCGAGGCTCGCTGCGCGTGCGGCCGCGGCGCCGGGCGCGAGTGTGCCCCCGTTCGAGGTCATGATCTGCAGCGGCGCGGGGACTTTCGCGGCGGTGCCGGCGACGTAGGTCGAGATCCGCGGCCGCAAGTACGCTTCGGCGGCGGTCGTGCTGGTCCGCTCGTACTCGCGGAACAGGGGCAGGATCTCGTGGCTCGCGACGACCACGACGCCGGGCAGAGCGGCGTGCAGCGCTTCGGCCAGCCGGCGCTCGTGCGTGGGATGACGGAAGGCGAACAGCAGCGACACGGCGACCGCCTCGGGGGCGGGTTGCTGGGCGCGGACGGCGGCCACCACGCGAGCGACTTCCGCGTCGGTGAGGGGCACGACGGGTCCTTCGGGTCCCATCCGCTCGACCGCCCCGACGACGTCTCTGCGCTCCACCAGCGGTGGAGGATGGTCCCGTGCGAGATCGTATAGCGACGGCCGGTCCTGCCGGCGCAGCCAGAGCAGGTCCTCGAACCCGGCGGTGGTGACGAGCGCCACCCGGGCGCCGCGGCGCTCGAGCAGGGCGTTCGTCGCGACGGTGGTGCCGTGCACCAGGACGTCGATGGGATCGCGCGTGCCGAGCTCAGCTACCGCGCGGAGCAAGCCGATCGCCGGATCGGCCGGGGTACTCGCCACCTTCCGGATCTCGAGGCTTCCGTCGGACGCGACCGCGACGAGATCGGTGAACGTCCCGCCGACGTCGACGCCGACCCTCACCGCCCAACCCCCTCCCTCGTCCCCCTGCGGCGTGCGGCGTGGGGCGTGCGGAGTCTATGCGTGGGCGTCGTGGCGCACGATCGTGCAAGGCGATTCCGCACGCCGCACGCCGCACGCCGCA
>DASYRJ010000053.1:0-2036 GCA_036004525.1 Gemmatimonadales bacterium | reverse complement strand
TCCCGCGTCGATCAGCGCCAGCAGCGCCGCCTCGTCGAGCAGCGAGCCGCGCGACACGTTCACGACCACGGCGTGCGCCGGCAGCAGCTCGAGGACCCGTCGGTTCACCGCGCCCGCCGTCGCGAGCGTGTGCGGCGCCGCGATCACCAGGCAGTCGCTCTCGGCGGCGAGGCGCGGCAACTCGTCCAACCCGCCGACCCAACGCAGCCCTGCCGGGCCGTTCCGCTCGGGGCGCCGGCGCACGCCGGCGACCGACATGCCGAGCCCGAGCGCGCGGCCCGCCACCGCCGTGCCGATTCCACCCAGACCCAGAATCCCGACGCGCAGGTCCTGGAGCTCGCGCATGGGCACCGCTAGGCGCTCGACCTCTTCCTTCACCCAGCGGCGCTGCGCCTGCGCTTCTACGGCGCGATCGAGCCCGCGGGCGAAGTAGCTGATCGCCGCGATCACCCAGTCGGCCATCGGCTCCGCGTGCACGCCCGCCGAGTTCGTCAGCACGACGCCCGTCCCGCGCAGGCTCGGCAAGCTCGACCCGACACCCGCGGTGCCGCTGTGCACCCACCGCAGCGTTCCGCGTCCCGCCTCCAGAACACCCTCCGACACGCCGAAGCCGAGGTAGATCTCGGCGCCACGCGCCGCGGCGGCCGCCTCCGCGCGCCCCACACCGCCGTCGCCGGCGGAGACGGCGGGGGTGCGCACCTCCACGACCTCCCAGCCCGCTCCCAGCGCCGCGCGGATCGCCGCGACGCTCGCCGCCGGAATGCGCCACGCGGCGTAGGCCGCCGCGAGATCGCTGACGAGGCGCCGGCTCACTCTCCGGTCGAGACCGTGCGGACCTTGTCGTGATGCAGCAGGCCGATCATCACCTGGTCGTGCAGGCGCTTCGGCCCGCGCATCTGAAACTCGACGACGAGGTCCACGTTCTCCTGGCGGCTGGCGACGTTGAGGATGTCGAGGCCCGAGCGCCGCACCACCGTCTCGAGCTCTTCGAGCACCGTGGGGCCGGGCCGCGCGTGGATCGTGACGCTGCTGCGGGCGGCTTGACGCTCGACGAAGCTCTCGACGCGGCCCAGCCCCTGGAGCACGACGATGACCGCGAGCGTCGTGCCCAGGCTTTCCAGGTAGTACCCGCTGCCCAGCGCCACGCCGATGGCCGCGACGACCCAGATCGTGGCGGCGCTGGTGAGGCCCACCACGGCGCCCCGGGCGTGCAGGATCGTTCCGGCGCCGATGAACCCGACGCCGGTCACGATCTGCCCGGCCACGCGGGTCGGGTCGGTGTTGGACCCCGCCATCGCGATCGAGAGATGCGTGTACAGCACCGAGCCGATGCAGATGAGAATGTTGGTGCGCAGGCCCGCCGGCTTCCCGCCCAGCTCACGCTCGAGCCCGATCGCGCCGCCGAGCAGCGTCCCCAGGCCGATCTGGAGCATCAGGTCGAGGCGGAAGATCTCGATCAACCGGTCCAGCATCAGGCCTCCGCGGACTTGAGGAATCCCATCCGTTCGCGCACTTCGGCGATGGTGCGGCGGGCCAGCGTTCGCGCCTTCGCGGCACCGGCGGAGAGCCGCGCGGCGAGCGCCGCCCGATCGCGCCGGATCGCGTCGGCCCGCTCGCGGATGGGGGTGAGCGCGGCTATCATATTGTCCGCCAGCACCCGTTTGCAGTCGAGGCAGCCCCAGCCGGCGGTTCGGCACTTGTGCGCCACCTCCGCCTGGGTTTCGGGTGACGAGAAACCCTGGTGAATCGTGAAGATATTGCAGATGTCGGGGTTGCCGGGATCCTTGCGGGTCTTCCGGGCGGGATCAGTGGCGGCGGGCCGCAGCTTCTCCCAGATCGTCTCCGGCGAGTCGAAGAGGCCGATCGTATTGCCCAGACTCTTCGACATCTTCGCCTGGCCGTCGAGCCCCAGCACGCGCTTCGTTTTCGTGAGCAGCGGCTGCGGCTCGGGAAAGTAGCCCTCGCCGTACCGGGCATTCCAGCGACGGGCGATCTCGCGCATCAGCTCGAGGTGCTGCACCTGGTCCTCGCCCACC
>DASYRJ010000052.1:0-8432 GCA_036004525.1 Gemmatimonadales bacterium | reverse complement strand
CCGTCCGCGAAAAACAGCTTCGCGATCGCCGTGAACAGAAAAGCGAGCAGCTGTAACATTGAGCGTCACCTCCTCAAGGTCCCTACGAGTAGTGCTTCCGTAGTTGGAGTGGTACGCCTCGCTATGACGTACCCGACGCTCCGCTCGTCCTCTGTCCGCTTCTCTCCGCTCTAGCTAGCGGTGACCAGGGGCCCCCATTATCAGAAAGTGTCCTGTATCGCTCAACCCGCGCGCCATCCGGCCCGCGGGCGTATTCTCGATTACGCGACCTGCCGTGCCCTCAGCGCCGTCTGAATCGCCGCCACCACCACCGGCATCCCCTGCGCCTTGTTCACGATCGTCCGCACCCCCACCCGCCGCAGCTGCTCCTCCGCCTCCATCGGCATCCCGCCCGTCACCACCATCACGTCCCACGTCAACCGCCGCAACGGATCGAGCAGCCGCTCCACCACCTGCACCGCGTTCAGGTCCGGCAACCGGAAGTCGAGCACGACAAGGTTCGGCTTCAGGCGGCCGATCTCGAGCAGGCCGTCCATCGCCGTCCGCGCCTCCACCACCTCGATCTCGGGCGCGTCGCGCGCCAGGGTCCGCACCAACGCATTGAGATAACTCGCATCGTCCTCCACCACCACCACCACGTCGCGCTCGCGCATCGCCACCAGCTCCGACGGCACCGGCATCTGGTGCGCCCGCAGAAATGACACGAGATCCGCCGACTCGACCCGGCGCCGACCCGTGGGCGTCTTGTGCCCCTTGAGATGGCCCTGATCGATCCAGGCGGCAACGGTCGCGGGCGTCACCTGTAGCACGCGCGCAACACGTTGGGTGCCCCAATAGCGCTTTGAACGAGTGGAATTCACGGAACACGAAATACCGCTAAAACACGAAATCCGCTAGTCCCCCCGTCTGGCGAGGGACGACATGACGGGGGGTACTCTCGACGGTGTGTTTCTACGCCTCTGTTAAACGATTTTCCTTCAACGACTTATCTACGCGCATCTACCCACCGATTCGTCGCGTCCAACACGGCCAACACCGCACTCCGCTCCGCTGATTCGCGGATTTCGCACGTTCCCGCGAGCAACTGCGCCTCCCGGCCCCCCAACCCGTGCACCGCCACCAGGACGAACTTCCGGTCAAATGCATCGATCAGTTGCGCCCCCTCGAGCGCGATCGAGTTGTCGGGGATCAACTGATCGAGACAGGCCGCCGTCGCGCGCGCCGCCGCCTCCACGCGGTTGCGCATCGTGTCGGTCCCGACCTCCTCCGCCTCCGCCTCCTTGTCCCCGAACGCGAGCCTGACGAGCACGCGCACCCGCTGCTGGCGCTCCGCCGGCCGCACCTCGAGGCCGCGGAACACCACCACCCGCCGCTTGGCGCGCTCGGTGATCGCCTCGTTTTGCAGCGCCTCGATCGGCCGCACGTCGGCCGTCTGCGCCACGCTGATCTTGCGGTGGTCGATCTTGAAGCCGAGCTGCGCCATCAGCGCCGACTCGATGTTGCGCACGACCTGCTTCGGCTGGACGTCGCTGCGGGTGAGCACGTGCACCTCGCTCACCTCGCCCAGCGGCGTCGTCACCACCCGCGCCGACAGCACGCCGGTGAGCGCCGTGATCAGGTTCTCGACTCGCTTGATTCCCCACGGATCGGGGCTTTGTCCCGGCACCAAAGGCAGAGGCTCCTGTTCCGGATTGGCAGTCGTCACGTCGTCACTCTCCCGTTGCCACCTGGTTCCGGCCGCCGGCCTTCGCGCGATACAGCGCGCGGTCCGCGGCGACCAGCACGTCTTCCTCCTCCTTGTCCGCCCGGTATTCCGCCACCCCGATGCTCGCGGTCACGAGCCCGGCGGGATACTCGAGCCGCTCGCCGATCTCCTCGACCGCGGCGCGGATCTTGTCCGCCACCCCGACCGCCCCATCTCTCCCCGTGCCCACCAGCACGACCACGAACTCGTCGCCGCCGTAGCGCCCCGCGACGTCGGTGGACCGGATGTGCTCCCCGCAGGCGCGCGCCGTGAGCCGCAGCACCTCATTGCCCGCTTCGTGCCCGAACTGGTCGTTCACCTGCTTGAAGTTGTCCAGGTCCAGGAACAGGACCGCGAACCGCTCCCCGGTGCGGCGGCCGCGGGCCACTTCGTTGGCCAACCGATCGCGCAACACGCGGAACGAGGCGAGGCCCGTGAGCGCATCCACGGCCGCCGCCTGCTGCGCCGCCGCCGCCTGCTTCTCGAGGTACGGGGGACACGACTTGAGCGTCGTCCGCCCCTGCGCCGCCGCGATCGCGAAGTCGCGGCAGGTCCCGTAGCCGCACGCGCCGCAGTCCCACGCCCGGCCGTTGGGCGCGAGCCCGATCTGCCCGAGCACCTCCTCCACCGCCTCGAGCGACGCCTCGCGGCCGTCCGCCTGTACGGGGAACGCCGCGCCGACCTGCACCGCGACGCCGTCCGCCAGCACCGAACCCCCCGCGCGCGGCGGCTCCGTCGCCCCCACGATCTCCCGGCGCCGGAACAGCTCGTCCCGGGGCCCGAGCAGCGGGTGATCGAGGCATCCCTCGCACGGGAGGATGTCCACGAACCCGAGGTCGATCCGATCCACCCCTACCGCGCGGGCGATCGCCTCGAGCTGGCCCAGGCCCCGCACTTTGCGGAACCGCCGGCTCGCGTGCCGCTCGCTCATGAGGATCTCGAGCGGCAGCCCCCCCGCGGTGCTCCAGTGCCGCCGCCGCTCTTCCGGGATGCGGCTGAAGTAGAGCGGCTGATCCTCGATCCGGACCCCGCGCCGCTGCAGGATGGCCGCCAGCTCCCGCAGGGTGATGGCGGCGTCCACGTCCGGGCCCCCCTCGGTGAGGCACACCCCCGCGTACACGATCGGCGTGTCGGCCCCGTAGATCGCCTTCAGGTAGCGCGCCTCGGCGGCGATCGGCGTGGCCACCGGGGCGAGGTACGGGATCAGCTCGGGGTACTGCGTCCGCACCGTCTCGACGATGACGGGGCAGGTGCTGCGGATGACGGTGCCCCAGCCGTCGTCGGCCCACAGGTCCAGGTACTCCTTGGCGACCAGCTCGTCACCCAGCACGCCGCGGTGCACCGTGCTGTAACCGGCTGCGTAGCAGGCGTTTACGACTTGCTCCGGGGTGGCAGGATAGAAGTAGGCGGCCGACTCGACGCCCAGGATCAGGACCGCACGGCCCGCCGCCGCCAGGTCGTGCGCCCGGCTCTCGTCGCCGATGGCGAGGATCGCGTCGTGGGGGCAGGCGGGGAGGCACACGCCGCAGCGCGTGCACGCGTCATCCACGATCCGGACCTGCTGCTCCTCCACCGCGACCGCGTCTGCCGGGCACACCCGGACGCAGGCGAGGCACGCCACGCAGAGCTGTGGATCGATTTTAAAATCCAAGCAGGCACCGGCCGGCTGATCGGGACTGTGGGAAGGGCTGAGCTAAGATGCGCCCCGGGTCCCGGGGCGTCAAGCGAGCGCGTACTCCTTGAGCTTGCGATACAGGGTGCGTTCCCCGATGCCGAGCATTTCGGCGGCCTTGCGGCGGTTGCCGTGCGTTTCTTTCAGCGCCGCTTCGATTGCGGCGCGCTCCACGTCGGCCATGGACATCCCCGCCCGGTAGATGACGGGCCCCTCGGGGACGGGCTCGGCGTCGAGGATGGTCCCCCCCCCCTCACCCCCCTCCCCCCCCTCCCCCCCGCCCACCTCGATGACCTCGACGCGCTGCGGGGGTAGGGGGCGGGGCTGCGCGGGCTGGGGCTGCTCGTCGAGCCGGCGGCGCAGCTCCTCGACCTGCAGCTTCAGCTCGATGAGGCTCCGCAGGATGAACTCCAACTCCTGCCCGGCGACGTCGCGCCTCGCGCCCGCGAGCCGTACCGGCAGCACCGCTCCTCCCATGCGCTCGCGGATGTCGCGCGGGATGTCGCTGGCGCGGATCTCCCCCTCGGGCGCGAGCACGACCATCGACTCGATCAGGTTGCGCAGCTGGCGCACGTTCCCGGGCCAGTCGGCGTCCACCAGGATCTGCAGCGCCTCGGGAGCGATGCCCCTGAACGGACGATCCTGACGGGCGTGCGTAGCGGCGAACTCCGCGATGAAGCGGCGCACGAGGAGCGGAATGTCGCTGCGCCGCTCGCGCAGCGGCGTCAGATAGATCGCGAGGACGTTGAGTCGGTAGAACAGGTCGTCGCGGAACTGGCCGATCGCGACGGCGTCCTTGAGCGACCGGTTGGTGGCGGCGATCACGCGCACGTCCACCTTGATCGGCTGGATGCCGCCCACGCGGAAGAAGCTCCGATCCTCGAGCACGCGCAGCAGCTTGACCTGCGTGGCGGGCGGCATCTCCCCCACCTCGTCGAGGAAGATCGTGCCGCCGTCGGCCAGCTCGAACCGCCCCAGCCGCCGCTCGGCGGCGCCGGTGAACGCGCCCTTCTCGTGGCCGAACAGCTCGCTCTCGAGCAGCGTCTCGGGGATGGCGGCGCAGTTCACGGCGACGAACGCCTTGCCGCGCCGCGGGGACAGGTCATGGATCCCCCGCGCCACCAGCTCCTTCCCCGTCCCCGACTCCCCCTCGATCAGCACCGTCGATGTCACAGGCGCCATCTGCTCGATTTTGACGAGCACCTCCTGGATCGCGGGGGACTCGCCCAGGATGCCGGTGCGGAGCTGGAGCTTGCGCCGCTCGATCAGGCGGCGCACGGTGGCGGTGACCTCGGCGGGGTCGGCGGGCTTGGCGAGCCAGGCGGTCAGGCCCAGGGCGCGCGCCACGCCCTTGGCGTCGGGCTCCGTCGCCTCGACCAGGCCCAGCGTCGAGACGCCGCGCTCGCGCGCCGCCGCGAGCAGCGTCTGGGCCGGCGTCTCGTGCAACCCGCCGGTCAGGACGATACAGTCGGGCTCGCGGCTCGCGCCGCGCACCGCCTGGCGCACGTCGTCGAGCGAAGACACGAGCGCCGTGTCGAACCCGGCCCCCTCGAGGTGCGCGTTGATGCGTACCGCGTGCTCGAGATCGTCGGTGGTGACGAGGATGCGGTCAGGCATCGACGTGCGGGGTGCGGGGTGCGGCGTGCGAGGGATTCGACCCGGTCACGAGCTCCACGGCATGATCCAGAAAGGCTTCCAGCACCGCGAGGCCATCCCTTACGCCTCCCGTCGAACCGGGAAGGTTCACGATCAGCGTCTTGGCGCGCGTGCCGGCGCGGCCGCGCGACAGCCACGCCCGGGGGAAGGCGGCCGCGGCGCCCACCCGCAGCGCCTCGGCGATCCCGGGCGCCTCGCGCTCCAGCACCGCCACCGTCGCTTCGGGCGTGACGTCGCGCTCGGTCAGGCCGGTGCCGCCCGTGGTGAGCACGACGTCCACCTCACCCGAGTCGGCCCAGCGGGCGAGCTTGCCCGCGATGCGGTCGGTCTCATCGGCCACGACGCTGCGCACCACGACCTCGTACCCCCGTTCCCCGGCCCACGCGAGGATCACGTCGCCGGAGGTGTCCACCCGCTGGCCCACCGCACCAAGATCGGAGATCGTGAGTATGCCGATCCGCATTGCTCCCTTACCGTCCCTTACCGTCCCTTACCGTCCCTTACCGTCCCTTACCGCTTGGTTCTATGCGGCACGAACGGCACCTTCACCACTTCCGCCGGCACCCGCTTCCCCCGCACGTCGATCTCGAATCCGGTGCCCGGCTTGGCCTGCTCGACCGGCAGGTACGTCGTGCCGATTGCGGTGCCGGCAGTCGGGGTGACGGTGCCGCTGCGCACCACGTCCACCTGCCGGCCCCCCCCGTTCAGGAACACGGCGTAGCCGTGGCGCGCGACCACCTTGGGCTCCTGCACCTGGAAGCCGGCCAGGCGCCGCTTGATCCCCTCGAGCTTCTGGCGCTTCAGCGCGTCGAGGCCGGTGAACGGCGCGCCCTTGTCGAGCTTCACGATGAAGCCGAGGCCCGCCTCGTAGGGAGTGACCGTGTCGTCGATGTCGTTGCCGTAGAGCGGCAGCCCCGCCTCGAGTCGCAGCGTGTCGCGCGCGCCGAGGCCGCACGGCTCGCCGCGCCCCGCGCCGACGAGCGCGTGCCACAGCGTCTCGGCATCGCCGGAGCGGCAGTACAGCTCGAAGCCGTCTTCGCCGGTGTAACCGGTGCGCGAGACGAAGCACTGGACCCCCGCCACCTTCCCCTGCGCGAAGTGGTAGTAGGGGATCATCGCGACGCCGAGGGTGGTGAGGGGCGCGAGCAGCGCCTCGGCCCTGGGCCCCTGCACCGCGAGCAGCGCCGTCTCATCGGAGATGTCGCGCAACCGGACGTTCGCGCCCCCCTTCTGGTCCACGATATGGTCCCAGTCCTTCTTCAGGTTGGAGGCGTTGACGACGAGCATCAGCTTGTCGTCGAAGCGGTACACCAGGCAATCGTCCACGAAGGTGCCCTGGTTCGAGAGGATCGCAGAGTACTGCGCCTGGCCGGGCTTCAGGGCGCCGACGTCGTTGCAGGTGACGCGCTGCACGAAGGCGTTGCGGTCCGGCCCCGTGACCTCGAACTCGCCCATGTGCGACACGTCGAACACCCCCACCCGCTCGCGCACCGCGGTGTGCTCGGCGGTGATCCCGGCGGGATAGGTGACAGGCATCTCGAACCCGGCGAACGGCACCATCTTGGCGCCGAGCTGGACGTGGACGTCGTGGAGGGGCGTACGCTTCAGAGGCTCTTGAGACATCGATTCTCCATGGGCAGCGGGGCCCGGGGCCGGGGGCCTGGGGCCGGGGGCCTGGGGTTAATCTACCCGAGCAGAGTCGCGAGTAACGCCTTTTGCACGTGCAACCGGTTTTCCGCCTCGTCCCATACGCGGGACTGCGCGCCGTCGATCACGTCGGCGGTGACCTCCTCGCCCCGGTGGGCGGGGAGACAGTGCAGGAAGATGGCGCCCGGCGCCGCGAGCTTCATCAGGTCGGCGTCCACGGTGTAGCCCTTGAAGGCGTTGCGCCGCGCCTCGGCTTCGCCCTCCTGGCCCATGGACGCCCACACGTCGGTGTTCACGACGTGCGCCCCTTCGACCGCTTCTTCGGGGACCTCCGTGACGGTGACGCGCGCCTGCTTGCAGGCGCGCTCGAACTTGGCGCGGCTCGGCTCGAACCCCTCCGGGCACGCGAGGCGCAGCTCGAAGCCGAGTACCGCCGCCGCCTCGAGCCAGCTGTTCGCCATGTTATTGCCGTCGCCCACCCAGGCGATCCGCTTCCCCGCCCACCCGCCGAGATGCTCCTTGATGGTGAACAGGTCCGCCAACACCTGGCACGGGTGGGTTAAATCGGTGAGCCCGTTGATCACGGGGATGGTGGCGTGGCGCGCCAGCTCCTCCACCTCCCCGTGGTCGAAGGTCCGGATCATGATCCCGTCCACGTAGCGCGACAGCACCCGGGCGGTGTCGGGGATGGGCTCGCCGCGGCCCAGCTGGATGTCTTTGCTCGAGAGGAAGAGCGCCTGGCCGCCCAGCTGGTAGGCCCCGACCTCGAACGAGACCCGGGTGCGGGTGCTGGACTTGGCGAAGATCATCGCCAGGGTCTTCCGGGCGAGGGGCGCCTCGCGGTAGGCGCCGGCCTTCATCCGCTGGGCCAGGTCGAACAGCCGCTGGATCTCGTCCAGGCTGAAGTCGGTTATGGCGAGGAAGTCACGCTTGGCCATCGCTCCCAGGGTGGGCTAGGGCAGTCAAAATGACAGCTAGGACTGCTGATTCTATCCACCCTGGCGTGTGGAGACAAGCCGGAGGGCTAGTCGCGCCTGGTGAAGACGACGGTTGCCGTGGCCCCGGCCGCCGAGTGCTCGCTGTGCAACCGGCCCCGGCTGGCGGTGAAGACATAGTCTCGGACGAACGTATCCGCCGTCTGATCGAAGGTCACTCTGTCACCCGCGAGTGCCCACGTCCCGGCCATGTCGGCGTCGAGATCGCCACCGTCGTCGTTGCCGCCGACGATGAAGAGGTGTCCGCTCACCGTTCCGGCAGGGTTGAGCTCCAGCGTGATCGCACTACCAATGGCGAGGTAATCCGTGATATGCCCGGCTGAATCGACCTGAAGCTTCGTGGCCTGGTAGGTCCCGGCCACGTTCGCTACGGTCGGATTGAACGGGTCATCACATGCCGCGAGGATGGCCGCTGCGCACAGCGACATCTGGACGTGTCGAAACATGGGACGGCTCGGGGGAATGGGACGGTGGGCGTCGATTGCAGAGATCGTGCCGCGTTCAGGGACGACGCGCCCGACCGCGCGCACGGCGCAACGTCGCTCGGCTGTGGCGTCGCGGCCTTATGGAGCGCGTCGCGGAGAGAGGACAGCGCGACCTACGGGGAGGACAGGGCGAGCTACAGGATGTACTTGCGGAGGTCCTCGTCGTCCACGATCCGCGTCAGCCGGTCCCGCACCGCCGGCGCGTCGAACACGATCTGCTTGGTGGGATAATC
>DASYRJ010000051.1:0-21579 GCA_036004525.1 Gemmatimonadales bacterium | reverse complement strand
CTGCGATTCTTCGCCTGCGCCCGCGATCTGACCCACGAGCCGGCGGACGCGCCGTTGCCGGACGCGGTGGCGTCGGGCACGGAGCCCTTTCTCGTGATCGGGGCCATCGCCGGCGGCTAGGAGAGTGGACCTCGGTTGGTGGCCATCAACCGGCACCAGGACAACGAGTTCGGCTGTGTCGATTTCGGGGATTCCGGTTCGTCGTCTGAGTAGAGCCGGGGTTCTGGCCGGCTCCAACCCCGAAACAAGAAGGAGACATGGCCATGCAACCCACGAAGACGGTCAACGCGCTGCTGTGGACGGTGCAGGTCCTGCTCGCCGCCCTCTTTCTGTTCGCCGGCGGCATGAAGGTGGCCGCGCCGGCCGCGGCCCTGGCGCAGATGTCACCGCTGCCGGCCGCATTCCTGAAGTTCATCGGCGTGGCGGAGGTGACCGGCGCCCTCGGCTTGATCCTCCCCTGGGCCCTCCGGATCCAGCCCGGGTTGACGCCGCTGGCGGCTGCCGGGCTTGTGATCATCATGGTCGGTGCGACAGTGGTCACGGTAGTGACCGGTCCCGCCGCCCCCGCAGCGATCCCCGCCGTCGTGGGCGTGCTCGCGGCGGTCGTCGCCCGCCGCCGCTGGCAGCACGTGCCGGCCCGCCGCCCGTCGCACCGGTCGGTGTTGCAGCCGGCCAACTAGGGAGATCCGAGCCATGCGGTTTCTGATGATCTACAAGCCCGCCGCCGAGCTCACGAAGCGGAACGAGGCGGGCGTTCCCCCCACCCGGGACGAGATCGCCCGGATGGGAGCGCTCATCGAGGAGCAAACGAAGGCGGGGCAGCTCCTGTCCACCGAAGGGTGCGCACCCAGTTCGAAGGGGGCGCGGGTGCGGCTCGCCGGCGGGAAGGTCAGCGTCACCGATGGGCCGTTCACGGAAGCCAAAGAGGTGATCGGGGGCTTCGCGATCGTCCAGGCGACGTCGAAGGCAGAAGCGATCGAGCTGGCCAAGCGCTTCCTCGCGGTGGCCGGCGACGGCGAGACCGAGATCCGCCAGCTGCACGAAGCCACAGATTTCGCGTAGGAGGAGGCCTCCGGCCATGAAATACCTTTGCCTGATCTACCTGGACGAACAGAAGATGGCCGCCCTGCCCGCGCGCGAGATGAACGATCTCAACCGGCGGCACCTGGCCCTCAACGACGATCTCCGCAAGAGCGGGCACTTCATCGAGGCGGATGCCCTCGAGCCCGCCGCCAAGGCGGCCTGGCTCCGGCCTCGCCACGGGAAGCCGACCGTCACTGACGGCCCCTTCACCGAGGCGAAGGAGATCGTGGCGGGGTTCTACCTGATCGAGGCGCGCGACATGGCCGAGGCGTGCCAGATCGCATCACGCTTCCCGAGCGCCCCCCTGGGAACAGTCGAGGTACGACCGACACGGCAGCTCATCGTGGACGACTTGCTCTAGCGGAGAAAGCCTGACTGATTGGTAGCCGTGACGGCTACCGATACCCATCGCACAATCGAAGCAGTCTGGCGCATCGAGTCGGCGAAGGTGATCGCCGGCCTCGCCCGGATCGTGGGCGACGTCGGCGCGGCCGAGGACCTGGCGCAGGACGCGCTCGTCGCCGCGCTCGAGCGGTGGCCGGAATCCGGTATTCCGGACAACCCGGGCGCCTGGCTCATGGCCACCGCCAAGCATCGGGCCATCGACCAGCTGCGGCGGGGCAAGATGCTCGAGCGCAAGCACGGGGAGCTCGGCGTCGAGCTCGCGGCCCGGCAGGAAAGCCCCGAGCGGGATCTGGACGCCAAACTCGACGATCCCGTCGGGGACGACCTGCTGCGTCTCATCTTCACCGCCTGCCATCCCGTGCTCTCGACCGAGGGGCGCGTGGCCCTCACCCTCCGCCTGCTCGGCGGCCTGACGACTGACGAGATCGCGCGGGCATTCCTCGTGTCCGAGCCGACCGTCGCCCAGCGCATCGTCCGCGCCAAGCGGACCCTCGCCGACGCCCGCGTCCCCTTCGAGGTACCTCGCGGGACGGAGCTCGCCGCCCGGCTGGCGTCCGTCCTCGAGGTGATCTACCTCGTGTTCAACGAGGGCTACTCGGCGACCGCCGGCGACGATTGGGTGCGGCCGGCGCTGTGCGAGGACGCGCTCCGGCTCGGCCGGATTCTGGCGGAGCTGGCGCCGGCCGAAGCGGAGGTCCACGGGCTCGTCGCGCTGATGGAGATCCAGGCGTCGCGGCTCAGGGCGCGGGTCGGCCCCACCGGCGAGCCCGTCCTGCTGCTCGATCAGGACCGGGGCCGCTGGGACCAGCTGCTCATCCGCCGCGGCCTCGCCGCGCTCGAGCGGGCCGAGGCCCTCGGTGGGCTGCGCGGCCCCTACGCGCTCCAGGCGGCCATCGCGGCCTGTCACGCGCGGGCGGGCACCGCGGCGGAGACGGATTGGGCGCGCATCGCGGCCCTCTACGTCGCGCTCGGTCAGCTCGCCCCCTCCCCCGTCGTGGAATTGAATCGCGCCGTGGCGGTCGGGATGGCGTTCGGTCCGGGCGCGGGGCTCGACCTGGTGGATGCCCTGAGATCCGAGCCGTCGCTCAAGAGCTACCACCTCCTGCCGAGCGTGCGCGGCGACCTGCTGTTCAAGCTGGGTCGCCTCGATGAGGCACGGCGGGAGTTCGAGCGCGCGGCCTCGCTCACACGCAACGCGCGCGAGCGCGCCCTGCTCCTCGAACGTGCCCAACGAGCCAAGGAACGGTGATCCTTCATCTCATCGACGGCACGTACGAGCTGTTCCGCCAGTTCTACGGCCGCCGAAGATTCTCCCAGGGCGAGGATGCTCCCTTCGGCGCCGTGATCGGGGTGCTGCATTCCCTCCTGGAGATGATCGAGCAAGGCGCCACCCACGTCGGCGTGGCGACCGACCACGTGATCGAGTCGTTCCGCAACGACCTCTGGCCTGGTTACAAGACGGCAGACGGCATCGAGCCCGCGCTGCTCAGGCAGTTCCACCCGCTCGAAGACGCCCTGGCCGCCATGGGCGTGGCGGTCTGGCCCATGATCGAGCTGGAGGCCGACGACGCACTCGCCTCGGCGGCGCACCTCGCGGCCGGCAACCCCCGCGTGGAGAAGATCAGCATCTGGACCCCCGACAAGGACCTGGCGCAGTGCGTCCGGGGCGAGCGGGTCGTGCAGGTCGATCGCCGGGCGAAGGAGATCCGCGATGCCGCCGGCGTCCGCGCCAAGTTCGGCGTGGAGCCCACCCTGATCCCCGACTTCCTCGCCCTGGTCGGCGATGCGGCGGACGGATACCCGGGCATCGCGGGTATCGGCAAGGTCAAGGCGGCGCGGCTCCTGAACGAGCACGGCGCCATCGAGGCCTTCCCGGCCAGCATCCTCGGGGAACACCGGGACCTGGCAGTCCTGTTCAAGAAGCTGGCGACGCTCCGGACCGACGCGCCGCTCTTCCACGACGTGGACGAGCTCGAGTGGCGAGGCCCGACCGGCGGATTCGCCGCGTATGCGGAGCGTTTTGGGGACCCGCGCCTGCTGAAGCGTAGCCTCGACGCGGCATCGAGCAGCGTGCGGTAAGCCCTGTCGATTTCGCCCCACCCCGTTCGACGTAACGGTATGAACGATCGACTCATTTGGAGGAGGAGGTACTTGTCATGACTGCTCCGAACGTCGTCCTGAAGTGGCGGGGCTGGGCCCCGCAGCTGTTGAGCGTTCTCAGGATCGTCGCCGCATTCCTGTTCTTTCAATTCGGGTCCGCGAAGTGGTTCGCGTTTCCGGCGGCCATCATGCCGGGCGGGGGTACCGCTCCCCTGGGCTCCTTGGTGTGGTTTGCCTCCATAATCGAGGTCGTGGGCGGAGGCCTGCTCCTGCTGGGCCTGTTCACCCGTCCCGTCGCTTTCATTCTCGCGGGCGAGATGGCGGTCGCCTACTTCTACGGCCACGCCCCGCAGGGGTTCTGGCCTGTCCTCAACCAGGGGCACCCCGCCATCCTTTTCTGCTTCATCTGGCTGTACCTCTCAGCCGCTGGTCCGGGGCCGTGGAGCCTGGATGCCAAACGGGGGAGGTAAGCCGCTCGACCGGTCCCTCGTCGAGGGCCCGCTCGGTCACGCCGTGTGGATGCTCGCGTGGCCCACCGTGTTGCAGAACCTGATCGGCGGGCTCCAGGGCATGGTCGATCACGCCCTGGTGGGCCGTTTCGTGGGCTACGCCGGGAACGCCGCGATCGGCGTCGCGATCCAGATCTTCATCGTCGTGATCGCGTTCGTCATGTCGGTGTTCAGCGGGATGGGCGTGCTCGTCGCCCGCTTTGCCGGGGCGAACGACGCCGAGAAGGTGAATCGCACCGTCTACCAGGCGTTCCTCGCCGCGCTGGCGCTCTGGGGTTTGGTGCTCGCGCCGCTCGGTTGGGTCCTGGCGCCGTCCCTCTTGGGCCTGGTCCATGCTGCACCCGCGGTGCGCACCGAGGCGCTCCCCTTCCTGCGCATCATGTTCGTCGGCAGCATCGGCATGCTGCTGTTCTTCATGATGGGCGGCGCGTTGCGGGCGGCGGGCGACGCGCGCACGCCCTTGCTCCTCGGCGTCCTCCTGACCGTCCTGAACATCGCGTGCAACATCGTGTTCATCACCGGCCTCGGACCCGCTCCCCGATTGGGCACGGCCGGCGCCGCAGTCGGCACCACGGTGGCAGGCCTGGTGATGAGCGGCGCCGCCGTGTATCTGCTGCTCTCGGGACGGCTGCCCGTCGTGTGGCACCGCGGCATGGACTGGCGCCCCGACTGGGGCATCATCCGCGCGCTGTTCCGCTTCGGCCTCCCGACCGGGTTCCAGGGGATCGCGATGAACGTCGCAGGGGTGTTGCTGCTGCGGTTCATCGGCTCGCTGGCGCAGAGCGCTGAAGCGCAGGCTGCCTATGCGGTCGGCTACAGCGAGCTGTTTTCGTTCATCACATGGACGTCGGTGGGGTTGATGGGCGCCGCCGCTGCGGTCGCGGGTCAGAATCTGGGAGCGGGCCGCCCCGAACGCTCGGTGCACGCCGTGCACGTCGCCGCAGGACTCGGCCTCGGGCTCGCGGCGGCGATCGGCGTGCTGTTCATCACGATCCCGCGCGCCCTGCTCGGGCTGTTCGGCATGAGCGACCCCGTCGTCGTCGGTCTCGGCGTGCAGCTGCTCGGCTTCCTCAGCGTTTCGGGACTCTTCGTCACCGTCGCGCTCACCTACACGGGCGGCCTCCAGGGCACCGGCGACACCCGCTCGCCCCTTTTCATCTCGATCGTCTCCCAGATCGTCGTGCCGCTCGGACTGTGCGCGTTGTTTCAGGCGACGCGCGGCCTGCGACCCGCCGATATCTGGCTGGCCATCGTGCTGGGCCACGTGACGCGCTGTGCGCTCAGCGTCGTACGGTTCCGTCAGGGGAAGTGGCGCAGCATTCGCGTGGCGATGGAGCCGGCGCGCCCGTAGACGCCCACCGCCTTCCTCAAGGAGGTAGGACCATGCTCCAGGACTCAAAGGCGTTTTCCGGCTTTTCGGTGAACGACCTCGAACAGGCCAAGCAGTTCTATGGCCGCACGCTCGGCTTGAAGCTCTCGGAGTCTCACGGTCTGCTGCATCTGCACCTGGCCGGCGGCGCGACGGTCCTCGTGTACCCCAAGCGCAATCACGCTCCGGCGACGTTCACCATCCTCAATTTCCCGGTGGACAACGTGGATCAGGCGGTCGACGAGCTCACGAAGCGCGGCGTGCGCTTCGAGATCTACGACGAAGCCGGTCTCAAGACCGACGCACGGGGCGTTTTCCGCGGCGTCGGGCCCGTGATCGCGTGGTTCAAGGACCCCGCCGGCAACATCCTCTCCGTCCTCGAGGGCAGATAGTCGGCCGCGCGTCATGACCGCCACCGTCGCCGCACCGAGGGCCGGACGCCGCGAGTGGATCGGCCTCGCGGTGATCGCCCTGCCCTGCCTGCTCTACTCCATGGACCTGACGGTGCTGAACCTGGCGGTGCCGTCGCTCACCGCGGACCTGAAGCCGAGCAGCACGCAGCTGCTCTGGATCATCGACATTTACGGCTTTCTGGTCGCGGGGTCCCTGATCACGATGGGGACCCTCGGCGATCGGATCGGCCGGCGGCGGCTGCTCATGATCGGCGCCGTCGCCTTCGCCCTGGCGTCGCTCCTCGCCGCGTTCTCCACGACGCCCACGATGTTGATCGCCTCGCGCGCCGTCCTGGGCCTCGCCGGCGCCACCCTCGCGCCGTCCACGATGTCCCTGATTCGCAGCATGTTCCTCGACCCGCGGCAGCGCTCGGTCGCCATCGGGGTGTGGATCTCGAGCTATTCCGCCGGCGCCGTGATCGGCCCGCCGCTCGGCGGGTTCCTCCTCGAGTACTTCTGGTGGGGCTCGGTGTTTCTCGTGAGCGTGCCCATGATGGCGCTCCTCCTCGTGCTGGCGCCGATCCTGCTGCCCGAGTTTCGGGATCCCGACGCCGGCAGGCCCGACCTGCCGAGCGCCGTCCTCTCGGTGGCGGCCGTGCTGAGCGTCATTTACGGCCTCAAGCAGATCGCGGCGCACGGCGTCGCGTTGGCACCGGCGCTGTCCATCGCGCTGGGGGTGGTGATCGGCGCCGCGTTCGTGCGGCGCCAGCACACGCTCGCTGATCCGTTGATCGACCTGCGGCTGTTCCGCGCGCCGGCCTTCACCGCGTCGTTGGCGACGTACATGTTCGCCACGTTCGCGGTGTTCGGGCCCTATGTCTTCATCGCGCAGTACCTGCAACTCGTCCTCGGTCTCTCGCCGATGCGGGCCGGCCTCTGGTCGATGCCGTTCGCCGTGGGGTTCGTCGTCGGGTCGATCCTTTCCCCGCTCGCGGCGCGCCGGGTGCGCCCGGCCGTCCTGATGGCGGCGGGTCTGATCGTCGCGGCCGCCGGGTTCCTGCTGTTGACGCAGGCCGGCGGCCCCTCCGGTCTGGCGGTCGTCGTCGCCAGCACGGTCATCTTCTCCCTCGGTCTGTCTCCGGCGTTCACCCTCGCCAACGACCTGATCATCGGGGCCGTCCCCCCGGAGCGGGCGGGGGCCGCGGCGGGGATCTCGGAAACGTGCTCGGAGTTCGGGGGCGCGCTCGGCATCGCCATCCTTGGCAGCATCGGGACGGCGATCTATCGTGGGTCCATGACCGACGCCGTCCTCGTCGGATTGCCCCCCGACGCCGCGGCGACCGCCCGGGACACGCTCGGCGGAGCGCTCACGGTCGCCGCGCAGCTTCCCGGGATCGGTGCAGCACTCCTCGACACCGCCCGGCGGGCATTCACCCACGGGCTACAGATCACCGCGGCGACGAGCGCGCTCATCGTGGTCGGTCTCGCCGTCCTCGTCCTGGTTTCGCTGCGGCATGAACGCACGGTTCCGGCATGACGACCTTCTTCGTCACGGGAGCGAATTCCGGCATCGGCCGCGCCCTCGTCGAGGCGTACCCGGCCGCGCGCGTGCAGTGGGTACCGCTCGATGTATCGGATCTGACGTCGGTGCGGCGCGCCGCCGAGGCGTTCCTCGCGTCCGGCCGTCCCCTCGACGTTCTGGTGAACAATGCCGGCATCGCGGGGACGCGCGCGCTCAGCCAGGACGGCTTCGACGTGACCTACGCGACCAAACACATCGGGCCCTTTTTGCTCACGAACCTCCTCCTGCCGAGGGTGCGCGAGTCGCGGCAAGGGCGCGTCGTTAATGTGGCGAGCGCCGCACGGCGCCGAGGCGCAGCGGGTTCAAGGATTACGCCGTGACGAAGTTCATGAACGTGGTACATGCGAAGGAGTTGGCGCGCCGCCTGGCCGGGACCAACGTGACGACCTACGCGCTCCACCCCGGGGCCGTGGCGTCCAACATCGGGCGCGCCGAATCCCCTGGCGGAGGACGAAGCGCTGGCGCAGGAGCTGTGGGAGAGGACGGAAGCGGTGGTGGCCTAATGCCCTGGCCCGGATTCGAACCGGGACGCCTTGCGGCACTGCCCCCTCAAGACAGCGTGTCTACCAGTTTCACCACCAGGGCGGGCGAGGAAAATTAGGGCGGCGCCTCGCGCGAATCAAGCGGATGCATAGCTTAGGTGCATGGGACTCGGGGTCGCATTCGCGTTCGGCGCCGCGGTGGGCGCACTGTTGGGATTCGTGCTGGGCCGGCACCGCGGGGCGATGCAGTCCTCCCTCGGCGTCGCGCCCCCCTCCCACGCCGCGTCCCCCGCTCCGGGACCGCGGGTGACCCCGCCGGAGATCCGGCACGTCGCCCTGGACGAGGGCTCGGCCAACGTCCTCAATGCCCTCAACAACCGTCTCTCGGCGATCGGCGCGCTCGCCGATCTGCTGCACGGCAGCCCCCTCGACCCCGAGCGCGCCCGCGCCTTGATGATGTTGCACGGCGAAGTGCGACGCGCCGCCGAGATCACCAGCCATTTCCTCGAGCTGACCGACCACCCCGCCGGCGCCGCCGAGCCGTGCGACCCGACGGTGGTCGTCAACGGGGTGCTCGCCGAACGCGACGCCACGTTCCGCGAGCTGGCCGTGCGCGTGATCCGCAACGTCCCGGCCAACCTCCCGATGGTCGCCTGCCCGATGGCCCAGCTGACCGAGATGCTGACCAAACTGCTCGACTTCTCGCTGCGCCGCCTGCGCGACGCGCCGGCGCCGCGCGAGCTGCGGCTCGACGCCACGGAGACCGGCCCCTCCCTGGTGCTGGCACTGTGGGACTCGGGACCGCCGCTCCCCGTCGAGGCGGAGCAGCGCCTGGTGTCGCCGTTCCGGTTCACGCAGACCGGCGGCGGCGGGGAGGTCGAGTTCGCCCTGGCGCGGGCCCTGGCCCAGTCGAGCGGCGGCAGCCTGCGACTCCGGCCGCGCGGCGGCAGCGCGGGCGCCGAAGTCGTCGTCACGCTGCCCAAGAGCGTGCTCGGCGCGGCCCCGCGCGCCAGCGGTCCCGCGCCCAGTCTCCCCAAGTTGCGGATCCTGGTCGTGGACGACGACGCCGTGAACCGCCAGGCGATGGAGCTGCTGCTCAAGCGGGAGGGGCACCACGTGGTGGCGGTCGAGAACGGCCTCGAGGCGATCGAGCGCCTGGGCGACCGCGACACCGCCTTCGACGCCGTCGTCACGGACCTGCAGATGCCCCGCCTCGGCGGCCGGGCGCTCTACGAGCAGCTCGTGGACGAGCGGCCCCAGCTGGCCAAACGCTTCGTCTTCGTCACCGGCGACCAGGCGCGCGAAGAGACGCGCCAGTTCCTCGATTCCTGCGGCCAGCCGTCGGTGACGAAGCCCTACGACCTGAGCGACCTCATCGTCGCGATCGGCACGGTGGCGCGACGACGCAGCTAAGCCGCGGCGTGCACCATGTTCTTCGGGTACACGGCGGTGTTCGCGATACGGTCATGCAGGGCCTGCCGGCTCATGCCGAGCACCAGGAAGCACCCGACGAAGATCACCAGCCCGCCGAGGTTGCCGAGCACCCGGATGAACTCGATGCCGGTCAGCAGGGCCACCACCGTCAGCACGAAGTTGATGTTCTTCAGGGCCCAGCGCGCGAGCAGGGTCGACACGGGAGCCTGCGTACCGTCGGCGTTGGCGACGCGGATGCCGAGGATCAGCTTGCCCACCGTATAGCCGGTGAAGCCCTCGATCAGGAAGTACACGCAGCCGATGACGGCCGCGGCGGCGACCATCCCCATGATCGCGCCCAGCGCCGCGCCAGACACCGCGCCGGCCGCTGCGTCACTCTGGCCCGCGGCCAGGCTGCCCGCCGTCAGTCCCAGCATACCGCCGATCATGCCCCCCAGGACCGCCACCAAGACAACGCAGATGACGATGTCCAGCACCATGGCGCCCAGCCGCTTCCCGAAGCCGATGCGGTTCTCCATACGCGCTCCTTGGCGAAAGGGGACGTCCGGAATTCGGGCACACGTATATGACAGGCGGTCGGGCACGTCAAGAGAGGCGGATGCGGATGCGCGGCAGGATGCCCCGGTATTGCTTGGCGACCAACGCCCTGAGCAGCCGAGCCTTGCGGTGTCGCTGGTCACCCCGAAACCGGATCCGCACCACGCGGCACCGCAGCGGGCGGATGTCGACCGCGACCTGATCGGCCGACGCTCGAACCATCGTGCGGCAGCGGTGCACGATGTCGTCCACCTCCGCCCGGTCGGTGGGGAAGACGAGCCAGAGGCCGGGCAGCTTCAGCAGCCGCGGATCGGCCCTACTCGTCAAGAATGGCCTTGAGGTTCTCCACTGCGCGGGCGCCTTCGGCGTCGTTGAGCTTTTCGACCACCGACGTCTGCAGCTTGCCCAAGAGGCTCTTCGGGATCTCGTAGACGACGTCTACGGAGAGACGGGACCCGTCCTTGGCGGGCTCGACCCGATAGGTGAACGTGCTCTTGATACCCGTCGTTGTCTTGTAGCTGAACTGCTTGGCCGGCGTGTAGCCGACCGTCTCCGCTTTGCCGGAGATCTCGACGCCCGCCATCACGTAGGTCCACTCCCAGCCGGTGCCGGGTTTCTTGGAATCGCCGCCGACGTTGGCGACGGACTTGAGGGAGCTGATGAATGCCGGGTGGTTCCTGACGTCGGCGATGTAGGCCATGACCTTCTCGGGCGGGCTGCTGATGACGACCGACTTGTCGACTCGGGACATCGGATCCTCGCTGCTGGTGGGAGCCGCGCGGGACGCGGCACACCGCAGCATACTACGGCGCCGTGGCGCGCGCCAGACCGGTCAGTTGGGCGCGTGAACCCGCGGGCCGCCGTAGTCGCGGTTGCGGCCGATCGTCGGACCGGCGAGGTCGAGCCCGCCACGCCGATTGTCGATCCGGGCGATGACCTGGCGGATCGACCCCGGGAACGGCTGCGGTCGGCCGTGCTTGCCGAAGGGATCGGTGTACCAGACCTCGGGCCCCGACGCGTTGGCGATGGAGTTGGAGTTCACGTCCACGACGCGGGATACACCGTTGAACACCGAGCGCGGATCGTCGAACGTCACGCCGGCGATCGTCCCGCCCCCGGTCGAGACGTCGCAATCTTGCCCGTACGCCCGCTCACCGGCCGGCGTGACTTCGTAACACACGTCGATCGGGCGGCCGACGATGCCGGCGAGGGCGGGGTCGTAGAACCGGCTCGGCCGCGACACCTGGAAATACGGATTGAAGAACGCCAGCGTGTGGCCGTCCTCCCGGCGGATCACGTTGGACGTCTGCCAGCTCTCGTGCAGTGTGCCGAAATTCGAGAACTGGCCCGCCGGCACCAGGATGTCTCGATCCACGCACGTCCGGTCGGGGATGATGCGCTGGCCGCCTCCCGAAGGCGAGTTGGGCGGCGTGGCCGGTCCGACCGCCACCGTCACGCCGTCGCAGCTGCGGACGAACTGCCCGGGGTCGCCGATCGCCGCCAGCATGGTGACGTGCAGCTCCGTGCCGTCGCTGCAACGGATGTGATAGGCCAGCTCGTGCAGGTTGTTCGTGAACGCATCCTTCGAGTGCGTGCCCTGGTGGAGCTTGGTGAGCACGTCGCACCGGACGGCGAAGAGCGCATCGGCGGCGTCGCTGCCGAAATGCATCGGGACGTCGTTCTGCCACTCGACCTTGTGTCCGAAGTGGTCCTCGTGGCGTGTCGTCAGGGGATCGTAGACGTCGAGCTGCTCGTTGGCGTACCCGAAGGGGATCGCGCCCACCTCCCGGTAGAGCGCCGAGCCGCGCGGGTCGCGCCCGTGGTCATGCCCGAACGAGCAGCCGGTCGCAGGGTCGATCGGCGGGTGCCAGGTCGGGTAGCGTTTGTGGTCCGGGCCCACGACCGAGTACGCGTCGTGCTGAGCGGCGGTGCAATCGTCGCGCGGTCCCGGCGTCCAGATGCCGTAGGACGCGGCGTTGCCGATGGCCGGGCCGTAGTCGGGCGCGGCGGGGCCCTCGGTGCACCCGATGACCAGGGTGGCCAGCAGGAAGAACGGCAGTGCGCGGGTCATGCGCTTACCTCTGCCCCACGTTCGTGCGCGGGCGGCGAGGGGAGCGGTGACCGGCATCACCCTCCGGCAGGGCACACGACCGGTGATGTATACTGGGCGCTATGCTGCGGGCCGCGGTGATCGTTGGGGTGACGGTGTCGCTCGTGTGCGCCGGTGGCGCCGCCGCGCAGCGCCGCGCGACCGCGCGCCGGGACGGATCGGGATTCTGGTATGGATTCGGGCTCGGGGCCGGGTGGGCGCGGGTGACGTGCGCGATCTGCGCCGGCCATCGCGCGGGAGGGTTGTCGGCGTTCGCGGCGCTGGGCGGCAGCACGAGTCGCAACGTGCGGATCGGGGCCGAGCTGGCCGCATGGCGGCACCGGGGCGGAAACGTCACCCAGACGCTCGGCGCCATCGGCGTCGCCGCCTATTGGTTCCCCACCCCGCGGCGCCGGCTGTATCTGAAAGGTGGCGCCGCGCTCGTCACCCATCGAACCGAAGACGGCACCGATGTGATCACCTCGAGCGGGATCGGACCGCTCATGGGGATCGGTTACGAATCCCGATTCGGACGCAAGTGGACGCTCGCCCCGTTCTTTCATTACGGCGTGGGTGTCATTGGCGGCGGCGTGAAGTCCAACGGCGCGCAGGCGGCCGATCGAGCGACGGTGAGCTTCGTGCAGCTGGGGGTGAGTCTGACGCGGCCGTAGCCACGGCGATTGGTATCGCGAGAACTTCTATCCGGACGCGAACGACGGGTGGTATTTGGATGCGGGCGGGACCTATCACTACGGCGTGGTGGGTGGGGTGGCGATCGGTCGCACCGAGCTCGCGCTGCGAGCCGGCTGGCTGCGGACGGAGGATTTCAACGACATGGTGCCGCCCATGTACGCGAGTCTGGGGGTCGGGATCGGGTTCTAATCTCCAAGAATACGTCGAGCAAAGGCGTTGAGCAAAATACGTCGAAGAAAAGCGTCGAAGAGAATCGTCGAAGAGAGGCGTCGAGTGGAACCGTGGTACGACGTATCGCTACGGTTCCTTTCGACGGTTCTTCTTGACGACTCTTCTCGACGCCTTTCCTTGACGGTTTTTGTTTGAGAATGCGCCGACCAGGAATCGAACCTGGAACCTACTGATTAAGAGTCAGTTGCTCTGCCAATTGAGCTATCGGCGCAAAAACTACAAACGGCGTCTAACAACTACGTCCAGCAAAAACCGTCGAACGACAGCGTCTAACGAAGTCGTTCGACGCCCTCATTATACGGCCCCATTTAACGTCTTTGTTTGACGTCTTTGTTTGACGTCTTTGTTTGACGTCTTTGCTCGACGCCTTTTTCGGTTTCAATTGCCCCCAAGGGGAATCGAACCCCTGTTCCCACCTTGAAAGAGTGGTGTCCTAGCCGTTAGACGATGGGGGCGGGGGGGCTCGTCCCCTGCCAGTAGCGGTAACGGGATTCGAACCCGTGTTTGAGCCTTGAGAGGGCTCCGTCCTAGTCCCCTAGACGATACCGCCGGGGCCGGAGAATATCGCCACCCGCCCGCGGACCGGTCAACCCGCCGGGGTCGGGGCCGGTTGACCTCGCGCGCGCCGCGCGTACCCTTACTGGCCGCATGAAACGCATCCTCTCGCTGCTCGTGCCGGAAGCGCCGATCCTGATCAGCGCCGCGCTGCTCGTCACGCTGCCGTCGCTGCGCGGCCCGGCCCTCGGCCTCGCCGACGTCTACCCGTACACGATCCTCGCGGCCGCACTGCTGCTTGGATGGCGTTTCAACCGGTCGCGCCTGGTCTTCGCGGTCGCGCTGATGGCCCTCACCCAATACATCCTCGCGGGCGGCGTCGATACGCCCCGGGAGCGGCTCTTCTTCCACGCCGCGACGGTCCTCTTACCCGTGAACCTCGCGCTCATCGCCCTGCTGCCCGAGCGCGGCACGTTCACGATGGCGGGCCTGGTCCGCTGGGGGACCATTTTCCTCCAGGTCGTCGCCGTGTCCTTCCTGGCGAAGAGCTTTCCGCAGCAGGCGACGGCGCTGCTCAAGACCCGGTTCTTGCCCGCGGTCCTCACCGCGTGGACGCCCGTCGCGCAACCCGCGATCCTCACCTTCCTCCTCACCGGCGCGCTGCTCATGGCGGCGTGGCTCGGGGAGCTGCAGTCCCCGGTGCGGGGCTACCTCTATGCCCTGGCGGCCGTGTTCGCCGGGCTCTCCTGGAAGGCCGCCGGGCCGGGCGAGGTGATCTGGTTCTCCACCGCGGGCCTGGTGCTGGTCGTGGCCGTCATCGAGGCATCGTATCTGATGGCGTACCGCGACGGACTGACCGAGTTGCCCGGACGGCGGGCGCTCAACGAGGCGCTGCTGCGCCTCGGCGGCCAGTTCACCGTGGCGATGATCGACGTGGATCACTTCAAGCACTTCAACGACCGGTGGGGCCACGACGCGGGGGACCACGTGCTGCGCATGGTGGCGGCGCGGCTCGCCGCGGTCGCGGGCGGTGGGAAAGCGTATCGCTACGGCGGCGAGGAGTTTGCCGTCCTGTTCGCGGGCAAGGGGGCCGAAGACTGTCTCCCGCACCTCGAGGATCTACGCGAGACGGTGGCGACGAGCCGCTTCACCCTGCGGCGCCGGTTTCGCCCCCGCAAGAAGCCCACGGCCCCCAGAGGCGGGGGGGTGGGCCGCAAGACCCGCGAGCAGATCGTGATCACCGTGAGCATCGGCGTCGCCGAGAAGGACAACCGCCACTCGACCCCCGACCAGGTCGTGATGGCGGCCGACAAGGCCCTGTACCGCGCGAAAGAAGCGGGACGGAACCGGGTGAGCGTCTAGGCAGCGCCTGGTTGCGGACCGCGCCGCACGATGAGCCAGTGCACCACGCCAAGGCCCGTGACGGCGAGAATGGCGAGCAGCTCCGCGCGTCCCATGCGCACCGCCAGCAAGGCGCAGAAGCCGATCCCGACGGCCGCGAGAAGCGGCCCGCCGGGGATCGGGAGCCACGCGCCGCCGGGCTGGGTGCGGCGGAGCACGATCAGCGCCAGGCACGTGCTCCCATAAATGAACAGCCGCGTCACGGCGCTGAGTGTCGCGTTCCATTGGAAGTTGCCGTACACCGCCAACGCCCAGACGAGCGCGGCGAACGTCACGATCGACACGTGGGGTGTCCGGAAGCGCGCGTGGATCCGGCCGAACGCGGCCGGCGCGTCGCGGTGCTCGCTCAGCGCGAACGTGAGTCGCGGAGCGCCCAGGAAGTTCGCCGACAGGAATCCCACCACGGAAATGAGCGCCCCGGCGGCGAGCAGCGCCGCTCCCGGCGGGCCGAGAAAGACCCGCGCCGCGTCGACCAACGGGCGATCGGTCGCGCCGGGGTCGGCGAGCGCCGCGTTCACCAGCAGCTGGATGCCGGTATACAGCGCGGCCAGGAAGGCGATCGCCGTGCCCAGGGCGAACGGGGCATCGCGCCGCGGCTCCCGCGCTTCGCTCATCGCGATCATCGCGCCGTCGTATCCGCCGTACGCGAATCCGACCAGCAGGAGGGCGTGCAGCCAGTCCGGCCCTGCGGCCGGCGCCGGCGTGGACGGCATCCCCTGGAGGCGCAGGGCCACGAACACCATGCCGGCGACCACGAAGACCGCGAGCGGCACCAGTTTGCCGACCGTGAATGCATTGCTGAGCCGCGCCCCGCCCCGCGCACCGCGGTAGTTGACGGTGGCGAACGCGCCCAGCACGAGCGTCAGCACCGCGATGCGGACGGTCTCCCGCCCCACGCCCGGGAAAAACTCGGCCAGGTTCACCGTGAACAGGTTGGCGCCCGCCGCGACCGCCGACAGGCGTGTGAGATAGGCGAGCCACCCGACCAGAATCGCGGGCAGCCGCCCCAGAGACGCGCGGGCATAGAGGTAGGCGCCTCCCGCCTGCGTGAAACGCGACGCGACCTCGGCGAAGCACAGGATGATGACCGCGTTCCCCGCCGCGCCGATCACCCAGGCCCACGCGCTCGCCGGCCCCAAGGACCGGGCGATCACCGAGGGTAGGCCGAAGATGCCGCTCCCGATGATCGCGTTGATGACCAGGGCGGTGACGGTCCACCGCCCCATCACTCGCACCAGGGTTGGCGCGGTCACCCGTCGAGGTCGCGCGGCACGAGGCGCGGCCGGCCGCGGATCTCGACCGCGCCGAAGTGCCGCAGGTCGAGCGTCGCCACCGCTTCGGCGCGCAGGCGCTCCGCTACGCTGATCACGACCGCGTCCACCAGGCCAAGCGCGAGCGTCCGGTAGCGGGTGCAGAGGGCCTGCGCCCGCTCGAGGTCGCCGCCATCACCCCACTCCACCGCGTACGCGCCGCCTGCCAGGTCGGCCAGAAAGGCCGCCTGGACTTTCGCGCTCACGTGCTCGGCCAGGAGGTAATCGACCTCGGGGAGGATCGCCCAGGGAAGCACCCACGCGTCGGGGTCCCGCTCGTACACCGCCCGGAGCGCGCGATGGTGCCGCTCGTCGGCGTCCACCAGCGCGACGACCGCGCCGGTGTCGGCGACGATCACCGCTTGCGGCCGAAGCCGCGCAGCAGCTCCTCGGCCCGCGCGCCCAGGTCGGGACGGCCGCTGTGCCCCGCGCCCAGGCTCTTGGGACGGACGCGGCGCGCGTGGCGCTGGGCGTACTCCGCCACCGCCTCCCGCACCAGCTGCGCGGTGGACCGCTTGGTGGCGCGCGCCAGCGCCTTGAGGCGGCGATAGTCGGCGGCGGTGAGGTACACCGTGGTCTTCGTTCGTGACATATGTGGTACCATACATCAGCAGCGCTCGCCCGTCAAGAGACTCCACTCTAGCTTGTAGAAAAAGCCGGGAGCCACCATGGCCTCATCCATGTCGCGCCGCGCGTTCCTGACCGGCACCGCCACCGCAGCCGGCGCCGTCGCACTCGGATGCACCGATCGCTCGATCACCGCGCCGATGCTCACGCAGATCGCCCCCGCCGCGCTGCCCGATCCCGCGTCCTCCGGGATCGAGCACGTCGTCGTCTTCATGATGGAGAACCGCTCGTTCGATCACTTCCTCGGCTGGCTCCCGGGCGCCGATGGCCGGCAGGCGGGGCTGACCTATGTGGATAGCACGGGCGCGCCCCACGCGACCTTCCCCCTGGCTCCTGACTTCCAGGGGTGTGGCTACGAGGATCCCGATCACTCCTACGAGGGGGGACGGGTGGAGTACAACGACGGGGCGTGCGACGGGTGGCTGCGCGTCAACGATGTCTTCTCGATCGGCTACTACCGCCAGCAGGACCTCGCTTTCCTCGGCCGCGCGGTGCCTGACTGGACGTCCTTCGACCGCTACTTCTGCTCGATCCTGGGCCCGACGGTTCCCAATCGCATCTATCAGCACGCCGGCCAAACCGACCGCATCGCCAACACGCTCGCCATCTCTCTGCTCCCGACGATCTGGGACCGGCTGGCCGTCCGGGGCCTCGTGGGCCGGTACTATTACACCGACCTGCCGTTCCTCGCGCTGTGGGGCGCCAAGTACCTGCCGATCGGCCGCCCCATCGACGCGTTTTACGCCGATTGCGCTGCGGGCACCCTCCCGCACGTCGCGTTCGTGGACGGGAGCTTCCTCCAGGAGCTGACCGGGACGGGGGCGGACGACCATCCCTACTCCGACATCCGCGCCGGCGAGGCGATGATGAACCGCATCTATACGGCGGTGACGCGCAGCCCCGCCTGGAAGAACACGGTCCTCGTCATCAACTTCGACGAATGGGGTGGCTTCTTCGACCACGTGCCCCCGCCCCTGGCGCCGATTCCCCCGGCCGACCTGGCGGCGGGGAACGTCGACGGCCGGCTCGGCTTTCGCACGCCCACCGTGCTCGTCTCGCCGTTCGCGCGACGGGTGCATACCTCATCCGTACAGTACGACCACACGTCGGTGCTGCGGATGATCGAGTGGCGCTGGGGCCTGGCCCCTCTCACCGTGCGCGACGCGACGGCCAACAACCTGGCCGACGAACTCGACTTCACGCTGGTCGATACGACTCCGGCGCCGGTCTATTCGGTTCCCGACGTGACGGGCGCGTTCTGTCCCATCTCGCCGACGGAGATCGTGACGCCCGTGCAGCGGCGCCGCCTCGCTACGCGGACTCACTGGGCGCAGCTGGCCGACGTCGCGCAGGGACACCGGTGGAGGATGCAGCGACGGTCTCCATGACCAAATCCATTCTCGGCATCATGCTTCTCTGCGCGATCGCCGCGGCGCCCATGCACGGACAGGCCGCGCCGGCCCAATTGGTGCGATTCCTGCGGCAGAGTATCGGCTTGGATTCGGCCCAGCTCGTCCTGGTCGAACGCGGGGACGCCGTCGTCAAGGTGCTCGACACCCGGGACCGGCGCGACGTGGCGGTATTCGGGATCGTCACGACCGAGGTGCCGCGCGAGACCTACGTCGCCCAGGTGCGCGACTTCCGGACGTCGCTCCGCACGCCGACCCGCTCGCGCCTCGGCATCTTCAGCGATCCCGCGACCGCGGCGGACGTTGAGGCCGTCACGATCAGCAGCCGAGACGTCGCCGACATGAAGGATTGCCGGCCGGGCGATTGCGTGGTGAAGCTGCCGGCGACGGACATGCGGCGGATCCATGCGGAGATGGACTGGTCCGCCGCCGATCTCCAGGCCCAATTGAGCGCCTACGCCCGGCGCCGGCTGGTCGAGTACGTCACGGACTACCGGGCGCGTGGAGATTCGGCGATGGCGGTCTACGACGATCGCGGCAACCTCAACGTGCGCTCGAGCGAGGCGTTTGCCGGGCTCCTCGCGGAGTCGCCGTACGTCTACCAGAATGTCCCGTCGCTCGGCCGCTACCTGTCGTCCTATCCGCGGGAGAAGCTGGCGGGCGCGGCCGAGGTGCTGTTCTGGTCGGAGGACGTCATGCCGCGGCTCCGGCCCATTCTCAGTGTCACACACCAGGTCGTGTTCACGCCGCCTGAGCTCCCTGGAGTGACGCTCGTGGCGGCCAAGCAGATCTACGCCAATCACTATTTCGAGGCGGCGGTCGACCTGACCTGCATCGTGGACCGCCAGCGGCCCGACGGCAAGCAGGGGAGTTACGTGCTCGTGTTCCGGCGCTACCGCTTCGACAACATGCCGTCCGGCGGTCTCCTGAACATCAGGGGCAGGGCCGTCGGCGCGCTCCGGGATCAGCTGCTCACCGATCTGCGGCGAAAAGCAGCTACCGCCGAGCCACGATAGATCGGCTATTGTGACGCATGACCTTGTTGCACATCGGGGCGCCCTCTAGCGTCATAGGATGAATCGCGTCCCTCCCCTGGCCGCCGGCGTCGTCCTCGCCCACGGGGCCATCGTGCTGGTCGGCTGGTGGCTCGGCTGGCCGCTGTTCGTCACTCCCCCGGCGAGCTTCATCCCGATGGCGCCGTCCACGGCACTCGCGTTCGCGTTACTGGCGGCGGCGCTCCTCGCCGGCAGTACGTGGCGACGGGTGGTGCCCTGGGGCGTCGCGGCCGTCGCGCTGGCGAACCTCTTCCTCCCGAGCCAGTTGGATCAGGTGCTCGGCGGCGGCGCCGGCCAGTTCGGGCGTGTCCGCCTCGGCGTGATGTCCCCCGTGACGGCGGCCGCGCTGCTGCCCCTGGCGATGGCGATCGGTCTCCTGGAGGTGCGCCGCCAGCTCGCGGGCGTGCTCGCGACGATCGCGGCAGCAGTCGGCGCCACCGTCGCGCTCGGCTACGCGTTCGGCACGCCGTTGCTCTACGGCAGCGGCACCATCCCCGTCGCCCTGCCCACCGGGTTGAGCCTGCTGCTGCTCGGCGGGGCGGTGGTGCTGGTCGCCGGTCCGGGGGTCTGGCCCTGGGCGCCGCTCACCGGACCGTCCCCCCGCGCCCGGATGCTGCGCGCCTTCCTGCCGGCGACGGCGGCGCTCATTCTGCTGCTCGCCATTCTCGACGCGCGCTTCGGCGAGGGGCTCGGCGCCGACCGCGTGCTCGTCGCCGCGTGGCTCGCGGTCGGCGGCCTGGGGCTCATGACGCTGCTCGTGTCACGATTGGCCGCGCACATCGGGCGGCGCCTCGAGCGGGCCGAGACGCGCTATCGGGAGATGTTCGAGCAGGCCCTCGCAGGTGTGGCCACGACCAACGTCGAGGGCCGGATCCTGCTGTGCAACGACGCGTTCGCCAAGATCTTCGGGTACGACGCGCCGCACGAGCTCATCGGTCAGCAGGCCGCGTCGCTCTACGCGGAGGCCGAGGATCGCCCGCGCGTGCTGGCAGCGCTGCGGGAGACGGGCCACCTGCGCAACTTCGAGTTGCGCATGCGACGGCGCGACGGGAAGCCGGTGTGGGTGCTCGCCAACCTCACGCTGCACAAGGCGCTGGGCGGCGAGATGCGCATCGAGAACACGGTGCTCGACGTGAGCGATCGCAAGTCGCTCGAGCAGCAGCTGTGGCAGGCGCAGAAGCTCGACGCGCTCGGCGGCCTCGCCGGCGGCGTCGCCCACGACTTCAACAACATCCTGACCGCCGTCGTCGGCTACGCCGACCTGGTGCGCCAGGACCTGCCGCCGGGTGATCCTCACACCGAGGACATGGACGAGATCATCAAGGCGAGCGACCGGGCGGCCGCCCTGACGCGGCAGCTGCTCGCCTTCAGCCGGCGGCAACCGTTCGAGCCCAAGGCGCTGCGTCTCGACCGCGTCGTGAGCGATCTGGAAAAAATGCTGCGCCGCCTGCTGGGGCCGGACGTGCGCCTCGTCACCGCCGGCGACGCGGACCTGGCGGCGGTCTGGGCCGATCCGAACCAGATCGAGCAGGTCATCATGAACCTGGCCGTCAACAGCCGGGACGCGATGCCCAAGGGCGGAACGCTGACGATCGAGACGCGCACGGTGGAGCTGGACGAGCGCTATCCGCTCGAGCGCGCGGGTCTCGAGCCGGGACGCTACGTGATGCTCGCGGTGAGCGACACCGGCTGCGGGATGGACCAGGCGACGTTGGACCGGGTGTTCGAGCCGTTCTTCACCACCAAGGAGAAGGGCAAGGGGACCGGGCTGGGCCTGGCGACCGTGTACGGAATCGTGAAGCAGAGCAAAGGCACGATTCTCCCGTACAGCGAGCCGGGCGTCGGGACGACGTTCAAGTGCTACTTCCCGACCACCGACGCCGCGGTGCGGACCTCCGGCCCCGCGGTGGCGGCGCCCCAAGCGGATGGGCACGAGACGATCCTGCTCGTGGAGGACGAGGAGCCCATCCGGGCCCTGGCGGTCTCGGCGCTCGAGCGCCAGGGCTATCACGTCCTCCCGGCGGCCGACGGTGAGACGGCGATGCAGATCGCCGCGGCCCACGCGGGGCCGATTCACCTCGTGCTGTCGGACGGTGTGCTCTCGGGCATCCGGGTGCCCGAGCTGCTGCGTCGCCTGCGGGCGCAGCGCCCCGAGACGCGGATCCTCTTGATGTCGGGCTACTCGCAGGAGGCCGTTTTTCAAAACGACATCGTCGAGCCCGACACGGCGTTTCTCGCCAAGCCGTTCACGGTGCGCCAGCTCAGGGAGCGGGTGCGGGAGGTGCTGGACGCGCCGATGTCGCCGAGGAACTAGGGCTTCGCCGCCGAAGCGAGCGGCAGGCGAACGAAGAAGCGCGCGCCGCTGCCGACCTCGCT
>DASYRJ010000050.1:0-3484 GCA_036004525.1 Gemmatimonadales bacterium | reverse complement strand
TGCACCCGACGAAGGTGATCGGGATCTGCGTCAACACGTTCGACATGGAGGAGGGAGCGGCGCGCGCGGCCGTCGCGACGGCGGCGCGGGAGACCGGGCTTCCCGCGACCGATCCGGTGCGGTTCGGGGCGGGGCCGCTGGTGGATGCGATTGTGAGGGAGGCCATGATCGCCCGGTAGGGGCACGGCATGCCGTGCGCCTACGTTTTTTTGATCCCGCCGGCGGCAATTCGGTACCACGCGCCGCTTCTTCCTCTTCTATACTGCCCCCGTGCATTTCCTCCGCTGTGTCCTGGCTGAGTGGGCGCTGGTGCGCCCGCGCCTGCTGCGTACCCGGCTCGGTCCCTGGCTCATCGCCCTGGGTGCCGGCCTGGTGTGGCTCGGTCACCACGGCGTCGATCCGGTCAGCGTCGCGCTGTACGCGGGCGCCTTCGGCGCTGTGTTGGGCGCCGCCTTCGGGGCCGGCGCGGACGCCGACCGCGCGGCGCTCGTCGTCACCCTCACCCACCCGTCGACGCCCCTGGCCGTAGCGGCGGGACGGTGGCTCGCGGCCGTCCTTCCGGCTGCGGGACTGACGCTCGCCTGCGTCGTCGCGGTTGGCGGTGAGCCCGCGGCGGCCCTCCCCGGCGTGGCAACCGCGGCCGCCGTCGCAGGCTGCGCGCTGCCGGCGGTGCTGGCCTTGGGAACCGGCGCCGCCCTGGCGCTGAGCGCCTGCCTGGCGGTGGCGGGCGCGGCCCCGCCGGAGCACCTCGTCGGCCTCGCGGATCCGGGCCTCGCCCGGCTCGCGGCGGCGAGCGCACTGGAGCTCGGTCCCGCGCTGTGGCGCTACCGGGAGGTGCAGACGGGCGCCGTCGCCGCCCTGCTTCACGCCGCGGCGTGGGCTGCGCTCGGCGTGGTGCTCGCGAGCGGTCTCGTGGCCAGGCGGATCCGCCGCCGATGACCACGTACGCTCTCACCCTCAGCGACGTCGCCCGCAGCTTCGGCGCGGTACGGGCGCTCGACGGCGTGTCGCTCGCCCTGCTCCCGGGCGAGATCGCGGGGCTGGTCGGCCCCACCGGCGCCGGCAAGAGCACGCTGCTGCGCATCGCCGCGGGGCTGGTGGTTCCGAGCGGCGGCGAGGCGCTCGTGGCCGGCGTCCCGGTGGACGCGCCCCGCGGCGGCGCCCGCCGCCTCGTGGGCTACGCCCCCGAGACGGCGGCTTTTCCGCCCGCGCTGACGGTCCGCGAGGTGCTGGCGTACTACGCGCGCTTCCACGCGGCGGGTGCCGCCCGGCGCGCCCTGGTGCACGACGCCCTGGAGTTGGCGGGCCTCGGTGCGGCGGCGGGCGCGCGCGCCGCAGCCCTCGGGCGCGCGGACGTACAGCGTCTCGCCCTCGCCCAGGCGGCGCTGGGCGGACGGCGGGTCCTGCTCCTCGACGAAACCCTCTCCGGGCTCGACCCCGTGGCCCGGCGCGATTTGAGCGGCCGCCTGGCGCGACTTGCAGCGACCGGCGTCGCCGTCCTGCTCGCCGCCCGCGATCTCGCGGCGCTCGAGCGGGTCGTGGGGCGCGTGTTGGTGCTGCGCCGCGGCCGCATCGTCCGCGCGGGGCCCCTCGCGGCGCTGCTCACGGAGCGCGTGCTGGAGGTGGTCCTCGACGGGCCGCCGCCCGAGCCGCCGCCCGGCTTCCGGGTCACGCCTGCGGGACTCGAGGCGCCGCTCGCGGGCCGCACGGTCGAGGCGGCGCTGGCGCTGTGCCACGCGCACCGGCTCGCGGTGCGGGCGTCGCGCGTGCGCGTCAAATCGCTCGAAGAGATCGTGCTGGACGCCAACGACGCGGCGCGTTGACGCGTTTCCAGGTGGGGTCTACGTTTCGCGCACGGTGACCCTCGCCCTCTACAACACCCTCACCCGCCGCGTGGAGCCGTTCCAACCGCTCGCGCCCCCGCGCGTCACCCTCTATACCTGCGGTCCCACGGTCTGGAACTACGCCCACATCGGCAACTTCCGGACGTTCCTGTTCGAGGACCTGCTGCGTCGGTGGCTCGAGCACTCGGGGTACGACGTGTTCCACATGATGAACCTGACCGACGTGGACGACCGCACGATCAAGGCTGCGCGGCAAGCGGGGAAGCGGCTCACGGAGCACACCGAGCCGTTCACGCGGGCGTTCTTCGAGGATCGGGACTATCTGCGCATCAAGCCGGCGCACGTGTACCCGCGCGCCACCCAGTCGATCCCGCTGATGATCGCGCTGGTCGAGCGGTTGCTCGCGCAGGGCGTCGCGTACAAGGGAGAAGACGGCTCGATCTATTTCGCGATCGGGAAGTTCCCCGGCTACGGCAAGCTGTCGCGCCTGGACCAGCGGGAGATCAAGGTGGGGGCGCGCGTGGCGAGTGACGAGTACGCCAAGGACGACCCGAGCGACTTCGCCTTATGGAAGAAGGCGGATGCCGAGGACGAGGCGGTGGGTGCGGCGTGGGATGCGCCGTTCGGCCGCGGCCGCCCCGGCTGGCACCTCGAGTGCTCGGCGATGTCGCTCGCCGAGATCGAGCCTCGCGGCGTCCAGACGCTCGACATCCACTGCGGCGGCGTGGACCTGATCTTCCCGCATCACGAAAACGAGATCGCCCAGTCCGAGGGGGCGACCGGTCAACCGTTCGCGCGCTACTGGCTGCACGGAGCCTTTCTGAATGTGAAGGGCACGAAAATGTCGAAGCGCTTCGGGAATTTCCTGACGGTTCGTGATCTGAAGGAGGACGGCGTCGAGCCGGGCGCGTTCCGCCTCCTGGTGTTTCAGACGCACTACCGCAAGGAGCTCGACTACGCAGACGACGCGCTCGCTTCTGCGCGGGACGGGACCCGACGCCTCGGCGCATTTCGCGAACGCCTGCTCCAGTCCGGCGGTGAGTCCCCCGGCGTCGAACCCAAGCCTCTGGTGGAGCTTGCCAAGGCCTTCCGAGAGCGCTTCGGTGAAGCCCTGAACGAAGACTTGAACGCGCCCCGGGCCCTGGCGGCGCTGTTTGATTTCGTGAAGGAGGGCAACCGGCTGATGGACGGCGGGCTCAGGCCCGGTGCGGCCATGCTCGGGGCTTGGTCAACCGCGGACGATGTGCTCCAGGTCGCACCGGCCGCTTCGGCGGCTGCGGCGCACGATCCCGCCCTCGACCAATGGGTGCGGGAGCGCCTCGCTGCCCGAGATCGTGCCCGTAAGTCCAAGGATTTCAAGGCCGCCGACGTGATCCGGACGGAGCTCAAGGCGCGGGGCGTGGAGATCGAGGACACGCCCCAGGGGACGAAGTGGCGGATGGTCTAAGTGCTTCCGGGCACGTCCCTTGCGATAGCGCTCCACCCGGTTTAAGCTTCCATGCTGTCAGATTCAGCGGTCAGCCAGCTGACGTAGCTCAACTGGTAGAGCAGCTGATTTGTAATCAGCAGGTTGAGGGTTCGAGTCCCTTCGTCAGCTCACGTTGCCGAAGAGGAGGAGAGGACCCCGGACTCCGAGGAGC
>DASYRJ010000049.1:0-3416 GCA_036004525.1 Gemmatimonadales bacterium | reverse complement strand
TGAGGGCGAACAGAGCGATCAGGGCGGTCCGCCGCATCCCTTGTAGAGGCGGGGAGCGCCGAATATAATGGCGCGACCGACCGTGCGCATCCTCAGCCGCTACATCCTCGGGCAGCACCTCGCCCCGCTGGGCTTCGCGCTCGGCGCCCTCACCTGCGCGATGCTGGTCAACCAGGTCGCCAAGCAGTTCGGCAACCTCGTGGGCAAGGGCCTCCCCTGGGGCGTCATCTTCGAAGTGTTCGCGCTGACGATCCCGTTCATCGTCGCGATGACCTTGCCGATGGCGGTGCTCGTCGCGGTGCTGTACACCTTCAGCCATCTCGCCGCCGACAACGAGATCACCGCGATGAAAGCGAGCGGCATCAGCATCGGGCGCCTGCTGGGGCCGGTGCTCGGCGGCGCGGCCGTCGTCAGCGTGATCGCGCTGGGGTGGAACGACCAGCTGCTGCCGCGGTCGAATCACCGGCTGCGGACCCTGCTCGTCGACATCCAGCGCAAGAAGCCGACCTTTCAGTTGAAGGAGCAGGTCATCAACGAGGTGGTGTCGGGGCAGTTCTTCCTGCGCGCCGCGCGCATCGACCCCGCCTCGAACAAGCTTAAGGATGTGACGATTTACGACCTGGGGGATGCCGAGCGGCGCCGGATCATCACCGCCGACTCGGGCCGCATGGCTTATACCCCCGGCGGAACCGATTTGTACCTCACCCTGCTCGACGGCGAGATCCAGGAAGTCAAGCGGACGGGGCCCGGCCAGTTCAACCGCACGTTCTATCGCACCAACCGGATTCGCGTGGCGGGCGTCGGCAATACGCTGGTGCGCACCGAGAACGACACCTACCGCGGCGACCGGGAGATGACGATCTGCGGCATGCAGCAGGTCGTGACGCAGGCGCGCGAGGACGCCGTCCGCGCGCGGCGCGAGGCCCGCGACGCCGTCGCCCGCGACCTGCGGCGGCTCATCCACCTGGTGCCCCCCACGCCGGCCCCCGCGGAGCCGTGGTTGGTCGACCCCGAGGGGCCGACTCCCCCCGCCGCCGTCGCGCCCGGCGTGTACTGCCGCGTGCTGGCGCTGCTCACCGGGTGGCTCTTGCCGCCCGAGGCGGAGGCGCAGACCCCGGTGCGTCGCCCGGCGGCGGTACAGCGGCAGACCCCGACGTCGCTCTTCACCGGCGGCGCGCCGTCGGCGCTCGAGCAGCGGGTGCGGGCGGCGCAGCAGCGGGCGGCCGTGTACCAAGTGGAGATCCAGAAAAAGCTGGCGATCGCCACCGCCTGCGTGATCTTCGCCCTGCTCGGCGTCCCGCTCGCGATACGGTTCCCGCGGGGCGGCATCGGCCTCGTGATCGGCACCAGCCTGGCGGTCTTCTCGGTCTATTACGTCGGGTTGATCGGCGGAGAAGAGCTGGGAGACCGGCTGGTCGTTTCGCCCTTCCTCGCGATGTGGACGCCGAACCTGATCTTCGCGGCGGTGGGCCTCGGGCTGCTGTGGGCGGTGCGGCGGGAGACCAGCACGGTGCACGGCGGAGATTGGGACGATCTCAAGGGGGCGCTGGTCGGTTGGATTCCAACGCTCGTGGGGAAGCTCCGCCTCAAACCGGCGCGGAGTGCGGAACGCGGAGTGCGGGGTTGATGATCATGCTTCACTCCGCCCACCGCACGCCGCACGCCGCACTGCTTCGCACCCTCGATCGCTACCTCCTGCGCGAATGGTCGCGCGTGTGCCTCGTGACGCTGCTCGGCTTCCCGATCCTCGTGATCGTGATCGATCTGACGGACAAGCTCGACACGTACATGAGCCGCGGGATCGGCAAGGGCGCGGTCGCGCTGTCGTACGTGTACGACCTCCCGGAGAAGATGTTCCTGGTGTTGCCGGTGGCGGTGCTGTTCGCGACGGTATTCACGGTCGGGGCGCTGGGGCGGCATTCGGAGCTGACGGCCGCGAAGGCGTCGGGGATCTCGTTTCACCGCCTGGTACGGCCGTTGTTCCTGGCGGCGGGGGCGGCGTTTCTGCTGGGGCTGGTGCTGGGAGAGCTGGCGCCGGTGGTGACCAGCCGGCGGCTGGAGCTGCTGGGCGAGCGGGCGATCCGCTCCACCACGGCGCGCTACAACTTCGTGTACCGGGCCGACCGGGGCTGGGTGTACGCGATCCGGTCGCTCGACCTCGCATCGCGCGAGATGCGCGACGTGCTGCTGGAGCGGGAGGGGACGGGCGCCGCGTACCCCACGATCGTGCTCGCGGCGAACCGGGCCGTGTACGGCGACACGACGCGGCGCTGGACGCTGCACGAGGGGGCGCTGCGCTACCTCGGCACGGGGGGCGGGGTGGGGAGCGGCGGCGCGGGGAGCATCGGGCCGTCGGAGGAGTACGCGTTCCAGTTCGACTCGCTGCGGACGCGCGTGCTGCAGGAGCGGCCGGCGGACCTCCTGGCCGAGCCGAAGGCGCCCGACGAGATGCGGTACGCGGAGCTGGGGCGCTACATCGACGCGCTGGCGCGGAGCGGCGCGGACGCGAAGAAGCTGCGGGTCGAGCGGGCGCTCAAGGTGGCGATTCCGTTCATCTGCGTGCTGATCGCGCTGTTCGGGGCGCCGCTCGCGATCACGTCGCCGCGCGCGGGGGCGGCGTGGGGCGTGGGCGTGAGTCTCGCGACGACGTTCACGGTGCTCTTGATGTTTCAGCTCTCCAAGGCGGTGGGCGCGGGGGGCGTGCTGCCGCCGGCGCTCGCGGCGTGGGCGCCGAACATCCTCGTCGCGGCAGCCGCGGTGTATCTCTTGCGCAAGGCACAGACGTAGTCCAGTTTCTGCCCAGTCTCGATGCAGCACCATTCACTCCGCCCGTTCTCACGAAGGAGAGATCCAACCATGCGCTGCATCGTTCGCTCGTCGCGCGCCTTGACGGCGGCGGCGCTGTTGTCGCTCCTCGCCGCCGGCGCTGCCACGGCCCAGGGGGTCACGACCGGGGCCATCGCCGGGAAGGTCACGGACGCGCAAGGGGAGCCGATCGCCACGGCGGACGTGCAGGTCGTGCACCGGGGCACCGGGTTCTCGACCGGCACACGCACGCGCCCGAACGGACAGTACCTCGTGCAGGGCCTCGAGGTCGGCGGGCCATACACGATCACCGTGCGTGCTATCGGGCATCAGCCGTTCGTCCGCAACGGAATCGTCGTCAAGCTCTCCGAGGCGACGCGCGTGGACGCGCAGCTCATCGCGCAGGCCGTGGAGTTGTCGGCAGTCACGGTGACCGCCCCTACCAGCGCCGATTTTTCACCGACGCGCCAGGGCGTGGCCGTCGAGATTTCGGACACGCTGGTCAGCCGCATCCCGACGTTCAGCCGGGATTTCATCGATCAGCTCAAGCTCGCGCCGCAGGTGGTCTACCCCGCGAGCGGTGCGGCCAGCGGCGCCGGCGCCTACAACCG